>NZ_JACSLH010000001.1:0-690130 GCF_018618035.1 Exiguobacterium sp. s64
GTATGTCGACTTCTCGTCATAAAAAAACACTCCCCAATCAGATAAACAGATTTGTTATTTCATCTGTCTACTTATTGGGGAGCATATCATTCCTCGATCAGGCCTCTTTTTGATAGGCGATCAGATTTTTCAGTGTCCTGCTTGACCGTAAAGCGATCGACTCGTGTACAATAGAGATTGTACATAATGGAAAGGGGGACTTTGAATGCCATTGACTGCATTCCTACACACGCACGTCACGAGCTGGATTTTATTACTCGTCTTGTTCGCTGTCGCCTACGTCGGCTATAAGAACGCGAACAAGAGCGGGAAGATTGCCCACATGGTGTTTCGACTCATGTTGCTCGTCGCGTTCGGCACAGGACTTTATTTGTATTTACAATTGAACGGTGGCGGCATGTTCTATCACGTGAAAATCACGGTCGGACTGCTCACGCTCATCTTCGGTGAGATGACGCTCATCCGTGTGAAGAAGAACAAACCTGCGGGCACGATGTTCGGCGGTTTTGCGATTCTCGCGCTTGTGACAATCTTCATCGGCTATGCGTTGCCGTATGGACAGTCGTTCTTCAGCAACTTCATTTAAGTTTGGTTCCCACTTCGCACATCGGAGTGGGATTTTTTGTTTGTCCGTAAATTATTAGGGGAAAATAAAAAAATCAGTGATAAAGATGATGAGGTGAAACGATGGAACAACAGATGAATGAATGGTCACGCGTCTTGCACGCGCGAAGATGGATGAAACAAACCGAATCGTTCCTGCCGCTTTGGCACGGATATATCGGCTATAAATATGGATTGTTCGATGCACTCCAAGGCGGGGCCAGCTTTGCGGAGATGACGCTTCGCTTGAAGCAACCGTTGACGAAGCTCGCGCTGGAGCGTTGGCTCGACGTTGGGGTCGCCGTTCGTCATTTGAAGAAGAGAGGCTGGCGTTACTTCCCGACACGTAGTTTGAAATATCAATTGTCGCATGAGGATGAGCGCAGCATCGGCTTTATGCTCCAAGAGATGATGGAACTTCATATTCCGGCACTCATCGCATATCCTGACTTTTTAGAGTCGGGCAAACAGAAAACGTTCGATGGGGCGACACATGGCCAGGTCGTCGCACAGACGTCGACGCTCGTCGAGACGGTCGCGTTCCCGGTCGTGCAGCAGCTGTTGCGGCAAGCCGACGTCAAGACGATGCTCGATATCGGGTGCGGCCACGGGGGTTACTTACGCAAACTGCACAGACTCGAACCCGATTGGCAGTTGACCGGGATTGATTTGGAAGAAGACGTCATCGCCGAAGCCCGGGAGCAGGATGAGTCGGGCGACATTCGTTACGAAGTGGCCGATTTCATGGAATGGGATCATGAGGACCGGTTCGATGCCGTCATGATGAATAACATGCTCTATTACTTCTCGCCAGAAAAACGAATCGAATTGCTCGAACGGATGCTCGAGAACCTCGAAGCGTCCGGTGTCGCCGTCCTCGTCACTCCGCTCGCAGAGACGCCGCTCGGCTCTCGGTTTGCCTCGGCGTTCAATGCGTTCATGACCCTCCACGACAACTTGCATCCGTTACCGACAATTCGAGAGTTGCGCCGTCAAATGCAGCAAGTCGGCTTTGAAAATATTCGCTTTATCCCATTCATCCCGGAAGGATCATGGTATATCGTCATTGCCGAACGCGGCAATTGACACATGGCGGACACACGACGAGCCGATTCAAATTTGAACTTGTCTCCAGTCATTTCTATAATGAGATAGAAGCATAAGAGACTATTCACATAGGGAGTTGTTCAACGTGTCGGAAAAAAGAGTCGCCGTGATCGGTGCCGGACCAGGAGGACTTGCGGCTGCGATGCTGCTCGCAAGCCGTGGTGTGAAGGTAACAGTATTTGAGAAGCAGGCGTTCGTCGGTGGACGAACGTCTCGTCTTCAAGTCGGAGAATTCACGTTCGATCGTGGCCCGACTTTTTTAAATATGCCGTATATTTTAGAAGAGATTTTCGAAGAGACGGGTCGCGATTTACATGACTACGTCGAGATGAAACGCCTTGAACCGATGTACGACCTTTATTTCGATCGAGGGAACCGGGTACTGTCGATGACGACCGACCGTGATCAAATGCATCAGGCGATTGAAGAGCAATTCCCTGGGAACGGGGAAGGCTATGAACGTTTCATGGCCGAACAAGCCATCAAGCTGTCGAAGTTGATGCCGGTCCTGCAGACGGCGCATGACAAGCTGACGGATTACGTGGCTACACGCGTCTTGAAGGCGTTGCCGTTCTTGTCGATTGGTAAATCGTTATATGACGTGTTATCGGAATACTTCACGAGCGAGGAGCTGAAGTACGCGTTCACGTTCCAAGCCAAATATTTAGGGATGTCTGCTTGGGATTGTCCAGGCGGCTTCTCGATTCTGTCGTATATGGAGCATGCCTACGGCGTCCATCATCCGATTGGCGGCGTGAACCAACTATGTACAGCAATGGCGCGCGTCATCGAAGAAGAGGGCGGCGAGATTCGTCTCGGAGAAGGCGTTGACCGCCTCTTGCTCGACGGGAAACGCGTCAACGGACTCGTAGCGAACAATGTCCACTATGCCTTTGACGAAGTGATTGTCGGTGCCGACTTCGCACATGCGATGACGACACTCGTCCCAAGCGACGCACTCACACGTTGGAGTCCAAAACAGCTGAAGAAGAAACGCTACTCGTGTTCGACGTTCATGCTTTATCTTGGACTCGACCGTGTCTATGATGATGTCGCACACCATTCGATCCATTTCGCCGACGACTACGAGCGTAATGTGAAAGAGATGACGCAAGACCTGAAGCTGAGCGAAGACTTCTCGTTCTATGTCCAAAATGCTTCACGGATTGATCCAACACTCGCACCGTCAGGGAAATCCTCGCTTTATGTGCTCGTCCCGGTGCCGAACAACCTGTCGAATTTACCGTGGGAGACGCTCGAGACGACGATGACCGAGCGCGTCCTCGATGCACTTGAGACTCGTTCGCCGTATCGTGAGATCCGGAACCATATCGAGGTGATCCAGCCGCTCACGCCAAACGATTGGGAAGCGTTCGGTGTCTATGAAGGGGCGACGTTCAACTTAGGACATAACTTGTCACAGATGATGTATTTCCGTCCTCATAACCAGTTCGAGGAGCTCGACCACGTCTGGCTCGTCGGCGGTGGGACACATCCAGGCAGCGGACTGCCGACGATTTTTGAATCGGCGCGCATCACCGCCAACCTGTTGCGTGACCGGGCAGGTGTCGGCCAATGAACATCAGTTTCGTCGGTGCCGGAATTGGGTCGCTTTACGCGGCCTTGCTCCTGACCCACAAATATCCGTCGCTGGACGTGACCATCTATGAAAAAGAAGCTCGTGTCGGCGGCCGGCTCAATTATGTCGAGTTCGAGAACGGTGCCCGCGTCGATGAAGGGCCGACCATCGTCTTATTGCCCGGAAAATTGAAAAGTCAGCTCCTCGAGGCCGGTTTCCCGGAGCGAGAGCTCGAGTTGATCGAGGTCGACCCGCTTTATCGCCTCCGTTACGAGGATGGCACGACGTTCTACAAATACCGTGACATCGAACGTCAGGCGGCCGAAATCGACCGTCTGTTCAACGAGGGCGACGGCTTTAGAAAGTATATGACTCAAAAACGGGAAGAGTACCGCCTCGGGTTCGATGCATTCTTAGACCGGGGCTATAAAGGCAAGACCGATTTGTTCGAACCGAAACTATTGATGCTCCTCATGCGCTTGAAGGCGTATGAGACGGCCCACGAGAACATGAAACGCTTCTTTAAAGACGAGCGTCTGCGCGTCGCCTACAGCCTCCAAACGCTCTATATTGGTGGGAACCCATATGATACCCCATCCCTCTATGGTTTGATCCCGTACCGCGAACAAGAAGAAGGAATCTGGTACGTCAAGGGAGGATATTTCTCACTTGCGACGAAAGTAGAACAAGAGTTGAGACGACGCGGCGTCAAGTTCGAGTTGAACGCGAACGTCGAACGGGTGCAGGTGGAACAAAGCCGGGCGAACGCGGTCATCGTGGATGGTGTCGTTCATCCGTATGATGCGGTCGTCGTCAACGGCGACTTCCCGCTCATGGAACGGTTGATTGATGGCGTCAAGCCGAAATCATACGAACCGTCGAGCGGGACGCTCCTGCTTTACTTCACCGTGACCGGGGACATCGATTTACCGATCCACCAATTCGACTTGCCGAATGATTTTGCGGGGTCGATGCGGACCATCTTCGAAGATGGTAAACTAAGCAAGTATCCGGCGATGTATACGTTCAATCCGTCTTTGATGGACGACACGCTGGCACCGGACGGGATGAGCGTTCTCTATGTCCTCGTGCCGGTCCCACGTAAATTGGAGCGTGAGGACTTTGAAATGAGCGGTGCGATCGAGCATTTGATTGGCCGGATCGAACAGATGGTCCCCGACTTCAGGGATCGTGTCATTGAGATGAAAGTTCGGACGCCGATGGATGCGGAACGATTTGGGTTATTCGAAGGCGGGAGCTTCGGCATCGCTCCGAAATTGGCCCAATCGGCCGCGTTCAAACCACAGGCTCGCCCGTATGCGCATATCGATCGACTTTACGCTGTCGGAGCATCGGTGCATCCGTGCGGAGGCGTCCCGATCGTCATGATCGGCTCGCAGCTGTTAGTGAAGAGAATGGAAGAAGAAATGGGGGCATTGTACCATGACGACACAAGAAGCGTATCGTCACTGTGAAGACGTAATGAAAAAAGGCTCGCTCACGTTTTATCGGGCCTTTTCTTTGCTCTCCAAACCAGACCGTCAGGCCGTGGCCGCGGTCTATGCGTTTTGTCGGACGCTCGATGACGCGGTCGATGAATCCGACCGTCCTGAAGAGAGCTTGACGGACTTTTTGACCGAGTTCGATCGCTTCTTGGCCGGTGAACATCTGACCGATGCGCTCTGGGTGGCGTTGCGTGACGTTTGGGGACGGTACGACATGGACGTCGAACCGTTCTTTGAATTGGCTGAAGGCATGAAGTGGGACTTACATAAAACGCGCTACGCGACGCTCGAGGAGACGGAGCAATATAGTTACTATGCGGCCAGCACCGTCGGTTTGATGCTGTTGCCGATCCTCGCGCCGGATGTGGATGCGACGGGACGGCAACAGTTGAAACAAGGTGCGATCGACTTAGGCATCGCCATGCAGTTGACGAATATTTTGCGTGACGTCGGGGAAGACCTCGACCGAGATCGGATTTATGTCCCACAATCGTTGCTCGCCGAGTTCGGTGTCGCGGAAGCCGATTTGTTCGCGCGACAAGTGACCCCGGCGTTCATCGACGTCTGGGAGACGATGGCGCGCCGGGCCGAACACCTATACGTACGGGCCCGGGAGACCCATCACTTATATCCTGCGACGAGCCGGAAGCCGGTCAGCGCGGCGGGATTGCTCTATGAAGGCATCTTGGACGCGGCCCGGCAGAATGGGCACGACGTCTTCACGAAACGGGCGTTTGTCTCGACGATTCAAAAAGGGAAACTGTTGGCCAAGTTATAAAATCAGGCAGCCGTCGCAAAACGGCTGCCTTTTTTGTGCACAAAAAAAACCACTTTTGGCGGGGGACCAAAAGTGGTGTAAGCGTTGTGTGATTCGTTCATCGGGGAAACGAACGAATCGGACGTGATGAACCCTAAAGATGTGCCTCGTTTCATGGGGAATGAAACAATGGGGCATCTTCGCTGAAGCAGGATGCTTGATGGACTAAGGGGGAACATCATAATGCATGCTGTTCCAGCCGCGGGATACGAGTGGGGAAACTCGCTCATCACTTTTTTCTCGGGTGTGACAAGTTCAAAACGCGATAGGCTCGGGGAAGCCATTCGATCGCTACAGGTGTAACAAACGTTACAAAACTGCTTGAACTCGAATATGATGTTATCACGTCTATCCCGTGTCGACAAGTGTCGAATCTTCTGTTCACAAAATGTTCAAATTGTCAGAGGTATGTCCTCTAACATCGACCGGGCCGCAAATTGTCCTGAAAGCGTCACCATCGGGCTGCCGCCGCCAGGGTGGGTCGAGCCTCCGGCGAACCAAATGTTGGACACATCTTCCGAGCGAGCGGAAGGTCGGAAGAACGCTCCTTTTTTCGAGTTGGCCGATGTCCCATAGAGTGCCCCGTAATATGCGTAAAAATCACGCGTCAAGTCGAGCGGGGTGACACGGCGATGGAAGACGACATCGCGATCTTCCCATTCAACGCCGAATTTCCGGAGGCGTCGGCGAATCAAATGTTCATACGTCTCGGCATCGATGTCGGTCATATGGGCCGGCGCATTGACGAGGATGAACAAGTTGTCGCCAGCTTCTCCCATCGAAGGGTCGGTATGGGCCGAGTTCGAGATGTAAATCGTCGGCTCATCGGCATACCGTTCCTCGTCGAACAGCGCCCGGAATTCCGCTTCGTAGTCGTCTGAGAAGTAGACGTTATGATGCGCCAAGTTCAACCGCTTGTTCAAGCCGACCATGATGACGAAAGCGGACACCGATGGTTCAATCGTGTCACGCGTCGGTACCGGGAACGACGGACGGTCAGAAGCATCGACGAGTCGTGGATACTGCGTGAGCAGTTCTCCGTTCAATAAGACGGCGTCACAAGACACGACATCTTCATGGTCGATGACGACCGCATGCGCTTTTCCGTTCGTCACTTCAATTTTTGTGACTTCATGACCGAGCCGGAACTCGACGCCAAGCTCGCTCGCCCGTTTGGCGAAGCCTTTTGCAATCGTCCAGTTCCCACCTTTGGCGAAATAGACGCCATCATTCAGCTCCAGGTGCGAGATGAGCGCGAACGTGCCGGGTGTGACGTACGGACTGCTGCCGATATACGTCGCATAGCGGTCGAGCGCCTGGATGATGCGTGGGTCTTTAAAATACTTCTTATGGAGCGCATGAAGGCTCTTGAGCGGATGTACTTTCATCAT
Organism: Exiguobacterium sp. s64; assembly: GCF_018618035.1. Lineage (NCBI taxonomy): Bacteria > Bacillati > Bacillota > Bacilli > Caryophanales > Exiguobacterium > Exiguobacterium sp. s64. Next base: position 7,003 of record NZ_JACSLH010000001.1, read on the forward strand.
GTCAGCCCAAAGGCCGGTATCGATTTTTGAATCCATCCGTGTGAAGAACCGGTTATTGGCGATTTCAAACAACTTCTCCGCCTCGTCTAAGTAGTCGGTCAATTGATTCTTGTCGGCCTTATCGCCGGTCAGACGGCGTACCTCAGCTTCCATTTTCTCGCGGTCTGAATGAAACGTGAACGTCGAACCGTCAGAGAAATGATTGACCGTGTGCGACTCAAGTTTGACGAGCTCAAAATAGTCATCCGGGTTGGCCCCGCTGTTGCGAATGACGGAGCGGAACACGTCCGGCATCGTAATCGTATTCGGCCCGAAGTCGAACCGGTGTCCATCGGTGATGATCGGCATGAGCTTTCCGCCGACGTGTTCATTCTTTTCAATGACGGTCACGTCGTAACCGCGGACGGCAAGGGTGACGGCGGCGCTCAAGCCGCCGAGCCCGGCCCCGATAATAGCGATATGTTTCATGTTGTGCCTCCTAGCGAGATTATTGATACGTCCGGCCTTTCCATGAAATCGGCTTTCGTCGCCATTTGCGCACGACCGCGCTCGCGAGGAGCAACAAGTAGGCGATGAGGCTGAACGGATGGAGCCAAAAGTGGCGTCCTCCCGATTTGACGTCGATCGCCAGTCGAGCGAGCAAGACGAACACGCACGCCAAGAACGAGATCCAGTCCATGCGGACGAGGAGTGCGATGAAAGCAGACAGCTGGGTGCCGTAGTATAAGAAGAAATAAAGGGCGATGCCCACTGCTTCATTCATTCCCTTGAATACGTTTTTTGAAAACCCGTTCCACACTTCTTCATTCGTCGCATACATGTCACATGTGATGTAAGGCGAGACGTTGACGAGCGATGTGACTTTTTTGCGTCGCTTGAACTCACGGCACAGATCGATATCATCGATCAATGAATTGTGGATCGAGGCGTGTCCACCGACGTCGTCATAACTTTTCCGTTCCACGAGCACGTTCATTCCGTTGGCGGCGGCGAAGGCGGGATGACGCACCTTTCGCCAAAACAACGGCAAATGTTGGGCGATCAAGACGTGTTGCATCGGAATCAACAGTTTCCCGAGCCACGTTGGTGTCGGGAAACGAGGAAAACCTGACAAGAAGACCGCCCCTTCACGGGCGAGTGTGCCGTGCAGTCGCCCGATGAACGTCGGGTCGATCGTCACGTCGGCATCGAGAAACAACACGTACGGTTCGGTCGTCCGGCTCGCCAACTGGTGACACGCGTGGACTTTACCGGCCCACCCTTTAGGTAACGGCACACCACGGAAAATGGTGAAGCGGACATCATCAGCGATGGCTCGAACGAGTGCCTCGTATGTATCGTCCTCAGACCGGTCCTCGTATAAATAGACGCGACATTCATCCGGCAAGGCGGCCTTCAAACTCGTGATGAGTTTTGGCACGTTCCGTTCTTCGTTCCGAAGTGGAATGCACACCGCAGTCGGAGGAGCGGGAACGGGTGCGGTGAGCGGACGTAAAAATAGTAAATTGACGAGTGTGAACACGAACATAAGGAAAGTGAGCGATAAAATCACCATCAGCGGCCTCTTCCAATTTGGAGCAAGTGTTCCGTCCAATCCGCGAGGCTGCGCTTTGGCGGGAACAAGGCGATATAGCGGTCAGACTGCGTGATCACGTCGTCGCGCGTATCGTCATATAGGCGTTCGATTGCTTCGGCGAGCTCTTGTTTTTGAAGCCGTCTCGTCTCGGAGACGACCGTATGGTTGCGGAAGCGCACATAGACGAGCGGGGCGGCGTGCGACGCGAACGTGTAATAAATGGCGCACAGCCGGACTTCGGGCTGGCGGAGCAACATCGTCACACCTGAGCCAATCTCGAGCGGACGATGTTCTTGTGGATACTCGCGTCCTTGCGGGAATACCCAGACGGATTTGCCTGCGAGTAACAGCCGATTGGCGTAGTCGAGAGAAGCGCGCACATCCGACAGTTTGCCTTTTTTGATGGAAAACGCGCCCAAGTGACGGAAGAACGGAAAGCGGCGCAACCCGTCCTCATCCATCAAGACGTGAACGTCGTGGCGCAAGTAGTATTCGTTCAACATGAGCAAGATCATCCCGTCCCACCAAGAGCTGTGGGTGCTCAAAAACAATCCTGGTGTCGGCACATCATCGGCCCGGACGTAAATCGTATGGAAAAACGGACGGATTTGACGTTCTTTCACGAACGTCGAAAACAAGTTATTGAACCATTTCTTTTTGCTCGCTTCGATCATGTCGGCTCCTCCGTTCTAGCAAGATGAGGCCTGCTGCTGTCACGATGCTGAGTACACCGATGCCGTAGAGGCCAGCGTTGACGGCCGTGACGCCAAACAAGGCGTGAAGCATGACGAACAAATAACGTCCATGTCCGAGTAGCAACGGTTCCGCCTCGACTTCAAACCGGTCAAGCAACCAAGAGAAGATGAGCGACAGTCCGAACCAACCGACGAAGTTTTGCGTCGGGATGTCATAGTAGAGACCGTCATTGGCCCATTCCCAGTACCCTTTCACGTTCGCGGCGACCGGGTCGATTGCCATGTCGAGCCAAACAGCGAGGAACGGGACGAGCCAGAGCGTCCGGTTCTTGAATGAGAATAGGCGGGCGACGGCAAAACTGGCGCCGATGACGGCGAGCCAGGCCGCGCCGATCGTGACCGGTACACCGAACACGGTGGGACCGAACGCCTCGGCATAGATGTACTCACTGAACGGGAACCCGGTTTTCACACCGAGCGTCTCGACGGCGATCGAACCGAAAAAGATGAACGGGACGATCAGACGGGCGTGGCGGACACCGTCCGCAATCACCCAGCCGCCGATGAGACCGGCGAGCCACAAGAAGACAGGGTTCGCCCATTCGAGCCAACTCGGCAACAAATCAAAGCCGACAAGGACGACCCCGACGACATACCAAACCAAAAACCATTTCCAAATCCATGGATACACTTTCATTTCATCACCTCTACCCCCATTCTAGAGAGGTTTTTGGTTCCCGTCTAATAAATGCATGCAAAAAAAAGAGCCCCTCGAGAGGGGCCCGTCAATTCGCCATCCGTTTCCGTTTCTTGACGAACGAGAAGGCAATGAACAAGACATAGAATGTGACGGCGATGAACCAAAATGATGGCCATTCTTTCCAGCGGGCGAAAATCATGTACGTCAAATAAATGAGACTGACCGTGATGATGAACGAGTGGCGCGGAAGCGGCACATCTTTAAAGCTCGGGATACGGACACGGCTGACCATGAGCAGAGCGAGACCCGTGAAGAAGATCGGGGTGAGGAGCTCGTTGATCTGGTCCCCGAACGTCGTCACGACGGCGAGGAGCCCGCCGGCCGCTGTAATCGGGACACCCGAGAAGTAACTGGCCGTGACGTTCGTCGCCGACAAGTTGAAGCGGGCCAAACGATAAGCACCGAATAACGGGAACAAGGCGGCGAAGAAGAGACCGTAGTTGCCGTAATCGATAAAGAACGTGTAGTAGGCGAGAAGTGCCGGGGCGACCCCGAACGTGACGACATCAGCGAGCGAGTCGAGTTCTTTTCCAAAATCACCGGCCACTCCGAGCATACGGGCTAGCCGTCCGTCTAGACTGTCAAGCATCATGGCGATGATAATCAATAACGTGGCATTCGAAAAGTCTCCTCGCGCGGCATAGACAATCGCCAAGACGCCGCAAAACAGGTTACCGAACGTAAATGAGTTAGGAATCCACGAGCGGATTCGTTCTTTCCACATAGGTGTTGCCTCCATCTTTTTATTGAGTGAACCAGCGACCGTCCGTGAACCGAAGCAAATCAGCCGGTGTGAGTTCGAGTTGGTAGCCGCGTTTGCCGGCCGAGATGATGATCGTATCTTTTTGTCTGGCGTTGTCATGAAGAAAAACAGGGAACCGTTTCTTCGCCCCAATCGGTGAAACACCGCCACGGATATAGCCGGTCAGCGCCTCGAGCTCTTTCATCGGGACGGGTGTGGCTTTTTTGGCACCCCAGGCTTTCGCGGCCGCCTTCAAATCGATATCTAACTCTCCTGAGATGAGGAAAAAGGCGTAGCGCCGCTCCTCGTTCTCGAGACAAATCGTTTTATACAGTTGGTCGAGCGGTTTACCGAGTGACACGGCGACATGTTTGGCGGAGACGTCGGACGCGTCCACTTCATAGGAGTGGTACGTGAACGGGATGTTCCGTTGTTTCAATTGTCTTGCGGCATTCGTCAGTTGCATCAGCCCCACCCTTTCGTTGAACGACTCTTTTAAGAATAGCAAATAGTGGTAGCGTCGGGCAATCGAACTCAGAAAGTTTTCATGACAAGAAGGAAACAGAATGGACGATATAGAAATGAATAGTGATTCATTTTAGTAAAGGGGGAATTGGGATGGAAACGATTCAACTAGAACGACATAACGGGGTCGGCTGGCTCAAATGGAACCGACCGGAGAAACTGAACGCGCTGAATGAGACGCTGCTCCGCGAGGCAAGGGAAGCAGTCGAGGGGCTCGTGGCAGACGAGACCGTCCAAGTCATCGTCCTTGTCGGGCAAGGACGTGCCTTCTCATCGGGACAGGATTTGACGATCGAGGGGGATGCCGACTATGGCCTCTATCTAGAGGAGGTCTACCATCCGCTCGTCCGGGCGCTCGAAGCTTGTCCGAAACCGGTCATCGCCGGGATTCACGGAGTCGTCGCGGGGGCGGGCTTGAGTCTAGCGCTCGCGGCGGACGTCCGTCTCGTCGCCAGGTCGACGAAGTTCAGTTCGGCCTTCATCAAGATTGGTCTCGTCGCAGATGCCGGGGGGCCGTATCATTTACGACGTCTGATGCGCCCAGACCTCGCGCTCGCTTGGATGTGGAGCGGGAGCACGATCGGCGCCGAACAGGCCGAGACGTTCGGTCTCGTCACCGAGCTCGTCGAGGATGAGGCGTACTTGGAGCGGTTGACGACATATGCCGAGACGCTCGCCGCCCAGTCACCGACGGCGGTACAGGGCATGAAGGCGTTGTTCCGAGCCAAGTCGTTCGAGGAAGAGCTCGAGCAAGAAATCATCTGGCAACGGAAATGTGGTCAGACGGACGTTCATCGGCAGGCGATGCAGGCGTTCCTAAATCGATGAAAAAAGAAGCGGTCATGGCGACCGCTTCTTTTTGATTCGGTGTACCCGGCATGGGCGTAATCTATTTGATGACTATGCATTCGGGGGATTGGATCCGTTCGTCCGGACGGTGTTCTTGGAACTGATGGAACATCCCGAGTGGATGCGTGTCGTCGACAGAGGACATTGCGTCGAAAAGGTCGTACGGTTTGATGAAGGACGGAACTCGCCTTATTTCCGTGTGGTGATCTATCTGGATGGAGAAGAGCGTCCGATCAAGATTGTGTATCTATATGGGACATGGGTGGTGGCGAATGGGGACGTCAGTTTCGTCGTCTCAGAGATACCCAAGGGTGTATTCGAATATGAAGTGATGCATGTCCATTGGCTCATCACGTATCGCTTCGAGGATTGGGGAGTCTTTGAGGACGGGGCATGGGAGAAGGAATGGTGATCCGGGCTCATGCGTGAGCGTCTAACGCCTTGTGGCGAAGTCGCTCATCGCACCGCTGCCCCCCTGACGGCCCGATAACAAGAGCTGCTGGCTCACCGCCGCATCTCTATGTTCCTGGATCTTTCTGACGGGAGGCACGGAGCGTAAGGACAACGTCAAAAGCACGAGCGTGGGCGCGTCTAACGCCACGCAAAAACACCATTTAAATTCTTTAAAGTACGCGTAGTAAAAAAAGAATTCTCTTCGGGATTGAAGTGAATTCTTTTGTTGAGAATATCTATTTTGCTGTTGAATAATCAGTCTATATTTACAAAAGATTCTAAATCAACAAATACGAATGCTTCTTCATAATTTTCATCATGAAGTTTAAATGCGTATCCAGAGTCCTTTTTTTGAATCAACTCTTCTACTTCCGCGACGTGTTCTTCTGAGACTTCAAATCGTTGTTGTATCCGATAAAAGTTAGCATAACGAGATTTTTCTCGCTCACTATTTGTTAACTCTTCCGCAGATACAGAAACAAACATAACCGGCTCAGGTACGTCCGAGACCTTTTCGAAAAGAGAAGTTGGAAGTTGAACACTCCAGTAAAACTGTTGCTCAGTAGAAGTGAATTTTGGACTTAGAATGTTATCTACTGAGAACGTTACGGTTGTGATCAATTCATTGTTTTCTACTTCTTTTTCGAAACTTATAAATGAAAATTGTTGAGCTACCATACTATCGATGTATTCATTAATAGATACATACTGTGTTGTACCTGAAACATCCTGGGTAGTTTGTTCAGTTTTCTCGTTAGACTTCTCCTTACCCAAAGAAGTACTCTTTGATGAATCGTTTTCGCTACATGATGCCAATACTAAAGCACTCGCTAAAACGTATAAAGCAACATACTTTTTCATATATCAGTATGCAAGATTCTGAGAGTAGCTGTAACGGCTGTAGTCTGCAGAAACGGCTTTTGATCTTGATACCAAACCATTAGAGTATGTGACTAATTTTCCTGTGGTATCAACACCGATGCTACCATAAACTAATTTACGCGTGGATTTTGGAGGAATATTAAAGGCGAATTTAGTTGATGTGGTGGTATCCGTCCCATAAGAAACCTCGGCTGTTACTTTTAGGCCATTTTGCAAAATTTTAAATTCTGTTTCACCTGTAAGAGTTCCAGTAGCAAATACACGACGAGAAACCTCATAGTTTACTGTGTCTACAAGAGACGATGTTTTTGTAGCAATATGCGTCCATTTAGGAAGCTTTACTAATGTATTAGTGAGTGTGGATTGATATACTGTTCCATCGTAAACTGGGGCATAAATAGGCACATCATTTTCTACTGCTGACACTGAATTAGGTACTCCTGATAAAATCGATGCGCTCAAAGCTAGTGAACCTAAGATTTTAATTGTTTTCGACTTAAACATTAAAAAAACCTCCAATATTTTTTGTGAAAAATCTGGTGAAAATAAAAAATCCTAAAAATCATTGTCTCCTTTACATTAAAAAATTGACTTTTGAACTAAGCTTTATTCAAAATATAGCATTTATTTACCATTTGAAATTTGGGATAATATGAGGTGGAGGAGATTAAATTGCATAAATATATCGGGAATATCATCCGATTTAATCGTATAAAAGCAAAGAAAACCCAACAAGAAGTCGCAACAGGGATATGTTCTATCTCACATTTAAGCAAAATCGAAAAAGGTGTGTACCTTCCTAATCAAGAGACATTACATCTGCTTCTCGAAAGAATTGGGAAAAAAATTGATTTTGAGAAAGACCAGCATCAAAGACTAGTAAAACTTATTGATGACTTTTATTACCATTGGTCTTACAGTGAAGTTAGTCAAATGAAATCGACTTTTGAAATGATGGAAAAGGAGGAGTCACATTACATAGTCAGTGATTATTTGAATCGATACCTATTGGCTCAACTGGCCTATGAATTAAACGAAAAAAATTATGAAAAGGCTGAATCTCTTTTATACAACCTTGATAATTTAGAGATAATGTCCAATGCCGACATGAGTAAATTTGTCGTTTTAAAAATGTCGTTCTTGAATAAGTATAAAGACTCTAAGAAAGCTGCAGAATACGCTGAATCAAATGAAGATCTCATAGTGAGTGACGACAAAGCAGAATATTTTTACCAGAAAGGTCTAATTTACAGCTATAACATCAGTCCATCACTTTCTTTAATTCATATGAATAAAGCCTATGAATCTTTTGGTAAAGGGACGAATTTCACTAGAATGATAACTTGTAAGTCGGTTATGGCAATTAATTACTCAAGATTGGGTTTAATGAAAGAAGCAGAAAAAGAGTATATTGAGTTGTTGCGTATGCTATCAAAATTTCGTAACGAGAATATGTTACACGAGACGCGGTATAACTATGGTATATTCTTGAAAAATGCAAAACGATATGAAGAGGCATTTGAAGTCTTTGAGAGTTGCGAAGAATATTTTTCGACTAAAAATGAACATCGATGTCTTTTGATTCTTGCTATGTGGGAAACCAAACTCCATTTAAACGATCTTCAAGAGGAAGAGATTTTAGAATTTACTTCATCTTTCGAGAATACTTCTTCAAAGTGTAAGCTTCATAAGAAATATTTGGTTTATGCCGATTTAATGATTCTAAAGAGTAAAAAAAATGAGAAAGAATATTATCGGTTACTTGAAACTAATTACTTAAGGTTAATCGAGAAAGAAAACTCTTATATTGAAATAAGAAAAAGATATTTGGAACTCTTAGATTATTATAAAAATAAAAATCATTCTAAATATCAGAAATTATTAGTAGCGTTTCATCAAAATGAAGAATCTATGGAGATGATCAGATGGTAAAAAAAATATTGATTATCATGACAATTATGACAGTTTTCAGTTTTTCACCAAGTATAGATGCAAAAGGTAGTGTTAGTAATGGGTCACAAAATCACCTTCCTGAAAAAATTGATCCTATTCATCCCACTAAATAAATATTTAAAAATCGTCCCTATGAAGGAGTGTGAACTGAACTCTGAATGATAGACACTTGATCAAAAGTGCGCATTCAGGTTTTTTTGCGTGCGGTCGAATCGATATAATGAACCTATTCATTCAGACGGGGGAACGCATCCATGAGTAAAATCATCTTCAACGAACATCAGATCAGTCAGCTCGAGTTAAACCCGAAGATGCAGGCGTTGATCGAGCATGTCAGGTTGAGAAAGCGGTCGGGAATGTATAAAGATGAATCTGATGGCAACTAAACGTTTCAGCACCAGATATGGCTGGCTGGCATTTATGGACAACATGGTCACCAAAATTAAGGGGTGGGAATCGCTCGTCCTCCTCGGCAGGTCTTCTTTGCTAGACCCGATTATTCATGTTACAATCAAGGTACATTAGAAGTGACACTTAAAGTGACGCTTTAAAAGGGGGCAATTCAATGATTATCGAACATCGCAATACGCTCACCCCTACAGATTTGAAGCGTAAGGATGGATTCACCCGTGTCAAAGTCGCGATCCAGAATGATCCTTCACAAGTCTTTGTGGTGAGAAGTCCTCGAGAAGAGGAAGAGATTGTTCTCATGTCTGTCGCAAACGCGGAACGTTTGATGGCCCTTGAGGAGCGGTTTAACAAATTCATCGATGCGTCCGTCTTCCATGAGTTCGAACGTCGTCAAGAGCTGGGATCCAAGTCTTACGTGTTAAAAGATGTCCCGGACGTCGATCTCGATGAAGATGATATCTATATGCCGATTGCCCTTCAAGAAGAGGAGGGCGACCTTCGATGATCGCCAAGGCACAGAAGTTCTGGTTCACATTCTTCGAGCAAATGAAAGTTCATTACGATGTAACAATCGAGGTCACCTCTTTCTCAGAAGGTGACCTCGATCATTTCTATCGTGAAAGACGCCATAAAGAGATTGCTGGCTATATCGAACGTCAAGTCCGTCAAGGCATCTTCGCGCCCCTAGATGGGACTGCAAATCCGATCCACGGGAAGTATTCGGATTATGTCTATATCAAGATACTTCGTGCCGGCATCCGAATCATCTATCTACCGAAGAAAGTCGACGGAGCCACTCTGATGGTCCTAGACACTATCGGCTATCGAGCGGGCGATGCGGTGTACAATGAATTTCAGAGAAGACGTCCCAATACATAAAAAAAACTGTTCTATCTATCCAGGAGCCCGACTCCTTCCCACTCTAATAGCCGTTTTGTTTTCTAACACAGTCAACGGTTCATGTGAACAAATGAGAAAAGACACTCTTCAATGGGAGGGCACTGAAAAACTTCAAATGATTTTGAACAGAGGAGCGTCGTCCCGTTTGGGATGACGCTCCTCTGTTTTCCTTCTCGATTTATGAAGTAGGCTTCGGTTCGAATTGGAACCCTTTTTGTTGCCACGTGCCGTATTTCCAACGACGGAAGGCGAAGAAACCGCGGAACCACTCGTCAAGCGAGAAGGCGAGCCAAATTCCGAGGACGCCAAGTCCCATCTGGAGGCCGAACAAATAACTGAAGACGACGGCGACGCCCCACATCGAGGCGATCCCGATCATGACCGGGAAGCGAACGTCACCGACCGATTTGAGCGAGCCCATCAAGACGATGTTCATGGCACGACCTGGCTCAAGAATGAGCGTCGCCCATAAAATCGGCACTCCGACGGCGATGATGTCTGGGTTCGATGTGAACAGGCCGAGCAGCGACTTGCCGAATACGGCGAGTCCGAGCGACGCGACGAGCGATGCGAACATGGCGAGCTTCAACGTCTTCACGGCACGAGTATACGCTTCTTTGAACCGTTTTCCGCCGATGTCACGAGCAATCAATAGCTGCGTCCCTTGGGCGACAGCGACCGTGAACAAGAAGGCCAGCATCGACAAGTTCATGACATATACCCGGGCGGCTAGGGAAGCCTCGCCCATCGTAGCGATGAAACCGGTGATGATGATTTGTGAGAACTGATATGACAAGTTCTCTCCGGCCGATGGGACGCCAATCTGTAACAAGGCACGAATGTCGTCGCGTTTCGGACGAATCAATTCTTTGAGCGGGAAGCGGAGCAAGAGCCGCTTCTTGACGATCCAAAATAACAAGACCATGGCCGAGAAGCGGGCGATGACGATGGCCCACGCGACACCGGCGACACCCGTGACCGGAAGACCGAACCAGCCCATGACAGCGAGCATCGCTCCGATGGCTGTGATGATATCGATCAGGAGCGTCGCGAGCATCGCATGCTTCGTCATCCCATGACTCCGGAGAACCGAACTGAGCGCCATGATGAGCGCTTCAGTGAACAGCGACAACCCGACGATTTGCAAGAACAACAAACCGTGGTCGAACAACTCATCGGATAAACCGAACAAGCGAAGGAACGTCTCGCCGAACAAAAAGACGACGGCGACCATGAGCACGCCGAGCCACATATTCAAGCTGACGGCAGAACGGGCGAAATCGCGGCTCTTCTTCATCCGGTTGGCACCGAGCGCTTGACCAATTAAAATGGTCGCTCCGACCGAGGTCACGCTGAAGACGATTAAGAAGACGTTCAAGATTTGGTTGGCGACGCCGACCGCGGAAGCGGCGGCATCTGAGTAATGGGCGAGCATGAGCGTGGCGATGATCCCGGTCCCCATATGGAGTGCGAGTTCGATGAAGATCGGCCACGAGATTTTAAATAAACTGAGCTGTTCGGTGTCTTTTGTCGGCATGGTGTATTCTCCCTTGTTTTCTACAATTCTCTCTATGAAATATTTACGTTGTCAAAATCACAAGGGTCATGTTACTCCTTTTGAAATGAAAAAGAAAGGGATTTGGTAAATTATTTTCAACAAAAAAAACACCCGCCGAAACGGGTGGAAAACCGAATTTATTTCATTTTTAAAATTGTGGCGCTGAACGGCGCCAGTTCGACTTCGAGCGAGTCTACATCACGGTCGCGCAGTAAATCATAGGCGCTTCCGGTATGGCCGAGCGGGTTGAGCTTCGACACGGAATCTGAGTTATTGAAGTATATCAAATACGTCTCATCTTTCGTACAACGCTCGATGATGAGGGCGTTATCCTCATCGTCGACGAGATTGAAACGATACGAGCCGCCGTTCGCGAGCACCGGATGCTCTTTGCGGAGTCGAATCAATTTCTGCACGTAGCGGAACAGTTCACGATCTTCTTCGGCTTCGTCCCACGGCATACAACGACGGCAACCCGGATCTTGTTCGCCTTCGAGGCCGATCTCGTCCCCGTAATAGATGCATGGGCTTCCTGTGTACGTGAGCATCGACGTCATGAGCAACTTGAACTTCCCTTTATGCCCTTTTGCCCGAGTGAGGGCGCGCGGGGTGTCGTGCGAGTCGATCAAGTTGAACGTCACTTCGTTCACGTTCGTCGTGTTCATCATCTCGACGCGTGTCAACTCATTGCGAAACTCGGAAGCAGACGTCCGGTCGAGCGCGAAATAGTTGAGGCTCGCGTTCGTGAACGGATAGTTCATGACCGCATCGAACTGGTCACCTTTGAGCCATGGCTGCGCATCGTGCCAAATCTCACCGAGGATGTACGCATCCGGATTCGCTTGTTTGACCGTTTTACGGAAATCGCGCCAGAACGCGTGATCAACCTCGTTGGCCACGTCTAACCGCCATCCGTCGATGCCGAATTCTTCGACCCAGTAGCGGGCCACTTCTAATAGATAAGCTTTCAACGCCGGGTGCTCCGTATTGATTTTCGGCATGTTTTTTTCGAACGCGAACGTGTCGTAGTTCGGCTTCGGCGTCGTCTCGATCGGGAAGTCACGAAGATAGAACCAGTCACGGTACTCTGACTGTGGTCCTTTTTCGACGACGTCTAAGAACCAAGGGTGGTTGTAGCCGACATGGTTGAAGACGGCGTCGAGCATGACTTTGATACCGTTCTCGTGGAGAAGATCGACGAGTTGTTTGAACTGCTCCTTCGTCCCGAATTGTGGATCGATTTCCATATAATCGAGCGTATCATATTTATGGTTCGTCGTTGCCTTGAAGATCGGGCAAAAGTAAATGCCGGTGATGCCGAGGTCGACGATGTGGTCAATATGATCGATGATTCCTTGGAAGTCGCCGCCAAAGAAGTTGGTGACCGTCGGCTCGGTACTATTCCACGGCAACGTACCTTCGGGGTCGTTAGAAGGGTCACCGTTCGCGAACCGGTCCGGGAAGATTTGATACCAGACTGTGTCCTTCACCCACGATGGGGCGTGGAAGATGTCGACCGGGTTGATGAACGGGATGCAGAAATAGTAGCCCGTGTCGTCGAGCGGTTTATCTTCGAACCAACCTTTTTCCGTATAGACGGCCGTCTCATTGCCGTCATGGAGCCGGAAGCCGTAACGGAGGCGGCGGAATGGCGGTTTGATGGCGATGAACCAATAGTCGTATTGATCATCATGGCCGATTTTTTCCATCGGTGTCTCGAACGTGCGCCAAAAGCTCGGCTTGTCCGGGTCGAAATTCCACATGGCTGGGTCTTCCGAGTGCCAGTCGTACGGGTCGTTCCAAATTAAGTCAACAGATTGGATATCATTTCTTTTCGTATGGAAGCGAATATGTATCGTTTCTCGGTCATACTTGTACACGAAAGGGGACATGGCGCGGTGGTAGATGGCTTCTTTGATCATGGGTTTGAATTCCTTTCTCTATTAAGGGTTATAACCATTTTACACTGTCTGTTCAGAAAAGAAACAACAGTTGTGAAAACGTTTGCTCAAGCAAAGGGTAATAAAGCGTTTACATTTTGTCAATCGTTCGATTCCTTGTTTCATAAGAAAAACACCTACAAAAACTTCAAAAAGAGATAAATGGGACAACAGCAGGAAAAATTCCTAAAAAAAAGTCTTGTAAAACGCTTACACAACTGTATAATAAAAATTGAGGTGAGGATGCAAACGTTTTCACTAACCTACTGATTCTGTAGCGGAGTTGTTTAAAATCAGTAGGTCGGTGCGATTTCGCAAATCTGACCATACTATTCCTTGGGGAGGTTTTTCATCATGAAGATGAAAAAAATGGTAGCAGGACTTTCAACAGCAGTATTCGCTTTCGGTGCACTTGCTGCATGTGGTGGCGGTACGGACAACAGTTCTACTAACGAAGGCGGTTCTACTAACGAGAACAAGCCAGAAAAAATCGTAATTTGGGAAGATATTGAAAAGTCGGAAACGACGAAAGAAGTTGCGAAGGCGTTTGAAGAAGAACACGGTGTCGCAGTTGAAGTCGTTGAAGTCCAAATGACGGATCAAAAAGACAAGTTGGCGCTTGATGGCCCAGCTGGTAAAGGTCCGGATATCGTTCTCGTACCACACGACCAAATCGGAACGATCGCTGACCAAGGTCACTTGGCTCCACTTACTGACGAAGGCGCTCTTGACGCGTTCACTGACGCTTCGAAATCGGCTGTCATGTTCGACGGACAAGCTTACGGCTACCCGAAATCAGTTGAAACACCAGTCCTCATGTATAACAAGGATTTGGTATCAGAAGCTCCTGCTTCAATGGACGACTTGTACAAGCTGTCTACAGATCTTAAAGACAAAGGCGAGTACGGCTTCCTCGGTCTTTGGGATAACTTCTACTTCGCACACGGTGTAGTGGCTGGCTTCGGCGGTTACGTCTTCAAAGAAGACGGCGGCGCGCTCGACCCATCAGACATCGGTTTGAACAACGAAGGCGCAGTTGAAGGCTTCGACTACATCGGCAAATGGTACCAAGAAGGTCTCTTCCCTAAAGGGTTGATCGGCGAGTCTGGCGGCCAAGCGATGGACCAACTCTTCACTGAGAAGAAAGCACACACAGTCATGAACGGACCATGGGCCGTAGCTGGTTACCAAGATGCTGGCGTCAACCTTGGAGCGTCTGCATTGCCGACACTTCCAAACGGTGAGCCAATCAAGACATTCATGGGCGTGAAGACATACGCACTTTCTGCTTACACAGAAAACCAAGAGTGGGCTGAAATGTTCCTCGCAGAACTTACAAACGAAGAGAACGCATTGAAAATGTTCGAAGCGTACAACGAGATTCCACCAGTAGCAGCACTCGAGTCGAACGAGACAATCACGTCGAACGAAGTTGCGAAAGCGGTATTCGATCAAGCAACGAACGCAATCCCAATGCCTAACATTCCTGAAATGGGACAAGTTTGGGAGCCAATGGCACAAGCGCTTCAGCTCGTAGCGACTGGCAAGCAAGATGGACAAAAATCAGCTGACGATGCTGTTAAAGTCATCGAGCAACAAATCCAAGCAAACAACCAATAAGGATATGAAATGATGGGGTACGCCGACTGGCGTTCCCCCTCATTTTCTAGAATTGAGCAAACGCTTGCTCGATTGATTTGCTCAAATTGAAAGGAGAAATTGAGGATGGCTTCAATCGCGAACCCTAAAACGCCGGAACAACGTCCGGAAAAACCGACCAATCATGCTCGGAACGCCGCATTACTTTCGATCATTCCGGGAGCCGGTCAATTCTATAACAATCAAAAAGCGAAAGCGATCGCTTTCTTTATCGTCATCATGTCTTATTTTGCAGTAAACTACGATCTCTTTTTCAAAGGAGCGGGCGCAGGACCTGGCGACCGTGGTGGCCTTTGGGGATTGATCACGCTTGGCGAAGTGGCAGGACCTCGTAACGACCACTCCATCTTCTTGATGGTAGAAGGGATTGTCGCATTAATCTTACTTTTCTTCGGAATCGCGTTCTACATCTGGAACATTCGTGACGCCTACCGAGTCGGTCGCATTCGTGATCAGCACCTAAACGTCCCAACGTTCCAAGTGCAACTCCGCAACTTGCGCGACCATGGATTCCCATACTTGATGTTGATCCCGTCGCTCATCTTGCTCGTTTTCACAGTCGTATTACCACTCATTTTCACATTCTTGATCGCGTTCACGAACTATCGTTACAACAACGCGCCACCGGCAAAACTTGTCGAGTGGATTGGGTTTGAGAACTTCACACGAATTTTTGAAATCGACATTTGGCGCGACACATTCGTCGGCGTTCTCGGTTGGACACTCGTCTGGACGGTCGCTTCGACGGTCGGTGTCATCGCGATCGGGATTTTCCTCGCGGTCCTCTTGAACCAAGAAGGCCTTCGCTTCCGCCGCTTGTTCCGCTCGATTTTGATTTTGTCATGGGCCGTTCCAGCGTTCATCACAATCTTGATTTTCCGTTCGATGTTCAACGAATCGTTCGGTGTGTTCAACACGACGATCCTTCCAGCGTTCGGACTTGATCCGATCAACTGGATGACCGATCCGACGGCGACACGCAGCGCGCTCATCTTGATTCAATGGTGGCTCGGCTTCCCGTTCATCATGACGCTCATGACTGGGGTATTGCAATCGATCCCTGGCGACTTATATGAAGCGGCGACGATTGACGGTGCGACCATCTTTGACAAGTTCCGCTTGATTACGTTACCGATGCTCTTGTTCGCAACAGCACCGATTCTCATCACGCAGTTCACGTTCAACTTCAACAACTTCAACATCATCTATCTCTTTAACGGCGGTGGACCGGCTGTACCGGGACAAACTGCCGGTGGTACCGATATCTTGATTTCATGGATTTACAAATTGTCTCTCGGAGCCAACCCGCAATACGGACTTGCGGCTGCGATCACGCTCATTTTGTCATTCTTCATCATGACACTTGCCGTCATCCAGTTCCGTCGGACAAAATCTTTCAAAGACGAGGATATGATCTGATATGAAAAAACAAAAACGAATCAATTTGGCGTTCTCTTATGTCATCTTGACGCTTGCGTCGATCATCATTCTCTATCCAATGCTTTGGGTGGTAGGGACGTCATTCAACCCGGGTCGTACCATCACGTCAAAAATCATTCCAGAAAATCCGACGTTCATTCACTATAAAAACTTGTTTGATCTAACGATTTCGGATTATAGTTTATGGTATGTGAACACGTTGAAAATCGCTTTCATTACGATGGCGCTCGCTGTCATCTTGGTGACGATCACTGGTTATGTGTTCTCGCGCTATCGTTTCGTCGGACGGAAGAACTCGCTCGTCTTGTTCCTCGTCTTGCAAATGGTGCCGCAATTCGTCGCCATCATCGCCATCTACGTATTGCTCAACATGCTCGGTCTTCTCGACACGCACACAGCGCTCATTCTGCTGTATGCCGGTGGCGCGATTCCGATGAATACGTACTTGGCAAAAGGTTATTTCGATACGATTCCGAAAGAGCTCGATGAAGCCGCTCGGATGGATGGTGCCGGTCACCTTCGTATCTTCTGGCAAATCATTTTGCCGCTCGCGAAGCCAATCGTCGCAACGATCGCCCTCTTCAACTTCATGGGCCCGTTCAACGACTTTATCTTGGCATCGCTCGTCCTTCGGACACCAGAGAAACAGACGCTCGCGGTTGGTCTTTACAACATGATTTCTCGACAGTTCGACAACAACTTCACGTTGTTCGCGGCAGGCGCCGTCCTTTCGGCCCTCCCAATCGTTCTCTTGTTCTTCATGTTCCAACGCTACTTCGTCTCGGGTCTCACTGCCGGTGGTACGAAAGGATAATACTCACTTAAGGGGGAAGCGATATGAGGCGAGGCGTCGTGCTCGTTCTTCTGTCGCTTCTTTTGTTTCCAACAGTCGTCGGAGCGAAAGAAGCAGCATCGTGGGAACAGGAACGCATGTACTTTATCATGGTCGATCGGTTCGTTGACGGGAATCCCGATAACAATGACCAGGTCGATCAGAATGACCCGAAAGCCTTTCATGGGGGCGACATCCGAGGCGTGATTGAAAAACTTGATTACATCGAGTCGCTCGGATTCACGTCCATCTGGTTGACGCCGGTGTTTGAAAACATGCCGGGCGGTTACCATGGCTATTGGATTAAAGATTTTTATGACATCGATCCCCAATTCGGGACGAAAGAAGATTTGCAGGAGCTCGTCGATGAGGCGCATAAGCGGGATATGAAAGTCATCCTCGACTTTGTCGTCAACCACGTCGGGCCGGACCATCCGTGGGTCGAAGAAAAACCAGACTGGTTCCATGACGAGCTACCGATTGTGCTGTGGAACGATCAAGAACAAGTCGAGACGCACTGGCTGTTCGATTTGCCCGACTTTAAGACCGAAGACCCGGAAGTGAAAGACTACTTGCTCGAGGCGGCCACGTATTGGATCGAAGAGACCGGGATCGACGGCTATCGTCTCGATACGGTGCGCCACGTCGATAAGCCGTTTTGGGAAGATTTCGTCAAAGCGGTCCGTGAAGTCGATCCAGATTTTTATCTCTTGGCCGAAGTGTTCGATCCGGACCCGCAGTATGTCGCCGAGTATGATGACTTAGGCTTCAACAGCATCACCAATTTCACGTTTTATGACCGCGTCTCGAAGACGATGACGCAAAAGACGGCGAACGTCGACGAAATCGACGTGGCCGCAAGTTACGCCGAGACGTTCTTTAATGATCCGAACCAAATGGCGACCTTCCTCGATAACCATGACGTCGAACGTTTCATGCACGTCGCGGAACTAGGTGGTGTCGAGTCGGCCGAACGCAGGCTCCGCCTCGGATTGTTCGCCCTTTACGCGTCACCGGGGATGCCAATCGTCTTCCAAGGAACGGAGAATGCCCAGTCAGGCGGGGCTGATCCCGCGAACCGAGTCATGACCGATTTTCCCGGGAATGAAGAGCTCCATGAATACGTTGCGACGATGAACCGGATGCGCGCCGAATACCCGGTGTTTGCGACCGGTGAACAACGGATGATCGCTTCGAAAGACGGCATGGCCGTGTTTGAACGTCGTGACGGCGAAGATGTCGCGCTGTACGCCATCAATATGAACGCCGAGGACAGAGAGATTGAATTCGAGGTAAGCGAGGTCGGAGAAGATACACGGCTTCGTGGTCTCTTGTTCTCACAACTTGTCACGGACAGCCGTGGCACGTTTACCATCAAACTCGCAGGAGAAAGTGCGAACGCCTACATCGTCGAAGAATCGGAAGTGAACATGTGGACGATCGGTCTACTCGTGGTCGCCATCCCGATTTTCTTGACTGGATTGGTCATGTGGAAGCGTCGCAAGAGCGCAGCTGAGGATACCCTGTGATAGGGAACTTTGAACTAACGGAAGCAAAGGGGAGCATCATGCAAATCACGATTAAAGATGTCGCCAAACACGCCAATGTCGCACCGTCGACCGTGTCTCGCGTCATCGCCAACAGTCCGCGTATCAGTCAAAAAACAAAAGAGCGTGTACGCAGTTCGATGGAAGAACTCGGGTACCATCCGAACATTCACGCCCGAAGCCTTGCCAACCGCTCGACGCAGTCGATTGGTCTCGTCATGCCGAGCGCGGCGACGAAGACGCTGCAAAATCCATTTTTCCCGGAAGTGTTACGCGGGATCAGTACGAAAGCGCATCAAAATGGCTACTCGCTCTATATGACAACGGGTGTGACCGAAGAAGAAGTATTGTCCGGGGTCATCGAGATGGTGCAAGGACGTCGCGTTGACGGCGTCATCGTCTTGTATTCACGAGAAGACGACAAGGTCGTTCAATACTTACGTCAGACGAAATTCCCGTTCGTCGTCGTCGGGAAGCCGTTCGGGGATGCCTCGTCAATCACGTACGTCGACACGGACAACTATTTGGCCGGACGAGAAGTGACGAAACATCTATACAATCTTGGCCATCGCTGCATCGCCTTCATCGGAGGCTCGGATAAACTGGCGGTCACGCAAGACCGGCGCAACGGGTATGCGACGGCGCTCATGGAAGCAGGGATCCCGGTTCGCGAAGACTATATCGCCCGGGCCGAGTTCATGACGAAAGGCGGCGCCAAAGCCGTGCGCGAGTTGCTCCAACTAGAGGAACCACCGACAGCCGTCGTCGTCAGTGACGATATGATGGCGCTCGGTGTCATCAGCACGCTCAGTGAGATGGGCCTTAAGATACCTGAGGATGTCGCCGTCGTCAGTTTCAACAACGTCTACATCGCGGAACACTCGAACCCGCCGCTCACCTCGGTCGAAATCAACATTTTCGGCCTTGGTTTCGAGGCGACGAACTGTTTGATTGAACAGATCGGTGATAGCGCGCCACCTTACGGGAAACGCGTCATCGTGCCGCACTATTTGGTCGTCCGCCAGTCGTGCGGTCAGAAAAAGAAGACTGAAATCGTTGAATGAGTGCAAACCTTCCGTATCATGCGGAAGGTTTTTTTTGTGGAAAATCTCAATGCATATACTCAATGCATATAGTAGAAGCGAAAGCAATCGGTCAAAAGTCATGACGTTACAAACAGATTACAATTATGAAAGAAATGCATGAAACGGAGTTGCAAGGGAATATCTACATTACCGGCCGAATGGCAGATCATTACGAATCCGCCTAGCCAATAACCAAAAAATACAGAATGTGAAAGGGAGATACAATCATGGATAACAAACGTTAT
The DNA here is from genome assembly GCF_018618035.1 of Exiguobacterium sp. s64. NCBI lineage: Bacteria > Bacillati > Bacillota > Bacilli > Caryophanales > Exiguobacterium > Exiguobacterium sp. s64. Next base: position 27,055 of record NZ_JACSLH010000001.1, read on the forward strand.
GTAGGCACTTACTATCAGGAGTCAGAGCTCGTGGCAAAAATTGATCAACTTCGTGCCGAGGGGCATCGCGAAGACGATTTGTACGTCGTTGTGAAAGATAAATCGAACCTTTCGATGGTTCGCGGCGAAACGGATGCAGAAGTAAAAGAAACGAAAGCGTCATGGCTTGATCGCTTCTTTGGAGTCGCGGACGGAGAAGACGAAGTTCGACATACGTTCGATAAACTCGGTTTCTCAGAAGAAGAGACAGCACGTCACCGTCAAGACATCGAGAACGGTGGATTCGTCCTCTTGTTGGACTCGAACGACGGCATCTTAGATGACGGTCGTAACTCGACGTTCGAAGGTGGCCGCACATCAGCTGGCTACGGTTCAGAAGGCAACGAAGCAGGCAACATGACCGCACGTGACGTCGGGATGACAGGAGCTTCAAGCACTGGTATTCCATCGGAACGATTCAACGATATGGATGAAGACATTCGTAACCGCACGGATTTGACGGATGAGCAAAAGCTCGAATTGCATGAAGAGCGTCTCCAAGTGAACAAAGAGCGTGTTCAAACAGGAGAGGTTCGCGTCGAGAAAGATGTCGTCGAACACGAAGAACGTGTCGATGTCGAAGTCGAGCGCGACGAAGTCTACGTCGAACGCCGTCGCGTTGATGGGGACCGTGAAGCGACAGGACATTCATTCGATGCGACAACGGACCGCGATGAGATTCGCGTGCCGGTCACGGAAGAGCGCGTCGATGTGACGAAGAAAGATGTCGTCGCCGAAGAAATCGTCGTCGGCAAAGAGAAAGTGAAAGATACAGAAACGGTACGTGAGACGTTACGTAAAGAAGAGGCGCACGTCGAAGGGGAAGACGACCTTCGCCACCGTGATCATGACCGCGACCATACACGTCGTGATGAGCGCGACCGCTTCTAATCTGATTGACTAAGTACCTCGACAAGGATGGCTCTCTCTGAGGGACCATCCTTTTTTTCGCCAATTGACTAGAGGAGGAACGAACGCCATGAAACATGCAATCATCTCAGAAGTATTTGATCATCCCGATGCGTTGCTTAATCGAACGGTCGATTTAAAACGAGAAGGGTATGAAGAAGAAGACATGTACGTCCTTGTCAAGCGGGCCGATGTGGCGGACGCTGTCCGACGTCACTCGAACCTCTATGTTCTCGTCACCGATGAACCGGGAACGGTCGCCTCGCTCGTCACGTCGAGTGAGCGGCCAATCGAACGCTGGCTCAAAAGCATGCGCTTGACGTCAGAGCAACAAGACCGCTTTGCGAAAGAAGTTGAACAAGGTAGACTCTTCCTCTATGTCGACGCGGACCGGAGTGAACAACAGTTTAATGCGACGAGTTCGAAGACCGAACCCGCGCCGAAGACGGAGGAACAGACGCTCGCCTTACACGAGGAACGGTTGACGATCGAGAAGCAAGCGGTCCAAGCAGGAGAAGTCGTCATCAATCGACACGTCGCGGAGACCGAACAAGAGATTGAAGTCCCGGTCCGCAAGGAACAGGTTCATGTGGAGCGGACACCAGGGTCAGAAGACGTGCTCGAGGACTATGACTTTAATCAGCCCGGCATTCGCACGATTGACGAAGGGGACCATCTTCGGATTCAAGTCATCGAGGAACGGGCGTTCATCGTCAAACGTCCTGTCGTCGTCGAAGAAATCATCGTTCGAAAACAAGTGACCGAAGACGTCAAGACGATGACGGAAACGCTCCGCAAAGAAGAAATCGAAGTGACCGAAGTCGGACAAGCCGATGTCATGGTCGAAGACCATACAACGCGAAAGGATGAGACACAATGAGTAAACGTCGTTTTGTAGATACGTATCCAGAGGAGGCGGCACTCGTCGCCAAAATCGATCAACTGACCGAAGAAGGTTACGATGAAAGTGATGTGTTCGTCGTCGCGAAAGATCAAGACGATGTCTCGCTCGTCAAACGGAAGACCGATGCGAAAGTGGAAGAAGCGAACGCGAACTGGATGCAGAAATTCACTGGCGTCGCGGAAGGCGAGGAGGAAGTGAAGCGGGCCTTGCTGGACCTCGGTCTCGCTGACGACGACGTCAACCGCGCGTATGGCGATATTTTAAACGGAGGCTACGCCTTGATTCTCGATGAACCGGACACGGGGTTCAATGACGGAAACAACCCGGCGTTCGAAGGGCACGAAGCGAACGCGGCGTTCGGGCGCGACCAAGACAAGTGACTAGAGCACCTACTGCCTTCTTGAAAAGGTGGTAGGTTCTTTGTTTGCTCCAAAAAGTAAAAAAAAAGTTTATGCAAACGATTGCATTCTCGTGCGAGTCGTGTAAAATGAGAGGTGAGATTGAAATACAGCGCTTTCATAGACAAACGGTTGCATGATTCGATTGTCTAATGACGAGTAGCCTTGTAGAGAAAAAGGAGTGGCAGACAGATGAAACGATTGTTTGCAGTTGACGAATGGAAAGTAACGGAAAAAGGCCTACATCCGGAAGAAAATCGCCTGGCGGAATCAATTACCTCGCTCGGGAATGGACATATGGGGATGCGTGGCAACTTTGAAGAAGATTATTCAAACGATACACACCAAGGCTTCTATGTGGCCGGTATTTATTACCCAGATAAGACACGTGTCGGTTGGTGGAAGAACGGTTATCCGGAGTACTTCGCAAAAGTATTGAACGCGACGAACGTCGTTGGGCTTCGTGTCGCCATCAACGGGACGCCGGTCGACTTGGCGAAGTGGGAAGTGAAAGACTTCACGCGTGAACTTGATATGCAACGCGGCGTCCTCACACGGACGTTCACGCTCGTGAACGGAACGGAAGAGACGAACGTCGAAGTCGTCCGTTTCTTCTCAATCGTCGATAAAGAGATTTTGGCAATCCGTTACAACGTCACTCCGGTGAACTACGAAGCGAAAGTTGAATTCACACCTTACTTGGACGGCGATGTCGTCAATGAGGATTCGAACTATGATGAGAAGTTCTGGTTACCGGTCGAGCATGGTGTTGAAGAACGTTTCGGATTCGTGACAACGAAAACGAAGAAGCTCGACTGGCACATCACGGCCTCGATGATCGCAGACGTCGAAGGAGCCCGTTGTGAAGTGCTCGAAGCGACTGATCTTTACGTCGCCAACAAATTCACAGTCACGGCGGCAGCTGGCGAGACGGCGACAGCGTACAAATACGTCTCGGTCGTCACGAACCGTGACTACGAAGTCGAGGAATTGCAGTCGACGGGAATGCAACGCGTTGAGATGGCGTTTGAGAAAGGCTTTGAAACGCTTCTCGCCGAGCAGACAGAAGCATGGCTCGCTCGTTGGGAAGATGCCGACGTCCGCATCGATGGGGACGCCGAAGCGCAACAAGGCATCCGCTTCAACATCTTCAACATGTATCAAACGTACACAGGTGAAGACTCGCGCCTCAACATCGGACCGAAAGGGTTCACCGGTGAGAAATACGGCGGTGCCACATACTGGGATACGGAAGCATATTGCCTCCACTTCTACTTGGCAACGACGAAACCGGAAGTCTCATGGAACTTGCTCAAATATCGTCACAACCAATTGCCGCAAGCAAAAGAGAACTCGGTCAAGAACGTCGGCATGGAAGGCGCCCTCTATCCGATGGTGACGATGAACGGCGAAGAGTGCCACAACGAGTGGGAAATCACGCATGAAGAGATTCACCGGAACGGTGCGATCGCCCACGCCATCTTCAACTATACGAACTTCACGGGCGACAAGTCATACCTAGGTCAATACGGACTTGAAGTATTGGTCGAGATCTCGCGTTACTGGGCGAGCCGCGTCAACTTTGTCCCGCACAAAGACGTGTATATGATCCTAGGCGTCACAGGTCCGAACGAATACGACAACAACGTCAACAACAACTGGTATACGAACTTGATTGCCGCGTGGACGCTCGAGTACACGCAAGAAGTGTACAACTATTTGAAAGAAGCAGAGCCAGCGCGCCTTGAAGAACTTGTCGCGATGCTCGGTCTTTCAGACGAAGAACTCGCGAAGTGGAACGATATCCAAACGAAGATGTACTATCCGAAAGATGACCTCGTCCCAGACGTGTTCATGCAACAGGACGGCTTCATGGATAAAGAACAGATTTTGGTGAAAGACCTTGATCCGAAACACTTGCCGCTCAACCAAAACTGGTCGTGGGACCGCATCCTCCGCTCGAACTTCATCAAACAAGCGGACGTACTCCAAGGGCTCTATACGTTCAGCGACCGCTTCACGGTCGAACAGAAGCGGGCCAACTTCGACTTTTATGAGCCGCGTACGGTCCACGAGTCGAGCTTGTCGCCTTGCGTCTACTCAATCATTGCGGCCGAAGTCGGTTACGAAGACAAGGCGGTCGAGTTGTACCAACGTTCGGCACGACTCGATCTCGATAACTATAACAACGATACAGAAGACGGGCTTCACATCACATCAATGGTCGGTTCATGGATGTCGATCGTTCACGGTTTCGCAGGCATGCGCGCCCTCGAGTCGGAGCTCACGTTCAGCCCGATGATTCCTAAGGGCTGGAACGGGTACTCGTTCAACATGCTCTGGCGCGGTCATCACTTGACGGTCACGTCGACGCGTGAACAAGTGACAATCAAACAGACGGGCGGTACGGACGTATCGATCCGTGTCTACGGAAACGTCGTCACGGTCCCGGCAAACGATGCGGTGACCATCGAGACAGTGAAAGCGTGACCAAACGCATCAGCTCAACAAGTCGGCCTCGGCCGGCTTGTTTTTTTTATGAGAAGCGCGAACAAATCCCATTATTTTTATGGTAGGCAGCACTAGAAAACTATGTTATCTTGATTCTTAGCCATTTTTGAAAGGGGAGACAAAACTTGACGGAAGCCGTTAAAGAACACGCACGCATCGGGATCGTTTCGATTATCGGGGGAGTGTTCGTTGCATTATCTATGACATTATTCTTAATCCCGGCGGGGGTATACTCGACCGGATTTACAGGGCTCGCCCAAATCTTTACGAAACTGTTTGCGGGGACACCGTTTGAGCTCGGAGAAGGGATTTGGTTCTTCGTCTTGAACGTGCCGCTCTTGATCGTCAGCTACTTCATGCTCGGCAAGAACATGATGATTCATACGTTGATCAGTGTTGCGGCAGTTACCGTGTTTATTCGCGTGCTTCCGCAGTCGTCAATCATTTCGGACGACCCGCTTTTGAACGCTGTGTTCGGCGGGGTTTTGCTCGCCATCGGTTCGGGGATCACGATTCGCTTCGGTGCCTCGACCGGTGGATTTGATATCGTCGCCCTCATCTTGGCGAAGTTCACGAACAATTCGGTCGGCGTCTATCTTTTCCTCATGAACATGATGATCGCGCTTTGGGCTGGTGCTTTGTTCGGGTGGCCGACCGCGCTTTATACGATTGTCTTCTTATACGTCACGTCGAAAGTCATCGACGAAATTTATACGAACACGCAGCGGCAGACGCTCTTCATCGTCACGAGTCATCCGGACGAAGTGACGAAAGAACTGCATCAGCATGTTTTCCGCGGCATCACGCTCATGCCGGCAATCGGTACGTATTCGAAAGTCGAGAAAGCGACGCTCATGATGGTCGCCCAGCGCCACGAAGTGCGTGAAATCACGCGAATCTGTAAAGACGCCGATCCAAGCGTCTTCATCAACATGGTTCCGACTGAAAATGTCGAAGGTGCGTTCCGACGCTAAAATAAATCCCCGCTGAACGCTCAGCGGGGGTTATTGTATAGATAGAGATAAAACGAGTGTGAGGGGGACGTGCGATGATTGGAGTCAGTATTGCGACGAAGTGGGAATATGAAGCGACATTGGAGTATTATGACGTCAAAGCGGATGAGTGGTTCAGCTACCCGTATGGCGAGTACTTCATGAGGACGGTTGATTGAGCGGTCGTGATGTGGAACGATTATCTAGAACTCAAAGAGCATAACGTCACCATCGCGGATACGGAAGCAGGCGCGATCGCCTATATCTGCAAGAAAAATGACGTCGAGTGTATCATCATCAAAGGCATCTCTGACTTCCCGACGGATGAACGCGACGCGGATCCGTATGACTCGAACGCGGAGCAAATCAATGTGTACATCGCGAACACCCCGAAAGTCATGACCAAGATTTTTGACGACTATTTGATGCGCTTTCTGTAGGCAAATCGCAAAACACACCGACTGCAGGAACAGTCGGTGTGTGGATTATGCTTTGATGCCAAGCTGTTCTTCGAGGTAGATGGCGATGCCGTCTTCCATGTTCGACGCGGTCACTTCATCCGCGACGGCTTTCAACTGGCTGATGGCGTTGCCCATCGCGACGCCGGTGCCGACGTAGTCGAGCATCTCGAGGTCGTTTTCCTCGTCGCCGAACGCGATGATGTTTTTGCGGTTGATGCCGAGATGTTTCGACACTTCGCGCAACCCGAGCGCTTTTGACGTGTTCTGGCTCATGACCTCAATCATGTGCTCCGGCATGCGCCATTGGCGGTTCAAGACGGCCTCTGCGTGGACTTTATTCAAACGAGCGCGGACGTTGTCGACGTGCTCTTTCGTCGCGTGGATGAGGAGCGATGTCGGCTCATCCTGCAAATGCTTGAGCAAGTTGCCTGACGTGACGCTGAGCGCGCGCTCGGCATACGGGCTATAAAACTCTTGCGGGTCTTTATGGAAGTAGACGTGGTCGGTCACTTCGACGACGATGTTGTGCGCTTTCGTTTCCGATACTTCCTCGATAATCTCGTGCGCCGTCTTGAGGGGAATCGGCCGGTGCGTCACTTTGTATGACGGATCTTTCGGGTGATGGACGAGCGCTCCGTTAAAGTTGATGAGCGGTGTCGTCAAGCCGAGCTCTTCGTAATACATGATCGAATGGCGTTGTGGGCGTCCGGTCGCGATCATGACTTCATGACCGGCCTCACGGGCCGCTTGAAGCGCGCGCACGTTGCGCTCACTGATCGTCTTGTCGTCGCGCAACAACGTTCCATCTAAATCGACTGCGATTAAATAACGTGACATAAAGGGTTCCTCTTTTCTACGAGATGCTTATTTCTCAAACCGTACCATATTTCCCGTTTCGACGGAAAGAATATACAATCGAGGTCGCACATTTTACGGTAACAATGCTATACTAAGGTCGTATGAATTTTTCATGAATCATCTGTGAGATGGAGGGGACTATCGATGCGTTACTTAGTCACATTGTTCTGGGCGATCTTGCTTTCGAATACAGCAATCTTTATCATTTCTGCTGTCGATGGCGTGTCGTTCAACGCGATGCTCGCGACATTCTTTGGCGTCGTCATCACGATCTTTATTGTACTCTTGGACACGCTTAACCAAGATATGGGGATTAGCGACGTCGCCCAAGAGAAGTAAGACGTCCACAACCAAGCTGGCTCATATCCGAGTCAGTTCTTTTTATATTATTTAGGAGGAATCGAATATGAAAAATAGTGCCAAACGGGCGAACTTCATCACGTTCGCCATCATCGGTGTCATCATCATCGTCGGGATCGCTCTCTTGTTCTTCTTGAACAATGCGAACGAGGAGACAGGCGTCAACGCTGTCACACCGGACGAGCTTGAGACGAAGATTTCAGAAGAAGAGGAAGTTGTTGTCTACTTCTGGCAGACTGGTTGCGAATACTGTGAGCAAGTCAAACCGTACGTCGAGCCACTCATCGAAGAATATGACGCCGTGTCGATCAACTTGGCCGACCACAACGTCTGGACGACTTACGGCATCAACGGAACACCGACAATGATTCGTTTCCAAGATGGAAAAGAAGTCGGTCGTGTGGAAGGTGCCGTCTCTGAACAACAATACGAGACGTTCTTTAAAAACGAGGAGGGCGCACAGTGATCAAAAGCCGCTTGTATCAGACTTTGTTTGAGTTGAACGCGACCCCGGTCATTGCCAAACGACTCCGTGCCTTCGCTGAATCGTCAGCGAGCCGGTCCTTCATCCCTTCGTTTGCGAAAACGTATCAAATCAATCTTGATGAAGCGGCGGAGCCGATCGAGGCTTATCCGAGCCTGCACGCCTTTTTTACACGTCATTTGAAAGAAGGGGTCCGGCCGATCGATGCAAGTCCGGACTCGGTCGTCTCGCCATGTGACGGGAAATTATCCATCGTGGCCGATATCACGGACGATAGCCGCTTCGAAGTGAAGGGACAATCGTACACGCTCGCCGAACTGCTCGGGTCGCAACAAGAAGCGAGACGTTACGCCGGCGGCACGGTCTGTGTCCTCTACTTGAGCCCACGCGACTATCATCGCGTCCACGTCCCGCTCGCCGGGCGGGTGCTCAGCCACTACGAGCTCGGTGACCGTTCGGCCCCGGTCAATGACATCGGCTTGACGGAGACGGTTCGTCCGCTCTCACGAAACTATCGCCGCGTCACACGCTTTGAAACGGCGGCCGGGTTGTACGAACATATCATGGTCGGCGCCTTAAACGTCAACACGATCGAATGGACGCTCGACGGCGACCGCGCTGCCAAAGGAGAAGAGGTCGGATACTTCTCGTTCGGTTCGACCGTCATCCTCTGTTTTGAGAAAGACCGCGTCACGATCGACCCAGCAAAAATCGGTCCGGTACGACTCGGAGAAGTCATCGGTACGATGCAAAACGATTGATTTTTAAAACTTTTTCAGGCCGACCGAACGATACACTAGTCGTTTGGTCGGTTTTCGTTTACCATAGAAGGGATATCACTACATGTATAGTAGTTGAATCGCTTTAGCTAATTGGAGGAATTTAAACGTGTTTAATCGACTTTATCCGAAACAGTTCGTCGCGTCAGTTTTTGACATCGACCTTGAAGAATTGAAAGACCGTGGGGTCCGCGTCATTTTGACGGACCTTGATAATACACTCGTAGCCTGGGACGTCCCGCACGCACCGGAGCTTCTTTTGCTATGGCTTGAAAAAGTGAAATCACACGGACTCGATGTCATCGTCGTCTCGAATAACAACGAGAACCGCGTACGTACGTTCACGGAACCGCTCGGCCTTCACTATGTGGCGCGTGCGAAAAAGCCGTTGCCGTCTGGATTCAAACAGGCGCTCGCAAAATATGGATACTCGACGAAAGAAGCCATCTTCTTAGGCGATCAATTGTTCACGGACGTGCTCGGCGCCAATATGGCCGGAATTCACGTCATCCACGTGCAACCGGTCGTCAAGACGGACGGACTCGTCACCAAGTTCAATCGCATGCTTGAAAAAGTCGTGTTCGCCCATATGAAACGTCGCGGGAAGTACGTGTTGATCACGAAAAAAGTTGAGGAAATCGCTGTCGATGCGAAGCGCGCCAAAGTGGCGGTCGCTGAGAAAATCGGTGAAGCGATGCACTCTCGTTCCGAAGATTCACATAAAAAAGATGAATAAGGACCTCGAACGCACAGGAAGAAGGAGGCTGTCCATGTACGGCGCGTAAGGCGTCGGAATTAACGCTTCAGGAGTAGCGGCGAGGCGCTACGGTGAATGAAGAAGAGGCAACTCAAATGACAGCAGACAACATTATGGAAGAAACAAAACGTTATTGCGCCGGTTGCGGCGTCGCCATTCAAACGGAAGACCCGACCGGTGTCGGTTATGCACCAAAATCGGCACTCGATCGCGAGATCGTCATTTGCCAACGCTGCTTCAAATTGAAGCACTACAATCAAATTCAAGACGTCGAATTGACAGATGACGACTTCTTGCGCATCTTGAACGGCATCAGTGCTAAAGAAGCGCTCGTCATTAAAATCGTCGATATTTTCGACTTCAACGGTAGCTGGTTGCCAGGGCTTCAACGCTCAGTCGGCACGAACCCGGTCCTCTTGGTCGGAAACAAAGTCGACTTATTACCGAAGTCGGTCAACCCGAACCGGATGGCCAACTGGATGAAGTCTGAAGCGAAAGAGCTCGGCTTGAACCCGGTCGATGTGCACTTAATTAGTGCGAAAAAAGGGCACGGCATCGACGAGCTCGCAGAGAAAATTGAGTACTATCGTAAAGGCAAGGACGTCTATGTCGTCGGTTGTACGAACGTCGGGAAGTCGACGCTCATCAACCAAATCATCAAGCGTTTCGGGGCAGAGGACGAGGCCATCATCACGGTCAGTCATTTCCCGGGAACGACGCTCGACTTGATCGATATCCCGCTCGATGATGATGCGAACCTTTATGACACGCCAGGGATTATCAATCGTCACCAAATGGCGCATTACGTCGATGCGAAAGATTTGAAAACGATCACCCCGAAAAAAGAGATCAAGCCGCACGTGTTCCAGTTGAACCCGCAACAGACGCTCTTCTTCGGTGGACTCGCCCGTCTCGACTACATGGAAGGCAACAAGCGCTCATTCGTTGTCTACATGTCAAACGAGTTGAAGACACACCGGACGAAGCTCGACAAAGCAGATGAACTATACGAAAACCATATTGGTAAGATGCTCAACCCGCCGAACGAGAAGACATTACAAATGTTGCCTCCGCTCGTGCGTCACGAGTTCAGTCTCCGTGACGGCGTCAAGACCGACATCGTCTTCAGCGGACTCGGTTGGGTTGCGATTCACGGAAAAGGTGGACGCATCGCCGCATGGGCACCAAAAGGAGTGGCCGTCACATTGCGTGAGGCGCTCGTATGAGACTGGCCGTCCTCGGTCACCCGATTGCTCATTCGCTCTCTCCCGTCCTGCACGAGCAGTGGCTGAGCGCGTCTGGGCTTTTCGGGCGCTATGAGGCACTTGACGTCGCCCCGGACGAGCTCGGGGACTTGTTTCAAGCGATGAGGGACGGCGTCTGGGACGGCTTTAACGTCACGATTCCGTACAAAGAGGCGGTCATCCCGTATCTCGACGAACTTGATCAGGCGGCTGAAGCCGCCGGTGCCGTCAACACCGTCTATAAACGGGAAGGAAAGCTGATTGGGACGAATACGGACGGTGTGGGTCTAGTCACCGCACTCGACCGTCATACCGATTGGACGGGACGTGTGCTCGTTATCGGGGCAGGTGGGGCAGCGCGCGGGATTATCAGCGCCTTGCCGACCCGAGCCGTCACGGTCACAAACCGAACGATGGAACGAGCGGAGCGTCTCGCGGAGGCGTTCGGCATTGAAGCGCAGGCGCTCACCGACGTTGATCCCTCATGCTATGACGTGATCATCCAGACGACTTCGGTGGGGATGGATGGTATCCATTCGCCTCGATCATTAAAAGGTTTACGACAAAACACCGTCGTTTGTGATATCATATATCGTCCACTCGTCACACCGTTTTTAAAGGAAGCCGCCAAAAATGACGCGAAAATCGTCAACGGAACTGCCATGTTCGTCGGACAAGGCGCTTTGGCGTTTGAATATTGGACAGGTGTGAGACCGGATCAACTTGTCGGAATGAAGTTAATTGAAAGCTTATTGGAGGAATAAATAGTATGTTATCAGGTAAACAAAAACGCTTTTTACGTGCTGAAGCACACCACCTTTCACCGATTTACCAGGTCGGGAAAAATGGAGTCAGCGAAGCGATGTGCAAAGACATCAGCGACGCGCTCGAAAAACGTGAGCTCTTGAAAGTTCAAGTGCTCCAAAACTGTGCCGATACGCCGAAAGATGTAGCCGGTGAATTGGCTGAGGGCACGAAAGCCGAAGTCGTTCAAGTGATCGGAAAAGTCATCGTCTTGTACAAACAGGCGACCGAGAAAGAAAATCGCCAAATTAAACTTCCATGAGCCGCATCGGCCTGATGGGAGGCACGTTCGACCCGCCGCATCTCGGTCATTTGTTGATTGCCGAGCAGGCACGTGAACAGCTCGCCCTCGACGAGGTCTGGTTTCTACCGGCGGCGATCCCGCCTCACAAGGCGGGGTTCAGTCCGGCCGAGGATCGGATCGAGATGACACGACGGGCGATCGCGGACCAAGCCGATTTCAAGCTGAGCTTGATCGAGTTTGAACGCGACGAACCGTCTTACACGGTCGAGACGATGAGACGGTTGCGGGACATGTACCCAGATGACACGTTTTTCTTCTTGATCGGGGCGGACTCGCTCGAGTCGCTCGAGAAGTGGTACGATTACGACACGCTCGTGACCCTCGTCACGTTCGGGGCCGTTGCGCGTCCGGGTAGCCGGTATCGCATCCCGAGACAGGCAGATGTGCGCACAATCGATATGCCGCAACTCGAGATCTCATCGACCGATATCCGGGAACGGGCGAAACGGGACAAGTCAATCAAATATCTCGTCCCACACGATGTCGAAACTTATATCAAGGAGCGCAACTTGTATGACGTATGAGGAAGCACAATCATTGATTGAGGCGACATTACCGGAGAAACGCTATATCCACACGCTCGGTGTCGTTGAGACGGCAGATCGGTTGGCCCGTTTATACGGTGCCGATGTGGAGCAAGCACGTCTCGCGGCGATGTTGCATGACTATGCGAAATATTTGGATAGCGATATGATGCGCCAAGTCGTGGTCGAGGAAAACCTTGACCCGAGCTTGCTTGCGTTCGATGACGAACTGCTGCATGCACCGGTCGGCGCGATTCTGTTAGACCGGGCGTATGACCTTGACCCGGCCGTTGTATCGGCCATTAAGAACCATACGACCGGAGAGCCTGGCATGTCACGCCTCGACCAGATTTTATTCGTCGCGGACGCGATTGAACCGAACCGGTCGTATCCGGGCGTCGACACGTTGCGTGACCTCGCGGACCGTTCGCTCGAAGCGGCCGTCGTCGCGACGTTGCGTCAGACAATCGATTATTTATTGAAGAAGTCGGTGCGAATCTTTCCACTGACGATTGAGACGTATAACCATTTTGTGAAAACACCCTAGGAGGTACAGTATGACTGTAAAAGAAGAATTAGAATTAATCGTGAAGGCCGCTGACGATAAGCGTGCCGAAGATATCGTCGTCCTCGACATGGAAGGCATCTCACCGGTCGCAGATTATTTCGTCATCTGCCACGGTAACTCAGAGAAGCAAGTCCAAGCGATTGCACGCGAAATCAAAGACGTGGCCGGCGAGCATGAGCTTCCGCTCCACAAATTCGAAGGCATGGACTCGGCACGTTGGGTGCTCGCTGACCTCGAAAACGTCGTCGTCCACATCTTCCATCGCGATGACCGCGACTACTACAACCTTGAAAAATTGTGGGCAGATGCGCCACACGTTGAAGTGGAAGTCGGCTAATGGCGTACGAAGGGTTCGCCTACGTCTACGATGAGTTAATGAAAGATGCCCCGTACGAGGACTGGGTCGCCTTCGTGCGTCGCCACGTCCAAGACGGTGCATCGCTTGCTGACGTCGGATGCGGGACGGGCTCGGCCACGATTCGCTTGGCGGAACATTACGAGACGATCGGACTCGATTTATCCGAGTCGATGCTCGAAATCGCCCAAGAGAAGGCGCTCGAGGCAGGCATCACACTCCCGCTCTGGCAACAGGACATGCGGGAGCTTGAATTGCCACACCCGGTCGACGCCGTGACGATCCTTTGTGACTCGCTCTGCTACCTCGAGGATGAGGCCGACGTCATCGACACGTTCGAGGCGGTGTACGAACAATTGAAACCGGGTGGCATGTTCATCTTCGATGTACATTCGCCGAACAAGATGCAGACGCTCTTCAATCAGAAGACGTATGCCTCGAACGGAGAAGATTGCTCGTACATCTGGTTCGCCGACCCGGGCGAAGCACCGCTCTCGGTCGTTCACGATTTGACGTTCTTCGTCGCCCTCGAAGATGGCACGTATGAGCGTGTTGAAGAGACACACGAGCAACGGACGTACGAGCCGGGGCAATATATGCAGTGGCTCATCGGGGCCGGCTTCCATGTGAAATCGGTCACCGCTGACTTCACGGACCAAGCCCCGGGCCCGAACGCAGAACGAATCTTTTTTGTCGCCCAGAAATAAACGAGACCCCATCGCGGATTTGCGATGGGGTCTCGAGCTGTTAACGAATCAAATCGCAACATGCGGTCTGATTCTTTTTTTATTGATGGTTCTGCCCGAAGTGAAGCATTGTTGCAGTCATGTTTGCCCAATTCGTGTTTCCGTGCCTCCAAGTCAGGTGTTTAATACTTGACTTATAAAGGCAGCTTTAGCTTGAGTATACTTTTCTCGGTCATTACGAAATTCTTTTGCTAAATGCCTTTTAAGAAGCCCGTACTCTTTTACAAGCGAAGGATTGTCTCGTAATTTATCTCGAAACTCAATCTGTTTTCCCCAACGATCTTCTGCCACTTTCATGATGTGTAAATGAGCAACTCGCTTATCATTTTTTACTTTCACAAAAAATCTCCGCCAGGTTTGTCCATCTAGTTCAGGTGGTACATAGTGCCAATCATGCAACGTTAATGTATCAACAATATCGTGGATTTTTTCAAACGATTCGATACTAATCATCACATCTATAATAGGTTTTGCGGGTAGACCAGGAACGGCCGTACTACCTATGTGTTCTGCTTCCTTGATGTCAAACTTTGAAAGTAAGTCGAACAACTCTCTTGTTTCTTGTAGACCTAACCGTGCCCAATGCACGTTAGAATCTTCTATTTCAATAGTCTCATAAGCCCAAATTGGAATATTTGAGTGTTCGTGTTTGTCTTCTTTCATGAGTTTATCCCATCTCCCTGAAAGTTTTTTTCACTTTATACCCAGAATCTCATTTTTAAACGCGATATAGAGAAACAGATAATTTTTATCTCATTTTGCTTACAGCCTTGTTTCTCCGTTCACAAGTAATTCAATGTTGATTCATGGCCCCGTCATAATGCTAATCATAAAAAGAGTCGAAAGACCCCATTGCAAGTAGCATGGGGTCTTTGTCATGGTCAAGCCTCGTGACTGAATTGCCATTGGACACCGAAACGGTCTTCGACCATGCCATACGCCTTGCTCCAGAACGTCTCTTGGAGCGGCATAAGGACACGGCCACCGGCAGATAAAGCCTCGAATTCTCGACGGATGGCGTGGAGGTCATCTGTCACGACGGCGAGTGTGATGTTCTGCCCGAACGTGACCGGACCGTCCGGCATAGCGTCCGAAAACATGAGCGATGTACCATGGACGCTCAGACGGGCATGGAGGACGAGGTCGGCCAGCTCGTCCGGTACAGGTTCACCGTCCGGTCCAGGCTGGGCACCGAACGCCATGATATCCGGGGCGGGCTCGGCGAAGACGTCGGCATAAAACAGGACGGCGTCGCGACAGTCGCCATTGAAATTGAGATAAGGGTTGATCGTCATGAGTGTTCCTCCTCGAATCGTTTCTTTCAGTATGAGACAAACGGGTGACGGAAGAATCCGACAAAAGCACGAATTTTCGGACAAGGTTGTTGAAACGGTCGCTGAAACGGGAATGGAGTAGGTGAGACATTCTTACGAAAGAAGGCGTAAGGAGATGAAACTGACACGAGGACGTCTACTAGAATTCGGGTTCGTGTTGTTCATGGCAATCATTCTCATCACGTCGATTATCGAAGGGGAATGGTTTGACGCGAGTGTCGCCGGGGCGGGGATCGTGTCGGGTTTGATTCCGTTCATACTCGAGAAGACGTTCAAAACTGAGTTCGACGCTAAAATGAAAGTCGCCTATATCTTATTCTTGTTTGCGTCGCAGTACTTGGGGTCGATTGTCGGTTTATATTCGAACGGTTGGTGGGACACGTTTCTTCACGTGTTGAGCGGCGTGTTCTTGGCGTTTCTCGGCTTCGATTTCTTAAGTCGACTTGATGAGGACATCCGGCTCGAGATGCCGAAGCGGTTCGTCTTCGTCTATATCGTTGTTTTCGCAATGGCCGGGGCAGCGCTTTGGGAAATGTATGAATTCACATCGGACTTGGTGTTGAACACGACGATGCAAGGGAACGGGAATGATGACACGATGGTCGACATCGTCGCGGGATCACTCGGAGGTATTATTGCGGCTCTCCTTGTGACCGAAATCCATCGGAAAGAACAACGTAACAAACATAAAAATTGAAAGCGATTTCAAAAACGCTCGAGTCCATCGAGCGTTTTATTTGTAATAATTATTATCTTTTAATATTATTAATCTTGTAATAATGATTATTAAGAGGAGGCAATATTAATGGATCAACACCGTCATCTAACTACTAACCAAGGCGTCCCAATCGGGGATAACGCCAACTCCATCACAGCGGGTCGTCGCGGCCCGACACTTCTCGAAGATTATCAGCTAATTGAGAAACTCGCCCACTTTGACCGTGAGCGCGTACCGGAACGGGTCGTTCATGCCCGTGGCGCCGGAGCCCACGGTGTCTTCAAAGTTAAAAATAGCATGAAACGATATACAAAAGCCAAATTTTTGCAGGAAGAGGGACAAGAGACACCAATCTTTGCTCGCTTCTCGACCGTCATTCATGGTCTCGGCTCACCAGAGACGCTTCGTGACCCACGTGGATTCTCGGTCAAGTTTTACACGGAAGAAGGGAACTACGACTTCGTCGGAAACAACTTGCCGGTCTTCTTTATCCGTGACGCCATCAAATTCCCGGATGTAATCCACTCACTCAAACCGGACCCGCGGACGAACCTGCAAGACCCGGACCGTTTCTTCGACTTCATGTCGCTCACGCCGGAATCGACGAGCATGCTCATCCACTTGTTCAGCGATGAAGGAATTCCAGCGTCATACCGTCATATGCGCGGCTCATCGGTCCACTCATTCAAATGGGTCAACGAATACGGAAACACGGTGTACATAAAACTCCGTTGGGTCCCGAAACAAGGTATTAAAAACTTGTCGATGGAAGAAGCGGCGAAAGTGCAGGCCGAAGACTTCAACCATGCGACACGCGACTTGTTCAACGCCATCGAGGAAGGCGACTTCCCGGAGTGGGATCTTTACGTCCAAATCCTCGACCCGGCCGATATGGACAACTTTGACTTCGATCCGCTCGACGCGACGAAAGATTGGTTCGAAGACGTCATCCCGTATCAACTTGTCGGTACGATGACACTCAACAAGAACGTCGACAACTTCTTCGCCGAGACAGAGTCGGTCGGTTTCAACCCGGGTGTGCTCGTTCCTGGAATTCAACCGTCTGAAGACAAGATGCTCCAAGGCCGCTTGTTCTCGTATTCGGACACGCAACGTTACCGCATCGGGGCAAACTACTTGCAGCTCCCAATCAACTGCCCGTTCGCACAAGTGTCGAACAATCAGCGTGATGGGGCGATGCCGTTCAAACAACAGACGAGCCCGGTCAACTATGAACCAAACCGCTATGAGGACGCACCGAAACCGGACGCGGCTTATATCGAGACGGAACAACCGCTCACAGGCGTAGCCGGTCGTCAAAAAATCGAGAAGACGAACGACTTCGGTCAAGCGGGTGAAGTGTACCGTCGCTACTCGGAAGAAGAGAAAACGGCGCTCGTGAACAACTTGGTGGCACACATTAAAGAAGTTCGCCACGAGAATACGGTGCTGCTCTTGATTTGCAACTTCTACCGGGCCGACCGCGACCTCGGCGCGCGTCTCTCGGAAGCACTCAACGTCGATATCACACCATTCTTGAATCAAGTGACGGAATAACTTGTCCGCAACAGAGATGCGTAGCTGCATCTCTGTTTTTGTTTTTTTTTTTACCTTAGGAGGATAAGTGGTTCGAATCTCAAAAATTGTCCCAAGCCCGTCCATATGCCAAGATAAGAAAAAAGGGGGATGTTACACATGAACCAAGTCATCGACACACTATTGAATCATCGCTCCGTCCGCTCATTCACGAATGAGACGTTGACCGACGAACAAATCCGACTCATCGTCGAGAGTGCCCAGCGCGCTTCGACGTCGAGCTTCATCCAAGCCTATTCTATCATCGGGGTGACCGACCCGGAGAAGAAAGCAAGGCTAGCCGAAATCGCCGGTAACCAGCAATACGTCATCGACAACGGTCACTTCTTCGTCTTCTGCGCCGATTTGTATCGACACGAGTTGATTGGAGAACTGCGGGAGGCAGACGTGAATGCGACGCTCGAGACGGACGAGAAGTTGCTCGTCGCGGTCATCGATGCCGCGCTCGCGTCCCAAAACGCGGTCGTGGCCGCTGAATCGATGGGCCTCGGCATTTGCTATATCGGCGGAATCCGCAATGACATGTTCGCTGTGAAGGAACTGCTCAGTTTACCGGAGCGGGTATTGCCGCTCTTCGGACTTGCCGTCGGTGTCCCGGAGCACGTCGAAGACCAGAAACCGCGCCTCCCGCTCGAACATATTTATCACGAGAACACATACGTCGCCGACACCGAGCAACTGAAACAAGAACTCGATGCGTATGATGCGACGATTCATGACTACTACGCGGCCCGTGGGTCGAACCAACGAAGCGACACGTGGACCGGACAAATGGGACGGATGTTATCGAAACAGACCCGGCTCGACGTAAAAGACTTCTTGAAGACTCAAGGTTATTTAAAGCAAAATTAAGAACCGCTCAGGCGGTTTTTAATTTGGGGACGCTGTCTAAACAGAAGGGGGCAATCACGATAAAAGGAATCAAACCTTTATTGATTTGTACGTTGATTGTTTTAATCATATTGATTGTGTTTACATCTCTTGAATTTCTAATCTTGAAAATACTCGGTCTACAATATGAATCGTTGTGGAGTCTGCTCCTCTTCTTCCTCGTATACGGACTGTCAGAGATCCCGATTAACTTGTTTCTGTCGGCTTTATTGAAGGCGTTGACGACTCTCAATGTCATCCAATCACATACAGAGATGTTAGCTTTGTTCCTTCACATCATGAGTACATTCATCATTATTAACATCATTGACCGATTGATGACGTCTGTGTCGATTTCTCAACTGGGGATCAGTCTGTTCTCGCTTGTCACAGGTCTAGTAGGGTGGTTATCTATTCAACAAAATCCTGATCCTCCAAAACGAGGTTCAAAAGAATTTGAAGCTTACGAAAAAAGATGAGTAGAATTACCGGCGAGACAAACAAAGGAGCGGCTTTTCTCAATCGAGAGAAAACCGCTCCTTTATTTTCAATTTGTCTGAGCATCGAGCCAGGCGTGGTCGATCGCGCCGAATTGCTTGGCAATGATGACCCCATTTTCATCAAGGACGTATGTTGTCGGCATCGCTTGAATTCGGTAGGCGTTACCGACGATTCCTTCCTCGTCATAGACGACCTTGAACGCATCTTCATATGGGGCGACGAACGTCCGCGCATCCTCGATGTCCCGTTCACTCGTCGTCGTATTGACGGCGACGATGGTCACATCGTCTTGTTCTCGGGCAAACTTGGCCATATCCGGCATCTCGGCCCGGCACGGAGGGCACCACGATGCCCAGAAGTTGACGACGACCCGCTCACCGCGTAAATCTTCCAAGTTGAACGGCGTCCCATCGGTTCGCTTCAACTCAAAATTCGGTAGGACTTGGCCGATGTTCAATCCGGTCTGGGACGAGTCGGCCTCGAGCCGTGGCGTCTCGTCCGGTAAGCTCGCATTGATGACGGCGAGCACGACG
This sequence comes from Exiguobacterium sp. s64, assembly GCF_018618035.1. NCBI lineage: Bacteria > Bacillati > Bacillota > Bacilli > Caryophanales > Exiguobacterium > Exiguobacterium sp. s64. Next base: position 46,604 of record NZ_JACSLH010000001.1, read on the forward strand.
ATGAGCCCGAGTCCGTATTGGACCGCCTTTTGAGATGGCCGTGCTACATATGTGGCGACGGCGATGAGAAGAAAGAGCGGAATGAGCGACCACAACTCGAATGTATCGGTCACAAGCGACCCGACCGACCAAATCGCGAACGCACCGACCACGGTCCAGAGTAACAATCCGAGCGTAGGACTCTGCATCCAGCGCCATGTCGTGACGAGCAGCAAGGCGATTAGGCCGGCCATATAGATATGGAGCGGTTGCGGAGATGAGAGCAGTGGGAGCATCCCATATTTGGGGACGACGAGCGTCACCGCAAACCAAAAGACCAAGGCCGAGAACAACCAATAGCCACGAAGGCTAGGCGTGAGCCGGAATACAAAAATAGCAATCACGGCAGCGGCAATGAGAAGTGACCACGTGCCGCCGGTCGCATAAAGGGATAAGGCCAAACTTCCCGTCGACGCGAGACCGAGGACGATCGCACTTCCTTTCCATGCGAGAAAGCCGGCGAACCAGGTGCCGAGGACGGCGTCGCGTTCTTTTTCTGACAAGCCGATTTTTTTAAAGCCGATGTAGAGAATAAGTAGGCTGGCCATCATAGCCAGCAAATCGAGTCGAACGTTCAATGGACCGATGGCAATCACAGAATCCCTCCTAGAGAAAAAGCGCCCAAACGAGTGGGCGCTTTCTTTGTTTGTAGTATAGCATTAGCCGATTTGTTCTGCATTGAGGACAGTCTTCATCGCGCCATAGCCACCGAGGATGTTTTGGATATCCTTGTAGCCGAGTGATTGAAGCACACTCGCGGCCATTCGTGAACGGACGCCAGATGCACAGTGAACGGCGATTGTTTGATCTGTCGGGAGACCTTCATGGTCGCGTGCCAGTTTACCGAGTAGGATGCGCTCGGCTTTCTCGTAGTGGCTCGCGTTCCATTCTGTCGCATTTCGGACATCGAGGACGAAAACGTCACCTTTTTCTGCCGACTCGATCGCTTGTTCCGCTGTCACATCTGTGTACGTTTCCGTCAACAGTTCTTGACCGAGTTCTTCGACTGGGACGACGAAGCGGAGACGGTCGAGACCGATTGATTGGAGGTCCGTCTGTACTTGATCGACATCTTCCGCGCTCGCGATGAGCGTGATGTCTTTGTCGAAGTTGACGAGCCAGCCGGCCCATGAGACGAACTTCGTGTTGTAAGGGATGTTGATTGTGCCTGGGACGTGACCTTTGGCGAACTCTTCCCCTTTACGCGTATCGACGACTTGTGTTTCCTCGACGAGCGTATCGAGGCGGTCCGAACCGACGACTTCTGGACGAGCGATTTCGTTCGTGACTTGGATGCCTTCTTTGTTCACTTTTTTCATCATCGCGAAGTAGTTCGGCGGTTCTGGTTGGTCCGTCGTCAACTCTTTGATGAACGCGTCTTTGTCTGTCATTTGAAGCGCCCAGTTCGTCGCTTTCTCGTAACCGACCGTCGATGTCGGGATGGCGCCGAGCGCTTTCCCGCAGGCACTTCCGGCACCGTGACCCGGCCAAACTTGAACGAAGTCAGGAAGATCTTTGAACTTCTTGAGCGAGTCGAACATTTGCTCGGCACCGATTGCTGTCGTTCCTTTTACACCGGCTGCTTCTTCGAGCAAGTCAGGACGACCGATATCGCCGACGAAGACGAAGTCGCCTGTGAAGATACCCATTGGTTGTGTTTGGTTTCGGTCGTAGAGCAAGAACGAGATATGTTCTGGCGTGTGCCCTGGTGTATGCATGACTTCGAGTGTGACGTTACCGACTTTGAACGTGTCGCCATCTTTGACGAGTTTTGAGTCGATGTCTTTCGCGAATGCATATTTCCATGACGCGTCGCCTTCGTCTGATAGATAAGCCGTTGAACCGGTACGTTTCGCAAGCTCGAGTGAACCTGAGACGAAGTCGGCGTGGATGTGAGTCTCAGCCGTCGCGACAATCTTCATGCCTTCTTTTTCAGCTTCCTGAAGATAAGGTGTGATGTTACGGGCCGGGTCGATGACGACGGCCTCGCCGGTCATTTGGCAACCAACCATATAAGATGCTTGTGCTAATTTTTGATCATAGAAATAACGTAATAACATGTGAAATACCCCCTAAGAATAGTTGACTGTAAACGATTGTCGTTTTTGAAATATATATATAGAAGATTGTTAGACTGTTTCGCCCGTCCAGCTCATCATGCCGCCATCGACGTTGATGACATCGAAGCCGAGTGAATCAAGGTAAGCCGAAGCGTTCATGCTTCGTCCGCCTGCTGCACAGATGACGTGAATCGGTTTCGAACGATCGAGCTCATCGACTTTCGCACCGAATTCAGAGAGTGGCACGTTTTTCGCTTGCTTGATGTGGCCACCTGCAAATTCGTCTGTCTCCCGAACATCAATCAAGTTGAGTGTCTCGTCAGATTGAAGCAATGTTTCTAGTTCAGTTGTCGAAATGGTTTTCATGAGTCATTGATCTCCTTTGTGATTGTAGAATTTTTGAAGTGAGTTTCTTTCGTTGTTTTCAATATACCCCCTGAGGTATACTGAATGCAAGAAAAAGAATCGGAGGTCGAAAATTGAAGAAATTCATGATGATTTTATCGATTTTGGTGCTGGTGACGATCGGAATCGTCCTTTTCACGTCCAAAGAGACTGGAATCACAAAAATCGACGTGGAAACACTACAAAACAGATTGGAAAACGAAGAAATAACCTTGTTAGACGTCCGAGAAGTAGACGAATACGAGGGGGGGCATATCGAAGGAGCGGTGAACGCACCACTTTCTTCATTAAATGAAACCGAATTGCCTTATCCGAAAGATGAACCGATCTATGTCATCTGCCGGAGCGGAAATCGAAGTGCCCAAGCGGCACAACTGTTGAAAGAACGTGGCTACACTGAAATTTATGATGTCTCGGGCGGCATGATTGCCTGGGAACAAAAATAAAAACTTACTTATTATATAGGGTAGGGAATTGGAGGAATTGATATGGAATTTGGATTTATCATCACCATCTTTTTGATCGGCTTTATCGGGTCGTTCATTTCAGGGATGGTCGGAATTGGCGGATCGATTATTAAATATCCGATGTTGTTGTATATTCCACCGCTCCTCGGCTTCGCGGCGTTCAGCGCCCACGAAGTATCGGGAATCAGCGCGATTCAAGTCTTCTTCGCGACGATCGGTGGAATTTATGCATACCGGAAAGGTGGTTATTTGAACAAACAGCTCATCTTGTATATGGGTGTCGCTGTCTTGATTGGGAGTTTCATCGGCGGCTACGGCTCGACGCTCTTGTCTGAGAACTTGATTAACGTCGTTTATGCCGTGCTCGCGACGATTGCGACAATCATGATGTTCTTACCGAAAAAGAACGTCGAGGATGTTCCGCTCGACCAAGTCACATTCAATAAAGTAATTGCAGCGAGCTCGGCGTTCATCGTCGGGGTGGCAGCAGGAATCGTCGGGGCAGCAGGAGCGTTCATCTTGATGCCGATCATGCTCGTCGTGCTCCGGATTCCGACGAAGATGGCGATCGCGAGTTCGCTCGCCATCACGTTCATCTCGTCAATCGGCTCGACAGCGGGGAAAATCATCACCGATCAAATCGTGTGGGAACCTGCCGTCATCATGATCATCGCGAGTTTGATTGCGGCACCGCTCGGTGCAAACGTCGGTAAGAACATGAAGACGAAGTCACTTCAAATGATTTTGGCGTTACTGATTTTAGCGAGTACAGTAAAAATTTGGATGGACATTATCGGTTAAGCGAATCAATGTTAAATGGCTACCAAGGCGACTTGGTAGCCATTTTTGTGTAAAGACTGCAATGGAATTGTTAAGTTTATGTATAGTTGTAAACGTCAATTAGTTGAATCGGGTTCACAAGAACGTTAAAATAGAGGCTATACGTCTAAAAAAGAAAATGAACCTTTCACTTGAATTCCATATAAGGAGTGTTTACATGAATCGCACGAATCAATCGAAAGGAAGAATGGACCGATTCCGCCAAGCGGCGCTCGACTCGTTCAAAACACATCGTCTGTTCTGGATGTTCACCATCTTGTTATGGACGAAGTCGCTGATCGCGTATCAGTTCTTCTTCAACATGCCGGCCGAGAATCTGGTCCAGGCATTCATTCTCATCATCAACCCGCTCAGCTTCACGTTGTTCTTGTTCGCCTTCAGCTTCTTCTTCGGGGGAAATAAGAGGAAGTGGGCGCTGTATAGTCTATATCTCGTCTCCTCGCTCATCTTGTTCGCGGATACGACCTATTACCGTGAGTTCACGGATTTCTTGACCGTACCAGTCCTATTCCAATCGTCGAACATGGAGACGCTCTCGTCGTCATTCCTCTCGCTTCTCGAATGGAAAGACTTGCTCTTGTTAGGGGATCTCGTCGTGCTCCCGTTCCTACTATGGAAAATGAAAGAGACGAGCCAAGCGTCACAGCGCCGCGTCTTGATCACATTTACGGCAGCCGCCGCCATGTTCGGGTTCAACCTCGTCCTTGCGGAAACGGAGCGTCCAGAGTTACTCACGCGCTCGTTCGACCGGGAACTGTTGGTCAAAAACTTAGGAACGTTCAATTTCCACGTCTACGATGCCATGCTTCAAACGAAGACATCGGCCCAAAAGGCGCTCGCAGACGGATCTGAATTGGATGAAGTCGAGAACTTCACACGTCAGAACTATGCGGCTCCAGACCCGGAGATGTTCGGGAAGTATAAAGGCAAAAACGTTGTCGTCGTCTCGTTCGAGTCGGCTCAAAACTTCACGCACAACATGAAAGCGTCGAACGGCGAGTACATCACGCCGAACTTGAACAAACTGATCGAAGAATCCCACTACTGGCCGAACTATTACCATACGACCGGCCAAGGGAAGACGTCAGATGCCGAGTTCGCACTCGATAACTCGCTTTACGGCCTCTCGCGTGGAGGAGTCTACTTCACGAACGCCGATAACGAATACAACGCGTTACCAGAAGTCATCAAAGAAGATAACTACTACTCGGCCGTATTCCACGCCAACAACAAGTCGTTCTGGAACCGCGACCAGATGTATCAAAACATCGGCGTCGACAAGTTCTTTGACGAAGCCAGCTACGACCTCGGGAACCCTGAGGATATGACGGAGTGGGGTCTGCTCGATGATGAGTTCTTCCGCCAATCGGTACCGATGCTCGAAGAGCTGCCAGAACCGTTCTATGCGAAGTTCATCACGCTGACGAACCATTTCCCGTACACGATGCCGAGTGAGAAGCACGAGCTCGTCCCGAAATTTGAGACGAACTCGACGACACTCAACAACTTCCCGCAGGCGCTCGCCTATCAGGATTACGCGCTCGGGTTGTTCATCGACGAGTTGAAGGCGAACGGCATGTGGGATGACACGATCTTTGTCGTCTACGGCGACCATTACGGCATCTCGACGAACCATAACGCCGCCATGGCGGATTTGCTCGGGAAAGACGAGTTGACGCCATACGACGTCGCCAAGCTCCAAGCGGTCCCGTTCGCGATTCATTTGCCGGGACAAGACAAAGGTGAAGTGCACGAGACGATTGGAAGTCATGTCGACATGAACCCGACGATTCAGCACTTGCTTGGAATCGATACGTCACAACAGGTCGGATTCGGGAACGACTTGTTCTCGAAAGAGCATTATGACCGCGCCATCTTCCGTGATGGGACGGTCGTGACGCAAGACCATCTGTTCACGCAGTCGATGTGCTATGACGCCAAGACTGGCGAAGTCGCAGAAGACGGTGAGGCGTGTACACCACTTGAATCAGAAGCGAACAAAATCCTCGAGATGAACGACCAGCTCATCTATTCAGATTTACTCCGCTTCAAACAAGCTCAATAATGAAGAGAGAAAAGATTGGAAACAGTCTTTTCTCTTTTTTTGTGGTCGTCGCGCCTTAGGAAGACTAAGATGAAAGAAGTGCACATCAGAAAAGGAGAACGAGATGACATTAGATTATACGGGAGAACGGGTCATCCCAGATCGCATGGACCCGCTGAACGGCTTGTTGCTTGAACATATCGCCCGTTACCATTTCGCCCTCTTATACATGAACGGACGCGTCCTCGATTTTGCGAGCGGGAGCGGATACGGCAGTCAATTGATCGCCAAGAACTTGAAAGGGACCGTGACCGAGGTCGTCGCGCTCGACTTGTCAAAAGAGGCGACGCGCTATGCGAAAGGCCGCTATCACCATCCGAACGTGGCCTATGTAGTAGGCGACGTTTTAGACCGGACGTTGCCGGAGAAACTCGGGACGTTCGACTGCATCGTCAGCTTCGAAACAATCGAACACGTGACCGACTATGAGGCGTTCATGGCGAACGTGTGGCAACTCTTGAAGCCAGGGGGCATCTTGGTGTTATCGACGCCATTCGGGCAAGGGGTCGGGCAACCGACGAATGAACTGTTCCATGTCCACCAGTTCACCGAGGCCGAGTTTGAGGAATTATTTACGTCATTCACGTCGACCGAATTTTATTATCAACGAGGTGTGCTCGTCGAACCGAAACGGGGGGCACGCCATTATCCAATCGGGATCACCGTCGCGGTTAAATAAAAAAATCCCGATGAACGAGGTCATCGGGTAATGAAATAGTATAACAGGCCGAGCGCCACGAAGGAGATCGGGAACAGGACGATATACGTCCACGACACCATCGACCAGCTTTTCTTTTGACTGTAGTCTGATTTGTCTTTCCCGAGTCCGACCATGATCGTAAAAATGAGGGCAATCAAGCAAACGAGTAGCGATAATCCGATTGTGAGATACATATTGTCACATCCTTCTTTGTTTCTTCATATATCAAGCATAGCTGAAAACGTAACGAAAAAGCCTCTGAAATGTTGGGATTCTGTGTCCGACAATCAGAGGCTTTTATCACACCTGGGTATCTTTTATATATGTGTCGGCATCATCGATTGGAATGCCAAGCGCCTCGTGGATGACGATCAAGGCGCTGTCGTTGCGCTTGTCCGTCTCGGCGGCGACACAGTCGTGCGGGACATGAAGCTCATACTCACGCATATAGCCGTCATTCGCCGAGAACAGGATACAGATATCTGAGGCGACACCGGTCAGGACGAGCGATGTGACGTCAAGTTGACGCAACAAGATGTCGAGCTGTGTCCCGTAAAACGTCGAGTGTCTCGGCTTGATGATGAAGTATTCTTTTTCTTCCGGCGCGATCCGCTTGGCGATGGCGCTGCCTTTTGAAGACTCGACGTGCCGGATGATATCCTCGGTGCTGTCTTTCCACTGCCCGAAGTTATCGTTGCAGTAGATGACCGGCCAGTCGTTCTCTTTAAAGTGACGTTTCAGTTTCAAAATCGGGTCGACGATCGGCTCCGTATGTCGAAACAGGTCGTCCCCACCGACGAAGTCGAAGTCGTTAAACAGATCGATGATGAGTAACGCCGTCTTTGGCATCGTGGTCCCTCCATTCAAAGAAGTCTCTGTATAGGAAGTACCACACTCGTTCAGACGTTAATCGTCATTCAGCAAACGTTTTGCTGCGGAACATGAACGCCGTGATGATGTAGAAGGCGACGATGTGAATCAAGACGTAGAACGCCGAGAACCAAATCGTCACGTCCATCGTCTCCATGAAACCTGGGCTTTGGTAGTAGATCGACAAGTCCGTGTGTAGGAAGACAATCCATTTGGCGATGGCCGGTTTCCACGCGATGAGAAGACCACCGATCATCGTCGAGACGAAGTTTGCGAGCACGGTGAAGCCGATCACGACCCCGACCGATTTGAAGACGACCGAGAACATGAGCGTCAAGAAGATGACGAACACGCCGCTCGAGACGCTAAGCAGGACATTGCGGAACTGCTCGAGCGTCAACTCCCCGTCGAGCGTCAACGCAAAACCGTACGTGACGGCAAGAATGAACACGAACTGGGCGAGCATGATGAGAAGGGCGGCCACAAGTTTCGACAGTAAAATTCGATCGCGCGAGTAAGGACTCATGAGCAAATGCTTCAACGTATCAAATTTCAACTCGTTCCCAATCATCTCAGCGGTGAACACGATCGTGAAGATGCCGAGGAACGTCATCGCCGCCATCGTCGCATAGTTGACGAACGTTTCCGCGTCACCTGGGTTGTTGCCGCTCCGGACGATGAAGTACGTTAAGACGATGATCCCAGTGTACATACCGAGTGCGACGAGCGGTTTGATCGTACGTCGCCATTTCATGAACTCATTGGCTAGTAATGAACGCATTGTTCGTGCCTCCTTCTTTTTTCGTCAATTTCAAGAACTGTTCTTCAAGTGTCTCGTGTTTCATCCCGATCTGATAGACGGCGATGTCACGTTCGACGAGATGTTTCAACAAATGCGGAATATCGGTTTCCGGACGCGGGACGATGAACGTCTCAGCTGATTGTTGAATGATCTTCACATCATCAAAAGCGAGTGCGACGACATCGAGCGCTTCGTTCATCTGCTCGCGGCCGACTTTACAGAGGATGACACTTTCCGTCTTAGCCTCACCGTCTCCGCCTTGGACCGACTTGATTTGTCCTTGATCGATGATGGCGAACCGGTCGGTGATCAGTTCCATCTCGCTCAATAAGTGACTTGAGATGAGGATGGCGATGCCGCGGTGGTCGGCTAAATGCCGTAAGTAGTTGCGCAAATCAGCGATGCCTGCTGGGTCGAGACCGTTTGTCGGCTCGTCGAGGATCAATACTTTCGGGTTATGGAGCAGGGCACGGGCGATGCCGAGTCGCTGTTTCATCCCGAGTGAGTATTGTTTCACTTTCATATCGAGCTTTGTCTCAAGTCCGACGAGGGCACCGAGGGCGTTCAAGTCGACTTTCTTTAGACCAGGAATCAAATTCATCGCGTGAATCAGGTTCTCGCGGCCCGTCAAATACGGATAGAAAGCCGGGTTTTCGACGATGGCCCCGATGCGACTGAGCGCTTGTTGGCGTTCTGTCGAGACGTCGAATCCGTCGACGGTCACTTTGCCGTGTGTTGCTGACATGAGGCCGGTGATAATACGGATCGTCGTCGTCTTCCCGGCGCCGTTCGGTCCGAGGAAGCCAAAGATTTCTCCGGGCGTGACGTCAAAACTGACATTTGTCAGGACGTTCGTCTGGCCCATTTTCTTGTGTACATTTTGTACGGATAACATAGGGTCACCTTGCTTTCGTTTAGAGTATTTTCCAACTGGACACCCCTATATACGGACTGGATTGAAACAAGGTTTCACCTTTTTTTGAAACTGTTGAAACAAAGCGGTGATTTCACAATTAGTTGATAAGGAAAACTTATTGAAATAGTATGGACGAATTGTGAATTTGAAAGGGTCTTTCCACAGGGAAAGGTGTAGTATGAAGAGGAGAGAAAGAGGCAAGATTTGGCTCTTTTTGCAGGACGAATCAGATAGATGAACTGCTTCGTGCTTAATGTTAAAATGAAAGCGTTCACACATCGGACGCACAGGAACGGATAGGGGGATTTATTCAATGGGAGAGTCGTCGAACGGTCGCGAAGAAGTGCAAGCATTTTATGGTCCAAACTTAGGCTACATCGTTGAATTATATGAGCAATACGTTGAAGACCCAGAATCGGTCGACGCGGAGACGCGTCAATACTTTGACGAACACGGGGCACCGGAAGCGAGCGCGCCTGTCGCGTCGGCTGCATCGTTTGATTTAGAGAAAGTCGTGGCAGCGACACGGTTGGTCAATGATATCCGGGCACTCGGCCATAAAGCGGCCGATATTTATCCGCTCAAAGACCACCCGCGCGAACACGGCTTGTTTGCGTTTGACCGTTACGGATTGAGTGAGGCCGACCTCGAGCAAGTACCAGCTCACTTGTTGTCGGAAGACGTGCCAAAACCGGGCGCGAACGCGCTCGAACTCGTTCGTCATTTGCTTGATGTCTATACGGGCACGGTTGCCATCGAGCTCCGCCACTTGGACGATATGGAAGAGAAGCGTTGGATTCGCCGCCGTATCGAGCAAGGCGCATTGAAAGCGAAGTACTCGAAGAACGAGAAAATCGAGCTGTTCCAGCGTCTAGCCGAGACAGAGTTGTTCGAGTCGTTCCTTCATAAAACATACGTCGGACAGAAACGCTTCTCGATCGAAGGGCTCGACGCGATGGTGCCGCTCCTTGACGCCATGGTCGGCGGTCTCATCTCGAGCGGGTCAGAACATATCAATATCGGGATGGCCCACCGCGGACGCTTGAACGTACTCGCCCACGTGCTCGGCAAACCGTATGAGATGATTTTTGCCGAGTTCCAGCACGCCCCGAACAAAGAGTTGATCCCATCGGAAGGGTCGATCGGCATCAACTTCGGTTGGTCCGGCGACGTGAAATATCACCTCGGTCTCGACCGCAAAGTGTTAGAAGAGAAGAAAGAGGTCCGTTTGAACCTCGCCAATAACCCGAGTCACCTCGAGTTCGTCGGTTCGGTCGTCGAAGGCTACACGCGCGCCGCGCAGGACGACCGCTCAGAAAAAGGGATGGCAGTCCAACATGACGACAAAGCGGCATCAATCTTGATTCACGGGGACGCCGCGTTCCCAGGTCAAGGAATTGTCGCCGAGACGCTCAACATGACGAACTTGCAAGGCTATCGTACAGCGGGGACGGTCCATGTCATCGCCAACAACACGATTGGCTTCACGACCGACCCGAGCGATTCGCGCTCGACACGTTATGCGAGCGATATCGCCAAAGGCTATGAGATTCCAGTGTTCCACGTCAATGCGGACGACCCGGAAGCGTGTGTCGCCGTCGCCAAACTGTGCAGCGAGTATCGCGCCAAGTTCCATAAAGACATCCTCGTCGACTTGGTCGGTTACCGCCGCTACGGTCATAACGAGATGGATGAACCGATGAACACGAACCCGGTGCTCTATAAAGCCATCAAAGAACATCAATCGGTCCGTCACGTATACGCAGATGTGCTCGAAGCGGAAGGTGTCATGTCGAAAGAAGACAAGGCGACGATCGAACAGTCGATCGAGGATCGTCTCAAGTCGGCCCGTGACCTCGTCCCGGCCGAAGAAGAAGATGCTGACATCGTCTTGCCGGAAGTGGTCCATAAAGGATTCCCGTTCGTCGAGACGGGCGTGGAACGTGATGTGCTCCAACAATTGAACGACGAATTGCTCGTCTGGCCGGAAGGCTTCGGCGTGTTCCATAAACTTCAAAAAGTGCTTGACCGTCGCCGTGACGCGTTCGCGGACAATGGGAAAGTCGACTGGGGCCATGCTGAGACGCTCGCCTATGCCTCAATCATCTCGGACGGCACGCCGATCCGCTTGAGCGGGCAAGATTCAGAGCGCGGAACGTTCGCGCAACGTAACATCATGTTGAACGATGTCGAGACTGGCAAGAAGTTCTCACCGCTCCATCACTTGTCGACGGCGAACGCCTCGTTCTCGGTCCACAACAGCCCGCTCTCAGAAGGCTCGGTACTTGGTTTCGAATACGGATACAACGTGTTCGCCCAAGACACGCTCGTCCTATGGGAAGCACAGTACGGTGACTTCGCCAACTCGGCGCAAGTCATGTTCGACCAGTTCATCTCGGCCGGTCGCGCCAAGTGGGGCCAAAAATCAGGTCTCGTCATGCTGTTGCCACACGGCTATGAAGGTCAAGGGCCAGAGCACTCGAGCGCCCGGATGGAGCGTTACTTGACGCTCGCCGGAGAGAAGAACTGGACGGTCGCGAATTTGTCGACGGCCGCGCAGTACTTCCACATCTTGCGTCGTCAGGCGAAGATGCTCGGTACAGAACAAGTCCGTCCGATGATCATCATGACACCGAAGAGCCTGCTCCGTCATCCGCTCGCAGCCTCATCGGTCGATGAACTGTCCGACAATAACTTCCGCCCGATCATCGAACAAGTTGGTCTCGGTGAGAATCCGGATCAAGTCGAACGTCTCGTCTTCTGTTCAGGGAAGATGGCAATCGATTTGCAAGAAGCGACGATGAAGTCAGAGGAGTCACTCGACTTCCTGCACATCATCCGTGTCGAAGAAATTTATCCGTTCCCGGTCCGTGAGATCCGTGAATTGATCAGCCGCTATCCGAACGCGAAAGAGATCGTCTGGGTCCAAGAAGAGCCGAAAAACATGGGGGCATGGACGTACATCGAGCCTCGTCTCGAAGCGGTCACATCGAACCGATTGAACGTCCGCTACGTCGGCCGCCGCCGCCGTTCGAGCCCGGCCGAAGGAAATCCGACGGCCCATAAACAAGAACAAGCACGCATCATCCGTGAAGCCATCTCACGTGACGCCGTCTCGGCTGCTGCCGGCACGAGCACATATCAAAAAGATCGTAAATAAGTTAAGGGGGAACTCATTGTGATCGAAATCAAAGTACCGGAATTAGCAGAGTCCATTACGGAAGGAACGGTCGCGTCGTGGCTTAAACAGCCAGGCGACCACGTTGAAAAAGGGGAAGCCATCGTCGAACTCGAGACGGACAAAGTCAACATCGAAGTGCCGGCCGATGAGTCGGGCACGCTCGACGAGCAATTGGCGGCCGAAGGGGACACGGTCCAAGTCGGACAAGTGATCGCCCGCCTCAGCTCAGGATCGGGCGGCGGTACGGCTGTCGCGACGAAGATAAAAACGGAAGCGGCGACAGAGACAGCTCCGGCACCGGCCGAGACGAAAACAGAGGAAGTCGGCGAAGCGAAGAAAGTCGAACGCCGTGAAGAGCACGTGGCGAGCCCAGGCAAAGGACCAATCGCGACACCTGCGGCCCGTAAATTGGCCCGTGAGAAAGGCATCGACTTGTCGGCGATCCAAACGAACGACCCGATTGGCCGCATCAACGTCCATGATGTGACGAACCACGAGTCGAAACCGGCACCGGCACAAGCACCACAAGCGCCAAAAGCACCGGCAGCGGCACCGCAGCCGGCAGCGAGCGGCAAAGATGAAGAGCGCATCAAAATGACGCGTCGTCGTCAAACGATCGCCAACCGCCTCGTCGAAGTGCAACAGACGGCAGCGATGTTGACGACGTTCAACGAAATCGATATGTCGGCTGTCATGGCGCTCCGCAAACGTCGCCAAGAGAAGTTCGTCAAAGATAACGACGTCAAACTCGGCTTCATGTCGTTCTTCACGAAGGCGGCCGTCGCGGCGCTCAAACGGATGCCTTACTTGAACGCAGAGATTCAAGGCAACGAGATCGTCTTGAAGAAATACTATGACATCGGCATCGCCGTGTCGGCTCCGGACGGCCTCGTCGTCCCGGTCGTCCGCGAAGCGGATCGCAAAAACTTCGGTGAGATCGAGAAAGACATCTTGCACCTCGCCGATAAAGCCCGCAACAACAAGCTCGGGTTGAGCGACCTCACAGGTGGCACGTTCACGATCACGAACGGTGGCGTCTTCGGCTCACTCTTGTCGACACCGATCTTGAACGGACCACAAGTCGCCATCCTCGGGATGCACTCGATTCAACTCCGTCCGATTGCCATCGACGCAGAGACGATGGAGAACCGTCCGATGATGTACGTGGCCCTCTCGTATGACCACCGTATCGTCGACGGTCGTGAGGCTGTGACGTTCCTCAAGCACATCAAAGACATGATTGAAGACCCAGAACAATTGTTGTTCGAAGCATAAGCAAAAAATCCATGTCGCGTCCGCGACATGGATTTTTTTATGTGAGCGATTCATCGAGCGTGATTTGATTTTTTCCGTTCGCTTTGGAGCGGTAGAGCGCCTGGTCCGCCCGTTCGATGGCGGCGTGCGGCACCGTTTCTGTCTGCCAGAGCGAGGCGCCGATACTGGCCCCGACGGTTGCCGTCCCGCTTTCAATAGCGATCGGTTTGGACAGGGACGCGATAATGTCTTCGCCGATGCGTGTGATGGAGTGTCCGCTCTGTCCATTCCGTTCGAACAAGAGGAAGAACTCGTCACCGCTCAACCGGACCGGATAGGCACCGTCGAGCGTCACACGTTTCAATCGTTCGGCGATCTCAATCAAGACGACATCACCCGTGGCGTGGCCATACGTGTCGTTGACGGCTTTGAAGCCGTCGAGGTCGATATAGAAACAGACGTATTCGTTCTTCGTCGCCTGGGCTTCGTTCAAATAGTGACGGAGCGCCGTCCGATTGGCGAGTCCGGTCAAGACGTCACGGTTGGCGAGTGACTCGTAATGGACACGTTCCGACTCGGACTCGGTGAGCGACGTGACGAGTGACTCGAGGGCGAAGGCGAGCGTTTCGATTTCATGGATGCCCGACTGGTGCGGGAACGTCTTCGCTTTCCCTTGTTTCATGAGAGCGGCCGTCTCGGTGATGCGTTGTAGCGGTCGGGTCACAATCGAGGCGAGGAACCATCCTAGCGTGGACGTGACGAGCGAGGCGATGAGACCAATCCATAAGATTTTATTCTCAAGTTCGATGACCGGGGCGAATGCGACCTCGGTCGGCTGGCGAACGACGACGCTCCAACCGAGACCGGCGTAATCTTCATACCCTTCGCCGGTGGCGACACCGGTCAGATAAGACGTTCCGTCCTGCCATGTGTCGACGTGCCAGCCTTCCTTCAATGACGTCGGGAGCGGCTTGCCGATGAGATGATCTGGTCCGAGCAACACCGTGTTGTCGCGTCCGCTGACGACGAACAAGTCGGTGTAGTCGGATTGATGATGGAGCGTCCGATTGAAGTGGCGGAGCACTTCCTTGCCCCATTCCCAACTGAGGTGGGTCGCGAGTACACCTTGGAAGGCGCCGTCGCGGACGAGCGGGACGCTGATGTCGACGAACTGGAGCGGTTCGCCGCTAGGGTTCGGCAACAGTTCGGCGAGCAATACAGCTTCATGCACATCACCGATGAACGGCTCTTGCTGTGCATTTAGAAACACGGGACGTTCGCCAATCGAAGCGCCTTCTAAAATCCCGTTCGTCGACGCGACGACATTCCCTGATGCGTCGGTCACGCCCATCCATGAGAAAGCAGGGATGTTCGTCTGGACCTGGTCGAGAAGCGCCCGGCTCGAAGCAGGGTCGTTCAAGGCGTCGAGCCCTTGTAGCAATTGGATCTCTTGATAGCGCGACCACATGTAGAAGTCGAGCTTATCGACGAGCTGGTGCGACGTCATCGACAACCGTTCCCCGATCTCTGCTTCGAGCGAGGCGGCGGAGCGTTGGCTGGTCATGTACGTTAGCGTGATGGTGAGCAAAAAGACGAGTGTGGCGATGCTGAGCGCCAAGATCAGGCCGAGGCGCATCGAAAATGATTTCATGAACAAATTCCTCCTACACAGTGACAATCTCCACTCTGTTCATCGTCATCTTTGCCGTGACATGAAGCGAAGTTACGAAAAAACAAGGGTGATTTCGTGGAAACAGATAGCGCTTTCGTTATAATGAAAGACGAATCGATACAAATAGAGGTGAGACAAATGAAAAAGAATAAACTATTGGTCATCGCGACGCTGCTCGCGGTCGCCCTCGTGGCTGTCGTGGTCGTTCTCTTGAACCGCCCGACCGAACAAGCGGAGACGGCGGCACCGGTAAAGGCAGAGCATGTGTCGACCGAAGGACAGCCGACGCTCGGCGATGCGGACGCACCCGTTTCGGTCGTCGAGTTCGGGGATTATAAATGCCCGTCTTGTAAACAGTGGGGTGAGACGGTCTATCCGAAGTTGAAGCAAGACTATATCGACACAGGGAAAATCAGTTTCAGCTACATCAACGTCCTGTTCCACGGACAAGAGTCGATTTTGGCATCGCTCGCGTCAGAGTCGGTGTATAAGCAAGACCCGGACGCGTTCTGGGATTTCCATAAGGCGCTCTACGACGCGCAACCGGCGAGTCAGCAGCACGACGAGGCATGGGTCACGGTCGAGCGGTTGACAGAGATTGCGAGCGAGACGACATCGGTCGACGTGGCGAAGCTCGAGGACGATTTGAGTGAGAACTCGACGGTGCTCGACCAAGTGAGCCTCGATGACGGGCTCGTCAAAGAGCACGGTGTCCAGTTCACCCCTTCAATCATGATCAACGGGGTCATGCTCGAGGACCCGTTCGATTACGAGACGATTGAGCGATTGATTGAGCAAGGCACGCCATGAAGCAGTCATTCTTGACCCGTTATGGTCTGTATCTCGCTTGGCTCGTCGCCCTCATGGCGACGCTCGGCAGTCTTTATTTCAGCGAGATTCGCGAGTTCGTGCCATGTGAGCTCTGCTGGATTCAACGTATCTTTATGTATCCGCTCGTCATCTTGCTCGGGGTCGCCGTGTTCACGGACGACCGGGCGGTGAAGAAGTATGTATTGCCGCTCTCCATCATCGGAGGTCTGATTTCACTGTACCATTATTTGGTTCAAAAAGTACCCGGTTTCGCCGATATCAAACCGTGTGTCGCAGGCGTACCGTGCAACGTGCAATACATCAACTGGTTCGGGTTCGTGACGATTCCGTTCCTTGCCTTGACGGCATTTACTTTGATCACGCTCCTCGTCTGGCGCGTGAGACGCAATTGACAATGAAGGAGATGGAACGTGTGAAGAAATGGATGCTCATCGGATTGATCAGCTTGATGGCGGTGCTCGCCGCGTGCGGCCAGGAGATTGAAGACCCGCTCAATTGGGAGATCGAGTCGTTCGACTATATGAATCAAAATGAAGAGATGGTTAGTCTGGACGATTTGAAGGGCAAAGTTTGGATGGCCGACTTCGTCTTCACGAGCTGTGAGACGGTCTGTCCACCGATGACGTACAACATGACAAAGCTCAATGAGGCGCTCGTTGAGGAAGGTGTCGAGGACGTCCAGTTCGTGTCGTTCAGCGTCGATCCAACCGTCGACACGCCAGATAAAATCAAAGAATTCAT
Source organism: Exiguobacterium sp. s64 (assembly GCF_018618035.1). NCBI lineage: Bacteria > Bacillati > Bacillota > Bacilli > Caryophanales > Exiguobacterium > Exiguobacterium sp. s64. The sequence continues at coordinate 63,486 of NZ_JACSLH010000001.1, forward strand.
GGCAAACTACGACTTGGCACAGGCTGACTGGCAGTTCTTGACGGGCTACTCGCAGGAGGAGATTGAGGCGTTCGCTCAACAGAACTTCAAGGCGCTCGTTCGTAAACCGGCAGAGGGCACGCAAGTCGATCACGGGACATCCTTCTACCTCGTCGACCAAGATGGGAAGATCATCAAAGTGTATCCCGGTTTCCAAGACGTACCGCTCGAGGATATCGTGAACGATATCAAGATTTTAAAAGAATCATGAGACGGCCATGTGCCGTCTTTTGCTGTATTCAAAAACAGGGAAATCGGCGTTGGTACCGTATAATGAAAACGTAGAGGAGTTGATGAACATGAAGAAGACATTATTATTTTCATTGATGGGCATGGCAGCCGTGACGGGGACCGTGCTCACCCAATATAAACCGCTCGGGAAAAAGCCGAAAACGCTACGGTCGCCGAACCTCGTGAACGGCAAGTTCCGCAATCAGCTCGAGACGCCGATGCGGTTTTCAACGGACGACATGATCTCGATGTCGAAGGAATATTTGAACCCGGACTCGCTTCGGAAACCGAGTGAGCGGTTGCCGGTCGTCCCAATCGACTTCAGCGAGAAACTCGGCTCGAGCTTCACCCGCATCTATTGGCTCGGCCATTCGGCGATGCTCGTCCAAATGGACGGCAAGACGATGCTCGTCGACCCGATGTTCGGCCGGAGCCCGTCGCCGCTCCCGTTCGCAAAGAACGAGCGGTTCAGCGAGGACTTGCCGTTCGAGCTCAACGACTTACCAGATATCGATGTCGTTCTGCTCACGCATGACCATTACGATCATTTGGACTATGCGACGATCCAAACAATCAAAGACAAGGTCGCGGTCTTCATCGTCCCGCTCGGTGTCGGCAGCCACTTGAAACGGTGGGGTGTCGGGGCGGAACGCATCGTCGAACGTGATTGGGGCGAGACGTACAACTTCGGGCCATGGACGTTCGTCTGCACGCCGGCTCGGCACTTCTCGGGCCGCTCGCTCACGGACCGCAACACGACGCTCTGGGCGTCATGGGTCGTCCTCGGTGAGACGGATCGCCTGTTCTTCAGTGGGGACGGTGGATACGGGCCGCACTTTAAAGAAATTGGTGATGCGTACGGACCGTTCGACTTCGCAGCGCTCGAGTGCGGCCAATACGACGAGCGTTGGCCGGACGTGCATATGCAACCGACTGAGACGGCACAGGCGTTCCGTGACGTGCGGGCCGACAAGATGCTCCCGATCCATTGGGGCGCGTTCACGTTATCGTTCCATGCCTGGTTCGACCCAGCCGAACAGATGGTGGGGCTCTTACCACGAGAGGACGTGCTCACGCCGCGAATCGGTGAGCGGATCACGCTCGACGGACGGAACGACACGACCAACTGGTGGCGTGACATCGAAGACATGAACAAGCGCTGACCGAATTCGGTCAGCGCTTTTGTCACGAAGAGAGGCGTTCGGCCTCGTCCGTTTCGATATGAAGTTTGTGTTTGCGCGTGTAGATGAGGAACGCACCCGTCATGAGGATCGAGCTGATCCCGAACAAGACGACCATGAGCTGTAAGCCGATCAAGTCGAGGAAGAAGCCGGTGACGAGTAACACGACTTGGAAGACGATCCGGTCGAGCATGTTCCGGAACGAGAAGAAACGTCCGTGATAGTCTTTCGGCATCCGTGTCTGGAAAATCGTCACCGCCGTCGGGAAGAAACAGCCGACCGAGAAGCCGAACAAGACGAACGCCGCGATCGAGACGGCCGGGATGTCGGCGAAGTAAAGCATGAGCTGGGCGACCCCGATCAAAAACGAGAACGTGAACAAGATGGAGAACACGGAGAACTTCTCACCGATCCGTTTGATGAGGAACGCACCGACCATGAAGGCAATCCCTTCGGCCGTGTAAATCCATCCTTTGATCGCCGTCGAGTCCTGTAGCTCGCTAATGTTGATGACGAGTAAGTTGAACCCGCCGATGAAGAGGAGCGGGATGAGCGTCATGACGAGCGTCATAAAGATGACCGGAATCGATTTGATGATCGGAAAGACGTCCTTAAACCCGCCGGACGACTTGGCGTCCACTTTCTTCGCAGACGGGACGGTCGTCTCGTCGATCTTCAAGAACCACGTCGCGACGGCGAGGAGCAGATAAGCGACAAGCGAGAGCGCGTAGACGTCCCGAAGTGAGATGAGCGTGAGCAAGATGCCGGCGATGGCCGTCCCGATGACACGCGACAGCGTCGACACGTTCATATGCACCCCGTTCAAGGCGAGCAACTCCCGTTCTTTGACGATGAGCGGGATGGCCGCCTGGAGCGCCGGGAAGTAGAACGCGGCCGACCCTTGCAGGAAGACGAGGAAGACGACCATCCACAGCACGCTTCCCGTCTCGATGGCGACGAACATGAACAGGACGCTCAGCGCCCGGACAATACTTGAGATGAGCATGATTTTCTTTTTCGAGCCTTGGTCGGTGAGACGGCCGGCGAGCGGCCCGATGGCGACCCCGGCGAGCAATCCGCCAGCGAGGATGAGCGCCTTGACGAAGTCAGACGGCACTTTTTCCTGCATGAACTCCAAGTTGCCGATGATGCCGAGCCAAAGCCCGAGACCGGCGACGAACTCCCCGGTCAAGATGATCCAGACGTTGCGATTTTTCCACATATGGTTAAGTCCTCGATTCTTATTAGCTAATAATAATTATCCTTCAGAACGATTTAGAAAGCTACAAAAAAAGAAGCCGGGATTCGGCTATACAAATATGCATTTTTGTAATACAATGTATTACAAAGGAGGTCGATCATATGAGTACAATATCTGTTCGACTCGACGAAGAGGATGCTCGTCTCATTAGAGAGTATGCGAAAACAAAGAATCTTACCCTTTCCACTCTCGTCCGCGATGCTGTTTTAGAACGAATTGAGGATGAACTCGATTTAAAATTGTATCATGAAGCGATGAAGGCTCATCAAGAGCATTCTGAGGCAATTTCATTTGACGACATGATGAAGGATTTAAACTTGAAATGAAAGTTTATCAAGTCGCATTCGAACGAAATGCTCAAAAAACATTGAAAAAGATGGATCCCCAACAGGCGCGGATCATCATGGCCTGGATCAAGAAAAACTTGGTCGGAACAGATGATCCTCGCCGTCATGGGAAAGGGTTAGTTGCCAATCACTCTGGCGAATGGCGGTATCGCATTGGTGATTATCGTCTAATTGCAGATATTCAAGACGAGACAATCACAATTCTCATTTTAGAAATCGGTCATCGCAGAGATATCTACAAGTAAAAAATTGCGTATACATAAGGTTTTTTTAAGAAAACCCTAAAAAGCATTCGTCCAAATATGGGCGAATGCTTTGCTTTTATTCGTTTAACATCAGATATCGCAGTTATCGTCCGTGCACGTCGCGCCACCCGAGAGCACTTGAAGCGTCGGTGCCGATTCGGCCCACGTCTTCTCAAGCACTTGTGTGAACGCCTCGGTCGGTTGCGCGCCAGAGACGCCATATTTTCCGTCAAAGACGAAGAACGGGACGCCGGTGATGCCGAGGTCGCTTGCACGCTTCTCTTCAGCGCGAACGTCTTCCGTGTATACGTCTGAAGCGAGCACGTCTTTCACGGCGTTAGCATCGAGTCCGACACTTGTCGCGATCTCGACGAGGACGTCGTGGTCGCCGATATGTTTCGCGTCGACGAAGTACGCCTTGAGGAGCGCTTCTGACAGTTCTTTCTCTTTGCCGACCGTCTTCGCATAGTGCGTCAATCGGTGCGAGTCGAGTGTGCCCGTGACGACCATGTTGTCGAAATCGTACTCAAGTCCGACGGTGCGGGCCTGGGCGGCGACTTGTGCCGTCGTGCCTTTCGCCTGCTCGAGCGGCATGCTGTATTTCTTCGCGAGCGCTTCGTAAATCGAACGCGAGTCGGTCGTCGGGGCGTTCGGATCGAGCTCGAAGCTCTTGAACTCCACCTCGACGTTATCCGCGTGCGGGAACTGTTCGAGCGCTTCTTCTAGACGACGCTTGCCAATATAACAGAACGGGCAGACATAGTCTGACCAAACTTCAATTTTCATATTCAATCCCTCCTACAGTCAGTGTAGGATGTCTTGAATTCGAAGTAAATCAATGTGCTCACGAAAAAAGCCCTCACGAGGAGGACTTAGAAGACATACCAGAACACGCAGACGAAGTGGGCGAAACTGCCGAACAAGATGAACAAGTGGAACACCTCGTGGAAGCCCCAACCGCGCCAGTTGACGAACTTCGGTTTGAAGCCGTAAATGAGTCCGCCAATCGTGTACATGACGCCACCGAGGATGAGCCAGAAGATGCCGGCGTTGCCGATGACGTTATGGAGCGGTCCGATGAAGAAGACCGATAACCAACCCATGCCGATATAGAGCGCTGTCGACAAGAAGCGCGGGGCATGGAACCAGACGAGCTTGAAGACGATGCCGAACAAGGCGAGCGCATGGACGGTGCCGAACAATACCCAGCGCGTCGGACCTTCGAGCGCGAGCAAGGTGAGCGGGGCATACGTCCCGGCAATCAAGGCGTAAATCATCGCATGATCGATTCTCCGGAAGAAGGCGATGACGTTCGGTGAGGCGATGATGCTGTGGTAGAGGCCGGACGACAAGTAGAGGAAAACAAGGCTGATGCCGAACAAAATCGCGGCCATGATGGCGAGCGGCTCGCCGAGCAGTGACGCTTTCACCGTCATCGCAATCAACGCGACGAACGCGAGCACGGCACCGGCCAAGTGGGTCAGTGCGTTAATCGGTTCCCGAAAAATCGAATTCATGCTAAACACTCCTTATTACGTCATGTAGTATCCATAACTACATGATAAGCTGTATACTGAAAAACAACAAGGTTTTTGTTTCGACAAATCCGGTTTGTCCGTATACTGAAGGGGAGGTGATTGAATGAAACCGCACGAGATAATAGAGACGGAAGGGACGCTGCCGAAGCAGGTGCTCCCGACGATTGACTTATATATGGACCAGGTCATCCAGTTGTTCGAGCAACATTATGGGAAGATGAAGCGAAGTGACGACGAGACGATTTTGACGAAGACGATGATTAACAACTACGCCAAGGGCAAATTGTTCCATCCTGTCAAAAACAAGAAGTACACGAACGAGCACTTGATGTTGCTCAGCCTGATTTACGAGATGAAAGGGCTCTTGTCAATCAACGACATCAAAGAGACGCTTCGCCCGCTGAACGAGTCGGACGAGGGCTTCTCGCTCGAGGACTTCTATGACGCGTACCAAGTTCAGAAAGAGCAGAACATGCAGGCGTTCGAGGCGCAAGCCGAGACGCTCCTCGCCAACGTACGCACGAACGAGACGAACGGCATCCAACAGTCGCTCGCCATCGCCTCGGCCGTCCATATGAGCCACTTGTTCCAACGGCTCGCTGAACAGTTGATTGATGAAGGCAAATAAAAATGTCCCCTAGAATCCGATTGGAGTCTAGGGGACATTTCATTTCAGACGATCGCGTTCGAAGCGCTCACCTTTGTTGTACAGTTTGATGACAAGAAGTGGTGCTGCATAACTGATGGTCACGAGAACGAGTAGCGTCCAGAAGAGATTATAATCTAACATGAGACGCTCATACGCAAACGATAACAACAAGATGACAGCGATATGAATTACCGGGTGGAGGTGCCGGAACAAGGCGTTGAGCACACTACTGATGAATACAGTCAAAATTACGAGCATGAACAAGCCGAACGCAATCAACAGCCACATGTAATCCATAAGTCACCGCCTGGTTAATTATTGATGTACTTCTCGAACACGTCACCGAAGTCTTTGCGGTTCCACTCGTGATAGTGACCTTTGAGCCAGTCGAAGCTTTGTTCGTTCAATTCCTTGAACGTCGACGCCACGTTCATGTCGCCTTGGCGGAGCCCGCTCAAAATCGACACCGAGTGCGTGAGTGACGCGTTGGCATACTCCATCATCTTCCGGCCTTCACGTTGCTTCTCAGCGATGGCGAGGAGCGATTTGTACAAGTCTTTCACATGCTCGATTTGTTTCTTGTTCACGTCGATCGAGTACGGCTTGTCGCCGATGGTGAACTTGATCTCGACGTCCATGTCGACCGTACCGGCTGTCTCGAACATGACGTTATTCAATGGGAAATGGGCGTAAGGATAACGGTACAAGACGCGTTTCGAACTCATCGCACTCGTCCCGTCCAGGTGGATCATCGCCAAGTTTGTGAAGCAGTACTCGTCCGATTTCGATTTGATCAAGAAATAAATCTTCTCGTTGTCCTCATGCAGGACGTAATCATCCGAATCCGCTTTATCGAAATCTTTCGGGTCGATGACTTCGCCGATATCGCTGAAGCCTGTCAAATCAGAAGCTAGTTTTTTGAACATGTACAATCTCTCCTCAGTAGTGGATTTTGTGCATCTCGTTCGGATCAGACCCGGTCCGCTCGTCGCGGTTGAGTCCATCGATCGCGTGCATCTCTTCTTTCGTCAACGTGAAGTCGAATACCTCTATATTCTCGCGAATCCGGCTCGGCGTGACCGATTTGGGGATGACGGCGACGCCGTTCTGCAAGTGCCAACGCAAGATGACTTGAGCCGGCGACTTCCCGTACTTATCAGCGATCTCGGTGATGACCGGGTCCTCGAGCGCCTCACGCCCTTTCATGAGCGGGCTCCACGCCTGAATCTGGATATCGTACCGCTGGCAGAACGCGATCAATTCTTTTTGGGACAGGTATGGGTGGATCTCGACTTGGTTCACCGCCGGTACGATCGAGCACGACTGGATAATCTGTTCAAGGTGGCTGATCTCAAAGTTCGAGACCCCGATAGCCCGAACCTTGCCTTCCTCATACAACTGTTCGAGCGCTTTATACGTCTCGACGAACTTTCCGAAGCGCGGCATCGGCCAGTGAATCAAGAACAAGTCGACATATTCGAGCCCGAGCCGGTCGAGGCTATCTTGAAACGCTTGGAGTGCCTCGTCATAGCCGTGGAACTCGTTCCACAGTTTCGTCGTCACGAAGATGTCTTCCCGCGGGACGCTTGACTCGCGAATCGCTTGGCCGACGCTCTCCTCGTTTTGATAGATGGCCGCCGTGTCGATTAACCGATAGCCGGTGTCAAGCGCCGCTTTGACCGTGTCGACCGTGACTGCACCGTCTTCCACTTTGTACACGCCGAGTCCGAGCATCGGCAGTTTCACATCATTGTTGAGTGTTGTCCATTCCATAAATTGATTCCCTCCCTCTCACCTCTTACGTTACCGAAAATCGTCCGGAAGTGAAAGCGAAAGCTACAGCCGAATACTTTCGCCGTGCGCCTTGATCACGATTTGATCACGTTCAAGCTTTGCCGCGGCGACGAGTCGCTCATACGGCTCTTCGACCGGTTCATATGACAAGACGAACGTGTCCCAATGCATCGGGAAGAAGCGTTTTGCTCCGCTCTGTTTGAACATCGTCCATGCCTGTTCCGGCGTGCAGTGCGCTTCCTCGAACGACTCGGGTTGATAGGCCCCGATCGGGAAAAAGGCGAGGTCGATCGGCTCTTTGTTCGCGAGCCCGTTAAACGACTCGGTGTACGCCGTATCCCCGGCGAACAGCATGCGGACGCCTTTATATTTCAAGACGTAGCCGTTATAACCCATATGTTTGTCCCATGGGAAACGATTGCCCCAGTGGGCGACAGGGATCGCTTGGACGTGGAGCCCGTTCGCGAGCGTCAATTTGTCGTGTGGATGCATCTCGAGCGTCTGTAAGCTCGGATATTTACGCAACAGTTTGCTCGTCCCTGGAGCCGAGATGACGACCGTATCGCGATTGATGAGTAGCTTCAGGCTCTTATGGTCGAAGTGGTCCATATGGGCGTGACTGAGCAAGATGACGTCGACGTGCCCGATTTCCTCGATCGAGAGGGCGGGGGCGGTATGGCGTTTCATCCCGAACGTGACCGGGCCGACGTGGACCCCAATCCGGTTCGAGAACACCGGATCGGTCAAAATCTTTAATCCGTACCAATGGATGAGCACGGTCGAATGGCCGACCCAGGTGGCGCCGACCATCGTCTCATCGAACGAGGCGAGGTCCGGCTTGACCGTCGGGACTTTGAAGGCGGGGCGAGGCAGTCTTTGTTTGAATCGTGTATATAAGAACGTACCGACGCTCGCTAGGACAGCGCTCGGGACGAGTAGGTTTCGTAATTTCATGGCAGTCACCTCATCATCTAAGTTGGTTTAATCATACCGCTCGCATGACGCGCTTGCATCCGCCGGAAGGTGTAGAAAAAATCGGAGATTGTGGGGCACCCCCTTGCGAATCCGCTTTCAATTTGGTACGGTTGCAATAACTTAGGAAAGGAAGGTACAACGTGCCATGAAAAAGTCACACGCCCTCAACTGATGAAACGAATCATCACTGTTCGCACGAACAGTCACGGGTGAAGTGTGTCCAATTTCAGGCTACGGAGGTAACCCTTCTTTCCGCTTGACCGGAGCTCTTCACACCATCGCTTTTGAGCGGATGGTGTTTTTTGTTTCATCGCGTATCCGAACAATTAGCGAGGTGAAACAATATGTTATCAATCCAACAAGTCCGGTTCGACCACGACCGGCAACCATTATTCGACAACGTCTCGTTCGACGTGGCGGCAGCAGAACGGGCCATCTTATTCGGACAGAACGGGTCCGGCAAGACGACGCTGTTCAAGCTGCTTATCGGCGAGCTGACCCCACAGGCAGGCACGATCGACGTCTTAGGTTCGGTCGGTGTCGTCGAACAGACGGTGTTTGACGGAGAAGAGACTGCGCTGGACTACGTCATGCAAGGCGACCCGCAGCGCTATCCGCTCTACATGGATGTCACATCAGGTGACACGGCGCGCGTGCTTGAAGCATACGACGAGGCGCTCGCAACTGACGCCTTCGGACTCGAGCTTGAGGCGAGACGAGCGCTCAAACGGCTCGGTCTCGACGCACAGGACTCGATCCGGCTCCGCGAGTTGAGCGGCGGTGAACAGACACGGGCCCAACTTGCTCGGCTCACGATGCGACATGTCGATATCGTCCTCTTAGACGAGCCGACGAACCATCTCGATGTCGACTCAATCGAGTGGCTGACGCGCTGGGTGAACGAGTTTCCGGGTACGGTGCTCGCCATCTCCCACGACCGCCAGTTCATCGACGATGTTGCGACGGTCATCCTTGAATTAGACGAAGGGAAAGTCGTCCGCTATCCTGGCAACTACACGGCCTATAAACACCAGAAGGCCGAGGAACGTGTACGCGACGAGCGAGCCCATGCCCGCTACGTAGCGCGGAAGTCGGAGCTGCTTGATATGATCGCCCAATATAAGGGGTGGCATTTGAAAGCGAAAGCGACGGCGAGCGTACGGAGTCCCGGCGCGCAAAAAGGAGCGGCGAACCTCGCCGTCAAAATGAAGGCAAGGGAACGTAAGCTCGAGCAACTCGAAGGTTCTCGGCCCGATCGCCCGAAAGACGCGGCCCATGTCTCCGTCCGTTTCCAAGCCGACCCGCTCGAGGCGAAGACGTGGATCACGGTCGACGACGTCTCGTTCGGTTATGAGGAACCCCTCTTTGAGCACCTCTCGTTCACGGTGAACCGGGGTGACCGCATCTCCATCGTCGGTCCGAACGGAAGTGGGAAGACGACGCTGTTGAAACTATTGATCGGCGAACTCGCACCGGAGGCAGGGGACATCAAGCGTCACCCGAAACTGAAGGTTGGCTATTTCTCGCAGACGCTCGCGCGATTGCCGAAAGACGGGACGTTGCTCGACGCACTTCTAGCCGAGAGTGACATCACAGAGACGGAGGCACGGACGCTTTTGGCACACTTCTTATTCCGCCGCGATGAGGTGTATAAGCCGATCCGTGACGCGAGCATGGGGGAGAAGTGCCGCATCGCCTTCCTCATCCTCTACTTCTCGGATGCGGATTTGCTCGCGCTCGATGAGCCGACGAACTATTTGGATGTGGCGACACGGGAGCAAATCGAAGCCGCACTCGACGTATACCGGGGCGGGTTGATCCTTATCTCGCACGACCGGACGTTCCATCGCTTGGCGGACCGGACGATCGAGCTCGGAAAGACGGTGCGCGTCCTTGAGTCGGGTGATACAAAGCCGCCGGTCGACGTCGACGCGACGCTGCGGACGCTCGAGACGCTGACGAGCGAGCCGCAAATTTTCTTCGACGAGGCAGGAAACGGGATCCCCCTTGCCGAATCGGAGAAGGGACGAAACAAATAGGGGTGGAAGAACATGAAAGAAGAAGTACGGGTATCACGGGCCGCATCACGGAAACGGAAACGGTTTTGGCAATCAGCGACGGTGGTGTTGTTGATCGCCTCGCTCATCGGCGTCATCGCTTTCGCGGCGCTCATGGACTCGAAGAAGTCGGCGTTGCCGGAGACGGACGACATCGCGACCGAATCGGTCAACAGTGAGACGGAAGCGACAGAGGAGACCGAGGCGGAAGCAGAGGCTGACGAGACCGACGGGGTGTTCGTCTATATCGCGGCGCCGTATACGAAAGTGTTCGCTGATGACCGGGTGACGGTCATCTATGAGGCCGACCTCGGCGACCGTTTCGAACAACTCGAGGCCGTCAGTGGTTTCGTCAAGCTCCAATTGAACGAGCGGACGACCGGTTGGGTGACGGAAGCGCAAGTGACGAAAGAAGCGACGAGTGTCTCGGACGAAGATGTGACCGCGGCCTGGAAAACGGTCGTCCCTACGGCCGACCCGGCGACGCTTGAATGGCTCGGACAAGATATCTCGAGCGTCCGCGCCACGCTCGGGGCCCCGAAAGCCGTCCAGCGTGACCAAGTGAACGAATATCATTTCTATGACGGTTTCTTCTTGATGGTGCGTGACCAGCAGGTGAAGGCGATCGACTGGGACCGCCAAGCGGTCGCGACGCCTGATATGACGGCGACGAGCAGTCAAAATGCCGGCAGTTGGTATGAGGGCGAGACGCGACAATTGAAGTTGTTCCCATATGACGGGGTCATGCGGGTCCGGCTCGAACAAAAATAACTGCGATCGTCGAGAGGACATCCCTTTCGACGATTGTTTTTTATGTATTCATTCAAACATACGTTTGAATGTTAAAGGAGAAAGGTATAGAATGAAAGGGAGAGGAGGGGATGGTATGGGTGCACATCACGATCACCACGGACATGACCACCATCATCACCATACGACGAACCAACGGGCATTATTCTGGTCGTTCGTCCTGATTGCGACGTTCATGGTCGTCGAGGTCATCGGCGGATTATGGACGAACAGTTTGGCGCTCTTGTCGGATGCGGGCCACATGCTCAGTGACGCAGCCGCGCTCGGTCTCAGTTTTCTCGCCGTGCGGTTCGGGGCACGGCAGGCGACGCCGGAGCGCACGTTCGGCTATCGACGGTTCGAGATTTTGGCGGCATTCGTCAACGGATTGACGCTGCTCGTCATATCCATCTACATTATCATCGAGGCGTATCAGCGCTTGTTCGCCCCACCTGAGATTTTGAGCGGGGGCATGCTCACGGTCGCCATCATCGGACTGCTCGTCAACGTACTTGCGGCCTGGCTGCTCATGCGGGGGGAACGTGACAACTTGAACGTCCGCAGTGCACTGTTGCACGTGTTCGGCGATTTGCTCGGCTCGGTCGGTGTCATCACGGCGGCCGTATTGATTATGGCGTTCGGTTGGACGCTTGCCGACCCGATCGCGAGTCTGTTCGTCGCTGTCCTGATTTTATTGAGCGGCTACCGCGTGACGCGGGAGGCGATCCATATTTTGATGGAAGGGACACCCGACCAAATCGACGTCGTGGCGATGCAACGTGAACTCGGTGGCGTCGATGGCGTCAAAGAAGTCCATGACTTACATGTCTGGTCAATCTCATCGAACGAATTCGCCGTCACGTGCCACGTCTTGATCGAGGCGGACACGGACGACCAGCGCGTCTTGCGTGAGGTGACGAAACGAATCCGAGAGTTCGCCACGTTCGAGCGTTCGACTGTTCAAATCGAACGGGAAGCACAATGTTGTGAAGAGCGGACGATCTGGTAAATAAACAAGCGGTCCCTGACAAGAGTCGGGGACCGCTTTCGTTATGGTTTCAAGACGACTTTGACACAGTCGTCCAAATGATCATTGAACATCTTGTACGCATCAGCTGCCTGCTCGAGCGGCAGACGGTGCGTGATGATATCGGTCGGGTCGAACTTCTTGTCGACAATCATTTGGAACAGCTCAGGCATGTAGTGAATGACCGGCGCTTGTCCCGTCCGAATGCTGACGTTTCGGGTAAAGAAATCACCGAGCGGGAACTGGTTGTAGTTCATCGCGTAAATCCCTGTCAATTGTACGGTACCGAACTTACGCACCGCTTCTTTCGCGACTTTGATGGCGCTGAGGGTTCCTCCTTGGACCATCAACTTTTGTTCGACTTTCTCAATCGGTGATTTTTTTCCGTCGAATCCGACACAATCGATGACCACGTCAGCCCCGCCGTTTGTAATTTCATAAATATACTTGCCAGTATCGATCGGGTCTTTCATCAACACGGTCTCGACATTGTTAGAGAGTTTAGCCCGGTTCAACCGGTAGATTTCCGGGTCGACGGCGATGACGCGTTTCGCACCACGCACCCAGGCTAATTTTTGTGTCATCAAACCGACAGGACCTGAGCCGAGGATGACGACCGTGTCTCCCGCTTTCATACCGGCATTCTCTAGACTCCACCATGCTGTCGGAATAACGTCCGACAAGAACAAGAGTGCCTCGTCGTCTAGTTCACATGACTCTGGGATAACAAGCGGCATGAAGTTTCCATATGGCACTTTTAAGTACTCGGCCTGGCCCCCTGGATGGTTCCCGAACTGCTCCGTGAAACCGAAGTAGCCGCCTGCATCGGTATGAGGAGCATGGTTCGAGTTGTCGCACTGGCTCTCCATTTCATGCTCACAGTAGTAACAGTGTCCGCAAGAGACGTTAAACGGTAAGACGACACGGTCGCCTTTCTTCACTTTCGTCACATCCGGACCGACTTCTTCGACAATTCCCATCGGCTCGTGACCGATCACATAGCCATGACGGGTCGGCATATTTCCTTGGTAAATATGCAAATCGGATCCGCAGATGGCCGTTGACGTGATTTTGACGATAATCTCTTCCCGGTTCTCAATCTCCGGGTCTTTCACATCCTTGACTTCAATGTTTTTTGCTCCTTGATAGGTGACAGCACGCATATGTCCACTTCCTCCTTTTTTTGAAAACAGGTAAGTTACAACAAGAGTACTGTACCCTTCTTAAGCGCCTGCGAATCCGATTTATGGGGAACATAGGAAAAGGGGCTCACTGGGGAGCCCCTTTCCCGATGACGTCGATGACGACAATCTCCGGTGGATTGAACACACGCGGTACGCTGACGCTATAGTTGAAGCCACGCCCGATGACGTGTGTGAATGATTCGTGCTCGTACAAGCCCCCGGCGTACTTCGGGAAGAAGCCTTGGTCCGGCGCATACAGCCCGTTCAATAAATAGGGAATTCGAACCTGTCCGCCGTGGGCGTGGCCTGACAGGACGAGGTCAAACGGTAAGGCGGCGTACGTCTCGACCTGTTCGGCCCGGTGAGACAAGAGCAGGCTGAAAGCCGTTTCCGTGTCAACTTCACCGAGCGAGGTCAAAGCTGTTTCTTCCCAGCTCGCATGAATGTTTTCCGTGTATGTCCGGAGCGGGTCTTCGAGCCCGCCGATGAGGATGTCGACGCCGTTGACATTGATCGACGCGGTCTCGTTCTCGAGCACGGTCACGCCATAGGCGCGGAAGACGTCTTTGACGTCGTGACGGACGAAATCGTCCGAGCCGTCGATCTCATGATTGCCGGTCACGAAATACATCGGCGCGATGCCTTGTAAGCCTTTGATCAATTCAAACGAGGCGTCAGGTGAGCGGAACCGGTCGAGAATATCGCCGGGAAGGGCGATCAAATCGGGTTCTTGTTCTCGTACTTTGTCGATCAAGACACGTTGGTCGTCCCCGTATGAATAACCGTGCAAGTCGGACAACAAAATCACCCGGAACGATTGACCGGTCTCAAGTTTGTCGGATTCGACCTTATAATTTCGAATGGTCAGTCCGTTATAAAAAGCAGCGAGGAGGAACGCGACCCCGACGCCGATCGTCACATATTTACGTTTGCCTTTGAACATCATCCGCCTCCTCTCCTTGTCTATCGTTCCTTCATTCTACTCCGTAGAGTAGGGAGACGCAAAAAAAAGCCCGCTCGGAAGCGGGCCATCGAATTATGCTGCTTTGGCAGTCAACTTGACGTCGACGTTGCCGCGTGTGGCTTTCGAGTACGGGCAAACTTGGTGTGCCGCTTCGACGAGACGTTCCGCCGTCGCTTGATCCACACCTTTGATCTCGACTTCGAGTTCGACCGAGATGAAGAAGCCTTCATCGTCTTGGTTAAGTGTCACGTGTCCTGTGACGTTCGTGCCATCTGTTTTAATACGTTCTTTGCCGATAACGAGGTTCAAGGCGCTACCGAAACATGCCGCGTAACCTGCTGCGAAGAGTTGCTCCGGGTTCGTCGCTTCGTCCGCGTGTTTTGAGCCAGGCATTGAGACGTTCAAGTCGATGACGCCGTCCGTCGATGTGACGCGACCTTCGCGGCCACCGATTGCAGTTGCAGAAGCTGTGAATAATGGTTTCATGATTCAATTCCTCCATTTCGTTTTTAGGCAATTAAGTTGTGCACAATCTAATTATAGAGCAGTCAAACAGATAATCAAATGATATGCTTGTCCTAAGACTATAGCCGGAGGAAATACTATGAAAAGTTCGTTAACATTAGAGCATCAGATCTGTTTTCAGCTCTATACCGCTTCAAAAGAGCTTACAAGATTATATCGCCCGATTTTGGCGCCGTTAAACCTGACATATAGCCAGTACTTGGTCATGCTCGTCTTGTGGGAAGAAGACAATATCGATTTGAAACAGCTCGGGGATCGACTCACGCTCGATTCGGGCACGTTGTCACCGCTCGTCAAGCGGCTCATGCAACTCGATTACGTGGAGAAAGTGCGGGCGACCGACGACGAGCGCCGTGTCCTCTTGTCACTCACGCCGTCCGGGAGCGCATTGCGTGAGCAGGCCGAAGAGGTACCGCTCAAAGTGAGTGGTATGCTGAATATAGATGAAGCGACGTATATCGCTTATATGGAGATGCTCATCGACATCAAGGCGCGCTTGCGTGCGTTCGGTGAGCGAGAGGAGTAAGTTTTCGAAAGGAGACGCGATGTTTCGTAAACTAGTGATTTTATTGCTCGCGATCGGCATGTATGCGGCCTGGAAGTATGAAGTACCGAACGTGTCGGCGCCGACGAGCATTCAAGTGAAGTCGACGGAAGTGGCGGAGGAGCAACAAGAACGCTCGACCGACGCCCCGCGCTTCACGAGCCAATATGCCGGGCACGACTGGTACTTGCTCGAGAAGAGCGGTGACCGTAGCCTCGAGTTGATCGATGCTGACGAATCGAAGCAAGGCCAATATCAGTTCGAGACGGGCAGCATCTTTGAAGGGCTCATCGTGGGCGAGACGACACGACAACAAGTCGAGCAAATCGGTTTCGATGAGGTCAAGTCGTATAATAAGGGACTCAAACGCTATTTGATTCCGGACGACCCGTCATTCAACGTCTATGCGATCGACGACGACTATGTGACGCTCTTCTTCGATCAGCACGATGAGGACAAGCTAAAGGCCGTGCTCACTGTCGACCGGGACGTCGAGGAGTCGAGTGACGGCTATTACGGCGACGTGTCGGAAGACAATCTCGTCGCGAACGAACAGTTGATGCGGATGCTCATGAACTGGGACCGTCAGAAGTTCGGATTGTCGGCGCTCGCTGACTACGAACCGCTGCTCCCGGTCGTGCGCGCCCATAGTGAGAACATGGCCCGCAACAACTTCTTCAGCCATACCGATCCCGAGGGCCGCGACCCGTTCGAGCGGATGAATGAGGCCGGCATCGCCTACTCCCTCGCCGGAGAGAACTTGGCGATGGGGCAGATGAGCGTCTTCCACGCCCACTGGGGACTCATGAATTCGCTCGGCCACCGGGAAAACATTTTGAAAGATGGTTTCACGCACGTGTCGGTCGGCCTCGTCTATAATGAAGAATCAAGTCCGTTCTACACGATCAACTTCATCACCCCACGCTAAAAAAAGGATGGTTCGCCGGATTTCGGTGGACCATCCTTTTCCTTATAACAGACGTTTGACCGCCGTCTCGATCTCGTCCGGTGTCGTCTGCGGCGAGAACCGTTCGATGACGTTGCCTTTCCGGTCGACGAGGAACTTCGTGAAGTTCCATTTGATCGTCTTCGAGCCGAGCAGGCCAGGTGCTTCTTTCGATAAGTATTGGAAGAGCGGGTGGGCGTCTTTCCCGTTCACGTCGACTTTGGCGAACATCGGGAACGTCACGCCGTAGTTCAATTGACAGAACTCGCTGATTTCCTCGTTCGAGCCCGGGTCTTGATTGCCAAACTGGTTGCACGGGAAGCCGAGGATATGGAACCCTTGCCCCTGGTAACGTTCATATAATTTCTCGAGCCCCTCGAGCTGTGGTGTGAAACCGCACTTGCTCGCCGTGTTGACGATCAACAGGACGTCCCCCTCGTATTTCGATAGCGGTTGGAGCTTGCCGCTCATGTCGGTCGCTTCATATTGATAGATCATGTTGATTCCCCCTTTTTGTTTTCATTATACCAATCGGAATTTCAAGACACGACTTTGAACCGGTTGTTCGCAATCAAATTGTCATGAAATGATGAAGTCGTTGTTACAATGAAACATGATGGACGGCGTATAATGAGACTCGTTGTAGAAAGGAACGGTGTTATGTACATACTGAAAAATGAATTTATATGGATTAGTTTGATCCTGATTGGCTTATTCTTCTCGAGCGCGACCCCGTATTCGGACCAGAGCATCGTCTCACCGCTCGAACGGTTCGATTGGACGTGGGCCGAACCGGTGCTGTCGACCGTCGACTTCGAGTACGCCGGAGGACCGGTGTCGCTCGAGGCGAAAGGGAGCGTCGGCTTGATTGAGTTCTTGATTCGGAAAGCGGCGCACTTCACCGTCTTCTTCGCTCTCGGGGCACTTCTCGTCAAAGCCGTGTCGCGGACAAGACTCCATGCCGGTCTGACAATCTTGTTTGCCTGGACGCTCGCGAATACGGTCGCCATCTTTGATGAGTTCCATCAAAGCCTGACGCCGGAGCGGACGCCGCTCATTCAGGATATCCTGCTCGACAGTTTCGGGGCAGGCTGTGGCGTCCTTCTCGTTGGCGGTTATTATTTGTGGAAACACGGCCGGACGAACCGGTCGCGATCGGGGTATGTCTCCCCAAGGTGGTAAAAAAATCATATAGGTAGTTATTTGAAAAGCGCTTTCAAGAAGTGCTTTTCTTTTTTATTTATAACGTTTTTGTGACATGGGGAAATGAGAAATCCCTTTATACCCCCATTTTTAAACGTATAAAACCTAAAACAGGTCAATGTAATGCGAATGAAATATAAGTGTAAAATAACTTTAGGTTTAGATTGCTATAATGAGTCTCAGAGCGATACAGGAATTCGCTTTTTAACTTATAAATTATTCGATCTATTTTATATAGAAATTCACAGAACTCAGCGGAGGGAAGCACATTGGTTAACTTTAAGAAACTTGCAGCAACCGTCACTTTAGGAGCTCTTCTCATTAGCGGCACGACACCTGGCTATGCAGCGTCACTTACAGACAAACAGAAAAAGGTGCAGCAGCAACAACAAAAGAATAGCAGTGAACAGAGCAAAGCGAACGCCTCGATCCAAAAACGTGAACAGGCAATCAGCAAAGAGCAGCAAGAAATCAACAAGTTAGATGCTGAACTCCAAGACGTCATCAACGACGTCGTGCAAAAGAAAGCTGAGATTCGTGCGACACAACAAAAAATCGCAGCCCTTCAAAAGCAAATCAAACAATATGAAGCGAAGATGAAGGCGCAAGAAGAGCTCATGAAAGAGCGCATGGCCACAATGCAAAAAAATGGCGGCGGTTCGATCGACTGGGCAGAGTTCATCTTCGGTTCGAAAGACTTCGGTGACTTGCTCACACGCATGATCACAGCTGGTACAATCCAAGAGAACGACAAGCAGATCTTCGAAGAGTACCAAGCGACAAAAGAGAAATTGGCGAAAGCGCAAGCTGAATTGAAAGCCGAGCGCGACGCTCTCGTGAAACAAAAAGAAGAACTCGAACAACGTCAAAAGACGCTCAACAAGAAAATGAAAGAGCGCGCAGCGAAGATCAAGAAACTCAACGCTGAAAAAGTGAAGTTCGAATCGAAATTGGTGAGCCTCCAAGAAATGGAGTCAACACTCAAGTCACAAGAAAAAGCCATCAAAGCTGAAATGGAAGCACAACGTCGTGCGGCCGAAGAAGCCAAACGTGCGGCAGCGGCAGCAGCGGCAGCGAAGAAACAACAGAGCTCAAACTCTGCTGCGAGCGCAGTCAGCACGCCGACGGCATCGGCATCAGCTTCAGTACCAGCAAGTGGTGGCATGTTCCAACGCCCGGCGAACGGTCGTCTTTCACAAGGTTGGGGCGCGGCGAGCGGTGCGAACGGCTACTCGTTCCACAACGGACTTGATATCGCGGGACCAGTCGGAACGCCGATCAATGCGTCACAAACAGGTACGGTCACACGTGCTGGATGGGGCGGCGCCTACGGCAACCACGTCATCATCACGCATGTGTTGAACGGGCAGGTCTGGACGACAGTGTACGCACACATGAGCTCGGTATCGGTATCAGCCGGCCAACGTGTGACACAAGGCCAAAACATCGGCGCGATGGGTAGCACAGGGAACTCGACTGGCTCACACTTGCACTTTGAGATTCACCGTGGCGGTTACTCGTACTCATCTTCGAGCGCGGGCAACACAGTCAACCCAGCTTCATTCTTCTAATAAGCCTATACAAAAAGTGATCGACGAAGCGTCGATCACTTTTTTGTTGCCTTGTACGTGATAAAGGTCAAAAGGGCGGCGCCAATCACGCTCAGCCAGAGCGTGTCCCAGTTCGGGTCGTCGAGCATGCTCCTCCCGCCGAGGAAGACCATATAACCGAGCACCGCGAGCGTGGCGAGGGTCAAGACGGTCATCCGGATCCGGCGCGGGATGCGGAGCCACCAACCGAATAGTCTGTTCATCAAAAATCGCCTCCACCTACAGTATAGGGGAGGCGACACGAATCAGCTAGGCAATCGAATCCACGCTGAAGTGAAGATTTTTTGATAGCCGACTTCTTTGTAAATCTTGTTCGATGTCGGGTTGCTCAAATCTGTATAGAGCGTACAATATTGTTTCGACGTCAAGAGCTCCCGGCTCAGCTCGGCGACGAGCGAACGGGCATAGCCGCGCTTGCGCAGCGCTTTCGGTGTGTAGACGAACGAGACGGTGACGCCGTTCGCGGTCTCACGCGATTTCTTCGCGCAGGAAACGACCTTGCCGTCGACTTCCCAGACGTACACTTCTTGATTCTCGAGCATCGTCGCAATTTTTTGTGTCGCGTTTGCCTTCGACGAGACCGGCAAACCGGTTTCTTTTTCAAACGCGTTATACGCCTTTACGAGGAACGTCTCATCGTCCTCGGTCGCCCGTCGCATCGACCCTTCCGACAGCGGGATGTCGTTGACGTGATCAAGACGATACAGACCTTGCTCCATGAAGACTTTCGGCTCTCGCGCCGTCAGGATGTACCAGAGCGTGTAGAAATTCATCGCTAGATCAGCTTGCGAGACGACCTCGGTGAATGGGATATCACCATTTAATAGTTCAGGCACGAGCAGACGAAGGACGTCATCCTCTCGCTCGGGCGTAACGAGCACATAGTTGAGCGGATGGGGCGGCGTCACTTGCAGGATCGCGAGCACATCACCGTCATCTTCGACGGTCAGTTGATGATACGACTCGTATCGGCCTTGCTTGATGGCATCGAGCACGCCAATCATCAAGCTGTTCTCGGCCTCATGTTCGAGCAGGTGGGGCATGACACGTTCTTCAAATCCGGATAGGTCGTTCCAACGAATCAGTTCCATGTAAACACCCTTTCTTCGTATGTATGAAAAACGGGCAAACCGCGTGGCCTGCCCGTTTTCCTCATTCTATCAAATTTTGGAGCGTATTATGCGATCTCTTCGCGCGCTTTGGCGTCGTCGAGGAGTTTCGTGTTGCGTTTGAAGTAGTGAACGATCTTGGCGATGGCCCCGTCTCCCGTGACGTTCGTCGCCGTGCCGAAGCTATCTTGTGCCAAATAGAGAGCGATGACGAGACTTTGCATCGTCGCATCGAACCCGAGGATTGAACCGAACAAACCGAGTGAGGCCATAACGGCTCCACCTGGTACGCCTGGTGCCGCGATCATCGTGACGCCGAGGGCGAGGATGAACGGAAGCACGATCGCGTAAGACATCGGCATGCCGTTCAAGTACATGAGGGCGACACCGACCGATGTGAGCGTGATGGTCGACCCTGACAAGTGGATCGTCGCACAGAGCGGGACGACGAAGTTGGCGACGCCCTCGTCCGTGTTGTTCGCTTTCGCTTGGCGAAGCGTGACCGGGATTGTCGCCGCTGACGACTGTGTCCCGATGGCCGTGAAGTAAGCCGGCATCATCGTCTTCAAGAGGCGAAGCGGGTTCTCTTTGTTGAGACCCCCTGCGATTGAGTATTGAATCAAGAGCATCGTCAAGTGTAGGACGATGATTGTGACGAAGACGAGCGAGAACACCGAGAGAATCTCAGCGACTTGTCCGGCATACGTCATGTTCATGAAAATTCCGGCGATGTGAATCGGTAATAGTGGAATGATGACTTTGCTGATGAGTAGTTCAATGATATCGCGGAAATCCATGGCTAGGTCGAGCGAGCGCTTGCTTTCGATGGCGGCAATCCCGATGCCGATGACGAATGCGAGAATGAGCGCCGTCATAACGCCGAATACCGGTGGGATCTCGAATTCCATGAAGCCTTTTAAGAGCGCTTCCTCCGGGCTTTCAGCTGACGCGTTGTTACGTGTCAAAATTTGTGGGAACAGGTTGCTCGTCGCGAAGTAGGCGAGCGTCCCGGCAGCGATTGTCGATACGTATGCGATTAGTGCCGTCAAACCGACCAATTTCCCAGCGCCTTTTCCAAGTTCCCCGATTCCTGGAATGATGAAGGCGAGAATGATGAGTGGGATGGCGAAGCCTAGGAACTGTCCAAAGACCGTGTTGAACGTGACGAACGTCCGGACAATCCAGTTCTGGCTTTCTGGTACGATGCTACCGAGTAGAATCCCGAATGCGATAGCGATGATGATGCGACCTAGAAGGCCAATGCGTAATTTCAAATAAATCATCCTCTCTAAATGTTTGAATTGTTGCTATTTTCGCACATTTCATGCGGTGTTGCCACCCTATCTTTCATTTTTCAACGAAGATTGACGTTTGACAACTTTGAAATAGGGTATCACAAAATGTTGGAGTGGAAAAGGGAGGGACCTTCTTCTTTTCCTAATATACAAACGATGTTATGATTAATTTTGAATAGACGTATAAGGAGGGGTGACGCGTGCAGGTACAACGAACAACAATTCATATCGCGGGTCAAGACTATACGATCGTCAGCGAAGAGCCGGCCGATCATGTGAGGGAAGTGGGCTTTCTGGTCGATAGCAAAATCCGTGAGATTCGTGAACAGTCCCCTCATCTAGACGCTCGTCAGGCAGCGGTGCTCGCCGCTATCCAAATCGCGAGCGATCACGTCAAAACTAAACGAAATACGGGAGAATAAATCACTTTATGGTTACTCTACTTATACTGTTTTTCTTGTTCATCGGAATCGTTAACGGGTTCCGTCGCGGGGCGATCTTGCAGCTCGGCCATTGGGTCGCGCTCATCATCAGTTTCCTCGTCGCCAATGCATACTACCGTGATCTCGCCGAAGCGTTCAAGCTTTGGATTCCGTATCCGTCGCAACTCGATGGAACGCTTCCGAAAGGTGTCATCGATTTAAACGCGCTCACGGGGCTCGAGATGACATTTTATAACGTCTTTTGGTTCGTCGTCTTGTTCGTCATCACGAAACTTGTCTTGCATCTCATTCTATCGATGCTCGACTTCTTGACGGACTTGCCGATCTTGCGCCAATTGAAAGGCATCATCGGTGCCGTCCTCGGTTTCTTCGAGGCGTATGTGATCACGTTCTTCATTTTGTGGGTCATCGCCTTCGTACCGATGGCAAGCGTCCAAAGTGCGGTCGATAACTCGTCGCTCGCGACGTACATCATTCAAGACACGCCATACCTCTCAGAATGGTTCTCGAATAAGATGTTGTAACACGACAGGCCGGAATGCAAGCTAGTGCTTGTGTCTCGGCCTTTTCTGTATGGAAAAGGGGGAATTTCAATGAATAAAGTTGAAGCGATGATGCTGTTAGAAAAAATCGCGCAATATATGGAGATTAAAGGGGAGAACCCGTTCAAAATCAACGCCTTCCGGAAAGCCGCGACGGCGCTCGAGAACACGGAGCTCGAGCTCGAGGACATCGAGGATTTGACGACAATCTCTGGGATCGGCAAAGGGACGGCCGCCGTCCTGCAAGAGTGGCGAGACACGGGGCGGAGCGAAGTGCTCGAGTCACTCCAAGAAGAGATCCCATACGGTCTCATGAAACTGCTCAAAATCCAAGGGCTCGGCGGCAAGAAGCTCGCCAAGCTCCGTGAAATCGGCGTCGTCGACCTCGAGACACTCATTACCGTGTTAGAGGACGGCACGGCCGCGAGCCTGCCGGGATTCGGGGCCAAGAGCGTCGAGAAGTTGCTCACGGCGGCACGGAACCTCGAGTCACGTCCGGAACGTTTGGCGTACGCCATGATGCGTCCGGTCGTCGAAGAGATTGAGATGGTGCTCGAAGCCGAGCCGCTCGTCTTGCGCCATTCGGTCGGAGGCAGTTTCCGCCGTGCCGAGGAGACGTGTAAAGACCTCGACTTCATCATCGCGACCGAGGAACCTGTCGCCCTCCGCGATAAGCTGCTCGCCCTCCCGTTCATCAACGAGGTCATCGCGGCCGGCGAGACAAAAGTGTCGCTCGTCCTTGAGCGCGAGGAGATGGTGTCGGTCGACTTCCGCATGGTCGAACCGGGCGCCTTCGCTGCGACGCTCCATCACTTCACCGGCTCGAAAGACCACAACGTCCGCATGCGCCAGCTCGCCAAGGCGAAGGGTGAGTCGATCTCCGAATATGGCGTCGAGACGGCGGACGGCCTCTGGCAACCAGAGACGGAAGCCGAGCTGTTCGAGCGATACGGTCTGCCGTTCATCCCGCCAGAGCTCCGGGCAGGGAATCTTGAGTTCGAACACGACATCTCGAAGCTCGTGACGCTCGAGGACATCAAGGCCGACGCCCATATGCACACGGTCTGGTCGGACGGGAAGCTGACGGTCGACGAGCTCGTCGCGGCGATGAAAGCGCGCGGCTACGAGTGGATCGCCATCACCGACCACGGCAAATACATGTCGTTCGTCAACGGATTGACCGAGGAACGGCTCGAGGCGCAAGGGGAAGAAATCCTTGAGGCCGCGAAGAAACACGACATGCACGTCCTACGCGGTGTCGAGATGGACATCCGCCCGGACGGGACGCTCGACTATGAGCCCGAGTTCTTGGCGACGCTCGACTACGTCGTCGCCTCGATTCACTCAAAGATGGACCAGTCCGTCGACGAGATCATGGCCCGGCTCGAGAACGCCTGCCGCTCGCCGTACGTCAACGTCATCGCCCATCCGACCGGTCGCCTCATCGGGCGCCGTGACGGCTATCCGATCGATGAGGAGCGCTTGATCGCCCTCGCCAAAGAGACGGGGACGGCGCTCGAGTTGAACGCGAACCCGAACCGGCTCGATTTGACGGCCTCGACGCTGAAGAAAGCGAAGGCGGCCGGCGTCAAACTGATGATCAACACCGACACGCACCACCCTGATATGATGGAAGATATGGCACTCGGCGTCCTGCACGCCCGGAAAGCCTATCTCGAACCGTCAGACATCATCAACTGCCTCTCGTTCGAGGACGCCAAGGCGTTCATCGACGCGAAGCGACAGAAAGGAACATGCTAGATGGATCACGCGTTACGCGTTTTAGAATATGAAAAACTACGCCAGCAGCTCGCCGCCCACGCCGCGAGCTCGCTCGGGAAAGAACGGGCGCTCAATATGCAGCCCGACTATACGTACGACCGGGTATTGTCGAACTTGAACGTCACTCGTGAGGCGACCGAGGTCGTCCGTCTTCGGGATCGTCTCCCGCTCGGCGGGCTGACCGATGTCCGCAGTGAAGTGAAACGGGCCGCCATCGGCTCGGTCCTGTCGACGAGCGAACTGCTCGCCGTCGCCGCCGTCATGTACAGCGGTCGCCAAGTGAAGAACTTCTTCGAGAAGCTTCATGAAGACAATGAAGACCTCCACATCCCGCGCCTCGACGAGTATGCCGAGCGTTTGACGAAGCTGATCGAGGTCGAACAGTCGATCCGTCACGCCATCGACGACCAAGGCACGGTCCAAGATTCAGCAAGCGACCGTCTCCGTGGTCTCCGGACCCAGCTCCGTAGCTTTGAAGGCAGCGTCCGCTCACGGATCGACAACATCCTCCGCAACAACGCGAAGATGCTGTCAGACGCCATCGTCACGATCCGGAACGACCGTTACGTCGTCCCGGTCAAGATGGAGTACCGCCAAGCGTTCGGCGGGATCGTCCACGACCAATCGGCATCGGGCCAGACGCTCTTCATCGAGCCACAGGCGATCGTGTCGATTAACAACGAGATTCAAGAAGTCCGCCTGAAAGAGCGCGCCGAGATCGACCGCATCTTGAGCGAACTGTCGAACCTCGTCGGCGGTGTCGCCGATTCGGTCGTAATCAATCTCGACGTGCTCGCCACGCTCGACTTCGTGTTCGCGAAAGTCGCCTACGGCCATCAGCTCAAAGCGACGGAGCCGAAATTGAACGACGAACGCGAGATCAAGTTGAAACAGGCGCGTCACCCGTTCATCCCGCAAGATGAGGTCGTGCCGATCACGGTCGAGCTCGGTGAGGCGTTCACGTCGCTCGTCATCACCGGACCGAACACCGGCGGTAAGACGGTGACGCTCAAGACGCTCGGATTGCTCCAACTGATGGTGCAGTCAGGTCTGTACGTACCGGCCGAGTTCGGGACGGAGCTGTCCGTCTTTGACGCCATCTATGCCGACATCGGGGATGAGCAGTCAATCGAGCAGAGCTTGTCGACGTTCAGCTCGCACATGACGAACATCGTCAGCATGCTCGACAAGATCGACTTCATGTCACTCGTCCTGTTCGATGAGCTCGGTGCCGGGACCGACCCGCAAGAAGGGGCAGCCCTTGCCATCGCCATCCTCGACGAAGTGAAACGACGCGGCGCCCGTGTGGCGGCGACGACGCATTACTCGGAACTGAAAGCTTACGCCTATAATCGCGAAGGCGTCATGAACGCCTCGATGGAGTTCGATATCGAATCACTCAGCCCGACGTATCGCCTGTTGATTGGCGTACCGGGCCGTTCGAACGCGTTCGAGATCAGTCGACGTCTCGGCTTATCGGAACAAGTCATCGACAAGGCACGGAGCCACATCGGTACCGACGCCGAATCGGTCGAATCGATGATCAACGAGCTCGAGGCGGCCAAGCAACGCGCCGAACAGCTCGAGAAAGAACTCATCGTCAAACGCCACGACCTTGAAGAAGAGCAGGCGGCGTTCGAGGCGAAGCTGACCGATTTCGAGCGCGAGCGCGACACGATGTACGGCGAAGCCGAGGCCCGTGCCGAGAAGGCCGTCGAACAGGCGAAGCGCCAGGCGAACGAAGTCATCGACCGTTTGAAGAAGCTACGCGCAGAAGGGATCGTCAAAGAGCACGAGATCATCGCCGCGAAGAAACAGCTTGAATCGGCGAAACCGACGCTCCAAGAGAAAAAGATCCAAAAAGTGAAACAAAAAGCGCAACAGAAACGTACGTTCAGTAAAGGCGAAGAAGTGAAAGTGACGACGTTCAACCAAAAGGGCTATATCGTGAAGCAATTGAACGACAACGAGTACAACGTCCAAGTCGGGATCATGAAAGTGAACGTCAAAGCGGACGACCTTCAGAAGATCGGCCCATCGAAAGAGCAGTCGCTCCAGTCGAAAGGCAGCTCGCTCAAGCGTCAGAGCTCGACGAAGTCGGAGCTCGACCTGCGCGGCGTCCGGGTCGAAGAAGGGCTTTCCCGCCTCGACAAATATATCGACGAGGCGCTCGTGTCCGGGTATGACAACGTCCGTATCATCCATGGTCTCGGGACCGGTGCGATGCGACAGGCGACACAAGAGTACCTAAAAGGACATCGTCACGTGAAGAGTCAGCGCCCCGGTGGGATGGGGGAAGGCGGACTCGGAGTCACGGTCGTCGAACTGAAGTGAGGGTATGATGATAATGGGGAACGTAACGTTTGGTGTATTGCTTGAATCGCTCGGTCTGTATTCAATCGCCGGACTCATGATTGTCGTCGGTCTCGCCGTCTTCGAGGTGACGACACCGTACAGCAATTGGCGCGAGATTCAAAAAGGAAACATCGCCGTCGCACTCGCGACCGGCGGGAAAATCGTCGGTCTCGCCAACATCTTCCGTGTCGTCGAGAGCCATCACGACCAAACGATGGATGTGTTGGTCGGGGGGAGCTTCGGCTTCTTCCTTCTCTTGACGACGTATTGGTTATTCGAATTTTTGACGCCGTCGCTCAAAGTGAACGAGGAGATCGGGAAAGGGAATATCGCTGTCGGACTGATGGCGTTCCTGCTCTCGATTGGGGTCTCGCTCGTCGTCGGCGCGGCGTTGGTGAGGTGAAGACATGGTATATGAGAGACTAGCGAAGATTCTCTTCATCGGAGCCGGCCTGTTTTTAGTGGCAGCGGCACTGTGGTTTATCTTTTATTGAGGGAAAGCGACGTTTTCGGACGTCGCTTTTTTTGAAAGGGGGAGACAAGTGTGGCAATCGATTTGAACTTTTTGATGACGACGGAAGACTATGTGCTCGAGACGGAGTCGTTCCAGATGAAGGGCGTCACCTATTATCCACTTGAGTGGACGTTTTTCGGGGCAAATGATCCGACGATGTTGCTGACGTGGGACGCGGAACGCGACCGAATCAGTATCCGTTTTGAGCAATATGCGGTATTTCTTGGGACGATCGAGGACCACAGTATGCATGAAGATGGGCTACGCAATGCCTGCCCAATCGTGAAACTGAAGACGTCCCGATTCACACGATTTGCTGCAGAGAACATGGGGACAGAACGTGTCAACACGTACCGAGGCGAACTATCCCATTATGTGATTCGGACGTTTGAACAAGAGTTTCACGTCTTGGCGTACGAAGACCCGACCGTCATCGACTTGGGGAAAGCCGGGGATACAGGGGTTGTGGTCGAAACCACAGATGAACTTTCTTAAGAAAATCTAGCAGATGCGGAGGAGGGTCGATGATGAAGAAGTTACTCTTATCCGTCGCTCTGTTCGCAGGAGCAATGCTTGCTTTAACCGGTTGCGGAGGAACGGACACGGTTGAAACGATTGACGACAGACCCGTTATTCATTTCGATGCCGGTTCAATCATTTCGTCAGCACGCGACCATCAAATCAAGATGCTCACGCTATCGAGTGTTCCGACCGATGTCGTTGCCATATCCGGAGCGGTTAAAGAGTTGCAGGGCATGCAAGCAGACAACGACATATACTCGACCGAACTGGAGGGCTTGCAACATGAGGATTCCTCGGCCGTTCAGTTCAAAGACCTCATTGTCGAATATTTAGAAGCTGAAAACGCGTATATCGATCAAACCATCGAGGCCTTATACGGTGGAGGCACGAGCCGCCCAAGTCGATTTTCGATGGAGTCGCTCTACTCGCGAACAAACGCAAACGTGTCAGACTTTCGATATGAGCCAAAATGAATGACTAAATAATATGAAAACGTGTATGCAGATGATGTGATACACGTTTTCAGCATCTACATCGACGTATTCAAAAGCCTCAATCTAACCGAGTACATCTCACAGCCCTAAACTCAGCTATGTGATGTAATGCGTGGTGAGGTTTTTTTGGTTTTTAGTTGGTGAAAAAATCAACTGTTAAGAAAGCGATCAATCTAAGCTGAAATGTTTCTCTAGACGAGCTTAAAGGAAACAGTATATAGCTGAGTAAAATTCAAATGATGAGGACTAGAGAAGGGGATGAAAGGTAAACATGTTGAATGGAGCAAAATTTTTCGAGCAGTTAGTGATCAATGTCGTGAAATTACCAGGGGTGAAAGTAGATCGAACAGAGTTTTTAGCAAAAAGTTTTAGTAAGCACGTGACCGCGAAACAATTAGCCGACATCCTTGAAAAAGGACCGGTTCAATCAAACGTTTCAAAAAAGTTGATTCGACGAGTCGCGAAGAAGACCATTTTGAATCGAACGATGAAAAGTTCATCGGCTTCGTTTGCCGCGGGGTTACCTGGTGGGGTGGTCATGGCGGCCACTGTTCCAGCGGACACGGCTCAATTCTTTGGTGTAGCGCTTCGAGTGGCTCAAGAAATTGGTTATATCTATGGATATGAAGATTTTTGGAGTGAGAATGGCTTAGATGTCAATCGAGTGAGCGGAGAATTGATTTTGTTTCTCGGTGTCATGTTTGGTGTAGGTGGAGCGACGGCCACCATTAAAGTGTTGTCTTCTCAATTATCCAAACAAGCATTGAAGAAAATTCCGAATCGAGCAATGATGCAGACCATCTATTATCCGATTCTTAAGAAGATGGGAAGCTACATCGGATTGAAGATGACGAGAAAATCTTTCGCGCAAGGGATCTCTAAAGTGATTCCGATCGCTGGCGGCGTGATTTCAGGTTGGATCACGTATTCATCCATGCATCAAATGGGGAATAGACTACTGACAGCACTTGAAGAAAGCATGGATCTCTCTGATGAGGAACTTGTAGCGAGTATCAAAGAGATGAAACAAGAAATTCCGAACATGACTGAGAAAGATTTCGGGATTTTGCAAGGGAGTGTGTAAGCAAGGAGATGAAAATAAGTCTGGCAGACGGTGACGAGCGGTAGAAGGACATCATGAGTGTAACGGAGGAGACGACATGAAATCGTATGAAATTGAATTCCATATGATCAATGATGAGGTGTTGACGCAAGTGGTGGAAGCGGAGAGTCGCTATGCGGCGCTCGAATCGATTTATCAATCGTTCCGTCATGCGACGGACGGATTCGTTCAGTTCGAGGATGAGTGGATCATCTTTCTTGACCATGTCGTGTATGTGAAGGCGTTTGAGATTGTAGAGTAGGGGGTAGCTATGGGGAAGCATAACAAGTTGGTTCGAGACCGTGTGCCTGAACTGATTCAAGCAGAAGGGAAGCAGGTCATCGTCAAGCACTTGAATCAGGCCGAACATTTCGAACAAGCACGACTGAAGCTATATGAAGAATTAAAAGAGTATGAAGATGCGAATATTGATGAGGAGTGCCTTGAAGAGCTGGCAGATATCCTTGAACTCGCGTATGAACTAGGGAAGATGCATGGGGCTTCGTTTGAAGAGATGAATGCGATTCGTGCCGAGAAGCGGGAACGGAAAGGTGGATTTGAGAAGGGATTTTTTTTGGAGGAAGTTCTAGAGTGAAAAGTTACAGCCTGCAAACTAGTAATGAGTTTGCAGGCTGTCTTTTAATTAAATGGCAATTCTTTAACTAAATCTTCAGTGTGAAACTCTCGATTCTCATATTCATTCATCAAATCTAGATATGCATTTTGAGCAGTTTCAGGGTCGGTCAAGAATACTTCTAGCTTTTTGTAAAGCATATCCAGTCCACCAGCTGCATACTCCTCAATGATTTCAAAGTTATCAAGAGGAGCATCTTCTGTGTCATCACTTGCATCGTGATCCACTGAAAAGCTTTCAAATGCGTCTTCTAGATGCATAATTAATTTCATGAACTGTAAATCTTGTTCTGAAAAAATTCCTAGCAAAATTTCTGGACCGGCTTTAATTTTCTTTCTACGCTCGTTACTGTAGCCAAACAATAACGCTGCCATAAATGTGTCTTTGTATGTCTCAAACAATTGAGCATCTTCTCTTAACGCCGTGTACATATGATCTTGTGTGCTATCACGACGAACTGATCGCTTTGCCATTACATTACCTCCGCAATTTCAGTATATTCTCCTGAAACTTCATTCGTGTGATTGAGAAGTTTATAAGATTTACCTACCCGGTGATTAATCGCTTCGTCTACTTCGCCACGCCATTGCGAGGTAGATACGATTACAACTACTTGATCAGATAATTTAGGAAGATTCGTAGCTACCCGAGAACGATGATCGGCATCAAGTGCTCCAAACGGAGAATCCATGACGAGGGGGAAAATGTTTCCGAGCTTTAAATCTTCATCTAAAGCATGACCTTTTTCTTTATCTTTATATTCCCGCGTTAAATCTACAATAGCTCCGATAAAAGCCAAGCTTGTGATTTGAGATTCACCTTGAGACAGCCCGATATTTCCTCCATTCACATCAGACACAAGTAACTCGTAATTATCGGTCAATGAAATCGGATAATCTTTTCTTAACAACTGCGAATAGGTTAACTTAATTTTCTCTTCTAATTCAGATTTAACTTGAGATTCTCTTAATTTTAATAGACCGACCAAAGTATCCTTTACTTTAGTCGCAGACTCCAGAGCAAGTTGAAGTTTGAGTTGTCGCTCTTCGGCCTTAGTTAATTTACTTACTTCTTTATTCAAAAGCTCTTCTTCTTTTGAAAGTTCATCAATGGAACGGATTAAATCGTCAATTTGTGTCTCAGCTTTAACAATAGCAGTTCGGACTGCTGACTCTTTTTCAATTAAATTGCTAGAGTTTTCGATATTGCGTGAACTCGTCTTCATCCGCTCTTCAATTTCTCGTAATTCCTCTTCAAATGTTTGAAGTGTTGCTCGCAATTCTTCGCGCTCGCTAATCAATCGTTTTATTTCTGAGTAAAAATGTGTTCTAGCAACTTCCCAACCGCTTAACTGAAAATAAAGATGATCCATTTCGTTTTTCGATGTTGATAAATCCAACACTTCATTTTGTACTTTTTCTAATGTTGAAATAGAGGCTGATTCGAGTTCATGTCCACAAAGACATTTTCCATTTGAAAGTAAAGATGGAATCAGCTCGGGATGAATCAACTTCTCAATTGTATCTCGCTGATCTGTGCGGGCGATCCGCTGGAATCTCTTGATTGGTAACTTCGAGAAAGCAAGGTACCCGGAATTGGACAACTGAGTTCTTAGTTCTTTTAGTTTGTCATCAAATGCATTCTTCGTTTCGGTAATGGATTCAACCAGATGGTCCCGAGTTGTTTGAAAAGTTCTAGTCTCCTCTCCATTTCGAAGCGCATTCTCGATGCTTTTTAATTCGTTTTGAGCGGCTGACAGTTCTTGTTTTGTTTCAGCTAACTGATGTTTCTTTTTTACTTTGTCTTCTTCAAGTTGATTGATTCGCAAGTATTTCTCGCTCAATTCACTTTTTACGTTTTTTGATACTTCGTCACGTAACTTCACGATGGTTTTACTTAGATGCTCAATTGAATTATCAAATAGTTCTAATCCCATCATTCGTTTGATGGAGTCTCGAATTTCAGAATAAGCCTCTTTCTTTCCTAAGTGGTCCATCCGCTCTCCATCGAAGAAAAAGAACGTATGGAGTTTGTATGGTAAAATTCGATTAATTTCATAAGCAATATCTCTAATTTTTGTTGATTGATTTGTAGCAATATTACGCTTAGTAAGTTCAACTTTTTGATTCACAGTCTTATTTTTTGGGAGATTGAGTACGTTTGTCTCGTCATCATATTTTGCATGTAGAAGCCGACGAAGGTCATATTCGTAGTCGTTGTGTTCGAATCTAATTCGAACTGATGTACTTAAATCTTCTTGATGATTTGTGCTTTCATGAATGGCTTTGTTATTAAAAATAGACTCAGGGTTCGGTAGTTTGAGTTCTCGGCCATAAAACCCCCAAATTAATGCGGTCAATAGTGCCGTTTTACCACTACCATTTTCTCCATGGATGACAGTAACATTTTTTCCTGATCCGTGAGCAAATTCAATTTCATTCTGGCCATAATACTGACGAAAATTTTCAATGACGATTTGCTTAAGAATCATGTCAGATGTACTCCTTTTTAATGAGTTTTGAGAATTCATCGGGCAGTTGTGCAGCGGTAAATGATCCTTCTTTGTCTAAGTAGTCTTTTTCTAATCGAATAATATTTTGAAGAATTTGTTGTTCTATTTCTGTTAGATTGTTTAATAATGCATACACATCTTGTTCATTAGATGATTGGTTCGGATTCATTGAATTCACCTCATAGTTCGTTATAGATCGACTAAATTAAATGCTTCTTTAATTGGAGTTAAGACACGAAGTGCTTGATAATGGTTTTCAGATATTGATGCAAATTCATTAACTCGTTTCAGTTCATTCATTAAAAGTCGTCTTTCAATGTTAAACTCTTTGTCAGTCAGCAAGTCAATTTCTGACAAGGGGCGTGGAATAACGATATAGTCGTGAATGTAGGCGTACTCTTTTCCCGGGTGTTTTCTTAATATTCTTCCGCGGCGTTGGATAAACTCCTTAGGATTAGTCGTGCTCGCTAAAATGTAAGCGGTCTCAGCAGAAGGGACGTCTACGCCTTCATCCAAACAACGAATGGCAACAAGCGCCTGAATGGTGTTCTCTGAAAAATCTTTTAAGAGCTCCTGCCGAAGTTCTTTTGTTTCAGTCGAAGTGAAGGTTTTAGCTACAATCCTCAAATTGTCGTTTAAGAATTGAGCAATATGATCGACATGACGTTGATCTTCCTTAGAATGATCACCACAATACACAATGGTATGAGTTAGGTTATCTTGGGTACTAAGTTGCTGTTTCAACAATATATCTTTTTCTTGCGCCGCATTAATTAAACGGGCTCGCTTAATTAATAGCATTTCCAACATTCCAGTGTCACTTCCGGAAGATTCGATTGATTTGTCCTCAGAAAGATTAATCAATTTTGAGATTTTATTTGTAAGCTCATGATAAATTTCAAGCTCTTCTTCAGTAAGGGACACCAAATGAGGATAATAATAATACTTCGTCAAAAACCCTTTTTGAATGGCCTCTTCCAAAGTAAACTGATATATTGATCCACCAAAATAATTTAGCAGTTGCTCGGTTCCAATTTCATCATGATGTCGAATCGGCGTAGCACTGAGAGCTAGTCGATTTTTAAATTGTGTTGGGAGAGACTGTAACGATTGTTTAGTACCCAAGTTGTGTGCTTCATCGGCGACAAGCATGCCAGCATCTGAAATTCTACTAAGTTGAGCCTGGAAATGATCATTTTTGAATGTACTGTTGGTAGTAATGACGCACATGAAGTTTTTGATTTTAAAATTATATTGCGTGATTTTTCCTGAAAGAGTAGTGCTCCATTGGGACTTTGAACCGTAACATAGAATTGGATCCATGCCAAAGGCTCTTGCATCCTTTGCCCATTGATCTACTAAGTGCTGGTAAGGGCATAAAATGATGACGGCCAGTCGCCCAGTCTCTTCCACTCGTTTTGTGATAGCAGTAAGAGCCGTAAGGG
Source organism: Exiguobacterium sp. s64 (assembly GCF_018618035.1). Taxonomy (NCBI): domain Bacteria; kingdom Bacillati; phylum Bacillota; class Bacilli; order Caryophanales; genus Exiguobacterium; species Exiguobacterium sp. s64. Next base: position 97,344 of record NZ_JACSLH010000001.1, read on the forward strand.
TTTTCCCAGTACCGGTAGCCATCTCTAATAGACCGTGATAATTATTGGCTCGCCATTTGGAGATTGCTTCAAGTTGATAGTCTCGAGGCATAAACCATGTAGGTAAAGAAGGGAATTGAGTGGTTGAATCCATATTATAGCTCCTTTATCATATATAGAAGTAGGTAAAACCTACCATATACTCTTATTATAGATATAATAAAGGATATAGTTAATAAAAAAGTTATTAAGGTTGATTGAAAGGAATGAATGACATGGAATATTTTTTCTCATTTCTAAAACCCATTAATCCAAAAGCCGAAGAATTGGCGCAGATTATAGAGGACAAATATTATTCGAAGGAAACAGAATTTGCATTACTAAACGCAAGAAAAATGATTGAAGTTATTGTGAATGATTGGATAAAGGTAAATGATTTACATAATACATATAACTTAAATGATAATATACGATTACTTCAGTCAGAAGGGATTATAAATCGTGAAATTGCATCGGATCTTCATTACATTCGTAAAAATGGAAATAGTGCAGCTCATGAATTGTTTACCAAAGAAGCTCATGAAATCTTACCTCAAATATGGTCAAAGCTATATGACATCGTAGAGTCGTACGTTCTTAACTATGCAAATCCGCCAGCCATTCCAAAATATGCGCCACCCACACATCCAGCAGAAAAAAATGGTAGTCGGGGTCATGATGATATTTTAAAGATTTTGGAAGAACAGCTTGAGGCTAAAATTAAAGCTTTAAATGTGAGTAACAAAGGGGAGAGTTCTTCCGCCGGAAATGACTCACAAGCAACTGAAAAAAATAAATTATATGAATTTATACCTCAGGTTGAGAGTGGAAATGAGAGTTATTTGTATAATCTTTTATCAAGGCTGAACGAGTCTTCAAAAGAGGCAGTTGAAAGTGCCGAACTTCCATTAAGTTCTCTAAAGCAGTATCTACACGTTGAACGACCAATTGAGAAAAAATTAGTTCAGCTTTTACAGCAGCCTGAGCAAAAACGATTAACACTCTTGATTGGAAGTGTAGGTGATGGAAAGTCACATATCCTATCACATCTACAATCTGCTGAGCCTGAATTGATGAACCGATACAAAAATAAAATTTGGAATGATGCGACGGAAAGTCTTTCTCCTCATAAGACAGCGATGGAAACCTTATTTGAGAAGCTCATTCCATTTTCAGACCAACGATTGACGGAAGGCTCAGATGAGTTTGTTTTGGCTATAAACTTAGGTGTATTACATAAGTTTTTGTATGATTATGTGAACTCATTGGACAGTGAAAATACATTTAACGAGTTGATCGCATACGTCGAACAATCAGGAATCTTTGAGAATGAAATTTCTCAAGCTTCGGAGCATGAGTGTTTTTCAATGGTTAGTTTTTCGGACTATCCAATGTACGAACTCACTAAAGGTGGAGTGGAGTCGAACTTCTTAATGCAAATTTTATCGAAGATGTTCGACCAAAACGATGACAATCCATTTTATTTGGCATATGAGGAGGACATGAGGCAAGGCATTGACTCCATCGTACATCGTAACTTTTTACTCATGAACAATTTGAATGCACGGCGCAACCTTGTGAATCTGATCGCCCGTTCTCTCTTGAAGGAAAAAGCGGTTTTATCGATGCGTCAATTTTTCAATTTAATTTATGAAGTAATGGTTCCAGGAAATTGGTCAAACATTAGTAAACAGAAAATTGTACTTGAAACGTTACTAATTCATGGTCTTCATCAAAAGCTATTTACGAGTCAAAATGATTCTCCGATTTCCGTCATGTTAAGAAATGAGGATCCAATTGCTTATCGTTCTCAAGAAATTGATCAAATCATCCTTCAAATTAATCTTGAAGCTGACGTAAGTGGTTTCGTTTCTAGGTTCGATGAGTCGACTAGACAAACGTATCAACTTGATTTATTGGATCGAGCACTTGTCACCGAACATACGCAATCGTTGTTGCGGTTACTTTATCTATCTAACCCTCGAGAGATGAATATTTCTCAAACAACGATTGAGACATTTTCAAAATATCTGTATGCCTATTACACAGGACAAAGATATGATCTCAAATCACTTTATGAGAAATTTGAAAATGCGCTCATGCTATGGTTTGGTTTCAAAAAAGACCAAAAGAAATATCTATTTGACACAAGTGCAAAAGTTTCAAAACGTTATCGCATTGCAAAACCGGTCAGCTTTACGTTAGATCCAATCAGCATGGTGGCGAAGAATGAAGAACAAGTCGTTCAGTTCCGCAACTCATTATTTATTCAGTTCGCAGTAGGTGAAAATAAACAAAGAATCAAACTTGAAATCGATTATAAAATGTTCAATTTGATTACGAAAATTGATCAAGGTTACCAACCATCCAAGATTGATTTTGATGATGCGATTCGATTCAGCGAATTTGCAAATGCCATCCGCACATATAATTCAAACAATGAAGAAGTGTTGATTTATGTAATTCAAACGGGAGAAACATTTGTCTTAAAACAAGAAGCAGATCCATTTAGTAGTGAAGAAAAAATTGTGTTCAGTAAATTGTAAGTTCTGAAAGCAGGTGTAAATGATGAGATTATTACCAGAAAAAATATTTGATGAGAAACAAGTGATTGTGCTAGATAAAGATCGAAAAAAAATAGCAAAACGTCAAACCTCAAATTTTTATCAAGTTCTTCCTTTTACTACAGGGAAGAGTGATTCAATTAAAAATGCCCTTTCAGACTGGGAAAAAGAAGTCGGAGCGTTCTCTAGAAGACTTCTCAATCAAGATTTATCAGCCAAATCATTCAATACAGATCACCTTTTAGAAGGAGTCTTGGATCGAGTCGAGAGTTTACCTGAACACGAAGATGAAATCCATACCTTTTTCAGTGATTTGCTTCTTCAAAGAGACGGTGGATTGAATGTTACTCATCCGAGTATGTTCATGTACATTCAAGGAAATCCTGCTACAAAGAAAAAATTAGGGACTTTTTTAGCAGACTTGACACATCATGCTTTGGAGGAAGAACAAATCAAACAGATTAGACAAATTTTTATGTCTGAGCAAAATGAGACGTTGTTAGACAAAATGATTGTGAATTTACTGCCTAAACTTACTGAGAAGAAGTATAGCGTGGAGCATGCTCTTTATTCTTCGTTACCAATAAAATTACTGGGCGAAGATTTGATTTATTTAGCACAGCATCCTCAATATTTTTTGAAAGAAATCAACCACTTACTTAAGTACTACTTACACTATGTTGTTTCCCAGACGACAATTAAGATTAATAATTTTGAAACGTCTAATTGGCATCAGCCATCTAAGTTGTTTTATACCATTCATCATGAAACGACTGTTACTTCAAGACGGAAGACGATGAACTCTGGTATGGGATTATTAAATAGTGCTAGTGAGAATATATTTGTACATGAGTTGACGATGGCACAGTTAAGTTGTAATTCTCATAACCAATCACTAGAGCAAGATAAGTCTAAAATCATGACTTATGATGAGATTTATAAGTATTTTGAATCCCTAGAAGAGGCGGACCAAAATCAATTTTTAAATGATATTGATTTGCAAAGTGAACGGATTCTCACATACGCTGGCTTAGAAAATCAAGTGAAACGTAGTGTGACATTTAACGAAGCGGTTAAACAATTGTTCAACACGATGAAAATTACGACTCCTAAAGAGGCGCAGTCACGTTATGGCGATCACGTCAAGAACATTGCAAAGTCGCACTTTACGAAACGTCGAGGACGTCTAGGATACGTATTATCGTTGAACCAAGAAATGCTGATCCTTATGTGTGCCGTTAGTTGTAAAGACGATCGAATTACATTTGTAGAGCTGCTGGAGCGTTTGAGTCAAAGAGGCATCAATTTTGACAACGAATCATCAACAGCACTCTTACAATTATTAGAAAAAATAAACGTCATCGATAAGAAGAGCGATAGTGGGGAGGCGCAGTATGTCAAACCAATTTTATGAGTACGTCACTAAAAAAATAAACGGTCATTTTTTAGTAAACACTCCGCAACCTGGAGACAAATATTACTTGCAGCTAGAAGAAGAAAGTCATGTTAAATATTTGAAAGACTATCTTGAACAAGAAGCAAGCGAACGAGTAAGAATGTTTGAGTACGAGCTCAATGGTGTTACTGAATACCGCACGATTGCAATTGATTACGGTAAAAGCGAGTTGATTATTGCGACTCAAATCGAAGGCGTCCAACCCGATTTCTTCGTTAAGCTTCGCAACTTGGTCAGTGAACAAGAAGGGGAAGGCGTGAACCGCTCACTCCTTGTGATTTACCATGGACAGCTCGACAGTATTGATGGTGGTGGCGCCAACCTTCAAAAAGAAGGAATGCCTTTGAACCCACAAAAAATTCTAGAAGAACTGAAGAGTGAATTAAAACAGATGGCCGAACGTAAGGGCGCGTTAGTTGAAGTAATTGATTTTCATTTGAAAGAAATTGAAGAAGAATTCAGCTCGTTCAAAGGTGTCTCGTTCTTTGATTTTGAAGAAATCTTATCCCTCATGCAAAAATCAGAACTTTCAAAGTCTGATTTTCTAACGTTACGATTTTTCCATGACCAAGAGCTCGAATCATTTGTGCAGACATCTTCCAAAAAAGAAATACGAGAGAGACTGCGTGAAAACCGAGATTTATTTGAGTTTGTTCAAGATAGTCATTTCAACGAAACGACGGAGACGCAATTACCTAAAAAGTTCAATGAACAAGGTGTCAATAAACTCAAGCATGACCATTGGAATGAACTCACGTTACAAGATGTCATCAAGCTGAAAGCTGAAAAAAACAATAAAGTGTTTGAAATTGATGAAATTACAATCGTCAATGAACATTCGTCAGTAGTCGTTTGGGATCGTCCACACAAAACGACTAAGACTGGAAAACGTACGCGCTATGTCGCGATTTTCAATCCGTCTCACGAACAAGAAATTAAATTGCGAGCTAAGTATGTAATTGAAGGAAAAGGTGTTCGCAAGAGTTTGGAAGAATCACAAGTCAAAATTGAGTATTGCAATCCATTGCTCGAAGTGACGCCAAGTGTGAAAACAAACAATCTATATGTGACGCTCTCTTCTACTCAAACCCAAAGCGCTACACAATGTACGGTGAAATATAAAGTGAAAAATGAAAATACACTGTATTCAGAGTTAAATATCATGGTGTTTCCATTCTCAAGCGAGGTATTTAAAGACTACGCTGGAACTTATGAAGTGAAGCGAGTAAAAGGAAGCGATACCGAATATTTGATTTTAGGGAACAAAGAAGGCGAGCTGCGATTAGGAGACGGTTCACAAACGCCTGTGTATCAAGAGCAAGCACTGGTAAAAGTAGATGATGAACCGAACATCACGTATCATTTTGATCAAGATTTGTTTGAAGAAGATCAATTTTTGCAATTAAGCGTTGGAGAATCAACTCCAATTAATATCAAGCTGAGTGTTGATGCCTCTAAACCGCATCCAATCGCAAATATTAGATTGTATAAAGAGAAACGTGAGAAGCGTTCTTCGATTGTCCATGGCACGGATGGAAAACTAATTTTAAAGAACCAAATTTACTATCCACAAAATGAATATAAAGATTTTTTAGAGTATGAAATGGAATGGCTTGAGCAAAGTATGCAAACAGCTGTATTGTCTTCAGGTGTAATCAGTCCTGTCAATTTGGAGTTTGGTGCTTTCTATGAGTTGAGAGAAGCGTACAATCTCTTCCTAAATCACTTTAAAATCAAAAAGACTGTCCCGATGTTAGCATTTTGGGATGATGAATATAAACGAGTTGCTTTGAATTATGTGGAAGCCTATGTAAAAGCGATTGAATCGATTCAAGAGGCTGATCGGTTATTTGAAGTCGGTCACTCGATTTTAAAATTAGGTGTGTTGTTTAACAAAAAAGAGGAAATCGTCTACTTCACTCCATTCCATCCGGTTAACGTTGCGTTTCAATTAGAGTTGAACACTCAACTTGGGGATGAAGAAGTGTCGGAAAGTGTGCTTAAACGTTTACGTGCTGATGCACTGGCCCCATACCTTTGGTTTGAAGGTAAAGCATATAAAGCAGAAGCTCAGTCGAATTTACCGGAATGGATGATTTATCGAGTAAAGGAAGAAGTTGTTGTAGCTGAGGCTGACCGCTTCCTGTCAGAAGTGGTCAAAGAAAAGTTAAATCAGTTTGTAGACCATTTCACCTCACTCTTTTATCAGACAAATCAAGTCGTTAGAGCTCCTTTATATTTAAATGTGATTGAGATAAAAAATGATGAGATGGTATTAAAAGGTGTTGTTGAATGGATTTTCCGTCAACTGAAAGATAGTTATGAAAAGAATAAAGATGAAGTGATTCCGGTTGAAGTAAAACTTTATTGTGATTCCGGTCGATACAGAAGTGCATTCGATCAATTTGCAGCTAAAGATTTTATGGAAGACGATTGGGAGCAGTTTGAGTATTTATACACGCTCATTCCCAAAAACTTTATTCTTTCTCCACAAGAAGTGGCAGAGAAGATTCAATCGTTCATCAATCACTATCATATTCAAAATGAGCAATTTAATGATTTTGATTATGCTCACATCAGTTTCTATAAGATGAGTGGTGAGGAGCAAGTCATTACCGATAAAATGGAGTACATTAAGAGCGGAAATGCGATGAGTGGTTTGTATTCGACGCTCGCACCGACCATCAAAGACGGTCAATTTAGTATGGGCTTTGGACTTCGCGGCTATGAAATTGAAGACAATGATTTACTCTTGCGCTGTGCTAAGTCATTTAATGAATTGAACGTTCATATGAAGGACAACGGTAGTAGTTCATTCGCACATGGTGTTACGGCACTGGCTAGTATTACTGATGCTAGAGATGGCTATAAGTTGCAGAATATCTATGAAAGTTCTCACTGGGTCACGTTAATTGAACCGACTGTTGACCTTGGATATTTTTCATCTAAGCAAGGAAACCCAGATAATGAATTAATCATCATTCACTATAACGATCAATCTTCTTCTTATCGGTATGATGCGATTACTGTTACGAAAAAAACAGCGCAATATCAAGCCGTTATTAAAGATTATTTAAACCATGAAAAACCTGATTTGAATACAGATGAGAGTATCAAAGAGATTATTCAAACGTTCAACGTCATTAACGGTGAATGGCTGCTGTCTATGATTCAACAAGGGCTCAGCAATGAGACGGCTCGAAATATTCATAAGAGTCGAGAAAAATTCAGTTTGTTGGCCGCTGTGAAATATTCGTTGGCTATGTTCACAACCGACGACATCACCTGGGTTCCAATCTCTCTAGAGGAAATTTTACGTGTGGCAAAAGCAATCGGGTTGAACCACGCAAGTTCACCGTTCACCGTTAAAGCGCTAGGGAAGTCAGGAAGCTACTCAGACGACTTACTCTTGATTGGTATTCAAGAGACAGAAGGCAAATTAAAAATGCACTTCTATCCGATTGAAGTGAAAATCGGTAGAAACTTGAGCAATGTACTAGATAAAGCACGAGAACAAGTTATAAAGACGAAAAAACTTTTCGATACTGAGTTGGGTGCTGGGGAGAGAGAGACTACATTCTCGCAGCAGTACTATCGGATGTTCTTTGCTCACTTATTCTTAGCGAATGCCAAGAAGTTGTTCGAGGGTAACTTGTGGCAGGAAAAAGATCAACATTATGATTTTGAGAATGTACGCCTTTCAGTCGTCGAGAAGTTGATGAAAGGCGATTATGAAATCTCTAACGAATTAGCGGATTACTTCAACAAAGGTGTAGTCGTGTCGTTCAAGACCGAAGAGACCATTTCGTCAGTAGAACGAATCGAGGATGACATCCTGTTGCTCAATTTACCAGAACAATATGGAATCAGTGGTGGTTCATATTCGATTGAAGAGATTCGACAATCAATTGTTCACGGGAAAAAGGATATTCCTAGAGAAGAAATGCTCGAGACATTTAAAATTAATAAATTTTAAATTAGGAAGACCGGCTCATTTTCAATTGAGCCGGTCTTATTTGTATACTTTCAAAATACTTTCAAAGTTCTTTGAAAATATCTAAATCTTTTAAAGAGATGCTTGAAGATAGCGAGAATCGAATCGAAGATCGCACTTCGTCCAATGTTAATCCAATCGCTTGTAACACATGACTTGGCTTACTCGAACTACATGCCGAACCAGTAGAGACAGCCATCACGGGCGCAAGCTGTTTCACGAGCACTTCATTGTTAATCCCGACGAATTGAACATTAACAATACCAGGTATTTTATCAGTATGATCGCTGTTGAATCGAATATTCGATCCGAATTTTTGGGATAAAAGTTGAACCAAATGCTGTTCAAGTTTTTGTAATTTTTGAATATTCTTAGACAAAGATGCCTGATGCATTTCAGCGGCTTTCCCCATTCCTACGATTAAAGGAACCGCTAACGTTCCACCGCGCACGCCTTGTTCTTGGCCACCACCGTGTATTAAGGGTGTCAACTTTCTTGGAATACCATCCTCATCCTTTTGCACATAAGCTACGCCGACACCTTTTGGACCGTTGAACTTATGCGCAGAAGCGGATAAGAAATGAACGTTCGTCAGTTCTGACAGGTTGATTTTCATCTTCCCGACGACATGTGTCGCATCGGTGTGGAAGAGTGCACCATATTGAGCAGCTAGTTCAGAAGCTCTCTGAATGTCATTTAACGACCCTAACTCGTTATTTCCCCAGATGATTGAAACGAGTGAAGTAGGGCGTTTTTTTAGTAGGGATTCTAATTCAGAGAAATTGATTCTTCCGAACTGATCAACAGATAGATACTCGACGTGAATTTTCAATTGTTCACTCAAATACTTGGCAATTTCCAAGTTAGATGAATGTTCGGCTACCGTTGTAATCACTTGATGGTTCGGTTGAGAAGAACTCACACTTTTTAAAATCCAATTGTTACTTTCTGTGGCTCCCGAAGTGAAATAGAGCTCTGTGGAAGAACAGTTAAAAAACTTACTTAACTGTTCTCGAGCCTGTTCAACAGCATTCTTGGAGTTCTCTGCGAGCGAGTAATACTTACTAGAAGGGTTTCCGAATTCTTCAAGAAAGTAGGGGAGCATCGCTTCAAGTACTTCAGGATAAACAGGTGTCGTCGAACTGTTGTCTAGGTATAGCATGTTACCCCTCCTGTAGAGCCAATAACTCTCTTAAGAATTGATTCGTACTTCTTGAGAACTGAAACATTTGATAAAGTTCTTCAGCGCCTCTAGTAATGTGCGCATTGAAATAGTCAGGAAAGTAATGCTCTTCCTCAATGTGCATATTTGCATGTTGGAGAATCATCATTTTGAACATCTCATCATGCTCACCAGTTAACGTCGCACGATTGATTTCGAAATTTGAAATCGTTTGGCCCTTAATGCTGGTTGGAGTTTGTTTGTTCTTTAGTGAAATACCCACGGCAAAACGAGCCAGTATATTTGGCGTGATATGAGTCGAGTTTGAAATCTCTTTAAAATAGAGATGAGTTTGCTCAGTTAGTTTAAGACGGTAATTCATTAGTTTTCACCTGCGCGTTTTCAAATTCAAAATACGATGGAATGACTTGTGTTTCTAAAAGCTCGTTATCAAATTGGAGACTATACTCTCTAGAAATAGACGGTTTTAGTACGTCATAGTAATCTTTACTGATTTCTGAGTCAGTAGATAGCACTAAGACCTGTTCACCGAAGTTAGGCAGCAAGTTGCGAAGAATATTATAACGATGGTCTCGGTCCAGGCGACCTAACAACGTATCGAAAATAAATGGCATCTGGTTTTCAGAAACTTTAAAGATTGCCCAAATCAATGAAAGCAATAAAATCTGTTTCTCACCAGAAGACAAAGTGGCCACAGAGATTCGAGATTGATCTTTGGATAATAAAGTCAAAGAGAAATCTTCAGGCATAATCGATAGCTTCTCAATGTAATCTTCTTTGCGCATCAATGTTTTTAACATCCGTAAAGCATTTTCTTCAACATTGCGAATGACTTTGTAGCGTTGTTGTAGTCTAAAGTCTTCGAGTAAAGCTAATGTAAGATTTGCGTTCTGCGAAAGAAGGCTCGATTTTGAAGTGATTTTCTCAATTTCTTGCTTGAGCAGGGCATTTTCTTCTACTAAATTTGAGTATTGAGCATGAAGTTCATCTTCAGTTTGAACGATGTGTTCAAAACGTTCTTTTAAGTGAAGGTGATTTACTTTTAATCGATTTAGCTCTTCAAACTGCTTCTCGAAATCGATATGATTCTCTTCTCGAATGATCAGTTTTCTTCGCAACGTTTTCAATTCGTCGATGATTTCATCATCTCGGTTGAGGTTTGACAATAAATTTTCAGATGAATGAGCATCAACAAGCGAGAGCATATTTTCTACTTTTGCTTTCGAGCTGAATGAAGCATCGTGAATGATTTCAGTAGATGGAACCGCCATTTTTAAAGCAGCATTGAATTCATTCTTTAACAAATCATGTTGAACCGTACCGCCTAAGTTGCGTGAGACATTTTTATAGAACTCATCGGAGAAGACCTTTTCTAAGTCCTCCACACTTCGCACTAATAATTCTGACTCCACTTGATCAGCAGCTTGCTTAAGTAAGTCGTGATTAATCGTAAAGGCATAATATTCACTAAAGAAGTTTGAAGTCGATTGCTTCAACGATTGACGCTCATGTTCGAGTCTTCTAATGTCATCTTTTAATTTCGCTTCTTCTTCTTTACTAATCACATCATGGGATTTTAGTGATTCAGAGAAAGAGGCGACTTCAGCTTCACTGATTTCAATTTTCTGAAGAGCTTGTGATTTTTCAATCTGATTTTTTTGAAGCTTTTGTTCGGCCTCAATCAAGTCACCCTTGATTTCATCCAAACGTTTTGATTTTTCTTTACTCAGTTTCGTTTTCGCTTCATCGCGAACAAGCGTTTCAATGGTCTCAGTTAATAAATCAGGAATTTCCAACTTGAAGGCACTTTTCATTAAGTCATCAAGGTATTCCGAAAGTTTTCCTTCGTTGATGATTTGGTTAATTGTCTCCCCATCAAATAAAGAAACATTGAAGAGATATAATGGGGTTCGTTCCAAGAATAATGAATAGACTTGGCTTTGATCTTTTTCTGCTAACGGTAGGGTACTCCCGTCCCGATAGATATTAAAATATTCTTTGATATTTTTTGCGTCGATTCCCCAAGACCGTTCAAACAGATAGCGAGACATTGTTTGGTTCGTAGTCGTAGTGAACGTGATTTGAATCTTTGAAATCACTTTTTTCACGTTATACCATTCACGTTGGTCTCGAATTTCGCTGTTGATTAACTTTTCAATCTCACGGAAGTAAGAGGGGGTTGGCGCTTTGATTCCAAACGCCTGACTCCCGTATAAACCTGTGCGGAGAGCATTCAAAAATGTCGTTTTACCCGCGCCATTCTTCCCTCCGATTAAAACAACATTTTTATTAGAATTTTGATTCGTAAAATCAAACGTTTGGTTCTTATAGGCTCCAATGTTTTTCAGGACAATCGATTCAATCTTCATAGTTCTTTAAATCTCCTTGCTCTTTATACAGATTCAAATAATCTTGGCTCAATAATGCAGCAACATCTTTATTGAATCCACGCTTTACTTTTACGCCTAGAAAATCATTTGCCGTCGTAAATAATTTTTGAACCATGTTGAAATCAAGACCATGCTTTTGAGAGAGTAGCTCTAAGTCACTTGCTTGATCACTCGTCAAGATTTGGCGATCGTCTTGTTCCCAATCCAAATCGACACCGAATACTTCACGATATAGTCCAGGTAACGTGTCTTTCCAATCCCCCTCACGGAGCCATAGACGACGAATTGCACGTAGTTCATCGTTTTGAATCAACTTATACTCCACCGAGTTTGGAACTTTTAAGTCACGTTGTAGGATGAGCAAATCACGCATCAGTTCAATTCGAGTAGCTAACGTGAACGGTCCGAGTCCAAGATGTGAGTAAACAGCTTGCCCGTCGTCATTCGTTTCAAGAACGACAAATTGAATATTGAATTCCTCTGGTTTACTCAAATCAATATTATGTGTCGCGATGAACTGACTTAATTGACGTTTTGGAACTGCAAGAACGCTCTCGTCTGTTAAGTCCTCAATACGATCTACAACTTTATGAGAAGTGGCTGCACGACCACCTTTTTTCTTTTGAGCGATATAGATACCATCTTCTTTAATTTCGTGTGGAACTTCTAGCAAGTAGAAGGCACCATTCATCCGCTTATGCATCCGTTTCGAACGGTCGTCTCGAATAAGTACCATCTTATTACGGAATTTCAATAAAGGCTTCAACCAGTCATGTTCACCAGTTTGAATGAAACCAGTCAGCGATTTGTCTTGGTTGACGACGGTACATGTCCAACAGCCAAAGCGACTATTCCCACATGAACCGGCGCTTTCCTTAATATTCTGGTCTACGACTAAAGGACATTCGCTACTTGAGTCCATATACATCTTCTGAAGTTTGTGATGATCTTCGCCCCAAGGAGCAGGATTTTGAAGCAGATAGCTCCATACATCGTCTAAAACGAACTCTTTGATTGGAGCAAATACATACGCATTGGCCAATGAGGTATGTCGCATCAGTTCGCTACCAGAAATTTCATGATCTTTAATTGATTGACCACGGCTCGTACTCTCAGATGAGCGGACACCAAGTACCATGATGATTTCACCATACTTCGAAACTTTATCTTTAATAAAACGGTTGGCTGGATCGATTTTTAATCGATCGGTACACCATCTAAATGTCTGGTTAGGGGTAGGGTACCCACGGCCGATAATATTCGTCCAAAAGGTCTTTTCCGTAAGCGGTTTGACCTTCTGAGTTTCAATCGGGAGATTATATTTTAACGCGGCTTCCTGCATCCGATGGAGTGATCCATTAATCATCGAGACGACGAGCGGGTTCTCGACCAATGTATCAGATGAAATGATAAATACTTTTTTGTGGAGTTGTTCTGGTGAAAGCTCCAATAGCGCTTCAAAAATAAGTTGTGTCGTCAGTGTTGAGTCTTTTCCGCCGCTGAATCCGACTACCCAGGGACGTGAGTCATTTAAATAGACTCGTTTAATCAAATCGATAGAGCGTCTAGAGACCGTGTCTCCTTCATGCTGAGTAAATAAATTACTAATAATACCTTGTGTCATAAATCATCATCCTCTCGTGCCAAAACAGTTATATAACGTTCATGCTGGATTTTTGTTGGTCGAAGTCTTTCTCTTCTTTAGTAAGTTCGATGCCAAGTAAAGATTTGATGCGAATGGCAGTTAAACGAATCGTATAGTTATTCTTTAATATTCTTCCATTCTCATTAAAAGCACGACCTTTCCAATCCTTCTCATTCGATCGACTCCAATCGATGTCTTTGAATTTTGAAAGATATGCAGTCCATGTATCAGGTTTCTGTTCGATCAATGCACGAGCTACTTCTGCTGCAGCCTCGATGAATAGACCTTGACCGGCAATTGAAATCATACGGAGATCACGGGGAGAGATTTCTTTATTAAACACCTGCTCCCATTCATGAATACTATTGCATAGAGTCATCCAAAACGTTTTAATGTTCAATGCGTCTTCTTCAGTTAAAAGCGCACCTTTTTTCTTGTTGATTAAGCGCTTATTCGCATTGTAAATATGATTCAATGCCAATAGTTTTGGTGAATTTTTAGACAGCGAAGTCTTTTCCATTTCTGTATAGCGTTTTAAAAGCGGGATTTCTTCGACAAGTTCCTTTGTCAAAAGTGACAATTGGTCCCGGTGATCATATAAAATTCCAATCGAAGACGTAGTGTTCACGGCATGACGGTTCAAATCCGAGAAAATCTGTTGAGAACGTTCTAATCCTTCATCATGGAAAAAGACGACCGAAATCGTTTCATTACCTAACTCAGGCATAATCTTCAAAGCTTCTTCAATGGCGGCTCGTCGATGTTGACCGTCATTGATTAAAAAGCGTGAATCTAGCGCGATAGAGAGTTTTCCTAAATCTTTAAAATTTGGCTCATCTGAAAAGGGAGTAAATTGAATCTCACCATCAATAGATGCAGTCAAAGAAGAAAAGACATAATCCTTTGATTGATCTACAATATAATTTGTAATTTCAGGAACTCGAGATTTATTCAATATACGTTGCGAACGGTATTGTGGAGGAACTTCTTCCTCATCAAATAAAAAGATTTTTGGAATCAATTTTAAGGGGCACATTACGACGAAGTATTCTTTTTCGGCTTGATGGCCTCGTAAAGCAGGGAAGTTATAACTGAAATTAGGATCCATAGCCAATCTCCTTTAAAATAAATTACGTACGTAATTTAAAGAAAGTACAATGTTTTATTAGGTAAAGTTTATCATATGATTCTTTTCAAAAATAGCGGAAAGCTCAATTAAATTAGAATTTATAGTAAGAAAAATCTCAGCGATAATTCGCTGAGATCATGCAGTCAATAGTTTAATTAAAAACTCTTCTTCAAAAATGGCATCGTCTGATTCAAGTAAAGAAGCAATATGTGCTACCCCCAATTCAATGAACTTCTTCATATAATCTCGGATTATTTTTTCGTCCTCAATCTCTTTTTGGAGTTCATTAATGATGAGGTGTTTTGCGAGCAGGTAGTCATTGCCGTTAATGATCGAACCCATGTCCCATGCTCCAGAACTTAGTTCAGAAGGGAGGTCGGATGTGACAGAGTAGTTTTCGATTCCATGCATCAAACTAAGCTTAACTATAAATGGTCTCGGATCTTTCGGTACATAGTGCTCCAAATGACTAATGATGTTGTCGATTCTGTCTTTACTTACTTTTGATAGCTTAATTCCTTTTGAGTCCATAATCTTATCCTTTCACTAGTTCGAAGTAACCTTCACGAATCAGTGTATATTTCTCTTTTTGGTTATAGTCCAACATGATTTGCTTAGACGTGTATTCTTTCATCAGCTCCACATACTCAGGTGTAATCTCGGTATCTGTCGAAAGAATAACGACCTGCTTACTAAGGTGCTTATAAAAATGTTCAACTAAGTTTTTACGGTGATAGCTGTCCAAACGGCCGAGCGGGGTGTCGATGATCATCGGTAAGTCCAAATCGGCTGCTTTAATCATTCCCCAAATAAATGCAGAAGAAATGATTTGCATCTCGCCGGCGGAACGTTCCTCAACGGAAATTTCAGCACCGCGCTCATTCTCGATTCGAATCATCATCTTATGACGATCGACGAAAGCACGACCAAACTCATCTTGCTTTCGCATGAGTCTATTGAGCATTTTATCGAATTCGCGACTGATCAAATCAATTTTCCAGCCTAAAACTTTTTCTGAGTATTTATCGATGGCTTCTTTGATTTTACCGTAGATCTGAACGTCATCTGCCAACTCAACAGCATTTGAAGCTGTAGATTTAGTTCCTTTTAACTTGGCTTCCAACGAACGAATCTCTTGGACGCACTCTTGTTCTTTCTTCTTGATATTCATATGAATGCTCTTCGTTTTTCCAAGCACTTCGGTAATTTCTTGAATTTTTTTATCTTCTTCTTCAACACTGATTGCCGAAGGGGCTAAATCAATTTTTTGTTGTAATGAATCAATAGAGTGCTTAATGTTGTTTGCCTTCTTAATCAGCTCAACAATTTGTTGCTTAACAGAAGAAGCATTAACACCCATGATAAATCTGCGATCATTCGGTGAAATGTCATGCCAAGTCTGTTGATTCTCTACTCCTGTCGTAGCCTTATAGTTCTCCTTTGATAACCAAATTGTTTTTCCGATTTCTTCAACTTGATGTAATTGGTCTTCAGTCAAAGGCGGATTGATTGGTTCTGAGAGAAGTTTTGACATAAATTGATGATAAGGGGTCAAGATTTGTTCAACTCTTTGCTGGTCAGAAACATATTGTTGTTCTACATTTAACCGTTTCTTTAAAGCATCAATTTTTTTAGGAGCAAAGGACGGAATTCCTTGCTCGCTAAACAGTTTTGAGATTTGATCCATGATTTGCGCATGCTGAGCTGTTAACGAACTCATCGTTGAGATAAACTTCTCTCGTGATTCGTTGTTTTGCATTTGTTTCTCATTACGAAGCTTCTTGAATTGATCAAGTTGCTTGTTATATGTTGAAACACGTCCTTCAGCTTTGATTCTTTTTTCCGTCAGTTCACTTAATTGGTCTTTTAATTCAGAGATTTTTTTGTTGAATTTTAATAGCTCGGTGCTTTTTTGAGCAGTGGCCAACTCATTGACTTTTCGTGAATAGATTTTGTCCAAATCACCTTTAAGTTCGTTAAAGTATGACATCCCATTCATTCGTCGGATTGTTGCTTTAAAGTCTGCTGAATTACGTGACGAAATAATCCGTCGAATCTCTTCACCATCAAAGATTAAGAATTGCGAAGCTTCAAATGGAATCAATTTATCGATTGTTCGGTTGAAGTCGTCAACATTGTGTGGACCGATTTGTTCGTTCCGTTTAGGGCGAGCCGCGCCAATGGTGCGCTTGCTAAATGTTTTATTTTCATTTACAACTTGTTTCTTACTATTGTATTGCCACACGACTTTAATTTCGTAGTGGTGACCATCTCCGGGTTCAAACACTAGAGACGCACTGGCTTCACGTCCACCTTGTTCAAAGAACGAATTATTAATGGTGTTCGTGAACTGTTGTTGGAATTCAGAATCAGTCATTCCTCGTTTTCCGTAGAGTAGGTATCTTACGGCCTTTAAAATCGTGGTCTTCCCGGCACCATTCAAGCCACCGATGAGAATGATGTTTTTATCCTCAGAATGTGTATCGAAATTAATTGTTTGTGAATTTAAGTATGTTTTGTAATTATTTAATTGAATACGTACTAGCTTTAACCCTGACCTTTTTCCAGATGAAGTAGGGTGGGTTAACGAATTCCCTTTTTTTATTAGGTATTTTAGTTCTTCTTCTAATTCTTTTTGGCGTTTGGTAGGGGATGTTGCTTCACCGTAATAATTGGCCTTTGAAGTAGTGAGAACGTTTTGAAGTAGGTTAGGAGATAGGTCATGTTGAGCAGAGACTTCTTTTAGAATTTCTTGCTCATTCTCATAAAACTTGTGGTTCATAGTAAAATCCTTTCTAGAAAATAGTATGTTGGGACTATATTGTTATTATAAAGGAAAATAACCTAAAAACCTGTAACTTTTTTAGAAAGGGTTTGGATAAATAAACCATGTAATGACTACATACATAGTAAGGAGAGATTACATTGAAAAGAATGTTACTTCGCAAAATCCAATTCGCCCTCCAGCATCATGGCGGGACGGCTTCATTGAAAGAAATCAACGCATATATCGAGCGGTCATACTATCAACTCGAGCTCGATCGGTATAAAGATTGGAAGGCTCACGTCAATAAACAGATTCGGGCCCATTCAAGTGATTCGGCCAGCTTCGCGGGGAAAGAAGACTTGTTTTATTCCACAGGAAATAAGGGCATCTGGGGCCTTCGCCAACCGAATAACTAACCGAAAGCGGAACCATTTCAGTTGGTTCCGCTTTCAATGTTTACAAAACATCACACCCCCTTGTCACAGAATGTTCAATCCTGTAAACTTCGAAACAGTGTGAAAAAAATGTATAAGGGGTTTATCCATGGAAATCGTTCAGCAATTATCGCAAGTACAATTACTCAACCAATTCTGGTTGCTCATGGCCTTCGTCATCCCAATGGTCATTTTATCGCGGATGGTCGTGGCCGGTTCACGGTTCTCACCAATCCTCGTCATCGTCATCTTCGGTCTCGGACTTGGCTTCGCCATGGTCGAGATGGGCATCGCGACACCGGGTCTCCCTGAGTTCCCGCTCGTCGACTTCATGTCACGGACGACGATCATCGCGCTCGTCGTATCGTTCTTCGTCGGTGGACAAGAACTTCGCAAGATTTTAAGCAAGCAAGAGCTCGACATGAAAGACATCGTCGTGCCATCGAAAGAAGAGATGTTCCTCGGAACAGGACGGACACAGTTCATCTTCATCCTCCGTTCATTCTTCTTGCTCGTCGGTCTCGAAGGGTTCTTCCGCATGATGATTCAACCGGGCGCGGCAGAGGGCATCATGCTCTACTACCCAATCCTCGCGTTGATCGGTCTCGCGGCATCGTTCCTGTTGATCGACCACAAGGCGCAAATCGACGATAAGAATGTATACATGCGTAAAGGCGTCATCGAGACAGTCTTGATGCTCGTCATCTTGTTCGTGTCGTACGGCATCGCCGTGGCGGTTCAACCGATTATCGCGCTGCCGCAAATCTTCTTCGCCATGTTGCTTTCGTCAGCACTCGGTGCCATCTTCCACAACTGGACGTATGGACCGACCGTCCGTGCGCTTCTGTTCGCCGGAATCCCGGTCGTCTTGGCCGCCAACTTCATGGTCGGTGGCTCGCGAATCGGTGATGCGTTCGCCATCGAAGGCATGAACTCGATTCTCGTGTACGGTTTCTTCGGTCAGTTGTTCTGGATGTTCGGTGGGATTGCGCTCCTCATGTGGTTCGCCCGCACAGGACACATCCGCAACCTCGCACCAGGTATGGCCGGCTCGCTCTCGCACAGTGGTCTCACAGGCGCATGTACGGCCGGTGACTTCGGTCAAGTGGCCGCGAAACGTGCCCCAATCATGATCAACATCCCGTTCTTCGGTCACATCTTCGTGTTCTCGATTTTGGCAGTCAGTGCCGACAATGGGGCGCTCTGGATTTGGCCGACGGCGATCATCGTCTTGGTCGGTCTCACGTTGACGGCGCTCTCGCTCAAAAACTTGCGCGGTGCCAACGGCGAAGACTTCAAAGAAGTGAAGGCGCTCATGCAGTTCTCGTTCGGTTGGCAGATGATGGCGGTCTTCGGTGGACTCGTCCTTCTTACGTTCAGCACGATCGCGTTCGACTACACGACGATGGCTCAATCGTCAGCCATCTCGCACTTCGGTCTCTTCGCAGCCGTCCAAGGTGGCATGTTCGGGACGGAAGCGTCGCTTCTTATCCCGCTCATCTTCTCGATGCCGTTCCTCGTCCACCCGCTCGTGTTCTACATGTTCGGGAAGGCGCTCGATAACAACGGTGAAATGCCGCGCGTACCAGTTTACGCGATGGCGCTAATCGGTGTCGTTGGAGTCTCGTTCGCAGTTCTCGGCGTATAATCAAACAGCCGCTTCTACCAATGCGTAGAAGCGGTTTTTTTTGTGCTTATTTTTCTGCGAACGGCCGCCACTTTGGGTCTTTGACGTCGTGCCCGTTCGGAGTCCGGACAAATTTGAGCGAACCTCGATCGCATGCGCCAAAATGAATGTAGTTCTGTTGCGCTTGTCGGAGCGACACCGTATTGGCACCACCCTCATAATCTGGATCGCTGAACTGAACACCGTCGTCTTCCCAGAAACAGATGCCGCAAATGTCATACGTGCCGGGTGGTTCTTCGTTAAGTGTTTGATAGCCGCAACAAGGACATGTGTATGTCATCGAATATCACCTCACTTTTCAGTATACCGCACGCCGCGTACAAAAAAACGGTCGACACGAGGTCGACCGCTTCAAGCTCACAACAACATGGACAACAGCGTCAAAATCGCCAATCCGCCTTGCGTGAGGATAATCTTTTTGTTGCTCGTGATACTGCCGTACAACGCGACGAGCACGATATAGATGAGAAGCATCGTGACGATCTCAATCGACTGGCTGACGAACAGACCGTACAGCAAGCCGACGCCGATCAACCCATTATAGACGCCTTGGTTCTTGAACAGCACCGACACAGAATCTCGCGCGAGCTCTTGTTCCGTCATGTTGAAGACACGGGCCGTCGTTCTCGAACGCGTGGCAAACGTCTCTAAATACATAATGTAGAAGAACTCGATGGCGACGAGTGTTCCGAGGACGAGGGTGAGCCCGGACACGTTAGTTGGCCGTCGCGACTTCCGTCACATGGAGCACTGGTTTCGCCGTCACGTAGTTGCCTACGTTTTGGGCGAACGCGATGAGGTCCGGGTTTTGGTTGTGTTGTTCGACGGCCGCTTGGTCGGCCCAGTTCTCAATCATGACGAAGCGGTTCTCCGAAGTCGTCGATTGGAACAGTTCATAGCTCAAGCAACCGGCTTCTTGTTTCGACGAGTCGATAAGCTTGTTGATGTCGGCCAAGAAGTTGTCAAACTCTGTTTCTTTCACGTCGAAAATGGCATTGATTAAGATCATGTGGGTGTCCTCCGATTATTTGAATGATGTGATTTTTTCAGCGTCGAGACGGACCGATTGGTAGCCTTCTTCTGCAGCTTTACCGACCGAGAGGATCATGACCGGCACGTAACGGTCTTTATCTAAACCGAACGCTTCCGCGAGTTGGTCTTTCTCGAAACCGCCGATTGGGTTCGTGTCGTAACCGTGGGCACGGGCGACGAGCATGAATTGCATCGCTGCGAGACTCGAGTCGATTTTGACGATGTCGTTCATCTCTTGTTTCGACAAGTTCTTGTAGTATGGGAGGATGGCACCGAGCTGTTGGTCGCGTACTTCTTGCGGCATTTTGCCTTCCGCGACAGCTTGGTCATAAATCTCTTCACCAAGTTCGTAGCATTCCATGTCGCCGAAGATGAGGACCATCGCAGCCGACGTGTCGTTTTGACGGACGTTGAAGCGGATGAGCGGCTTGAGCGTCTCTTTCGCCTCTGGGCTCTCGACGACGACGAAGCGCCACGGTTGCATGTTGACTGAAGACGGGGCTGTTGTCGCTTCCTCGATCATTTGAAGCATTTCAAGTTGTGAGATTTTGACGTTCTCGTCGTAGACGCGGATCGATTTGCGACCGAGCATCACGTCAGTGAATGTGTTGTTTTCGAATGTAGTTGCCATGGATATTACCTCTTTCTCTCTTGTTATAGTTGGTTAAGCTTTTGCAGCAGACTCGACAGCTGATTGATTTCTGACTCGGACAGCACTCTCGTAATCAAATGCTTGCCGCGGTCGTGGTCTTGTTCACAGCTCGTCAAGTCATGTTTGGCTTCGTCGGTCAAATGGACGAACACTTCACGATGGTTCGCGGTGTTCCGTTCCCGGCGGACGTAGCCTTTTTCTTCAAGAATCTTCAAATGGCGGGTGATGGCCGCATTGTCGATTTTCATCGCCTGCTGAATCTCGCTTTGCGAACAGACGCCCTTGTCATGCACAATCATGAGCATTTCGTAGCGGGTCAGGCTGAAGCCCGTCTCTTTCTCGAACGAGGTCGCGACGCGTTGGTCCGCCAGTTTGATTTGGTACAGCAGTCGGCTGATATCTCGTAATTCCATCTGTGGTGTCTCACCCCTCTCATTTGATAAGTCAATTGTTGACTCGTCAAATGTAAAACATTCATGACGTGCTGTAAAGGAGAATGCTCACGAAAAACCATCCGCTTGTGCGAATGGTGATCATTCTTCATATTTGGTGCCATCGAAGTGGTAGTCATGGATGAACGTCGTCTTGTCGAAGCCATATAGTCGATCATGACGATTCAAGTCCTCGATTGTCTGAATTTCATGCATCGCCGGTTCTCCGGGTAAGGAATCGCGGGCGACGTTCAAATACCGCTCGGTGAAGTCGTCATCCTCATACGGTGTCCCGTCGAATGAGAAGTGGACCGAATAGACGTCGTCCTCCAAAGCGCGAATCACGTCGAGCATTCGTTGTTTCTGTGCATCGGTGTTCGCCCAGTTCTCATGGAACATGACCGACACGTCCAAGAACTCTTTTGACTCGACGTCGAAGACGGACGTCGGGGTAGGGCGTACGGTCGTCGCAACATCCTCATCCACACCGGTCGGCACACTCGCGCGGACCGTTTCCGCCTCCGTCAACAAGTCGAGTTGCTCGAGACGCTCCTTGAACGTGTCTTCGGCTTCTTGCTGCCAGACATGTTCGAGCACGTTGTCATGGATTGTTTGATCAGTCTGATACGTCTCAGCCCAATAGTCACCTTCGAGTATCGGATCGGTCAGGGTGAATTCGGCCGCATAGCCGCCCATCTTCCAGTCGCGCTTGAGCGTGACCTCGACGTCTTCTCCATATGTATCTTCAATATAGGTCGCGTATCGTTCTTCCTCGTCTTGTTTTGCGTAAGTCGACCATGTCGTGCCAAGCGCGGTCACGGCGACAGCGGTTGCGACTAACCATCGTTTTCTCATTTTTGATTCACCTCTCTACCAATGTACCTGAAATGGAAGTGTCCTACCTCGGTCCAAAGTCGTATTCAATTTATTCCCAAATGCCTGTAAACTGAAAGTGCCCTTTAAGAACTATTGTATTTACGTGTACTAATACATATAATACACTTATACTACGTACACAAGAGAGGGTGTGACCCATGTTATATAAAATTGATATGAAAAGCGCGGAACCTTTGTATGAACAAATCGTCAACCAGACGAAAGCGCTCGTCATCCGTGGCATCTTACGTCCGGGGGATAAAGTCATGTCGGTGCGTGAACTCGCGACCGACCTCGTCATCAATCCAAACACGGTCAGCAAGGCGTATCAGGAACTCGAACGGCTCGGCTTGCTCGAGATGCATCGCGGACGCGGGACGTTCGTGTCCGAGGACTGGATTGACCAAGACTCGCCGCGCGCGCCGATCCTTGAAGCGATCAAGAAACTCGCCATCGATTGCCATTATGCCAACATTGAGCTCACCGAAGCGCTGACGCTATTTGAGACAGAGTATAAGAAAGTAGGGGAGAACCATGCTGACAGTACAGCAACTGAGTAAGAAGATCGATCGCCAGCAAGTGTTAGAAGATATCGAATTCACGGTCGACTCGGGTGAAATCATCGCGCTCGTCGGCCGGAACGGTGCCGGCAAGACGACATTGCTCCGGACGATGGTCGGTATCATTCGGCCGGATCAAGGCGATGTCCGCTACGGACCGTCAAGCATCTTTGAGAAAGCAGAGTTGGAGCGTGACGTCATCTTTGTCCCGGATTCGGCCGACGCCCTCAAACATTATACGATTAACGAAGCGGCTGCGCTCTACGAATCGATTTATCCATCGTTCAACCGATCGATTTTCAGAGAGACGCTCACTCGCTATAACATCGACAACAAGAAGATTCGCCAGCTCTCGAAAGGGCAGAAGGCGATGGTGACGCTCTCGCTCGCGTTCGCCGTCCAAGCGAAATATTATCTGCTCGATGAACCGACGGACGGACTCGACGTCGTCGCCAAATCCGACGTCTTGAAGCTGATGATCGCCCAAGTCGAGGCACGCAACTGTTCGATTATCGTCTCGAGCCATCAGTTGCATGAGCTCGAACGAATCGCCGACCGCATCATCATGATCGAGAAAGGACGCGTTAAGGCAATCATGTCGCTCGAGGAGGCGCGTGAGACGAGCGTCAAACTGCAAGTCGTCTTCAACGACCAAGTACCGGTCGAACTGCTTGAACGGAAAGATATCGAAATCATCAACGTCACAGGCCGGGTCGCCTTGTTCATGGCGAAAGAACGGACGAAAGAACTCGATACGTTCGTCGATGCGCATGATCCGATGCTCGTCGAAGAAATCCCAATGTCGCTCGAAGACATTTTCCGGGTCCAATTAGGAGGTGAGGCAAGTGTCTTTTAAAATCTTATTAAAGAAAGATTGGAAACAAGTATCGATTTTATGGATGTTGCTCGTTTTTCTCGGAGTGATTGCCTTCACGGTACCAGTTTGGTCACAGATGCAATACTTTGACCAGGAACTTCGTAACATTCAAGAAAATCCAGGTGAATATGCCGATTGGATCGATGGGGATTCGTCTGATTTGTCCGTCCAAGACTTTTTTAACGAAAATAATGGAACAGGCTATTGGATTGGTGACTTACAATCGCTCATTCCTATGGGTGGGGTATTGTTTTTATTCGTTATTTTTGGTGCTCTCATGGCATCCGTCTTGATTGGTGCAGAACGGAACAGTCAAATGTCCGATTTCACGATGTCTCTCCCGTTCACAAGGAACCAGCTTTACATATCGAAATGGTTAATTGGGACGGTAGGGATTATTGTGTCGTCTGTGCTCGGTGGGACGCTCATGATAATGATGATTCGCTTCTCGGACTACGCTTTTTTGATGGAAGGAAGCACGAATCGAGTCATCGCGCTCGTCGTGCTTATGATGCTTAGTGGTATCTCTTTCTTCTCAGCTGCTCTATGGATGGGATCGTTCGGAGGAGAATCGATTTCTCAAGTAATTTGGACGTTCATTGCGTTAATCTTCCCAATTGGTTTGATTGCGCTCGTACAAGGATCCGTCTATGCGTTCTCGCAACAGTATGATTCTAGGTATGCATTCTTCGACGATTTATTCCAGAGTACGTTCTTACGTGTTTTATCGCCATTCTCGAACTTGGCAAACGTAGACATGTATCAATACTTTACGAACCAAGCTGAATGGCAGAAATTCTTAGCAATTGCGCCATGGAGCGCACTAGCTTTCATCGCATTATCATTCGGGCTGGGCATTTGGATGTTCAACCGAGCACCGCAAGAAAACAACGGACGATTTTTTATGTTCTCGAATTGGCTATGGCTGATCCACATCATCATGGTTCTCTGTTTCGCCATGTTAGGAGGAATCATTCTCTCAGCATTCTCGATGCAGTCAGGTTTTGCACTATACATCGTCGGCTTCCTAATTGGCGGCTTCATCGCCCACTTGCTCGCGAAACGGTTGCTTTACCGCTTTAACTTGAAACTAAAATCTTAAAAGGAGGATTCTAATGAAACGGCTCAGTCTACTCGTCGTCTTGCTCGTCATGCTCGCGGGATGCGGGGATACCCATCGACCGAACGCCTTCCAGTATAAAGATTCATATGTCGGTGACAACAGCGCCGTCTCGGGCATCGCGCAGACGTTACCGATGCATGACTGTTACAAGTCGATTGAGCTACAGACGTCGAAGCGGCCGTACGGTTTGACGGTCCGCTACAGCGACCCGGAAATCGAGCGCATCGAGCAAGAGCGGTTGGCCATCCGCAACGCGGCAACGTATTTTACGCTCGTCAAAAATGCGGAAATTGTCCGCTTCGCTTTCCCGAACCGGACGTACGCGTTCTCACGTCCGGAGATGGAGGCGTGGCTCGATATCGACTTCTCGACGATCAAGTGGGAGAAAGAGTTAACGGACCGTTTAAACGAGAAAATTAGCAATGAGGAACAGACGGAAGCCTATTTCAAGAGAATCTGAACGTGTGCGGAAACTTTCATCCGCGCACGTTTTTTCGATATTTTCTGAAAATTATCGGGTAAAGGGTAGATGAAAGCGTTTTCTTGGCATTATAATAGAGTTAACTGAATGACTATTCATTCCAAGGAGGAGAATCGATGAACAAACCGTGGTTGCAAGATTATCCAGCTGACATGCCAGAAACGATTGATTACGAGGTGAAGCCGCTCTATGAGGCGCTATCCCGGGCCGCTACCGATTATCCGGACCGGACCGCCGTCTCTTTCATCGGCAAAGAGTTGACGTTCGCCGAGGTCGATGACGCGGCGAAACGGTTGGCGACGATGCTCCAATCGAAAGGCCTGCAAAAAGGGGACCGCGTCAGCCTGATGCTCCCGAACTGTCCGCAATACGTCATTTCATTCTACGCCGTCTTGTACGCTGGTGGAACGGTCGTCCAGACGAACCCGCTCTACACCGAGCATGAGCTCGAGAATTTGATCACCGACTCAGGTGCGAACATCCTCATCACGCTCGACCTCCTCTATCCGAAATCGCTTCGTGTGAAACAGAAGACGGACATTAAGACGATCATCACGACGAGCATCGCCGACTATCTTCCGTTCCCGAAGAACAAGCTGTACCCGATCAAAGTGAAACGTGAGAACAACATCGTCATCGACACGACAGGTTCGGTCGCATTCAAAGACTATAAGAACTTCGGGCCGATCACCCCGATCGCAATCGATCCGAAAGCGGATGTCGCTGTCTTGCAATATACGGGCGGGACAACGGGGTTGCCAAAAGGCGTCATGCTGACCCACTTCAACTTGACGGCGAACGTCGACCAAATCTCGAACTTCTTCTATAGATATAGCCGAGGCGACCTAAAGCGTGTCTTGAGCGTCGTCCCGTTCTTCCACGTCTACGGGATGACATGCTGTCTGAACTTCGGGATGGCGAACGGATATGAGCTCGTCCTCGTCCCGCGCTTTGACGTCACCGACGTCTTGAAGACGATCCACAAGAAGAAGCCACACTTCTTCCCAGGTGCACCGACGATGTATGTCGGCATCCTCAACGACCCGAAATCGAAGAAATATGACCTGTCGTCAATCGAGGCGTGTATCTCCGGGTCGGCGCCGCTCCCGGTCGAAGTGCAGGAGCAGTTCGAGAGCATCACGGGCGGTCGCATCGTCGAAGGGTACGGGTTATCGGAGACGTCACCGGTCACGCACGCGAACTTCCTATGGGATAAACGGATCGTCGGCTCGATCGGCGTGCCGTTGTCGGACACATCTGCTAAAATTGTAAAGGCAGACGGGGAGACGCCGGCGGATGTCGGCGAGATCGGTGAAGTCATGCTTCATGGCCCGCAAGTCATGAAAGGATATTGGCAGAAGCCGGAAGACACGGCGGCCGTCTTGAAAGACGGCTGGCTCGCGACGGGTGACCTCGGCTATATGGGCGAGGACGGCTTCTTCTATATCGTCGACCGGAAGAAAGATATGATTATCGCCGGTGGCTTCAACGTCTATCCGCGTGAAATCGAAGAAGTGCTTTACGAACATCCGGCCGTCAAGGAAGCGGTCTGTATCGGCGTGCCGGATCCGTATCGCGGCGAGACAGTCAAGGCGTTCATCGTGATGCGGGACGGGGCCAGCGTGACGGAAGAAGAGCTTGACAAGCACTGCCGCGAGAAGCTTGCCGCGTATAAAGTGCCGAAGTTATATGAGTTCCGGGAAGAGTTGCCGAAGACGTTCGTCGGTAAGATTTTGCGCCGCATCCTCGTCGACGAAGAGAAGGCGAAACAAGTAAAACAAAGCAGTTGACACAACGGTGTCACATGATAGAATAATAAATGAATGAACCATCATTCATTTTTATGCAGCGGTAAGGAGCTTGGGTGTTTATGACAAAGAATGGATCAAAAAGTGACCGCATTATCGATGCGGCAGTGAAAGTGATTGCGGACCATGGCTATCACGGTGCAAAGGTGACGGCCATCGCCAAAGAAGCGGGCGTCGCCGACGGAACGATTTATCTGTACTTCAAAAACAAGGAACATCTGTTGATTGAATTGTTCCAGACGAAGATGGGCCTGTTCATCGACTACTCGAAACAACAGATCGAGCGGGAGACGACGGCCGGCGACAAGCTGTATCAGTTGATTGAGTCGCATTTGAAACAACTATCGGCCGATTACGACCTCGCCGTCGTGACGCAAATCGAGCTCCGGCAGTCGAATTTGGCGCTCCGCCAAAAGATTAGCGAAGTACTCAAACCGTACTTGAACTTAATTGACACGGTCGTACAACACGGGATCGACACCGGCGAATTCGATCGCGAACTCGACTATCGCCTGGCTCGCCAGATGATTTTCGGCACGATCGATGAAGTGGTCACGAGTTGGATGGCGAGCGGCTTCAAGTATGATTTGATGTCGACGCTACCGAAAGTACACCATATGTTAAAAAAAGGGCTTGCTTAACCGTAAGCCCTCTCGCTAGCTCAAAAAATGAACGCTGATTCATGAATGATGGTGCGAACAACTTATAAGGGGGAACTACGATGAATATTTTTGTGTTGCTGAAGCGTACGTTCGATACAGAGGAAGCGATTCAGCTCGAGAATGGGGTAATTCAAGAAGACGGCGCTGAGTTCATCATCAACCCGTATGACGAATATGCGGTCGAAGAAGCCATCCGTAAACGTGACGATCTCGGGGGAGAAGTCACGGTCGTGACGGTCGGACCAGAAGACGCGGACAAAGAACTTCGGACGGCGCTCGCGATGGGTGCGGACAAAGCGGTCCGCATCTCAATCGAGGATGACGTCGAGGACGCAGACCATGTGACGATTTCGAAAGTGCTCGCCACGTACTTGAAAGAGCAAGCGCCAGATCTCATCTTCGCAGGGAACGTCGCCATTGACGGCGGTAGCGGCCAAGTCGCACCACGTGTCGCTGAACTGTTGGACATGAACTACGTGACGACGATCACGAAACTCGATATCGACGGCACGACAGCGACGGTCACACGCGACGTCGAAGGGGACACTGAAGTGATCGAAGTGGCGCTCCCGCTCCTCGTGACAGCGCAGCAAGGATTGAACGAACCGCGTTACCCGAGCCTTCCAGGCATCATGAAGGCGAAGAAGAAGCCACTCGAAGAACTCGAACTGTCGGACATCGACCTCGATGAAGACGAGATCGAAGCGAAAATCGAGACGATCGAACGTTTCTTGCCAGAAGAGAAGAAAGCTGGGCGCATCCTTGAAGGGGATACGTCGTCACAAGTGAGCGAGCTCGTTCAATTACTTCGCACGGAAGCCAAAGTCATTTAAGGGGGACACATAGATGAAAGCTCTAGTACTCGCAGAAGCGCGTGAAGGCGCGTTACGGAACGTATCATTTGAAGCAATCGCCGCAGCGAAGCAATTGACGGACGACGTGACGGCGGTCGTCATCGGGGATGATGTCAAAGCACTCGCCAATGAACTCGGGGAATACGGCGCGGGACGCGTCCTCGTCATCGAAGACGAGCGTCTCAAACACTATACGCCAGACGGTTACGGACAAGTGCTCCGCCAAGTCATCGACCAGGAGTCGCCGGACATGATCGTCCTCGGTCATACCGCACTCGGAAAAGATATCGCACCGAAACTTGCGGCTCGTCTGGACGCCGGCCTCATCAGTGACGTCGTCTCGATTGAAGGATCTGGCAAAGACGCCGAGTTCGTCCGCCCGATCTATTCAGGGAAAGCGTTCGAGAAAGTGAAATTCAAAGACTCGGTCATGTTCTTCACGATCCGTCCGAACAACATCGACGCTCTTCCGCGTACGGCTGGAGCGAGTGTGTCGGTCGAGACACCGAGCGTGGAGCTCAAGGACCTCGCCATGATCGTCAAAGAAGTCGTCCGCAAGGCGACGGGGAAAGTCGATTTGACGGAAGCGAAAGTCATCGTCGCCGGTGGGCGCGGCGTCAAGAGCGAGGACGGCTTCAAGCCGCTCGAAGAGCTCGCGGAATTGCTCGGCGGGGCCGTCGGTGCTTCACGTGGAGCATGTGACGCCGACTACTGTGACTACGCGCTACAAATCGGGCAGACCGGGAAAGTCGTCACGCCGGACTTGTATATCGCCTGCGGCATCTCTGGGGCGATCCAACACTTGGCCGGGATGAGCAACGCCAAAGTCATCGTCGCCATCAACAAAGACCCGGAAGCGAACATCTTCACCGTGGCCGACTACGGCATTGTCGGTGACTTGTTCGACGTCGTCCCGCTCTTGACGGAAGAGTTCCGCAAACACCTCGTCAATAGCTGATATGCAGAATGTTTGGGGAAACGTACCCTCCGTGGTATACTCTGAACATGAAATGCATGAGAGTTCTTAATCGGCTCTCACATCTTACTGGGGAGGTATTTACCAAATGGCTATTAAACACGCAACGACTCAAACATTCGAACAAGAAGTAAAAGAGGGCGTCGTCCTCGTCGATTTCTGGGCAGCTTGGTGTGGACCGTGCCGCATGATCGCACCGGTACTCGAAGAGCTTGACCAAGAGATGGGCGACCAAGTCCAAATCGTTAAACTCGACGTTGACGAGAACCCAGAAGTAGCGGGCGCTTTCCAAATTCAAAGTATCCCAACACTTATGATGTTCAAAGACGGACAACCTGTTTCGAAAACAATGGGCTTCCAACCAAAAGAAGCACTCAAAGAGTTTATCGCAACAGCACAATAACCACGTACAGCCGACCGGGGAACTAGTCGGCTGTTTTTTGTTGGGCTCGTTAGGGAAGAAGGAGTTTAGTCGTTTCGCATGGAATAACAACGGTTAAGGTTCGGTACGGATTTAGCGGGGAATCCGGAAAAATCACTATCTGAAAACGGATACATACGACGCTTGATCAGATTTTTTTTCGTCGCTTTTTGTCGACTATCTTCATATTTAACAGTTCGGGAATTTTTGAGGAGACTGGAAAATGCGGCAAGGTTTTATCATGGAAACAGACTGAAAATTTACGCTATACTCATGAGGAAGACATGTTGGCGTCAAGTGACCTTAATAATTGGCCCATCGTTTGTAAGACTCTGTTCGAAGGAGGAATTTTCTTGTCGGTGTTACATTTAGCTATCTTATTGCCGCTTCTCGCGGCACCGTTCATCCCGTTCTTGTTCCGGGCGCTGAAGCGAATCCATACGGGTTGGTTCGTGTTAATCGTTCCGGTCGTCCTGTTCGTGTACTTCTTCCGCTTCATCGGAATCACGAGCGCAGGGGACGTCGTGACGGAGACGGTCGAATGGATGCCATCGCTCGGCATCAACTTCACGGCCTACGTGGACGGGCTCGGATTATTGTTTGCCCTCCTCATTACAGGGATTGGAGCGCTCGTCGTCCTCTATTCGATTTACTATTTGAATAAAGACAAAGAGTCGCTCGGTCATTTTTATGTGTACCTGCTCTTGTTCATG
Source organism: Exiguobacterium sp. s64 (assembly GCF_018618035.1). NCBI lineage: Bacteria > Bacillati > Bacillota > Bacilli > Caryophanales > Exiguobacterium > Exiguobacterium sp. s64. Next base: position 128,077 of record NZ_JACSLH010000001.1, read on the forward strand.
GGTGCGATGCTCGGTGTCGTCCTCTCGGATAACATGGTCGTCATGTACATGTTCTGGGAACTCACATCGATTTCGTCGTTCCTGTTGATCGGGTATTGGTACGAGAAAGAACGCTCACGCTACGGGGCACGTAAGTCGATGCTCATCACCGTGTTCGGGGGCTTGTCGATGCTAGGGGGGATTGTGATCCTCGAGTCGATCGTCGGCTCATTCAGCATCCGCGACATGGTCGCCAATCAGGCACTCATCGCCGACAGCCCGTTCTTTATCGCGGCGATGATTCTCATCTTGCTCGGCGCCTTCACGAAGTCAGCGCAATTCCCATTCCACATCTGGTTGCCGGATGCGATGGAGGCACCGACCCCGGTCAGTGCGTACCTCCACTCGGCGACGATGGTCAAGGCCGGTCTCTATCTCGTCGCACGGATGAGTCCGGTGTTCCAAGAGTCGTCACTCTGGCTATGGATTATTGCCTCGGTCGGGACGTTCACACTCTTCTGGGGTTCGTTCAACGCGGTCAAACAGACCGATTTGAAGGGGATTCTTGCCTTCTCGACGGTCAGTCAGCTCGGTCTCATCATGTCGCTTCTCGGCCTCGGGGCCGCGGCGCTACATTATGACGGCATGGATGACAACATCTATATGGTCGCAACGATCGCGGCAATCTTCCACTTGATCAACCATGCGACGTTCAAAGGGTCGCTGTTCATGATGGTCGGGATCGTCGACCACGAGACGGGGACGCGCGACATCCGTAAGCTCGGCGGTCTGATGACCGTCATGCCGATCACGTTCACAATCGCCGTCATCGGCTCATTGTCGATGGCAGGATTGCCGCCGTTCAACGGCTTCCTCAGTAAAGAGATGTTCTTGAAGGCAACCACGAAAGTGTTCTCGATGGACTTCTTCGCGCTCGATACGATCGGCATCTTGATCCCGGTCGTCGCGTTCATCGCGAGCGTGTTCACATTCATCTACAGCTTGATTATCTTCACCCGGACGTTCATGGGCAAAGCCCAGTTCGACCGGTTACCGAAACAGCCGCACGAGGCACCGATCGGGATGCTCATCCCGCCAGCGATTCTCGCTATCCTCGTCGTCGTTCTCGGTTTCGTACCGAACGTGTTGTCGAACTCGCTCATCAAGCCGGCCGTCGAGTCGATCTATCCGACGCTCGTCGCGAGCGGTCAGGATGTGAAAGTCGATATCTACTTCTGGCACGGCATCACACCTGAGTTACTTATGACGATCGGTATCGTCCTGCTCGGGACGCTCATGTTCTTCACGATCAACAAGTGGATGGGCATCTACAACCATATCCCGCATCGCTTGACGCTCAATGGCATGTACGACGGGACGCTCGTCTGGTCGAACAAGGCGGCGTATCGCTTTAAAGACAACTATATGACGGGCTTCATTCGCTCGTATTTGGTGTACATCTTCTTGTTCTTGTCAGGCATGATGTTGTTCTCGATGTATCGCTTCGACTTGTTCGACTTCTCGTTCGGCGAGATGGAGCCTGTCGCACCGTATGAATACGTCCTCGGGGCGGTCGTCATCTTGGCATCGCTCGCGATTCTGTTCATGCGTTCGCGTCTGCCGTCGATCATTTTGCTCGGTGTCGTCGGCTACTCGGTCGCGTTGTTCTTCGTCTTCTTCAATGCCCCGGACCTCGCCTTGACGCAGCTCGTCATCGAGACGGTATCGGTCGCCTTGTTCTTGCTCGTCTTCTACCATATGCCAGAGATCAGCAAGAAAGAAGTGCGTGTTAAGTTTAAAATCGAGAATGCGATTGTCTCGATTTTCGTCGGGGTGACGGTGACGCTCCTCAGCTTCATGGCGCTATCGAACCGTTCCCTGTCGTCGATCTCCGAGTATTATAAAGAAAACGTCTATGATTTGGCAGCCGGGAAAAACATGGTCAACGTCGTCCTTGTTGACTTCCGTGGCTTTGATACGTTGTTCGAGATCGTCGTCCTTGCCATCGCGGCCATCGGGATTTACACGATGATCAAATTCAGAACGACAGAACGTACGAAAGGAGCACGTGAACATGAACCGAAAAAATGATCAAGTCAATGACGTCATCTTACAGACGGCCGCGGTGATCATCTTCTTCATCATCATCGTGTTCTCTATTAACCTCTTCTTCGCCGGGCACTACTCGCCGGGCGGAGGGTTCATCGGTGGTTTGATGACGGCCGCGGCGCTCGTGTTGCTGTTGCTCGCCTTCGATTCGAAGACGCTCGCTGACGTGCTCCCGTTCGATTATCGCAAGATGACGGCGCTCGGTCTCGCCATCGCGTTACTGACGTCGCTGCACAGCATCTTCTGGGACCGTCCGTTCCTGACGCATGCGTACGATAAGTTCGACTTGCCGCTTCTAGGCGAACAGACGCTTCACACGGCGATCGCCTTTGACCTTGGCGTTTACCTTGTGGTCATCGGTGTGACGATGACGATCATTCAAACGATTGGAGAGAGTGAATAATGGAAATCTTCGTTAGCATCATCATCGGTGTCCTGACGATGAGCGCGGTCTATATGATTCTCTCAAAGAGTTTGTTGCGCATCATCATCGGCACCGGGTTGCTCAGCCACGCTGCCCACTTGCTCGTCTTGACGATGGGTGGACTGAAAACCGGAGCGGCACCCGTCCTCGTCGATGGGGTCACGGAATATACTGACCCGCTCCCGCAAGCGCTCGTCTTGACGGCGATCGTTATCAGCTTCGGGGTGACCGCGTTCTTCCTCGTGCTCGCGTATCGGGCTTACCAGGAACTGAACACGGATAATATTGAGGAAATGAAAGGAACGGAATCGAATGATTAACTTACCGATCTTTCCGATTGTCATCCCGGCGCTTGCGGCCATCTTTCTTCTCTTCGCACCGAAGCAAGTTCGTCTGCAACGCGGAGTGGCACTCGGGGCTTTACTTGTAACGTTTGCAGTGACGGTGCTGCTCATCTTCACCGTGTCTCAAGACGGCATTATGACCGTCAACTTAGGGAACTGGCCGGCACCGTTCGGCATCACGCTCGTCTCGGACATGCTGTCGGCACTACTCGTCGCCACGTCGACGTTGCTCGTCTTTTTCATCGTCTGGTTTGCGACCCATTACTTCTCAGACGCCTATGAATCGAACTACGTCTACGTCGCGATGTTGTTCCTCCTCGTCGGGGTGAACGGTGCCTTCACGACAGGCGATATTTTCAACTTGTTCGTCTTCTTTGAAGTCTTCCTCATCTCGTCGTACGTGTTGATCGTGCTCGGCGGGAAGGGCGTCCAGTTACGCGAGTCGATCAAGTATTTGCTCGTGAACGTCATCGCCTCGGCGCTGTTCGTCATGGCCGTCGCGCTTCTTTACGGGACGGTCGGTACGCTCAGTTTGGCGGACCTCGCGCAAAAGATTCCGCTCGTGGAGAATCAAAGCGTCATCACCGTCATCGGTGTGTTCTTCGTCATCGTCTTCGGTTTGAAAGGGGCACTCGTGCCGCTTCATTACTGGCTCCCGGGCTCGTATGTCGTGGCGCCGACACCGATTCTCGCCATGTTCGGGGCGCTGTTGACGAAAGTCGGCGTCTACTCAATCTTGCGGACGTATACGCTCCTGTTTGATGGTGGAAGTGCGTTCATGCAGAACTTCTTGATTATCCTTGCCGTGTTGACGATCGTCATCGGGATGATCGGGGCGATCGCCTATAACGACGTCAAGTTGATCATCATCTACAACATCATGATCGCCGTCGGCGTCATCTTGTACGGAATCGCACTCAACACGCAGACGTCGCTCGAAGGGGCGCTCTACTATTTGATTCATGACATGTTGATCAAGGCCGCCTTGTTCATGCTCGTCGGGATGATGATCGGCATCACCAAGTCCGGTCAACTGCGCGACATGGGCGGTTTGATCACCCGCTTCCCATTGTTCGGTTGGACGTTCTTCATCGCAGCGTTGTCGCTCGCCGGGATTCCGCCGCTCAGCGGATTCTTCGGGAAACTTTTGATCGTTCAAGGCGGGGTCGGGGAAGGCAGCCTGTTCGGGCCGCTCCTCATCTTGCTGTCGAGTCTGTTCGTCCTCTTCTCGGTCATCAAAATCTTCTTGTACGGATTTTGGGGAGAAGAGAAACGAGTCTATGACGGTCCGCTCGTGCCGTATATGAACCGCCTCATCGTGCCGACGTTCTTGCTCGTCGCCGTCGCCGTCGCCTACGGGTTTGGTGCCGAAGCGATGCATCCGTTCATTACCCAGGCAATCGAACCGCTCGTGCAACCCGAAATCTATATCGATGCCGTGATTAAGGAGTGATTTAGAGATGGCTTACCAACTACTCATCAACTTTTTCCTGGCGTTCATTTGGATGTTCTTCACGGGTACGTTCACGACGAGCGGATTCATCATCGGTTACTTGCTCGGGTTACTCGTCATCTTCATGATGCGCCGCTTCTTCAAAAACACGGACTTTTATTTCACCCGTGTCTTGAAACTGTTTAAACTGTTCTTGATTTTCTGTCGCGAACTCGTCGTAGCCAACATCGAAGTGCTCCGGCTCGTCTTGAGCCCGAAACTAAAAATCCAACCAGGTATCTTTCGGTATCACACCGAACTCGATGCCGGTTGGAAAGTGAGTTGGCTATCGATGCTCATCACGCTGACACCAGGTACGCTTGTCGTCCAAGTGTCAGACGACAATAAGACGCTCTACATCCATGCGCTCCATATGCCGGATAAAGAGTCGCTCAAACAAGACATTTACGATAACTTTGAGTCGAACATCAAGGAGGCGACCAGCTAATGTTAAATATTATTATTTACGTCGCCCTCGCCATCCTCGTGCTCGCCATGCTCGGTATGCTGTACCGGGTCGTCAAAGGGCCGACGACAGCGGACCGAGTCATCGCCCTCGACTCGATCGGCATCGGGTTGATCTCGGTCGTGTCGTTGTTATCAATTTTGCTCGATACGACGATGTTCTTCGAGGTCATCCTCTTGCTCGGGATTTTAGCCTTTATCGGAACGGTGGCGTTCTCGAAATTCCTCGAGAAGGGAGAGATCATCCAACATGACCGCAACAATGATTTATGACATCTTGACCGGTGTCTTCACGATCATCGGGGTGTTCTTTACCGTCGTCGCGGCGATCGGTCTGATCCGGCTCCCGGACATCTATTCCCGCGCCCACGCCGCCTCGAAGAGTGCGACGCTCGGCGTCATGTTTGTCCTGTTCGCGGCGCTCTTGCACGTCTGGGTCGACCAGCGCATCTTTGACGCACGGCTTCTGCTCGGACTGTTCTTCGTCTTATTGACGGCGCCGGTCGGCAGTCACTTGGTGGCCCGCGCGGCCCATTCTCAAGGTGTCCCGCTTTGGAAGAAATCGCTCCAGGACGCCTTGCAAGAAGATAAGGATAAAGGAATCGAATGACGAAAGGCTCTTCCATCGCACGATGGAAGAGCCTTTTTTAGATGATGTACGAGATATCAGACGCGGACGTCGGATACGCGAACTCCAAGTGTTTGACGTGTTGATGGGTCATATTGTTTTGTATAATGAATGAGAACAGGTTGATCAGTTCCGGCGCGTGTTGCCCAATCAAGTGGGCGCCGAGCACGTGGCCGTCTTTGCTGAGCAGAATGCGGGAAAACGCCGTCGTGTCGTTGATCCGCTCATACGTGAGGAAATGGGACAAGTCGTTGTCTTTACATTCATAGTCGATGCCGCGCGCTTTCACCTCCTCGACCGTCAGCCCGACTTTGGCAATCGGCGGTGTCGTGAAGACGACCGTCGGGGCGGGGCGCTCCGGTAAAGGACGCGTGTTGTCCCGTAACAGATTGAGAGCGGCGATGCGTCCTTCCTGCCCCGCAAACGGGGTGAGGGCCGGGTTGCGGCTCTTGGCGACGTCCCCGGCTGCATATACGTTCGCATTCGTCGTCTGCAGGAACTCATTGACGAGGACGCCGCCGTGGTCGGACTCGATACCGGCTGCGTCCAAACGGAGCCGTTCGATGCTCGGAATTCGCCCGGTGGCGTTAAGGACGACGCCTTCGAGGGTAGAGTCATCTGATAACGTCAGCACGTCCCCATCCATCCGGACGGGCTCGATGCCGTAACGGACATCGATGCCGATCCGAATCGTCTCATCGACGAGACGTTTGACGACTTTGCGATCGAATTGTTTAAGTGCCCGCGATCGGATGAGGAGGGTCACCTCGCTCCCGAAGCGGCGGAGGATATGAGCGAACTCGAACGCGATATAGCCGGCCCCAATGATGATGACGTGTTTTGGCAAGTCGTCGAGGTCGAAAACGTCGTCGCTCGTGATGGCCAAGTCGCCACCCGGGATGTCGAGCGGTCGCGGAATGAGGCCTGAAGCGATTAAAAACTGATGCGCCGAGATTTCATGCCCATCAATGACAATCGAGTCTTCATCGATGAAATGGGGTTCGCCTTCGAACAAGTCGATGTCGTGCTCTTTCCAATGATGCATCTTCGTCGTCGGGATGGCGAAACGATACTCGTCGATACGCCGTTTAAAGGCGTGCCAATCGAGCGTGAGCTCGCCGTGGACACCGAGTGATTTCATCCGTTCCGTACGGGCAATGAGCTCTGCTCCTTCCGCGAGCATCTTTTTCGGGTCACATCCGCGTTGCGGACACGTCCCGCCGAACGTCCAATTCTCGACGATGGCAATTTGTTTACCGGCGTCGCATAATACGTTAGCGGCTTGGCTCGCTGCCGAGCCGCTGCCGATGATGATGACATCGTACCGTTTCATAACAAAACCCTCCCTCTGAGACTTCATCAAAATTTTTCCCGTCTGGAAGGAACTTAAACTGAGGTGATTGAATTTGAGTCATTCTGACCACATTAAACATAAATTGGCGCTCCTCCCGGACGAGCCCGGCTGTTACTTGCATAAGAACGAGTACGGCGAGATCATTTACGTCGGGAAAGCGAAAAATCTGAAAAACCGGGTCCGGTCTTATTTTACCGGGGCGCATGACATCAAGACGATGCGCCTCGTCGCTGAGATTCGCGACTTTGAGTATATCGTCACGGCGAGCGAACTCGAGGCGCTTCTGCTCGAGATGACGCTCATCAAAAAGCATGACCCGAAATACAACATCCGTCTCAAAGACGACAAGTCGTACCCGTACATCAAGATCACGAACGAGCCGTACCCGAGGTTACTCACGACGCGGAAGCTGAAGCGGGACGGCGGCTTCTATTTCGGCCCGTACCCGAACGCCTATGCCGCCAACGAGACGAAGCGGTTGCTCGATAAACTGTATCCGCTCCGGAAATGCCAACCGATGCCGCGCAAGCTCTGTCTGTATTACCATATCGGGCAGTGCCTCGGACCTTGCGAGCTCGCCGTCGACACGGACGAGCAAAAAGAGATCGTCCATGAAATTCGCCGCTTCCTGAACGGGGAGACGAGCGAGACGCTCGCCAAGCTCCAAGTCGACATGGGACGAGCGGCCGAAGACATGCAGTTCGAACGAGCCGCTGAGCTCCGTGACCAAATCCGGGCCGTCGAGTCGATTATGAACAAACAGAACATGATCACGGCCGACCCGACAGCACGCGACGTCTTCGGCTATACGCTCGACCGCGGCTGGATGTGCGTCCAAGTGTTCTATATGCGGGGCGGCAAGATGATCGAGCGCGACGTATCACTGTTCCCGCTCCACGGCGAGCCGTCCGAGGAGCTCGAGAGTTTCATCGTCCAGTTCTACGAGCAGAACGTATTGCCGAAGGAAGTGCTCGTCCCCGAGATCGTCCGCATCGATTTATTGAACGAGGCGATCGGGACGAAAGTGATGCAACCGAAGCGCGGCGCGAAGCGACAGCTGCTCGACTTGGCGACGAAAAATGCGGGCATCGCCTTGAACGAGAAGTTCGAGTTGCTCGCCCGCGACGAAGAGCGGACACTCCTCGCCATGCGTGAACTCGGTGAGGCGATCGGCATCCCGAACTTGTCACGCGTCGACATCATCGACAACGCGAACATCCAAGGGGCTGATGCCGTCTCGGCACTCGTCGTCTTCGAAGACGGGAAGCCGCTCAAGAAGGAATACCGGAAATACAAGATTCGTACCGTCCAAGGACCGGACGACTACGAGACGATGCGAGAGGTCGTCCGTCGTCGGTTCCGTCGCCTGTTGACGGAAGAGAAGCGTCTACCGGACTTGCTGTTGATTGACGGGGGCATCGGGCAATTGAACGCCGCCCTCGACGTCCTGCAGAACGAGTTCGGGCTCGACTTGCCGGTCGGGTCGCTCAAAAAAGATGACCGTCACCGGACGAGCCAGCTCTTGTTCGGGGAAGGCGGCGGGGTCGTCGAACTGAACTCGCGCTCGAGCGCGTTCTATTTGCTCCAACGTATGCAAGACGAGGTCCACCGCTTCGCCATCACGTTCCACCGCAGTTTGCGGACGAAGAAGATGACGAAGTCGGTGCTCGACGACATCCCGGGTGTCGGACCGAAACGGCGCCAGCAGTTAATTCGCCATTTCGGGTCGATGAAACAGATTCGTCTCGCCTCGCTCGAACAGTTGAAAGAAGCGGGACTGCCGGAGAAGTTGGCCGAGACCGTGATCCAATACGTCCATGAGGAGACCGATGAATGAACCGAGACGCGCTAGCCAATTTTCCAGACGAGACATCACCTTTTATTGAACAGTTTGTTCGTGAGCTTACGGACGTGACCGACGCGATTCGACATGCATACGTGCACGGATCTGTGACGATGGGAGGTTTCCATCCAAGATTGAGTGACGTCGATTTACTGTTCGTGAGCGACCGAGACCTGTCTGACGAGGAACGGCTCGGTTTGATGCGACTGTGCCTGGCGACATCGACGCAGCCGTATCCGCTCGAGTTGACCGTGCTGACGGAACGAGCGTTACAGGAATGGGTCCATCCGAGTCCGTTCGAGTTTCATTATAGTGAGCAGTGGCGCATGCGGTTGGAAAAAACATCGATCGACGAGCTGCTCCGTGAGCAACGCGGAATGACAGATCCGGATTTGGCCGCTCACCTCAAAGTCATCATGGAGCGGGGCCGTGTCTTGTTCGGTGCCCCGATGAATGAGTTGGTAGTCGGATTTGAGGATGGACACTATCTAGAGGCGATCAAGGACGACGCGTTGGATTGCTTGAGCTCGCTTGATAACCACCCCGTGTATAGCGTATTGAACCTCGTGCGGGTGATGGCGTACGAGACGGATGGGCGTGTGCTCGCCAAACGAGAAGTGCTCGAGTGGGCGAAGCGACAACCGATCCCGTCTGATCTTCTGCACGTCATTCAAAAAGCAGCAGTGGCGTATGCGGGCGAAGACAGCACGTTCTCAAGGTCGGAGCTCATCGACTTTTATATCTTCGCCAACGAGCGTCTCTTCCAGTATGAAGACACAGATGAGTCGGAGGATTGACGCAAAAAGAAAGAGCCGATGCGGTGTAAAAATCGCATCGGCTCTTTCTCATTCATACGTATCTTTTCGGTCTAGTTGGACGGTGATGTGGACGGCCTTGCGCGTCACGTCGGCATATCCTTCGGCGACGCATTGGAAACGACCCGCAATCTGTTCGGCTAAAAAGCCAGCCTCGAGCTGGAAGTAGCCCGTTGCCTTCTCTTGGGTCGCGGGTGGGGGCGTGAGCTCGAACAAGAATTTATTTCCTTTTTCTTTCAACAGCGTCAAATCTCCCCAGCCGGCCTCGCTAAAGAAGGCGCTCAGTTCTTCATTGGGCATGACCGGGAACTTGCGTGCGACCCGTTTACCCGACCAATAGATGACTTGAGCGTAATCGTCCCCAAGCAAATCCGTCAACACATAATCGCGAAGCAGTTCGATCGCGAAAGTGGGTTGGCTCATCGTTTCCATCTTCTTCCATCACTCCATTCTCTCTATACCATTATAACGACGATTCGCCTTTTGGTCACCGGGTATTTTGCAAAAGAATGTGGCACAAATCGGTCGGGTTGTCTTGTCATACAAATTTCACAAGAGTAGAATAGGAGACAGAAAGCTATATTTGCATTTGAAAACGCTTTTATTTACAAAACGAGCCAAGGGCTCGTGAAAAGGGGGAACTAGAATGGCAGCGCGTCGTGACTATTTCAGTCGTAAAGTCCATTCGCTACTTGGGGTCATCCCAATCGGCTTGTTTTTGATCGTTCACTTGTCGGTCAACTACTATATCGTCGATGGGGTGGAGTCGTTCAACAAGGCAGCAAAATTTATGGAGAGCTTACCGTACTTGTATTTCCTTGAAGTGACCATCATCGCTTTGCCGATGATCTTCCACGGAGTGTATGGCGTGTATTACGCGTTCCTCGGTTCGATTAACACGAACCGTTACTCATACGCCCGTAACTGGATGTACATGCTCCAACGCTTCACGGGCGTCTTCCTCGTCATCTTCATCGCATGGCACGTTTGGGAAACGCGCTTGGCGAAGTTGCGTGGCGTCGAAGTGAACGCGGAGATGATGCAAAACATCGTCGACAATCCGCTCATGCTCATCTTCTACATAGTCGGGATCCTCTCGGCTACGTTCCACTTCGCGAACGGTCTCTGGTCGTTTGCCATCACGTGGGGGATCACACAGTCGCCTCGTTCACAGCGCTTCATGAGCTATGTCTCAGGCGTCGTCTTCTTGGCACTATCTTTTGTCGGCATCCGTTCTATCTTGACGTTCGCGGGCATCTTGTAATTAGGGGGAAAAGTTCATGGCAAATCAAAGTTTGATCGTCATCGGTGGCGGTCTGGCTGGACTCATGGCGACAATCAAGTCGGCTGAGATGGGTGTTCCGGTAAAACTATTCTCGCTTGTACCGGTCAAGCGTTCACATTCAGTTTGTGCACAAGGCGGCATCAACGGTGCCGTCAACACGAAAGGGGAAGGGGATTCTCCTTGGCAACACTTTGATGACACGGTCTATGGGGGCGACTTCCTCGCCAACCAACCGCCGGTCCAAAAGATGGCGGAAGCGGCACCGAAGATCATCCACATGTTCGACCGCATGGGCGTCATGTTCAACCGGACGCCAGAAGGTCTTCTCGACTTCCGTCGTTTCGGCGGCACGCTCCATCACCGTACGGCTTACGCCGGTGCGACGACGGGGCAACAGCTCCTGTACGCACTAGACGAGCAGGTTCGTCGCTACGAGGCGCAAGGTCTCGTCGAGAAGTATGAAGGCTGGGAGTTCCTCCGGGCCATCATCGATGAAGCAGGTGTGTGCCGTGGTGCGGTCTGTCAGGATTTGCGCTCGATGGAAATTAAAGCGTTCCCATCGGACGCGGTCATCCTCGCGACAGGCGGCCCGGGTGTCATCTTCGGCAAATCGACGAACTCGGTCATCAACACCGGCCAAGCGGCTGGAGCGGTCTATCGTCAAGGGGCGGTCTACGCGAACGGTGAGTTCATCCAAATCCACCCGACGGCGATTCCAGGGGACGACAAACTTCGTCTCATGAGTGAATCGGCGCGCGGTGAAGGCGGACGTGTCTGGACGTATAAAGACGGCAAGCCATGGTACTTCCTTGAAGAGAAGTATCCGGCCTACGGAAACCTCGTGCCGCGTGATATCGCGACGCGTGAAATCTTCGACGTCTGTGTCAACCAAAAGCTCGGCGTCAACGGCGAGAACATGGTGTACCTTGACTTGTCGCATAAAGACTCGAAAGAGCTCGACATCAAACTCGGCGGCATCCTTGAGATTTACGAGAAGTTCGTCGGCGACGATCCACGCAAAGTCCCGATGAAGATTTTCCCGGCCGTTCACTATTCGATGGGCGGACTATGGGTCGACTACGATCAGATGACAAACATCCCAGGCCTGTTCGCAGCCGGTGAGTGCGATTACTCGATGCACGGGGCGAACCGTCTCGGGGCCAACTCGCTCTTGTCTGCCGTATACGGCGGGATGGAAGCCGGTCCGGCGGCCGTTCACTACATGCGGGGTCTCGACCAGGCGACAGAGAGCGTGCCGGAAGCGCTCTTCAACTTTAACGAACGTGAAGAAATCGAGCGGTTCAACGATATCCTCGCGATGGACGGTACGGAAAATGCGTATCAAATCCACCGTGAGCTCGGCGAACTCATGACCGACAACGTCACGGTCGTTCGTTACAACGACAAGCTCGAGGCGACGGACCTCAAACTCCGTGAGCTTCGTGAACGCTATAACAACATCTCCGCGACCGATACGGCTCGCTGGAGCAACCAAGGGGCATCGTTCATCCGACAACTCGACCACATGCTCGACCTCGCGCGCGTCATCACGCTTGGCGCTTTGAAACGTGACGAGAGCCGTGGTGCTCACTACAAACCGGACTTCCCGGAACGTGATGACGACAAGTTCATGAAGACGACGATGGCACGTTACAACGCAGGGGAAGTCGATATCTCGTATGAAGAGATCGACGTTTCGTTAATCCCGCCACGCAAACGGGATTACTCGAAGAAAGGGGCGAAGACGAAATGACGACGCCGATGCAATCTGAACAAAAAGATATTCGTTTTATCATTGAACGCCAGGACGGACCGGACCAAGCCGCTTATACGGAAGAGTTCACCGTCCCGTACCGCCCGAACATGAACGTCATCTCGGCGTTGATGGAAATCCGCCGAAACCCGGTCAATGCGAACGGGGACAAGACGACACCAATCAACTGGGATATGAACTGTCTCGAGGAAGTGTGTGGTGCCTGCTCGATGATCATCAACGGCAAGCCGCGCCAATCGTGTACGGCACTCGTCGACAAGCTCGAACAGCCGATCCGCCTTGCTCCGATGAAGACGTTCCCGGTCATCCGTGACCTTCAAGTCGACCGTCAGCGCATGTTCGACGCGTTGAAAAAAGTGAAGGCATGGGTCCCAATCGATGGGACGTACGACCTCGGACCTGGACCGCGGATGCCAGAGAACAAACGTCAATGGGCGTATGAATTATCGAAATGTATGACGTGCGGTGTCTGCCTCGAGGCGTGCCCGAACGTCAATGACAAATCGAGCTTCATCGGACCGGCCGCCATTTCGCAAGTCCGTCTCTTCAACTCGCATCCGACTGGCGCCTTCCACGCGGAGGACCGTCTCGAAGCGCTCATGGAAGACGGCGGCCTCGCACAGTGCGGGAACGCGCAAAACTGTGTCGAAGTTTGTCCGAAAGGTATTCCACTCACGACATCAATCGCCGCGATGAACCGTCAGACGACGCTTCACTCGTTCAAATCGTTCTTCGGTAGCGACAAAGGCCGCACCGGTTCTGCGGTCGAGGCGTAAGGGCTACGGATGACGAAGTACTTCCGGGAAGCCGATTGGGAAACACGTGTCAGAGCAGGGGTCGCGCTAGACGTCAAAGTCCGATTCTCGGAGTGCGACCCGTACGGCCACATGAATAACACAATTCCGTTCATCTATTTCGAAGACGCGCGGATCGAGTTGCTTGAAGCGACAGGTTTTTCGTTGAATGATGGATTTGTCGTCGTGGCAGATGCCCAGTGCGACTACGTTCGCCAAGTGATGCCACGGCAATCGATCGTGGTGTATGCCAATGTCTTGACGGTCGGAAACACTTCATGTGATATTCATTACGGGGCATATGATGGAGACCAGCTCATGTTTGCGGGGCGTACGAGCCTCGTGCACTTGTCGAAATCCGGTCGTCCGACCGAATGGACTCCAGAATATAAAAATCGCTTGCAGAATTTTTGCGAATCCGCTATCATTTGATAATGAGTTCACAAACAATTATTCTGCGGGTTCGCCTGTAGAATTGAAATTTGAAGGGAGACCTCACGTCATGGAAAAAACGTTCACAGTCGTTGCAGATTCAGGAATTCACGCTCGTCCAGCTACACAGTTGGTAAACACAGCTTCTAAATTCCAATCAGATATCAACCTTGAGTACAACGGTAAGACAGTAAACCTCAAGTCGATCATGGGTGTACTTTCACTCGGAATCGCAAAAGATTCTACAATCAAAATCACTGCAGCTGGTGACGATGCAGAAGAAGCGGTTAACACGCTTTCTGACATGCTCACAAGCGAAGGTCTTGCTCAGTAATTGAGCGACGGACGAGGCGGCCAATCGGCTACCTCGTCTTTTTTGTTTGTCACGAGACCGTTTCTTTTTCAGAATCGGCTTTTTTGGTAAGATAGATGGGAATGGAAGTGATGATCATGAAACGAGCGATTGGAGTACTCGATTCAGGAGTTGGCGGCTTGACTGTGGTCAAAGAACTGATGCGCCAACTACCGAAAGAAGAAATAATTTATATCGGCGACACGGAACGGTGCCCGTATGGCCCGCGCCCGCACGATGAGATTGAAGCCTATACGTGGGAACTGATCGAGTTCCTGTTAAGTAAGAACGTGAAGATGATTGTCATCGCCTGCAACACGGCGACAGCGGTCGTCTTGAAAGAAGCGCGCAAACGCCTCAATATCCCGGTCATCGGTGTCATCGATCCGGGGGCACGAGCGGCCGTCAAAGGAACGCGCAATAAACATATCGGCGTCATCGGAACGAAGATGACGATTGAAAGCAACTCATACGAGACGGCGCTCCGACACGTGGCCGGCGAGATCGATGTATATTCGCTCGCCTGTCCGCCGTTCGTCCCGCTCGTCGAAGCCGGCGAACTCGATGGAGAGCGCGTCCGCGACATCGTCGCTGAGACGATTCGTCCGCTTCAGTCTTCCGAGATGGACACGCTCATCCTTGGCTGTACGCACTATCCGCTGCTCGCACCGGTCATTCAAGACGTCGTCGGACCCGACGTCCATTTGATCTCGTCCGGTGACGAGACGGCGCTCGAAGTAGCGGCCATCCTTGACTTTAAAGAGCTCGAGAACGATTTGGATACGGTCCCGGTGCACCAGTTTTATGCGACCGGGGATGTCGTCATCTTTGACCGTTTGGCGACAGAATGGCTCGGTCAACCCGTGAGAGCGGAGAAAGTAGAGGTGTCCGGTGTCGATGCGTAACGAAAGACAACATGACGAGCTCCGGCCCGTCGAGATCGTTCCCCATGTGAATAAACATGCGGAAGGGTCGGTCCTCATCTCGATCGGGGACACGAAAGTCATCTGCACGGCCACCGTCGAAGAACGCGTCCCGAACTTCTTGCGCGGCAAGAAGCAAGGCTGGATCAACGCCGAGTACGCCATGCTTCCGCGTGCGACCGGTAACCGCACGGTCCGCGAATCGGTCCGCGGCAAACAGTCGGGCCGGACGATGGAGATTCAACGGTTGATTTCGCGGTCGCTCCGCTCGGTCGTCGATTTGGAACGGCTCGGTGAACGGACGATTTGGATCGACTGTGACGTCATCCAAGCGGACGGGGGCACCCGCACGGCCTCGATCACAGGCGGCTTCTGCGCGCTCGTCCTCGCGGTCGACGCGCTCATCCGGCAAGGCAAGCTCGACGACACGCCGATCAAAGAAGGCGTCGCTGCCATCTCGGTCGGACGGACCGACGAATTGCTCCTCGACTTGAACTACGAAGAAGATGCCGCGGCCGAGGTCGACATGAACGTCGTCATGACGGCGAGCGGACGTTTCGTCGAAGTACAAGGGACAGGGGAAGAAGCGACGTTCACGTTGCTCGAGATGAACGAGATGCTCCACATGGCCCAAAGCGGGATCGAGACGCTGTTCAAAGCGGCCGAAGACGCACTCGGTGCCTCGTGGTGGTATGTCGGGGAACAATTGGAGGAAACAACATGAAACTGATCGTCGCAACACGCAATAAAGGAAAAGTCGCAGAAATTGAAGGAATGCTCACGCCGCTCGGATTCGAAGTCGAATCACTTCTTGATTATCCGAACGCACCAGAGACGGACGAAACTGGGACGACGTTTGAAGCGAACGCCGAGTTAAAGGCGACGGAGGCGGCCCGCTATTTCGGTCACGCCGTCCTCGCGGATGACTCTGGACTCGAAGTCGATGCGCTCGACGGGGCACCCGGTGTCCATTCGGCCCGTTTCGCCGGACCGGAGAAGTCGGATGAAGCGAACAACGCGCTTCTTCTCGAGAAGTTGAACGGAGCGACCGACCGAACGGCTCGTTTCATCTGTGCCCTCTGTCTCGCCAAACCAACAGGGGAGACATTGACGGTACGCGGTACGATCGAAGGGACGATCGGCTACGCGCCTCATGGGGAGAACGGTTTCGGTTACGACCCGCTCTTCATCGTTCCGTCACTTCACAAGACGGCAGCAGAACTTGAACGCGACGAAAAGGCGGCGGTCAGTCACCGCGGCCAAGCACTACGAAAGTTAGAGGCAGAAATTATTCCGTTTATGGAGGGGTGACCTGTATGCGTTTTCTCGTAGTCAGTGACAGTCACGGATTGACAGAAGAACTATCAATCATCTTTAACCGGCACGAACAAGAAATCGATGACGCGTTCCATTGTGGGGATTCCCAGCTCGCGCTCGTCGATGAACATCTGCTCCCATATCGTACGGTGCGCGGTAATTGCGACTTCGGCGGCGACCTTCCGCTCGAACGAATCGAGGAGACGGCTGAAGGGACGATTCTCATCGTCCACGGCCATCACCACGACGTGAAGTACGACTTGAACCGGTTGCGTTACCGGGCTGAAGAGGTCGGGGCGAACGTCGTCTTATTCGGCCACTCGCACGTCGCCGGAGCTGTGATTGAGGACGGGGTGCTTTACGTGAACCCGGGTTCGATTCGCATGCCGCGCGGACGGAGTGACAAGACGTATGTACTGATGGATCTCGAGAACGGACAGGCAACGGTCCGCTTTTATCGGTCAGAGGACGGTTCGGCCGTCGAAGATCTCGATGTGAGCGGAAAGCTGTGACGGAATGAAAAGAAGGAATTGACAGCAAACCATTTTTCTATTATAGTTTTCTTGTCAATGTCCCAATAGCTCAGCTGGATAGAGCAACGCCCTTCAAGACAAATAGGAGCCTTTATAGGGAAACAGAAACCTATAGAGTGGACGACACTATATCGGTGAAGCCTTAACAGATCATGCTGATGGTAATACCGAGGAAACTTATTTCCTTTCGGGGACAAGGTGGTTCGAAGGACTAAAGGTCATCCTTTAGAGGTAGAGCCATTGAAGGAGCAGTTTGCTCGTGAGGTTCCGTAGAGACTACACGTGTCGCACCTGAAATGGTGAAGATATAGTCCAGACTACAAACAACACACGTTGGTGGCGAAAGCCATGGTGGTAAGCTAAGGCGTCGGTCGGGGGTTCGAATCCCTCTTGGGACACTTCCATTTAAAATAGAGATAGCCTCCACGGAGGTTGTCTCTTTTTTCGTTTTTCGGGGTATTGATTGACAACGAATCGATTCCTAAAGGAAGATGGAGATGAATGGAAAGGGTGTGGGGAGATGGCAAAAGAGCAAGCGTACCCGTTTCCAGGGAACTGGTCGCGGCTTCAGAAGATGATTCAAGAGGCAGACACGGCCGGGGAACGGCAACGGGTCGAACCGATTCTGTGGGATTGGTACGAGGCAGTGCCCGGCGATCCATTTATTTTCATGGAAATATTCCAATGTCTGATGGAACGACCGGAAGAACCGGAGACGCTCGAGAAACTCGAAGAGCTCGTCACGACACAGATGACGGTGGCAGAAGAACCTGCAGCCGGCGGGCTTCAAATCGCCCAGTATTACATCATGCGTGACCAACCGTTCGAGGCGGCCCATTGGATCAACCTGTATCTCGAGTGGCAAGAAAAGACCGATCACGTCAACACGCAAGCACATCAAGTGCTCCAAGTGCTGAAGTTGACCGAGTTCCCGGCCGCGATCGCCAAAGTGAAGCGAATCCTTAACCGGGGCGGGATCGGCGAACAAATCGAGACGCTCGAACACGTCCATTTCAATATCGATGACGTCCTCGACAACGTCTTGAAAGAGCTTCTCGTCGCGGAACGGCCGAAGTTGATGAAGTTGATCGTGCTCCAAAAGGCGTTCGACGAGCTGCCGGTCATCGAATGGACCGACCTCGGGACGCGGCACCGATTGACGCATGACGAAGCGAAAATCCACACGGAAGCGTGGGAGACGATGGTCAACGGGTTGCAGCGAGCGGTATATGGTGACGAGATCGCGACGCAGCTGCTCATGAACTACATGTATACGCACTACCCGTTCACGCCTGAGGAAGCGTCTGCCGTGGAGACGGCGATTGTTCAAGCGAAAACGGCCATCCTGCAACATGAGGAAACGGACGGCCTCGCCGCCGAAATTCTTGAGGCGGACATGCGTTTCACCGAGGCGTTTCTAGACTAAATCCTTGTGTGCAGTCGTCGGATTTATGCTATAATACGGATTGTTGTACATTTTTGTACGTATAAACGAATTGTTGGAGGGACTTAGCATGACAGCAAAATGGGAAAAAACATCAGGTAGCCAAGGCGTACTCACGTACGAAGCACCTGCAGAAGCTTTTGATAAAGCAGTTGACGCCGCATTCAAAGATGTCGTCAAAACTTTGAACGTGCCTGGCTTCCGTAAAGGGAAATTGCCACGCCCAATGTTCAACAAAATGTACGGAGAAGAAGCACTCTATCAAGATGCGCTCGATATCCTCTACCGTGACACAGTTCAAGGTGCGGTCGAAGAAGCTGGTTTCGAACCAATCGCTCTCGAAAACATCGATGTAGACGGCACGCTCGAAAAAGGCCAACCTGTAACGTTCAAAGTAACGTTCGTTGTTGAGCCAGAAGCTGAGCTTGGCGAATACAAAGGTCTCGAGTACGAAGCTGTTGAAACAACAGTCACTGACGAAGAAGTTACAGCTGAACTTGACGCGCTTCAACAGCAAGGCGCAGAGCTTGCTGTCAAAGAAGGCGCTATCGAAAACGGCGATACAGCTGTCTTTGATTTCGCAGGTTTCGCTGACGGAGAGCAATTCGAAGGCGGCACGGCTGAAAACTACACACTCGAAATCGGTTCAGGCCAATTCATCCCTGGATTCGAAGAGCAAATGGTTGGCATGACGGCTGGCGAAGAAAAAGACGTTGAAGTAACATTCCCTGAAGAGTACCACGCTGACAACTTGGCGGGTAAACCAGCGACATTCAAAGTCAAACTTCACGAAGTCAAAGCGAAGCAAGTTCCTGAGCTCGACGACGAGTTCGCAAAAGACATCGACGAGTCAGTTTCATCACTCGACGAGTTGAAAGCGAAAATCCGTGAGCGCTTAGAAACTGCGAAGAAACAAGAAGCGGAAGGCACAATGCGCGATCAACTCGTCGAGCAAGCAACAGCTAACGCAACAATCGACGTACCTGCAGTACTCGTTGACCAAGAAGTAGACCGCATGGTTCAAGAGTTCGGCACACGTGTTTCTTCACAAGGAATCGACCTCAACATGTACTTCGAACTCACTGGTACTTCTGAAGAAGCGATGCGCGAAGAGATGAAAGAGCAAGCTGAAGAGCGCGTTAAAGCTCGTCTCGTCTTGAAAGCAATCGCTGAGAAAGAAGCGATCGAAGTGTCTGACGAAGATGCTGAGAAAGAACTCGAAGAAATGTCTAAACTTTACAACATTGCACCGGATCAACTCCGTACAATGCTCGCGCCACAAGGCGGAATCGAGACACTTAAAGGTGACCTCAAATTCCGTAAAGCGATCGACGTTCTCGTTGAAAACGGGAAAGCGAAGTAATCGGATGACAGAAGGACGGCTGCTCAGCAGTCGTCCTTTTTTTCGTCACGACACTTTGCATGTGTTTATCTTTGATGAAGTGATTTGTTCATGCTACAATTATTGCAACGCAGAGATGTAAATGTTTTTTCGAGAGTGCTTTGCACCTGAAAATACAAATAGGCGATTTATCGCACTTACATCCATTTTCATTCAGAAGGGGTGTACCGAATGTTCAAATTTAACGAGGAAAAGGGACAACTTAAATGCTCGTTTTGCGGGAAATCGCAAGAACAAGTCCGTAAACTAGTCGCCGGTCCTGGCGTATACATTTGTGACGAATGTATCGAGCTTTGCAATGAAATCGTTGAGGAAGAGCTCGGTGTCGAAGAAGAAGTAGAATTCAAAGACATTCCAAAACCACAAGAGATCCGTAACATCTTAGACGAGTATGTCATTGGTCAAGACCGGGCGAAACGTGCGCTTTCGGTAGCCGTCTACAACCACTATAAACGCATCAACGCCGGTGGCCGTTCTGATGATGTCGAACTTTCGAAATCGAACATCGTCATGATTGGACCAACTGGTAGCGGTAAGACGCTTCTCGCTCAAACGATGGCTCGCGTCTTGAACGTCCCATTCGCAATCGCGGATGCGACGAGCTTGACGGAAGCCGGTTACGTCGGGGAAGACGTCGAGAACATCTTGCTCAAGCTGATCCAATCGGCGGACTACGATGTCGAGAAGGCTGAAAAAGGGATCATCTACATCGATGAGATCGATAAGATTGCCCGTAAGTCGGAAAACCCATCGATCACGCGTGACGTATCTGGTGAAGGTGTCCAACAAGCACTTCTCAAAATCTTGGAAGGTACGGTCGCAAGCGTACCGCCGCAAGGTGGACGGAAGCATCCGCATCAAGAGTTCATCCAAATCGATACGACGAACATTTTGTTCATCGTCGGCGGCGCGTTCGCTGGCATCGAAGCGGTCGTCAAACGCCGTATCGGGAAAAAAGTTATCGGATTTGGGAACGACCAAGAAAACCGCGAGATGACGCAAGAAGACTTGCTCGCCCGCGCGCTTCCGGAAGACCTTCAGAAATTCGGATTGATTCCGGAGTTCATTGGTCGTCTACCGGTCATGGCGACGCTCACGACGCTTGACGAGGAAGCACTCGTCGAGATCTTGACGAAGCCGAAGAACGCCCTCGTTCGTCAGTACGAGAAAATGCTCGAACTCGACGATGTCGAACTCACGTTCACAGACGAAGCGTTGGTTGAAATCGCCAAGCTTGCGATCAAACGTAAGACAGGCGCACGCGGTCTCCGCTCGATTATCGAAGAAATGATGCTCGATGTGATGTTCACTGTCCCATCGCGCGACGATATCGAGAAAGTCATCATCACGGATGAAACGATTACGGGTCTTGCCGGTCCGAAATACGTGCTTCGCGATGGTACTGTCGAACAGACAGGCGACAATAAAGAGACAGCATAATTTTTAACGAAAAAGGCTCAAACACTCGGCACATCCGAGTTTTGGGCCTTTTTGCACAGGAGGCGTTGTAATGGAACAGTTACCTATCCTTCCTTTGCGTGGAGTCGTCGTGTATCCGCTCATCGGCGTGACGATTGACGTAGGGCGTCCGCTCTCTCTGCGGGCACTCCTTGCCGCAAAGGAACACGAGACAGATTTGATTGTCGTGACCCAAAAAGAGACAGGCAAAGAATCACCTGAACCGGAAGACTTATATGCGATCGGGACACGCGTCCATATCGCCAAGATGAGCGAGCTGTCGAACGAGACGGTCCGTGTTCGTCTTGTCGGGAAAGAGCGCGTCAAGATCAACTCGATTGAAGAGACGAAAGAAGGCTGGTTCGCCGACGTCGAGGCGCTTGACCTCGTCGAAGGGGAAGAAGTCGAACGGACGGCACTCGTGCGCCTATTGAAAGAACAGTTTGGCAAACTCGTCGGGACGATCAAAGGGTTGTCTCCGGACGAACGGCGCCGCTTTGAGATGTATGAGCGACTCGAGTCGTTGACCGATTATATCTCTTCGAAACTTGATGTCGACGTCGACATTCGCCAAGCGATGCTCGAGGAAGCCGACGCGGTCAAACGCGGCTTAGAGCTGCTCGAGATCATGACGCATGAAGTCGAAATCATCGAGCTCGAGCAAGAGTTGCGCGAACGGACGAAAAAGACGATTGAGCAGGCGCAGAAAGAGTATTATTTGCGCGAACAGATGAAAACGATTCAGCAAGAGCTCGGCGACCAGTCGCAAGAGTCTGAACCGAGTCGTCTCCGTGAGAAGCTCGAGGCACTCGACTTGCCTGAGACGACACGGAAGAACGTCATGCGCGAAGCCGAACGGTTGAACGTCGTCCCGGCGACGTCACCGGAGTACGCGGTCATCCGCAACTATCTCGACTGGATTGCTTCGCTCCCATGGGGCATCGAGACGGAAGATAAACTCGACGTCAAGCATGCGGCCCACGTCCTAGACGACGACCACTACGGCCTCGAGTCGGTGAAAGATCGAATCCTCGAGTACTTGGCCGTCCGCCAATTGACGAACTCGCTCCGTGGACCGATCCTTTGTCTCGCCGGACCTCCAGGGGTCGGGAAGACGTCGCTCGCCCGGTCGATCGCGTCGGCGCTTGAGCGTCACTTCGTCCGCGTCTCGCTCGGCGGGGTGCGCGATGAAGCTGAGATTCGAGGACACCGTCGCACGTACATCGGGGCGATGCCAGGCCGTATCATCCGCGGCTTGAAGCAGGCCGAAAGCAAAAACCCGGTCTTCTTGCTCGACGAGATCGACAAGATGGCGTCAGATTTCCGGGGCGACCCGGCGTCGGCCATGCTCGAAGTGCTCGACCCGGAACAAAACGTCTCGTTCTCGGACCACTATATTGAAGAACCGTTCGACTTATCGAACGTGCTCTTCATCGCGACGGCGAACGACGTCTCGCAAATCCCGGCTCCGCTACTCGACCGGATGGAACTCATCCAAATCGGCGGCTACACGGAACTCGAGAAAGTCGAGATTGCCAAACGTCACTTGGTGCCGAAGCAGTATAAAGAGCACGGCTTGAAAAAGAGCCAGCTCACGATCAAAGAAGACGCGCTTTACGAGGTCGTCCGCCGTTACACGCGTGAGGCCGGCGTCCGTAACTTGGAACGCGTCATCGGTTCGCTTTGCCGGAAAGCGGCGAAGCAAATCGCGATCGGCGAGAAAAAACGCGTCACGGTCTCGTTGAAGAGCCTCGGCGACTACCTCGGGAAACCGAAGTACCGCTACGGCAAAGGCGAGACGGAAGACTCAATCGGAGCCGTCACTGGACTCGCCTACACGGCGTTCGGGGGCGACACACTCACGATCGAAGTGGCACTCGCACCTGGTAAGGGCAAGCTCCAGTTGACCGGGAAACTCGGTGACGTCATGCAAGAGTCGGCGCAGACGGCGTATAGCTATGTCCGTTCGAACGCGGAACGGTTCGGGATTGACCCGACGTTCTACGAGCGCCAAGACGTGCACATCCACGTCCCAGAAGGTGCCGTTCCGAAAGACGGTCCATCGGCCGGTATCACCATCGCGACGGCGCTCATCTCGGCATTGACTGGTAAGAAAGTCCGCCGTGATATCGGCATGACCGGAGAGATCACGCTCCGAGGCCGCGTCCTTCCGATCGGTGGATTGAAAGAGAAAGCGCTCGCCGCACACCGCGCCGGTTTGACGACCATCGTCATCCCGAAAGACAACGAGCGGGACATCGATGACATTCAAGACACCGTCCGTGAGAAATTGACGTTCGTCCCGGTCACGACGCTCGATCAAGTATTAGAAGTAGCATTTGGAGGAAATTAAATAATGAAAATCACTAAAGCAGAATTTGTCACGAGTGCCGTCGCACCGGACCATTATCCGATTCACGAGTTGCCGGAAGTCGCACTCGCTGGACGTTCGAACGTCGGGAAATCGTCGTTCATCAACAAGATTTGTCAGCGGAAAGCGCTCGCGCGCACGTCTTCAAAGCCAGGGAAGACGCAGACGCTGAACTTCTTCAACATCAACGATGAGATCATGTTCGTCGACGTTCCAGGTTACGGCTACGCGAAAGTTTCGAAGACGGAGCGTGAGAAGTGGGGCGTCATGATGGAGCAGTACTTGACGTCGCAAAGCGCCCTCCGTGGCGTCGTCCTCTTGGTCGATATCCGTCATGAACCGTCGGGCGACGACGTGACGATGTACAACTTCTTGAAGCATTACGAGATTCCGGTCATCGTCGTGGCAACGAAGCTCGATAAAATCAAAAAAGCGCAGCGTCAAAAACATGAAGCGGCCGTCAAACGCAAGCTTCAATTTGAATCGACGGACCGGTTCGTCGCGTTCTCGGCGGAGACGGCAGAAGGCAAAGACGAAGCGTGGAAAGCGATTTACGATTTATTGACACGCGAAGAAGATTGACCGAAGACGAGGGCAACCCTCGTCTTTTTTGTTTTCAGGGTTACGAGAGCGGGTAATTATCGTATAATTGTCCTAATTACATAAGACAAGAGAATAGAGAACGAGGTGGAAAGATGCAAATCATGTTTCAAAACAAATGGTACCGCTTCTTATTTTGGACGCTGACGATTTTCTTGGTCATCTGGGTCGGGACGGAGATTTCTTTCGTGTTCGAACCGATTCAAGTCATTTTGGCGCTCGTCACGGTACCACTCATCATTGCTGGACTTTTCTATTATTTCTTAGTCGGGATTGTCGACTTCTTAGAAAAACGGATGGACGGCAAACGTCCGCTCGCCGTCGGCATCACGCTCGGCGGACTCGTGCTGATTTTTACGCTCGTCTTCAGCATCCTCGGACCGGTGCTCGCGGAACAGGTGACGTCGCTCGTCAACGCGATGCCGAGTATCGCCAAGGAGTTGCAAGTACAGGCGTTCGCCGTCCGTGACTCGCTCATGCAAAACGAGTTCTTGTCACGCTTTATCGCCGAGAATGACGATATGTTCACCGACTTCACGAATAATGTGACGTCGTATCTCGGAGACGTCTTCGGGAATGTCGCTTCATCGTTCGGTCGTCTTGTCGGTTTCATCACGTCGGCCGTCATTACGATCGTCGTCATCCCGTTCATGCTTTTGTACATGCTCCTTGACGGGAAACGTCTTCCAGACTCGATCGTGAAATTGTTGCCGTCGAGCTACGAGACGGAGACTCGTAAAATCTTGCATGACATGCATACGACGGTTAAAAACTACGTCCATGCCCAGTTGATCGTGGCGTTCTTCGTCGGGATCACGTCGCTCATCGGGCTTTGGATTATTGGACTCGACTACGCCATCTTGCTTGCGCTCTTCATGATGTTGACGAACATTATCCCGTACGTCGGACCGTTCCTCGGTGCGGCCCCGGCTGTCGTCGTCGCTTTCATCCAAGACCCGATCAAAGTGCTCTGGGTCATCGTCGTCATCATCATCGTTCAACAAATCGAATCGAACGTCATCTCGCCGCTCATCCAAGGCAAGTCGCTCAAGGTGCATCCACTGACGATTATCATCGTCTTGCTCGTCGCCGGAAATTTGGCCGGGATTATCGGGATGCTCATCGCGGTGCCGTTCTATGCGGTGGCAAAAGTCGTCGTTCAAAACATCGTCCGGATTTACAAGCTGAGGGAGCGAAAACATTACCTCGAAGCGGAAGAGGAAGATGAGAAACCAGAGAGTCAAATCATCACCGATCCGTCGTCTCTGAAATGATTAAACAAGTAGAAATGGTCTCCATGTCCGTTTCTACTTTTTTCTGTCACAAAAAGTTCTTAAATTATTTCACAAAAATCGAACAGAAGATTATAGTTCCTAAATAAAAATTGTTATAATGTACGGTAGAGATGTGAAAAAGAAGAGACAACCGTCGGTGGATTTTGGATGAGGGGAAGAGGTACATGCATATTGTCGTCGTTGGACTAAATAACAAGACAGCCCCTGTCGCGATTCGGGAGCAGTTCTCGTTTGGGGAGCAAGAAATCGTGGACGCGATGATTGCACTTCGCGAAGAGAAGAGCATATTTGAATCGGTTATTTTGTCGACTTGTAACCGGACGGAGCTATACGTCGTCACAGACCAGCTCCACACCGGACGTTATTATACAAAACGCTTTTTAGCGAACTGGTTTGATTTAGAGATGGACCAATTCACCCCTTATTTATCGATTCGTGAAGGAGAAGAGGCAATTCGCCACTTGTTCCGTGTCACGTCTGGACTCGATTCGATGATCATTGGGGAAACACAAATTTTAGGACAAGTGAAATCAAGCTTCTTCCGCGCCCAAGAGAACGGAACGACGGGAACGGTGTTCAATAAACTGTTCAAAGAGGCCGTGACGCTCGCCAAACGCGCCCATACCGACACACAAATTGGGGAAATGTCGGTATCGGTCAGCTCGGCAGCGGTCACGCTCGCTCAAGGGATGTACAACCGTCTCGATGACAAACAAGTCGTCGTCGTCGGTGCCGGTGAGACGGGCGAGTTGACGACGCTCAACTTGTTCGAGGCCGGTGCGAAACAGATTGCCGTCTTTAACCGGACCGAGAGCAAAGCGAAAGCGGTCGCCGACAAGTTCCAAGGCCGGGCCCACTCGATCCGTGAGATCGCCTGTGGGTTGCTCGACGCCGATATTTTGATCAGTTCGACCGGCGCCAAAGAAGCGGTCATCGGCTATGACGATGTCGCCGCCGCCCAACTGCTTCGCCGTGAACGTCCACTTTTGTTAATCGACATTGCCGTGCCGCGAGATATCGATCCAGCGGTCCGGGCGCTTCCGGGCGTCCATTTGTTCGATGTGGATGACTTGAACGGGATCGTCAACAAAAACTTGGCGGCCCGTCTCGTCGAAGCGGAGAAGATTGAAATCAAAATCGACGAAGCGATTCAAGAGTTCCAAACGTGGCTCGTCACACTCGGTGTCGTCCCGATCATGAACGAGTTGCGCGCCCGCGCCCTCACTGTTCAAGAAGAGACGATGGAAAGCCTCGAGCGTAAGCTTGACCATCTATCGGACCGGGATAAAAAAGTCATCGGCAAACATATGAAGTCGATCATCAACCAGATGCTTCGTGAACCGATCGACTACATCAAAGACGCCGCGGCGCAACCGGATGCGAACACACGTATCAACCAGTTCGTCGAGACGTTCGGCCTTGATGTCGACGTCCCTGACGTCGAGCCGGAAATGGAAGAGACAGAAGCGATGTCAGCGAAAGCACCACTCCGCGCTTTGATGCGCTAATACAAAATCAAAAAAGGCGGCGGATCTCGTCGCCTTTTTCTATGAAGGGGATATGGACTATGCGTAAAATTATCGTCGGCTCACGCCGTTCACAACTTGCGATGACACAGACGAAATGGGTCATCGAGCAATTGAAGAAAGCCGGGGCTCAAAACGAGTTCGAGATCAAGGAAATCGTGACGAAAGGCGACCAAATCGTCGATGTCCAGTTATCGAAAGTCGGCGGCAAAGGGTTGTTCGTCAAAGAGATCCAGCAACAAATGATTGCCGGGGAAATTGATTTCGCCGTCCACAGCATGAAAGACGTGCCGGCCGAGTTGCCGGAAGAGCTCTTTATCAGCTGCATGCCGAAACGCGTTGACGCCCGAGACGTGCTCATCTGCGAGAACGGTTACACGCTCGAGACGCTCCCGGAAGGTGCTGTCATCGGGACGAGCTCACTTCGTCGCGGTGCGCAGATGCTCGCCGCCCGCCCGGACTTCGAGATTCAATGGATCCGCGGCAACATCGACACACGCCTCAAAAAACTTGAGACGGAAAACTTCAACGCCATCTTGCTCGCCAAAGCCGGGCTCGAACGCATGGGTTGGACGGACCGCGTCGACTTCGAAGCGCTTGACGCTGACATGATGGTTCCGGCCGTCGGTCAAGGCGTTCTCGCCATCGAAAGCCGGAAAGACGACGCTGAAGTGACGAACGTCTTGCAACTCCTGCATGACGACGTGACGGCGAAAGTGGCGACGGCGGAGCGGACGTTCCTCAAGGCGATCGAAGGCAGCTGCCACGTTCCGGTCGGCGGTTATGCGACGGTCGACGGGGACGACGTGACACTGACGGGCCTCATCGCCTCGGTCGACGGGAAAGAAGTGCTCCGTGTGACGAAGACGTCGACTGACGCGGTCGCACTCGGGAACGAGGTTGCAGACGATCTTCTTGGACGCGGCGGGCGCGAAATTCTCGCCTCGGTCAATGCGTGACGTCTGGTACACAGGGACAAAACGATTGACCGCTTCGCAGAGAGCCCGACTCGCCGCGAGCGGTCTTTCCGTGCATCACGTCCCGCTCATCGAGACGAGATTGACGCACAGCCAGATACCGATTCACCGGTTCGATTGGCTCGTCGTGACGAGCCAAACGGCGGTACCGGCGCTCCGTGACGTCCCGCGCGACGTCAAAGTCGCGGCCGTCGGGGAAATGACGAAACAAGCACTCGAGGGCGAGGGCTTCACCGTCGCACTCATGCCGAAGACGTTCACGGGCGAGGCGCTGTTCCGCGACCTCGCGGACGTCGTAACAGCAGACGAGGTCGTCTTGTTCGCCCGGGGCGACTTGGCGAACACGGCACATATGACACAACTCGAAAACGTCCACGACTGGGTCGTCTATGAGACGATCGGCCGTGAACTGACAGAGACGGAAGTCGAGG
The DNA here is from genome assembly GCF_018618035.1 of Exiguobacterium sp. s64. Lineage (NCBI taxonomy): Bacteria > Bacillati > Bacillota > Bacilli > Caryophanales > Exiguobacterium > Exiguobacterium sp. s64. The sequence goes on from NZ_JACSLH010000001.1 coordinate 156,444, forward strand.
CGCTCAAGAACGTGGACGCGCTCCTCGTCCTCAGCCCGTCCGCCGTCCAGGCGATCACGCCGTACCTTGAACACTTCCACGGGACGTGGTACGCCATCGGTGAAGTGACCGAGCGCGCCGTCCGGGAAGTGTCGACGTTACCGGTCCGAGTGCCTGAGTGTTATACTATGGATGCATTAATACAGTGTATAGGGGAGGATTTTTCATGAACCAGTTTGACCGTCACCGTCGCCTTCGTTCATCGAAGTCGATGCGTGCACTCGTACGTGAAAATCATGTTCGGAAAGAAGATTTAATTTACCCGCTCTTCATCATCGAAGGGACAGACATTAAACGCGAAGTCAGCTCGATGCCGGGCGTCTTCAACTTCTCGCTCGACCGTCTCGAAGACGAAATCAACGAGATTGTCGACCTCGGCATTCAATCGGTGCTCTTGTTCGGCGTGCCGGAACATAAAGACCCGGAAGGTTCGGAAGCGTATCACGACCACGGCATCGTCCAAGAAGCGATCCGCAAAGTAAAAGAGTGGGCGCCACAGCTCACGATCATCGCTGATACGTGCCTCTGTGAATACACGTCGACGGGCCATTGTGGCATCGTGAAGAACGGTGACGTCGATAACGACGCGTCGCTACCGCTTCACGTGCAGACAGCGATCACGCAAGCGCAAGCCGGCGCTGACATCATCGCGCCGAGCTCGATGATGGACGGTTTTGTCGCCGCCATCCGTGAAGGACTCGACCAAAACGGATTCAACCATATCCCGATCATGAGCTACGGCGTCAAATACGCATCGGCGTACTACGGACCGTTCCGTGACGCGGCCCAATCGGCACCTGGCGAAGGCGACCGCAAAGGCTATCAGATGGATCCGGCCAACCGTCGCGAAGCGTTCCGGGAATCTCAATCAGACGTTGAGCAAGGCGCCGACTTCATGATCGTCAAACCGGCGCTCGCATTCATGGACATCATCCGCGACATGCGCGACTCGCTCGATATGCCGATCGTGGCCTATAACGTGAGCGGGGAGTATGCGATGGTCAAAGCGGCTGCTTTGAACGACTGGGTCGATGAGCAACGCATCGTCATGGAGACGATGGTCGGCTTCAAACGGGCCGGTGCGGACCTCATCGTCACGTATTTCGCAAAAGACGTCTGTCGTTATTTGGAAGGAGACTACGCATGACCTACAAACAAACACACTCAGAAGCGGCGTTCGAACAAGCACGTCCGCTCATGCCGGGCGGGGTGAACAGCCCGGTCCGTGCCTATAAATCAGTCGGCATGACGCCAATCTTCGCTGAACGCGGTGAAGGATCACGCGTCTACGACATCGATGGCAACGAATATATCGATTACGTCCTCTCATGGGGACCACTCATCCTCGGACACCGCGACCCTGTCGTCACGAAGGCGATTCAAGAGCAAGCCGAGAAAGGCTGGACGTTCGGGACACCGACCGAGCTCGAGACGAAAATGGCCGAGCTCGTTATCGAGCGCGTCCCATCGATCGAGATGGTGCGCATGGTCAACTCGGGTACGGAAGCGACGATGGCGGCACTCCGCCTCGCACGCGGCTACACGGGCAAGACGAAAATCTTGAAGTTCGAAGGTTGCTACCACGGTCACGGCGACTCGCTCCTCATCAAGGCCGGTTCGGGCGTCGCGACGCTCGGTCTCCCGGACTCACCGGGCGTGCCGAAAGACTTGGCGAGCCAGACGCTCACGGTGCCGTACAACGACTTGAATGCCCTCCGCGTCGCGTTCGAGAAGTTCGGCGACGACATCGCTGGGGTCATCGTCGAACCGGCGGCCGGCAACATGGGCTTCGTGCCACCGCAACCTGGATTCCTTGAAGGACTCCGCGAGATCACGGAACAATACGGCGCGCTCCTCATCTTTGACGAGGTCATGACCGGGTTCCGGGTCGGCTACAACTGTGCCCAAGGTTACTTCGACGTGACGCCGGATTTGACGTGCCTCGGAAAAGTCATCGGCGGCGGCCTTCCGGTCGGTGCCTATGGCGGGAAACGCGAGATCATGGAAAAAATCGCGCCGCAAGGACCGATTTACCAGGCGGGGACGCTCTCGGGGAACCCGCTCGCGATGATCGCCGGCTACACGACGCTGTCGCAACTCAAGCCTGAGCACTACGCCGAGTTCGAACGCAAAGCGGACCGTCTCGCCGAAGGCTACACGAAAGCGGCCGAAAAGTATAACATCCCGCACGACACAAACCGGGCCGGATCGATGTTCGGATTCTTCTTCACGAACGAGAAAGTAACGAACTTCGAGAAGGCGAAGACGGCGAACCTCGACTTGTTCCGCGCTTACTATCAGAAGATGGCGGCGCGCGGCGTGTTCTTGCCACCGTCACAGTTCGAAGGATTGTTCCTCTCGACCGTGCACACGGACGAAGATATCGACTTGACGCTCGCAGCGGTCGACGCGACGTTCAAAGAGCTGCAACAAGAGTTTTCATTGTAATCTTGACGGAAACATCTTCTGTCGCTACAATTGTTTAACAGATACGAACAAAAGCTACGATGAGGAATAGTACGCAATCGACATCCTTTTTCAGAGACGCGGCCACTTGGTGCGAGGCCGCGAAGGATGGTGCGGAAGTCGCCTCGGAGCTGACCTTTTGAACGAAGTAGGAAGGTCCGGTCCATCGACCGTTATTCGATTTTGAGGGCGCCACCTGTTGGCGAACTAAGGTGGTACCGCGGAAGATACGGCTTCTTTCGTCCTTAGCGTTAAGGACGAGAGTAGCCGTTTTTTTGTCCACATTATTAGAGGAGGTTGGGCATATGGCCAACGAGACAAACGAAATCACCATGCCGACGAAGTACGATCCAAGTGCGACGGAAGCGAAATGGTATGACTACTGGTTAGAGAACGACGTATTCAAAGCGGACGAGGACGATTCAAAACAGCCGTACACGATCGTCATCCCGCCACCGAACGTAACGGGGAAACTTCACCTCGGACACGCGTGGGACACGACGCTCCAAGACTTATTGACGCGCCTCAAGCGCATGCAAGGCTATGACGTCCTTTGGCTCCCAGGAATGGATCACGCCGGTATCGCGACGCAAGCGAAAGTCGAACAGAAACTCCGTGAAGACGGCATCATGCGTTACGACCTCGGACGCGAGAAGTTCCTCGAGAAGACGTGGGAATGGAAAGACGAGTACGCGGACACAATCCGTGCCCAGTGGTCAAAACTTGGTCTCGGTCTCGACTACTCACGTGAGCGTTTCACGCTCGACGAAGGACTCTCGAAAGCGGTCCAAGAAGTGTTCGTCCGTCTCTATGAGAAGGGCTTGATTTACCGTGGCGAGTATATCGTCAACTGGGACCCGGCGCAAAAGACAGCCGTCTCGGACATCGAAGTCATCTATCAAGAAGTCGAAGGCGCATTCTACCACATGAAGTATCCGCTCGCTGACGGCTCAGGCCACATCGAGATCGCGACGACGCGTCCAGAGACGATGCTCGGCGATACGGCCGTTGCCGTCAACCCGAAAGATGAGCGTTACGCGCACCTCGTCGGCAAGACGATCATGCTTCCGGTCATGAACCGTGAGATCCCGATCGTTGCCGACGACTACGTCGACATGGAGTTCGGTACAGGTTGCGTCAAGATCACACCGGCGCACGACCCGAACGACTTTGAGATCGGGAACCGCCACGAGCTCCCGCGCATCCTCGTCATGGATGAAGGCGGCAAGATGAACGAGAACGCCGGCAAGTACGAAGGGCTCGACCGCTTCGAATGCCGCAAGCAACTCGTCAAAGACCTAGAAGCAGACGGCACGCTCGTCAAAATCGAGCCGCACACGCACTCGGTCGGTCACTCGGAACGTTCAGGCGCGGTCATCGAGCCTTATCTTTCGAAACAGTGGTTCGTCGACATGGAGCCGCTCGCGAAAGCAGCGCTCGAAGCGCAAGGACATGACGATACGAAAGTCAACTTCGTCCCAGAGCGGTTCGAAGGCACATACCTCCGTTGGATGGAGAACATCCGCGATTGGTGTATCAGCCGTCAACTCTGGTGGGGCCACCGTATCCCGGCGTGGTACCACAATGAGACGGGTGAAGTCTATGTAGGTAAAGAAGCACCGGCGGACAGTGAGAACTGGCACCAAGACGAAGACGTGCTCGACACATGGTTCTCGTCAGCGCTCTGGCCGTTCTCGACGATGGGCTGGCCGGACACGGACTCAGCAGACTTCAAACGTTACTTCCCGACGAGCGCGCTCGTCACGGGTTACGACATCATCTTCTTCTGGGTATCGCGCATGATCTTCCAATCGCTCGAGTTCACTGGGAAGCAGCCGTTCAACGACGTGCTCATCCACGGTCTCATCCGCGACTCGGAAGGCCGCAAAATGTCGAAATCGCTCGGAAACGGCGTCGACCCGATGGAAGTCATCGACCAATACGGCGCGGACTCGCTCCGCTGGTTCCTCCTTACAGGATCGACACCAGGGAACGACCTTCGCTTCTATTGGGAGAAGATCGAATCGACATGGAACTTCGCGAACAAGATTTGGAACGCGAGCCGTTTCGCCCTCATGAACATGGACGGCATGAAGTATGAGGATATCGATTTGTCAGGTGAGAAGACGCTCGCCGACAAGTGGATTCTCACACGCTTGAACGACACGATCGACCAAGTGACGCGTCTCGTCGACAAGTACGAGTTCGGCGAAGCCGGCCGTTACTTGTACAACTTCATTTGGGAAGAGTTCTGTAACTGGTACATCGAGATGGCGAAACTCACGCTCTACGGTGAGGACGAGGCAGCGAAAGCGACGACACGTTCTGTGCTCGCATACACGCTCGACTCAATCATGCGTCTCATGCATCCGTTCATGCCGTTCCTCACAGAGGAAATCTGGCAGCACTTGCCGCACGAAGGCGACTCGATCGTCCGTGCGAGCTACCCGACACGTCGCGACGAGCTCCACTTCGCGGACTCGGTACCAGCGTTTGAAGCGGTCATGAACGTCATCCGTTCGGTCCGTAACATTCGTTCGGAAGTGAACGCCCCGATGTCGAAACCGATTCAGCTCTTCATCGCGACAAGTGACGACACGACGCAAGGTTACTTGAGCGAAAACGAAGCGACGATCGGCAAGTTCACGAACGCGACCGAGCTCGAAATCGGACGCGGCTTGGCGGCTCCTGATAAGTCGATGTCGGCCATCATGACGGGTGCGGAGTTGTTCATCCCGCTCGCCGACCTCATCAACTTTGAGGAAGAAATCGCCCGTCTTGAAAAAGAAGTGGCGAAGTACGAGAAGGAAGTCGAGCGCGTTCAGAAGAAACTCGGCAACCCAGGCTTCACTGGCAAGGCACCGGCTCACGTCATCGACGAAGAGAAGGCGAAAGAGAAAGACTACCTCGACAAGCGTGACGCAGTCCGTGCCCGTTTGGAAGAGTTGCGTAAATAATGAATCAACCTTCTTTGGAGACTTGTTCTCCGAAGAAGGTTTTTTTGTCGTTTGGTGGAATTTAGGAGAGGAGACGATATAAAGGTGGTGTGACATGAGACGAATCGGAATGATGTTAAGTTTGGCAGTTATGGGACTGAGTGGGTGTGTGGCGGAACGAGCTGAACCGATCGAACCGACGGAATCAGGAGTGACAATTAATGAAAGTGCAGAAGAGACGTCTTCCAAAGATATTCCCGTAACGACGGACAAAGAAGTGTTCGGCTCGATGATTGAGGACGTGCCAAAAGGGACCGTTCGATTAGTTGATGCGGTCACGGCCCAATACACACTTCAATATACAGATGGTACGTCCGAGCGACCAGCGAGAGACGGTGTAATCTATGAAACCGTCATCGATGATCTCGGGCTCATTGCCATTAAGTTACCAAACCGCGACGATTCGTTTGGCGTGTTCAACTATTCACGGGACGAGGAGTGGGGGTTGCACGGGATTCAAAACTTTACGATTCCCGAGGCGGCCGAAAAAGTCCGACACGGGTTGGACTTGCCTGAAGAAGAGCTGTTTGTCGCCAACTTCGAGATGAGTCAGCTCGAGCGGCCGGTGGAGATGTGGACGTTGTATGATGAGACGCAATGCATCACGATTTTAGTGACCGATGCGTCCAGTGTGGCAGACGGAGAATTGATTGACCGGCGAGACGATTCAAATGAACGGTATCGCTTGAATCAACCGGAAGGGAACGGCTTGTTTTACGTAGACCAGGGCAAGCTCATCGTCGTGACGGGCAATGTGTCGGAAGAGGTGTTGCTCGACCTCTCGGACTCGCTACCAGAGGCGTGGTCGGTGGATTTTCCGATGAACTGATCATACTTGTGACATCAACTATTCAAGAGGAGGGAATGCCATGCCCTACACACACGAATTCGGTGTATTGGATTCAACAAATCGTCAATCATCATATGATACGTATACACCTGAACACTTCGATTGTGTCTCGGTGGATGGGGAGTGGGTGGATGAGTTTATCGAGGAGCTGAACGAGATGCGCACGTATTTCCACTCCTATGACCGTCCTGGATTCGGATTAGACGAATGCGGGATCACGCTCATTCCATATGAGTCACTGGCGCTGTTCTATCAAGTCGTCAAAGCGATGATGTACACGCATGAGTCGGAACAACTGAATCGACTTATTTCCAAAATCACACAAGCCCAAGTAGACAAGAAGGACATGATTCATTTCGGACTATGAGTCTATAGAAAAGAACTACCCCGAGCATCGTCATCGATGTTCGGGGTTTCGTTTGCGTTCGATGTAGATTATGCCAAATACAGTGGCGGCAATCATAGCATGCAAGAAGAGCGGTTGAGGATGGTCAATGCGGAAGAGGTGCATCGCATAGACGACATACAGGATGCTTCCGAATCCTAGCAAGATGGAATAAAGAACCTTCATACGTCCTCTTCCTCCGGTTCTATCCAAAACGGGAGGCGACCGGTTGTCACGAAATAAGATGACGTGAGCAAGGCGCCGATTGCGAGTCCGGTTACTTGCGGCTGAATCGGCTGACCCGTCAACGATAAATAAAAACTGTAGACGAGATAGGACGTGGACACGACGATAATCGTCATGAGCAAGACAGTCATCTTCATTTTGTTTCACTCCATTCGCATTGGATGTACAGGCTGAAGTTGCTTTGTTTATTTTACGTGGCCCGTGTCAAAAGGTTTCAAAAAACCATCCCGCGCGAGCGAGATGGTTCACGTGCCGCAAAACGTCTGATACGGATACGTCCGCGGCGGTCCGGGTGAGACGTAGCGTCCGTAGTCGGCTTCGTAGTCGTATGGCTTCCGCAATACGTCGAGCAGTGCGTGGGTCGGCTTGAAGTCACCGCGTTCGGCTGCCATGAGGGTGGCCTCGACGTGATGGTTGCGAGGAATGACGGCCGGGTTATGCTGACGCATGAGCCGGATGACGTCCTCATCCGGGAGACCTTGCTCTCCGAGGCGTTTTTGCCAAGCGGACAGCCATGCCTTGCCATCATCTTGCTTAGCAAAGGCAAGCGAATTTGTGTCGCCGAGTGTGAGCGCGCGGAACGTGTTCGTGAAGTCAGCCTCAGACTCCATCATGAGCCGGAGCAATTCATCCGTCAGTTCATCGTCGCCATCTTTTCGGACGTAGAGCCCGATTTTATGGGCGAGGCCAGTAAAGTATGCTTCTTTATACGTTTCCGTGTAGTCGTTCAACAGTTTATTGGCGATATCGACGGCGGTTTCTTGTGTGTCAGCTAGGAGCGGGAGCAACGTCTCGGCGAGGCGGGCCAAGTTCCATGACCCGATATACGGCTGATTCGCATAGGCGTAGCGTCCCTCGCGGTCGATCGAGCTGAAGACGGTATTCGGGTGATACGTATCCATGAACGCACACGGGCCATAATCAAGCCCTTCACCGCTGATAAACGTATTGTCCGTGTTCATGACGCCGTGGATGAACCCGACGAGTTGCCAATCCGCGATCAGTTTCGCCTGCCGGGTAATCACGCGGCCGAGGAACTGTTCATAGCGGTCCGGTTGTCCTGCAAGGTCAGGGTCGTGGCGCTGAATCGCATAGTCGGCGAGGGCGATGACGTCATCAATCGATCCGGCCGCGGCGGCGTATTGGAACGTGCCGACACGTAAATGACTCGCCGCAATGCGCGTCAAGACGGCGCCGTGCTTCGGTCCTTGGCGCATGATCGGCTCACCGGTCGTCACGACGGCGAGCGCCCGGTTCGTCGGGATGCCGAGCGCGTGCATCGCCTCACTGATGAGGAATTCACGCACCATCGGACCGACGGCGGCCCGTCCATCACCGCCACGCGAGTACTCGGTCGGGCCCGAGCCTTTCAATTGAACGTCGACACGCTTTCCGTTCGGTGCGACGTGTTCTCCGAGCACGAGCGCCCGTCCGTCACCGAGCATCGTGAAATGGCCGAACTGATGACCAGCATACGCTTGAGAGAACGATGTGTCGGTCTGACGATTCCCGGCGAAGAGTGCGACGTCTTGAGACGTTTCGGCGTCGAGACCGAGCGTCTTGGCGAGTGCTTCGTTCCACAGGACGAGTTCGGGCTTGTCGACCGGATGGACCGGTCCTCGGTCGTAAAAAATATCACGGAGATCGAGGTAGGTCGCCTCGAAGTTCCAATTGGTTGTCATGGTGATTCCCCCTTCTTCGCCTCGAGTATAGCACAGCCGATTCCTTGCATAGCGCTTCGCGAATTTTGGTAAGATGAGAGGGAAGTGTGAAAACAGGAGTGATGGAAGATGGAGACGAGACAAGACGTATTGGAATGGCTGAACGGGCAGCTGCGGTTCGGGATCAAGCCCGGACTCGAACGCATCGAGTGGATGTTGAACGCACTACAAATCGAGGAGTTGCCGTCAATCCACGTGGCAGGGACGAACGGAAAAGGGTCGACGGTCGCTTTCTTGCGGGCTATGGCGCTCGCGGAGGGGTTGAACGTCGGGACGTTCATCTCGCCATACATCATCCAGTTCGAGGAACGGATCATGTTGAACGGGGAGCCGATTCGGGAAGACGACCTCGTCCGAATTGCTAATCGGGTCCGTGACTGTGCGAGTGCGTCACCGGAGACGTTGACGGAGTTTGAACTGCTGACGGTCATGGCGTGGCTCTACTTCCATGAGCAACAACCTGACCTCGTCATCTGGGAAGTCGGTCTCGGCGGCCGCCTTGATTCGACGAACGTGTTGACGCGACCGCTCGCGACGGTCGTGACGTCGATCGGGCACGACCATCAAGGGATTCTCGGCGACACGCTCGAAGAGATCGCGCTCGAAAAGTTTGGCATCATGAAGCGGGGCGTGCCGATGTTCCACAGTTTGACGGATGAACGGTTGATCGCGTTGCTCAAGCGACAAGGAGAGGCGATGGACGCATCGATTCACGACGTCACTCCACTCGTCACGTCAATCGAGGACGGGACCGACACGGTCGTCACGTATGACGAGATGAAGTCGGTGACGCTCGGATTGACCGGACACCATCAAGCGTATAACGGGGCGTGCGCCGTCGCCGTCGCGCTCCACCTCGGCTGGAGAACAGAGGCGATTCAAGCAGGACTCGAATCGGCGCAACATCCGGGGCGTTACGAGCTCATCTCGAGACAGCCCCGCATCGTGCTCGATGGGGCACATAACGCGGAAGGGGTCGCCGTACTCGTCGAACAGCTGAAACTTGAGCGTGACGTGACCGTCCTCGCGGCCATTCTCGCTGACAAGGACCGAGAAGCGATGATCGCGTCGCTCCAGATGGTGGCGGATGTCTATGAGACGACGTTCGATTTCCCACGTACCCGTACGAAAGAAAGTCTGATTGCCGACGGGGCCCGCTATGTGGACTGGCAAGACTGGTTGGCCGCGTGGCTGGAGACACCCAAATCCGAGACGCTCGTTGTGACCGGGTCGCTCTACTTTATCAGTGAAGTAAGAACCTATTTCCAAAGTTTGAAAAAAACCGCTTGTGAACAGGAAGAAAAAGGGGTATGAATTAACTGAAGAAGTGTGACGACAAACCGACTGGAGGCACAACGATGAAGAGGCAGCTAAGATCCAAGTACGGGTTCCTCATAGTGGTAGGGATGATTCTATTGTTGTTCGCGTATACGTCAACGTTTGCGAATAACGGTAGAGGTAACGGCAAAGGCAATGGTGGCAGTAACGGCAACAACCAGGGCATTGTTTTCCAAACAAAGATTGAGGATGAGGCGATTCGGACTGTCACGCCGGAAGCTGTGCTCATCGGAGACAGTTTTGATTTGACGTATGACTTGTCATTGAATAACATTCTTGATTTTGAAAAAGGACCGAATATCAATTCCTATAAATATGTAGAGTGGGCAGTCAAGGTCGAGGAGAAAATCCCACAAGGATTGACTGTAGTTATTCCGACTTCCGATGCTCACAATTTGAAGTTCGACTCTACTACGCGCCTTTTAACGGGAACAATCAACATCATGTGCGGTAAAAAGAATTCGGGTCTCACATCTTGTAATGATTATAAGAATGCAGCGTTTTCTGACCTCATCACCATCAAATTGATTGCAGAAAAACCGGGTAGTTATACGTTCGAGAACGGACGATATGCCTATTCGTTGGAAGCTGACCATTCTGGGAATGGGAGCGGTGCGCAAAAACATAATCGTTCGTTCACTGATGCTGGGAGTGGCTTCACAAAAACGACGGTGACGGTAGAAGAACTGAAAATCAACGTTCCAAGTGAAACGACGATTTATTTGGGGAATTCAAAAACGGTAGAAGCTAACTTATCGACTGTGAAAGCGGCGATTCCACCAAATGCGAAACTCACATGGGAAATTGATAAGTCCAGTTTCGTAAATCAAACGAATTCAACGAATCAAAGCGTTACGTTAAAAGCGTTGGATGCCGGTGAGGCGACTGTGAAAGCCGTTTATGAATACGCGAACGGTCAAAAAGTTAAATCAAATGATATGAAGGTTGTCGTCAAACTACCGGATTTATCATTAACTACCAATGATCAAGAACTCTGGGTCTACAAAAATGAAGCAGGAACATTGGTTAAGCAACAGGCTTTATTGACATTGGAACAATTGGTAGAAGACAAACGAGCACTTACCAATCCGCTTGCTGTGACGTGGGACGTTGATTCGACCGCCTTGAAAATTCTTTCTAGTCAGAACACGTCCGCGACCGTACAAGCCGAACATGGGAGTACGAGCAACGTTTCGGTCGTTGCGAAATTAAAGGATTATATCGGACAGACGATGCCTGTCTTGATTAACGTGAAAGAGTATCCACAAAAAGTCTCGACACCGAACGTCATTCTCTACATGACAGACAGCCCATATAGCTATCCGGTCAAATTCTGGCCGGAGACGGCAAACGTGACGGGTTACGGTTTGACTGTCCTCGAAGGAACGGATGTCATGACCGCAAAAGATGGCGTATTGACACTCTTGAAGCCGGGTATCGCGAAAATCGGTCTGGTCACAGAGGACGTCAGTGCATCATTTAAAGCAGGAGAAGGTCCGAAAATCATCAGCCAAACGTTCTACGTCCGCGTCAAAGCAGGTACGGATCCGAACCCAGGAACCGAAGATCCGTCTGGCGATTTCTATTAATCTCAATCATAGAAAAGAGGCTACTCGTGAGAGCAGCCTCTTTTTCATTTCTTCAATTGTTGACCGACGAACAGTTGGAGCTGGTTTGTGACCGGGAGCGTGTCGATTTGGCGGAATACACCTTCATTATATTCCATGACGAGACGTGAATCGTCGACGTCTGGAGAGGCAATCACATTCCCAGGAGCGAAATAAGCTTGTTTATTCGCCTGTTGCGGTAATGATTTAAACGAACCGCGGAATGTGTTTACTTCGAGCGGCCCTTTACTATACAGACCGCCTTTCATGTTGACAATGGAGCCGACAGAATAGAGTCGAGTCGGTTCAGTCGAAGCGCTGTACATAAATGCTTGGAGCGTCGAAGAACTGTCCTGGAATTCATTGATTCGATTCAATAAAATTTTTCCTTCGGCGAGCAGGACGAGTGAACTGTCATTCGCACCAGAAGCGACCGGCAATAAATCCGCGCGATCAATGAACGCGTCTCCTAATGTATAAACGGTCGTATTGAACGCGACTTTCCCACGAATCGTCAAATCCCCATTAATGATTAGTGGGCGGCTAATGGTGATGGTGTCTAATGCGTCGATGGTGACATCTCCGTTTAAGAGAAGCGGGACGGTGCTGTTCGTAATCGACTTGGTGATGACCATCGGACCTGTCACACCTACTGGAAGATTGACGAGTTGTAACGTTTGGATCGAATTGAGCTGGCTGGAATCGATAAACTCGGTCAGCCGTTCACGTGGCGTTGTCTCTCCATCGACGACGTAAGTTTGCTTGAGAAAGGGTGAAATCGTCGATGTCGGGATTAACGTTGATTGAAACAGCGTTTGCTTCGGTGAATTCGTGTAAGGCAATTTACCGGCAGTGGCACGGTGTCGGTTCGCGAACTGGATGACCGAGTAATTCAAGTTAAAGCGAGAAAACGTACTCTCAACCGGACCAATCTCAGGTTCATGGTTCACACCAGGCGTGGTCGAATTCGTAAAGTAGTTCGGCGTCTCGCAGCCGTCGCACGTCGCCCCGTCTCCAAGATCGATGCGGCCATCGAGATAAAACCGGCTCGAAGCGCTATTGTTCAGCGTGTTGACTTGGTTTTTCAGTTGGTACTTCGCGTCGCGTTCGAGTGAGAGCCTTGTCCCCGCAAACAAGTTCCCTTCAATCTTCGGTGGACCGTTGACCGTCAACGTGTCGTCCGACCCGAGGACGTAATAGAGGAATGACGGCAGCGCCGTCACATATACTTCTTGGCTATACGAGCTTGTCTGCATCGGCTGTTCCGGTTTCGCTTTCGTCTTCCCGGTCGCGGTCAACGTGAGCACCGTCGTGAACGGGGCGTTCGCCTGGTCCGCTGTCGAGCGGGTAATTGAGTAGCGGATATCGTTATCACCCGATTGGCGCGTCCCTGCATACAACGTATCTTGTTTAAGTACAGTCTCAACTTTCGCCTGGAACAATTGCTCGTTCTCCATATATGGTTGGACAACATTCGCATCGTGGAGCGGGAACGTCGCTCGGAGATCGGCGACGAGCACATCGAGCACGCCTTTGACGTCGGTATCGAGCTGCGTCTCGTCGACACGGAGATTCGTCTGCTTGTTCGTGGCCAAGTTGACTTGAATCGCAGCGAGCGAGAGGACGGCGAGTGCCGCCATCGTCACGAGGACGAGGATGAGGACGTAGCCTCGTTCATCTTGTTTCATTTGACTCCCTCTTTTCATAACGGGATGGTGCTCGTGAACGTTTTGACGAGCGTCGTATCTTCACGAGAGGCGAGTGTTACTTGAATTTCAATCAATCCAGAAGTGATATATGCCTCACGTCCGCGCCTTGGATCGGTTACTTCGTCGCGGAGGTCGATGTCGACGGACTGAACGATGATGTCAGGGTTGTTCGTCACAAAGCTCGACGGGTCGAGCTCGAGAACGGCGTCCTCCATATAATCGCCTTGACGATACAGGATACCTTCCGTCGAGATGCGCGGGGTATGGAGGCGGTGGAACGAATATGTATCCCCGTTGACGGTCAAGGCGTCGAACTCGGTCCGGTTGATGTCTTGGAGGACACTCGTGATCAAATAGTCGGCCTCGCTTCGAAGCGAGCTCGTATCGTTCGTCAGACGGAAACCGAGCGAGCCGGACAAGAAGACGGTGATCACGATGCCGGCGAAGATGGCAGAGATGACGAGTGCGAGCAACAACTCGACGAGCGTGACGCCGTCCTCACGGTCACGGAAGCTCCGGAACGTCCGTCTCAGGGAATTTATCTTGAAGCGTCGCATTCGTCACCACTCCTTTCAACGTAATCGGTTTGAGCAACGTCTCCGAGGCGACGGTAATCTCGACGTTGACGAGGTCGGCGGGTAATTCGTTGCCGGGAGAGAGGATGGTCACATCGAAGGCGCGCCCGTTGATGGTGACGTCACACAAATCGCAGACGTTGGCCGGCGTCTTCTGGAGGATCGAGATGTCAATCGGGTCTCGCGTTTCGGCCGCCCGACGCTTCAACGTGTTGAGCGTATTTTGGGCGACTTGGTTTGCCACGGTCCGGTCAAGATCCGAGGAGGTGATTCGTAAGCTTTGGGAGAAGATATTCATGAGCGATAATGCCAAGATCGAGACGACGACAATCGAGACGAGCACTTCGACGAGCGTGAAACCTTGTTCGGAACGGTCCAACGCATTGACCTCCTTTTCAATATTCATTTAAAGACAGGAAAAAAGAGACTTTTCACCTGAAATAATTGTTATTTTCTGTACAATGCATATTATACTAAAGTTACAGTAGGAACGGATAGTAATTCAAAAGTCTCTTTTGACTTGAAATAGAGGGGGAAATGGAATGAAGCGATATGGGATGCACCTGTTCATCCTGGCGGGGCTAGTCCTGCTCGTGTCGTTGCCGACGATCGGGCTCGTGAACTATCTCGATGCCTCGGCGAAGACGACTGCTACATATAAAGAGACGACCGTGGCCGGCATCGACGTGTCGGGGATGACGAAAGAAGAAGCGATCGTCCGAATCGATAACGCCATCAAAGACTTCAACAACACGCCGTTCACGGTGACGCTCGTCGATGGGACGGCGATCGAGGTCGGCAAAGATGTCGTCTCGTTCAACGTCGACGCGACACTCAAGGCGATCACTGAATCGGGTACATATCCGCTCGTCACGACGGTCGACGAAGAGCGATTGACACCGTACTTAGAGAACCAACCGGTGACGCTCTCGATGGTGACACCGCCGCTCGTCGAATCCGCCTCGAATTTGAACTCAGACGTCGTCCTCGAGATGACGGCGACGGAGAGTGAAGTCGTCGCCTCCATCACGGTCAGTCCGACGCCAGCGATGCGCTCGGCACTCGAGCGGATGAATGGCTTCGAGATGAAAGCCGGGGACATCTTCAGCTTGAAAGCGTTCGGAGAAGATTTTGAGGCGCTCAGCACGCTCGGTTCCTCGATGTATCAATTGTTCGCGGCGACACCGTTCCAAATCCTAGAACGGGTCCAACATGAGACGCTCCCGACCGGCATCGATCTCGGCTATGATGTCAAAGTCGACGAGCGCTCGAACTTCGCCGTACAGAACACGGAACAGACACCGTACGCGCTCATCGTCTTAGAAGAAGGGAACGCGATGACGGTCCAATTGCTCGGCAAGGTATTCGTTGGAGCGTACGAGTCGCGCGTCGAAGACGTGACGAGCGTCCCATATCAAAACATCGTCCGCTTCTCGCCGTCACTCACGGCCGGCAGTTCGTCTGTGACCCAGTCCGGTCAGACCGGGGAGTCGGGCAAACTGTATCGTGTCCGCATCACGGATACGGGCGAGTCGCTCGAACTGCTCGGGTTTGATTTTTACGAGCCGATCCCGGAGATCGTGACGAAAAGTTCCGTCCCGCTCCCGCCTCCTGAACCGGTCGAACCGGTGATTCCAACTTTCCCGGACGAATCACTGGAAGATGACCCGTTCGATGACGATGTAGAGGATGACGGATTGAATGAGTTTGAAGAACAGCCACCGGTGTATGACCAGGACCCGGTGCCAAGTGAGGGGGCAGTCGGATGATCGGTTATTTGATTTTGATCGCCTTTTGGGTACTTGCCACATTGACCGTGTTCGCCTTATCGATTCTATACGTTCGAAAGCGGGAGACGAAAGGAGTCATCTCGTTACTCGTCGCCGTGCTCTCGCTCGGCGTGTATAGCCTGTATGTCGAAGGGCTCGAGCGAACGTGGTGGATTTGGGCCCTCCTTGCACTCGTTTTAATTAGCGGTGCGGCGCTCAGTTCGTTCGTTGAACAACGAGGCTCCGCACAGGTGGTGCCTCAGGAGGAACCACAGAGGATGGTGAAGTAAGGTGAGACGAACGAAAAAACGACTTGGCGAGATGCTCGTCGAGGCGGGGTTAATTACGCAAGAACAACTCGACGAAGCGCTCGTTCAAAAGCGGACCGGGGAAAAGCTCGGGGATGCGCTCATGCGATTGAACTATTTGACCGAGACACAATTGATTCAAGTACTGCACGAACAATTAAATGTACCAGTCATTTCTTTATACGCGCAAGACATCAATGTGACGGTGACGAAACTCGTCCCGAAAGTTATTGCTCAAAAACATGACATTATGCCAATTGAGTTACAAGGGAACACGCTGTTCATCGCAACGGCGGACCCGCTCGACTTGATCGCCATCGATGACGTCCGGCTTCAGACGGGAATGAACATCGAGGTCGGGATCGCCACGCGCGAACAGATTCGTAAAACGATCAGCCGCTATTATGAGATGGATGCGTCACTCATCGAGATTCTGAAAGAAGAAGCGCCTGAACTCGAGCGCGAGGAGACGGCGTCGCGCGATGACGCCCCGGTCATCCGGCTCGTCAATCAGCTCTTCTTGAGTGCGATCGACCAGCGCGCCTCGGATATTCACTTCGACCCGCACGAGAAGCAGTTGCACGTCCGCTTCCGGGTCGACGGTGATCTTCGGACCGAAACGATTTATCCGAAGAAGATTCAAAGCGTCATGCTGACGCGCCTTAAGGTCATGAGTAACTTAGATATCACCGAGAGCCGTTTGCCGCAGGATGGACGTATCAAATATACGCTCCGGGGCCGCCCGTACGACTTCCGCGTCTCGACGCTCCCGACGATGTATGGCGAGAAAATCGTCATCCGGGTGCTCGACTCGTCGGAAGGATTGACCGATTTGACGAAGCTCGGCTTCGGCGACCAGAACGAGGCGGTGTACCGCGACATGTTGAAACGGCCGAACGGGATAATTCTCATCACCGGGCCGACGGGATCAGGGAAGTCGTCGACGCTCTATGCGTCGCTACGCGAACTGAACGAGGAATCGAAGAACATCATCACGGTCGAGGACCCGGTCGAGTATCAACTCGACGGCATTAACCAAGTCCAGGTCAACGCCAAGGTCGGCTTGACGTTCGCGTCGGGTCTGCGTTCGATTTTGCGACAAGACCCGAACATCGTCATGGTCGGGGAGATTCGGGACACCGAGACGGCCGAGATTGCCATTCGAGCGTCGTTGACCGGTCACTTGGTGTTGTCGACACTACATACGAACTCGGCCATCAGCTCGATCACCCGCTTGATTGACATGGGAGTCGAACCGTTCCTTGTCGCCGCCTCGACATCCGGGCTCGTCGCCCAGCGGCTCGTCCGGCGCGTCTGTCGCGACTGCGGTCATGAACAGCCGGTCTCGAAGCGCGAGCAGGAACTGTTTGCCGCTGAAGGGATTCCGGTTGAACGAATCATGCGCGGCAACGGTTGTGCCTCATGTAGCTTCACAGGTTATCGTGGACGGCTCGCCATCCATGAGGTCGTGCCAATCGATGAAGGGTTGCGCCGATTGATTATGAACCAGGCGACGGAAGCCGAGATGGTCGCCTACGCGAAAGCGCAAGGTGCCCGCTTCCTCCTTGCCGATGGGCTCGAGAAAGTCGCGTTCGGACTGACGAATACCGAGGAAATATTGAGAACAGTGATAACGGAGTGAGTCTATGATCCATCAGTCGATTGAAGTGATTTTAACGAAAGCGGTCGAACAACGCGCCTCGGACATCCATTTGACCGCCGGCTCACCGCCGATCATCCGGGTTGACGGGAGCCTCATCACGATGGGTGATGAGAAAGTGTTGCCGCTCCATATCGAAAGCTATTTGAAAGACATCATGACCGAGGAGATGCGGGGGCGGCTCGAGATGCAGCGCGACCTCGACTTCTCGTTCGGGGTCCCGAGCGTATCGCGGTTCCGCGTCAACGCCTATTACCAGCGGGGCACGGTCGCGATCGCGTTCCGTTCTATTTCCGGGGAAATCCCGACGATGAACGAGCTCGATTTGCCGCAAGTGCTGAAACGTTTGATTGAAAAGCCGTACGGGCTCATCCTCGTCACCGGACCAACGGGGTCGGGGAAATCGACGACGCTTGCCGCGATGATTCATGAAATCAACCGCACACAGCGGAAACGCATCATCACGCTCGAAGACCCGATCGAGTATTTGCATTCGCACGACCAAAGCATCGTCGACCAGCGTGAGATTGGCTCCGACGTCATGAAGTTCGTCGACGGTCTTCGGGCCGCGCTCCGTCAAGACCCGGATGTCATTTTGCTCGGGGAGATGCGTGACCTTGAGACGATTTCGACGGCGATGACGGCCGCTGAGACGGGGCATCTCGTCATGGCGACCCTCCATACGTCGAGCGCGATGTCGACCGTCAGTCGGGTCATCGACGCGTTTCCGGCCGAGCAACAGGATCAGATTCGGACCCAGCTCGCCAACGTCCTGCTCGGTGTCGTCAGTCAGCGCTTGTTCCCTCGCGTCGACGTCCCGAAAGGTCGTGTCGCCGCGATGGAGATTATGATTGGCAATCCGGCCGTCGCCAACTTGATTCGGAACGAGAAGGAGTTCCAACTCCCGACCGTCATCCAGACGAACCGGCAGAACGGGATGCAGACGATGGACATGGCGATTGAACAGCTCGTCCGTCAAGGCGTCATCAACCCGAACGCCGTACCAAATGAAGAGAGGTGACTGAATGGCCATCTTCCAATACGAAGGTAAACTGCTGAACGGGAAGCGTAAGAAAGGGCGGGTCACTGCCGTCTCGCTCCGCGAAGCGAAAGAAAAGCTGCGCCAAGAATCGATTCTCGTCACCGAGCTCGCTGAACTCGAGTCGACGGGATTGAATAAAGAAGTCAACCTGCTCCCTGAGCGGGTCAAGATTGAACATTTGATTATGTACGTGCGCCAGTTCGCGACGCTCATCCGGGCCGGTGTGCCGATTGTCCGGGCGACGTCCATCTTACGCGTCCAGACCGAATCGAAAGTGTTGAAGAAGACGCTCAGCCAAGTCGAGGACGATTTGCGCGAAGGGATCGCGTTCTCGGAGGCGATCAAGAAACATCCGCGCGTGTTCTCGAACTTCTTCAGCTCGATGGCGCTCGCGGGTGAGGCGAGCGGGAATTTGGAGGAGGCGCTCGACCAAATCGGGCTCCAACTCCAAAAACAATATGACGTCAAACGGAAAGTCATCTCGGCGTTGACGTATCCGCTCGTCGTGTCGATCGTCGCCATCGGCGTCGTCGCGTTCCTCATGGTGAACGTCGTCCCGACGTTTGCGAGCATCTTCGGACAGCTCGGTGGGGAACTCCCGCTCATCACGCGTATCGTCGTCGCCGTCTCCGATTTCGTTGCCGCCTATTGGTGGCTCATCTTCGGTGGGGCGCTTCTCGCCCTGCTCGTATTCACATGGATGTTGAAGCGCGATAAGGAACGGTATGTGATCGATGGATTGTTGTTGAAGATGCCGATTTTCGGGCCGATCGTCCTAAAGTCGCAAATCGCCTTATTGACCCGAAGTTTGGCCGTCTTGCTGCAAGCGGCGGTCCCGATTTTATCGGCGATCGAGATCACCGAGAAAATCGTCTCGAACCGGGTCATCCGCAAAGGTCTTGCTCAAGCACGTAAGATGATGGCGCAAGGGATCCCGCTCCATGAACCGCTCGAACGGAACGATAGCTTCCCGCCGCTCATGACGCAAATGATTGCGGTAGGCGAGGAGAGCGGGGATTTGGACTCGATGCTGAACGAAGTCGCGGAGTTTTATGAGACCGAAGTCGAGACGACGACAGACCGTTTGAAGTCGATCATCGAGCCGCTGTTAATTGTCGTCTTGGCGAGTATCGTCGGCGTCATCGTCATCGCGATTGTCGTCCCGATGTTCCAAATTTATGGCGATATCCAAAATCAGTAGAAACTTTTTATTTATTTGCAGATTTGCATCTTTTCAATCCTAAATTTTGAATGTATAGTAAAATTGTTCTACTAGTATTAGGTCAAAGGTAATGAATCTAGCTTACATCACAGCAAAACACACAAAAGGGGAGAATGAATCATGTTAGAAAAAATGAAAATGATTTGGCAAGATGCCAAACAATTGAAAGATGAGCGCGGACTCACACTCGTCGAGTTGCTCGTCGTCGTCGTTATCTTGGGGATTATCGCAGCGATCGCCGTTGTCGCAATCGGTGGGATTATCGAGAACTCGAAGAAGGACGCGATGGTTGCCGATGCGAAACAAATGGTAAGTGCGGCGAAGTTGTATACTGTTTCTAACAGTGTAGAAACAACTGAAGCTCTTGATTTTAAAACTACTGATGGTAAAGAATTTATTGCATCTATGAACGATCCTTTTAATACAGATAATGAATACGGCACAGCAGTTGTCGATATTACTAACACAGACGGTAAATATTCATACACAGTTCATTTAGTTGGTTCGAAATTCCAATTCGCGGACAATACTTCAGAAAGTTCATTGAAGAAAGATAATCTGGCAAAAGTAACTGCAAAATAATAATAAGTTCATCTCCGGCTGGCGCTGGGCACTCGCTCAGCCTAGCCGGTTTTCTGTTTTTGGCATATACTTACAAGTAAGGGAAGTGACCTTGATTGGTTGAACTTATTGGACTCATTTACAGCCTCGTCCTCGGGGCCGTCATCACGTCATTCACGAACGTCGTCGGGCTCCGCGTGCCACGCAAACAGTCCATCGTCACGCCGCGCTCGCACTGTCCGTCATGCGGACACGTCCTCTCCGCTGGGGAACTGATTCCGGTCTTCGGTTACGTGTTCCTGCGCGGGAAATGCCGCGGCTGTGGCGGGCGGATCGCGCCGACGTACCCGCTCTTTGAATTACTTGGAGCGGTCGGTTACGCCTATAGCTTCTGGTTGTATGGCTTCAGCCTCACGACGCTCCTCGCCTTCGTCTTCTTGTCGACGCTCCTTGCTTTGGCAATGTCGGATCTGTCGACGATGCTCGTCCCGAACGTCATCTTGCTGTTCACGGCACCGGTCCTCCTCTTGCTCGCGTATAGCGCGGGTATGGCCTGGTGGAGCCCGCTTGCAGGAGCGGCGCTCGGCTTTTCCGTCCTCGCCACCGTTTTTTTCGTTTCCAAGGGGGGACTTGGGGCCGGCGATGTCAAACTATTTACAGTAATCGGGCTCGTCCTCGGGCCACGCGACGTACTCGTCGCACTCTTTTTATCGAGCTTGATCGGCGCGATCGTCGGCTTGACGCTGATCGGCTTGAAACGGATGGATCGCAAACAGCCGATCCCGTTCGTGCCGTCAATCGCACTCGGCACGATGCTGACGTTTTGGTTCAGCGAAAACTTCTTTGAATGGTATTTTGATTTGATGTAGGGGGAAACCAGCATGAGCCGGTCTATAGAGAAAGGAACGGTCGCGTATTTCTCGTTTGATGCACTCAGCATCCACGGGGCCGTGATTAAACAAGGCGTGTTCAAGCGCAGCGCCTCCGTCCAATTGGCGAAAGGCGCCTATACAGGGGGACGCATCGAAGACGAGAACGCATTCGGTCTCGCCTTCGATGAACTGTGCCGTAAACTGAAAGTACGAAAAGGGATGGTCTGTGCCGTCGATATGGCCGAGACCGAGGTGTTGTCCCGTAAAGTCGAGATTCCATCGACGATCCCGAAAGATGAGATCCGGGGTTATCTGTTCATGGAAATCGGTAGCTCGATCATCTTGCCGTTCGACGACGTCGCCTTCGACTACGAGGTGCTCGGCGAGACGGAGACGAAGACCGAGGTCATGCTCCACGCCGTCTCGGTCGATTTGACAAAAGCCATCCGCGCTTACATGAAAAAACGCGGGTTCCAATTGAAGAAAATCGTTCCACGCCCGGTCGCGATCGCGAACGGCGTGAGCCGACTCGAGACGCTCGACCCGCTCAAATCGACGCTCCTCTGGCACGTGACGCCGTTCGCGCACCAGTTGCTCGTGCTTGAGGAAGGGCAGGTCCGCTTTATCCGCGCCATCGAGACGGACCTCTCGTATCGCGCCGAGACGACGGACGGACTTGTCACATATACATATAGTGGCTCGAAGGAGACGCTCGCGAACCAGACGGACGAGTGGCTGAACGAACTGGCCCGCTTCCTCGACTTCTATCGCTACTCGCTCCGGACGGACGGTCGTCCGATTGACGAGTTGCTCGTCTCGGGGACGGTCCCGAACCTTGACGATCTCGTCCAGACGATTGAAAGTGAGGCGATGGTGCCGGTCAAACGGATCGCCGACCCGCTTCCACTGTCTCACGCGACGCCATTGTCGCATCAGATGTTGCCGCTCCTCGGGATGGCGACGCTCGACAAAGAGCACGACGCCAACTTCATCAACTCGACCGATGTGACGCTCCGCTGGCCAATCATCGCGAGCCTGCTCGCACTCTTGATCGGCGGCGGGGCGACCGGTTACTTGTTCTATGAAGTGAACGAGTTAAAGCGGAACGAGGCCCAGGTCGAGGAGCAGTTGCAGCTCGTCCGCATCTATCAGACCGAGCAAGTGAACTCGAAAGGTCAGCAAGTCCTATCGCTCGACCAGACGGTGACTGCGCTCACAGCTGAAGAACGATGGGCCGTGCCAGCGCTCCGGGCGTTGACCGAGCAATTGCCGCCGACGGGCTACGTATTGACGTATAACTACGCCGACGGTTCGCTCATGAGCGTGCGTACTCAGTTCGAGACGCTCGCCGATTTGACTGCGTTCCAACGCTCGCTCTTGAACGACCCACGGTTTGAGAACGTCAAACTGCTCGGCGTGACGACCGAGACGAAAGCGGAGACCGAGCAGGATGAGACGGACACCGATGAGCCGCTCAGTCCGAGCGTGCTCGATTCGACGAACGAACCGCTCCCACGCTACATCGGCGAGTTCACTTTCACGTTCATCGATGCCGAACCGGAGACGCCGGAAGGGGAGACCCCAGATGGTGAGACACCGGACGGCGAGACGGAAGAGACGACCGATGAGGAGGTGGTGAGCGAATGAAACGCTCGACGATTTATTTGATTTTTACAATCTGTTTGTTCGCGGCCATCGCCGTACCGTCTTATTTCGGCTACCAATACTTCATCCACCAAGGCAACGTCAAGTCACTCGAGCGGGAACTGTCGCTCGAGCAGACGAAGCTCGAACTGTTGCGCCAAGAAGGGGAAGTCGTCGACGTCGCCGACTCGCAGCGCCTCCAGACGCGTGTCCCGACCGAGGCAGCCCTCGACACGGTCGTCGAGACGTTATCGCAGGCGAGCCAACTGTCTGACGTGCGCGTCACGAGCATCGCTTTCGACGACGGTGTCATCGCCGAATCGGAAGTGCCGGAAGACATCGACGAGCCGGAACCGAACGATGTGAGCGCGACGGCTGAACCGGCCGAACCGGTCGAAATCACGCCGGTCAACGCCTCGTCAATCCGCTCGACGGTGTCGCTTCAAGCCGACACGTACGAGTCGCTCGTCCTGTTCCTCGAGTCGGTCGAATCGATGAACCGGATTCACATCTTGCGCACGGTCCAATTCACTGGACCGACGGAGACGGGGCCGAACACGACCGAGACGGCCCAGCCGCTCGACTTCACGGTCGAACTCGATGCGTTCTATCGTCCGGACCTCGATCAACTCACAGACGATCGTTACGTACCGGCGCAGACGTTCACCCCGAAAGACATCCCGGTGTACGACTATACGACGCCATGATGCAAACGTCCCTTCAAAAAGAAGGGGCGTTTTTTTGAGGCGTCTTGGATTGTAAACGCCTGCCCGTTTGCCTACAATCGACAGTGAAGTGTGATACGGAAAAGAAGCCCGTTACGCACATATGGAAGGAGTCGTTACAATGAAACCAACACAGAAACGTGTCATCCTCGCCTCGATGTCGCCACGGCGGACTGAGCTGTTGAGCCAGGCCGGCATCACGCATGAGGTCATCCCATCGAACGTCATCGAAGGGACGAACGGTCGGGAACATCCGGACGAGTACGTCGGACGCCTCGCTCGCGAGAAAGCGATGGACGTCGCCCGTGACAACCGTGACGCCATCGTCATCGGCTCGGATACGGTCGTCGTCTTAGACGGGACGATCTTAGAGAAACCGAAAGACCGGGACGACGCGCGAGATATGCTACGGCGCTTATCGGGGGCGACCCACGAAGTGCTCACCGGCGTCAGCATCATCGGGCCCGAGCGGCAAGACTTGTTCGTCACGACGACGCACGTCACGTTCATCGACATCCCGAACGCTTGGCTCGACGGCTACCTCGATTCGACGGAGCCGTACGATAAAGCTGGCGCCTATGGCATCCAAGGGTCGGGCGGTCTGTTCGTCGAACGGCTCGAAGGGGACTTTTATAATGTCGTCGGTCTGCCGATTCGTCCGCTCGTCGAGACGCTCGAGCGACACGGGGTAGCGCCGCGCTTTCTGTGAATGAAGCGAAAGTTGGTGAAGGAATGACCATGGTGCTCGACCGAAGTGTTGAATCCGCGATCGCCCGGCTGCTCCAAATCGGGGGCAGGGGCGGCGACCCGCATGAGACGGCCCGACGGCTGTCCGATGTGTATCCGACGCTCCGGGCGCTGTCGCAAGCGTCCGTGAGCGACCTCTGTCAAATCGAGGGTATGACGAAGAAGAAAGCCGAGCAGTTGCTCGCGGCGTTCGCGATCGGTCTCCGATATGTCGAGGAACCGAAAGTGGAGACGCCGACGATCCGTTCGCCGCAGGACGCCTATGAACTGCTCTGTGATGAGCTCCGGCTGTTGAATCAAGAGCATTTCATCTGCCTGTATTTGAACACGAAGAATCAGCTCATTGCTCGGAAGACGTTGTTCGTCGGCGGGCTCAATTCGTCCATCGTCCATCCGCGCGATGTGTTCCGCGAAGCGCTCAAACTGTCGGCCGCTTGTTTCATCGCCGTCCATAACCATCCGAGCGGGGACGCGACCCCGAGCCGGGAAGACATCGAGGTGTCGGAGCGGCTCGTCGAGGCCGGTCATATCGTCGGCATCGCTTGTCTCGACCACGTCATCATCGGGGAGGACCATTACGTCAGTATGAAGCAGCGCGGGTATATGAATGGCTGAGGAAGGGGAGGTAGGCATAAAAATGTCTACTTCTTGTTGATTGAATGGTTTTAATTCATTTCTTGCTTTTTCTAGAGACTCATAAAGCTTTCCTTGCTCATGATTTCTTCATGGGTGCTTTCATACACCTCATCATTACATTGCATTGCTCCGTAAAACACTGGTTATGCCAATGTGCCATTTATAATCTCTGCGCGGTTTATACGAAATGTTCTGCGTATACATTGATAGTTGGCGGAAGCTATAACCTTCTTTAACCTTACGCACCATGAGTTTTACTGCCTCAATCTCGTCTGGATTTACTTCCAGGCGTTTTTGATTGTTCTTACTGAAACCGTAAAGAGCGGGAGCGGACCATGCGCCTTGTCTTGCTTTTTCAATCTGACCGAGCTGTACACGTTCACCTAAGTTGGTAGATTCCCATTCAGCTATTGCAGCTACAAATGAGAGCAAAAGAACTATCTTTGATTACTCCAGAGCAAAGTAGTTATTTCTGGAGAGTGATGAATCAGAAAAAATACAGGCAGATAGAACCTCTTGACGATATAATCCCTATTGCTACTCCTGTAAAGTTTAAGAGTATTCTCCAAGTACTAGATTGTAATTTGTTATTGACGATTGAGGAGCTTGTTTCAAACTTTTATGCTTCTGATTCCAAGTCTTTGCATGCTCTTACTGGAATCGAGAGTGAATTTTTCAAAGTGAATCTGAAATCAAAAACTACAGCAGCCGTGTCTGACATTCAATCACTTAGGAAGCTCAAGTCAATGTAGTAAAAACCATCTTAACTGAATTTCCCCATAAAGTTGGACCTGAAAATCCGGCTTTTATGGAGTAGTTCATCCGGGTGGTTTTTGTTTGCACTTATTTAGTTATTCAATATCAATAGCAAAATAGTTCGTTAGGCTGGAGTAATTATTTTGTAAGTATCTAAAGCCCGATAAAAAGTATTAAGAGGTTGAAAAAAAATGGTAATTCACAATAATATTTAAACATAAGTTACCTTTTTGTGGGTAATTTAAATAGAGGTACAGGGGGAAATGAAGTGAAGAAGTTAATCGGGATTTTTTGTGCTATGATGCTAATGATAGGAACCTTAGTTCCATTCCAAAAAGCATCTGCAGAAAGTGGCACAGAAGGAAGTTTAGAAGAAACCGTTCAAGTGGTACTCTATTCAGACGACACCAAAGTAATTATGTCTGAAGTTCCAAAAGAGCACGTAGTAGAGTACCAAGCTAAGCTCGAAGATCCAGCATTTAGAAATTCAGAAATCCAAAAAAGTGTAGGTCCAGAAGAAAATCTAACTGCTCCTACAAAGTTAGCTGCTTCTTTATCAAAGTCTAGCATTTCACCAATGGCCGTGGTTCAACCACCATCCGGCGGTACATCTGGTTATGTAAGATATTTTCGTAAGGCTGAAGTGATAAGAGTAATTGATTCGATTGACAATAAGTTTGATTGGCCATTTTATATCTCTAATCCTTTATCAGATAGTGCTGCAATTTATGCAATTACACGTATTGCTGGTATGTCGAACTTCACGGGTATTGCCGCGACTGTGACTGCTTGGACTGCATCTGATTTGATGAATCGTCAAACTTCGTGGTGGAAAGATTCAGCTATTATGATACTTAAAGGTACTATTACTGGAGTAAAGTTAACAGTTAAACCAAATACGACATCTAATTATCCAGCGGCATACATTACACTTGTAAGATATTGATCTTTAAAAAGTTTAGTAAGTCTTTGGTTTATTAGGAGGAAATAAAGTGTCTAAAAAAACTAAGATTAACCTAATAGGGTGGCTATTTCTTATATTCCTTGGAATTAGCAAAGCATTTTTTGACGAACAGCTTTCAATAATTACTACAGGTCTTGGTGGTTTGATTTGTATTATTATCGCCGCATCCATGATTTTTTATGGTGGCAATAAGAAGCCTAAGGCTGTGGATAATTGAATAACAAAAAGAAACTCATCAGATGCGATGAGTTTCTTTTTGTTTGAGTATATTATTCAACACTAATCGTCCAGTTGCCATCGGCCGTAATATTGAAGAAGTAAACTCCTGCATCATCGACGCGTTGGACCTGCGAGCCCTCATATGCACCAATTTCGTTTGCAAGACGTACATTGCCGTTAGCCTAGACTGAGCTGCAAAGTTAGATTGGCAATCATGAGTGAAGCTGAGTGTTTGAGCACCGTCTTATAATCCATGAATAAAATGGAAGCAAAATGAATAGAGAGTATCCAAAAGTCATTAATAGTATTTATATCTAGTCTAAATGCCTGTATTTGAACACGAAGATTCAGCTCATCGCCCGGAAGACGTTGTTCGTCGGCGGGCTCAATTCGTCCATCGTCCATACGCGCGATGTGTTCCGCGAAGCGCTCAAACTATCGGCCGCTTGTTTCATCGCCGTCCATAACCATCCGAGCGGGGACGCGACACCGAGCCGGGAAGACATCGACGTGTCCGAGCGTTTAGTCGAAGCGGGCAATATCGTCGGTATCGCCTGCCTCGACCATTTCATCATCGGGGAGGACCATTACGTCAGTATGAAGCAGCAGGGCTACATGAACGGTTGAAACTGGAATTTATTTTCCAAACGAGACATCAGTTTGCTATACTGGCATACGAGGTGTTTACATTGGAAAAATTGATTTGGTTATTGATGCTTGTCGTCGCACTCGTCGCAAGTTTTGTCCGGCTCGACCCACGCGTACTATCACTTCTCGTATTCGCGTTGTTCGTCTTCATCAGTGTGGTACTGTTTCGACGGTTCCAACGAGAAGATCATTGGCTAGACCGCCTGTCCCCGCTTGTCGGTGTCGGCATTGGGATTGGTGCTTGTATCGCGTATGCGGCTCTATTTGTCGCCTGGTTCAATTCCTCGCTCGACCTTCAAGTGTGGCGAGTCATTCCGCAACTCGTCTTCATGTATGCCGGAATTTACGTGTTCGTCGTGACGACGTCGAGCTTTATGGCGGGGGCGACCCGACAAAAACCGTCGCGGTTCTTTCGCCCGGTATTGATCTTCGCGGTATTCTTTTACGCGGCCATGCTATTGCTCCCGCTCCAACCGGGCCTCTAAGTATGTTTCGAACGTAGCAGGCGCATCCACGCCTGCTTTTTTGTGTTGGGAGGAGTCATCAAACATAGTGTCGAACACCGAGAGTATGCGTTTACATACGACTAACTGAGAGGGAATGTGATCAGACATGAGTGAGGAAACCATCTACCAAGAACAGAATTTGAAATTGATATTGACGGACATCAAGGACGGGACGGTTCGGTTGCACGACTTGGACGAGGAGCGGGTGATCCAATCGATGCTCCATCACATCGGCTCGACGGACCCTGAACTTCGAGATCAGTTGATTTACACGGTGTTTTATCGATTCATCATCGAAGACGAACAACTGACGAACGAACAGTTGACGGAGATGTTCCAAACGACGCTCAAATACCACTTGTTTTACGGCATCGGGGAGACGGCATCGGATACCGTCTTCACACGGGCGTTCTCGACGCTGTTGATCGCCTTGCTCGTGTATCAAGACCGGCAACGAGGATTTTTATCCGAGACGGACATCGACATGTTGAAGGCGAAGCTCCTGGCGTATCTCGATTGTGAAATCGACACGAGAGGCTATGTACCTGGGAAAGGCTGGGCCCATTCGATCGCCCATGTGGCCGATGCCTTCGACGAGCTCGCTTTGCATCCGCACCTCGATGAGACGGAATACGGGGATATGCTCGCGGCGCTATGGAACAAGGTGATGATTCCGAGCGTCTATGTGCATGACGAGGACGAGCGCCTGCTGAATCCCATCTTCGCCTTGCTCGGGCGCGGGATGGACGAACATGAGCTGATCGTCCTGTTAGAAGATTTGCCTGCCCGATTGCGCGCGCAAAAACAGCAACTCGAGCCCGAGTACTATTGGCACGTCGTCCATAACGTGAAAACGTTTCTGAAGAGCTTTTTCGTGAAATTGGCGGACGTGAATCGCCCGAAGCTTCAAGCCGCCGTCTCCGAGACGTTGCAGCAGATTTGACGAGAACCCGGAACAATCTAGGCAGGCGCTTACACGCGCTTGCTTTTTGATTTGCGTTTTTGTCGAAAAGAAGGCACACTAATATACGGTGAGACAGGACTGAGATGAACGTTATTGTAAATAACCTGTAATCGAATGAACGTTTTCAAACATGATTTTTCCGTTATAATAAAAAATAGTGTAACCAAGAGAGGAGCAGCACGTATGTTTCGTAGTTTTAACCGAGAAATCGGAATCGACCTTGGAACGGCAAATACGCTCGTTTATGTAAAAGGTCAAGGCATCGTTGTTCGTGAACCGTCGGTAGTGGCGTTCCGTACAGATACAGGTAGAATTGAGGCCGTGGGTAACCAGGCCAAGGATATGATTGGACGTACGCCGGGTAACGTCACGGCACGCCGTCCGATGAAAGATGGGGTAATCGCCGATTTCGAAACGACAGCGACGATGATCAAATACTTCATGGAGCAAGCTCAGAAGTCGAAGAGCGGTTTGTTCTCATCGAAAACGAACGTCATGATTTGTGTGCCAAGCGGCATCACGTCAGTCGAAAAACGTGCCGTCGAAGACGCAGCCAAGCAAGCGGGCGCACGTGAAGCGTACACAATCGAAGAACCGTTCGCGGCAGCAATCGGCGCCGGTCTCCCGGTTTGGGAACCGACAGGCTCGATGGTCGTTGATATCGGTGGCGGTACGACCGAAGTCGCAGTGATCTCACTCGGCGGCATCGTGACGAGCCAATCGATTCGTGTCGGCGGTGACGAAATGGATGACGCCATTATTCGTTACATCAAAAACAAATACAACCTCATGATCGGGGAGCGGACGTCAGAGACGCTCAAGATGGAAGTCGGTTCGGCTCGCATCGACGCTTCGAACGAGAATGAGAAAATGGAAATCCGTGGTCGCGACCTCGTGACAGGTCTTCCAAAACAAATCGAAGTCTCGGCTTCTGAAGTGTGCGAAGCACTCTCGGATACGGTCGAAGCGATTCTCGCGGGCGTGAAACAAACGCTCGAGCAGACGCCGCCGGAACTTGCTGCTGACGTCATGGACCGCGGCATCGTCCTCACAGGCGGTGGAGCCCTACTTAAAAACTTGGATGACGTCATCTCGGACGAGACACACATCCCGACACTCGTCGCGGATGAGCCGCTCGATTGCGTCGCCATCGGGACAGGAAAATCTCTTGAAATGATGGACGTCCTCCGTTCAAAATCAGGCATCTCGTCGCGTCGATGAGTGGTGACACACGATGAGCCGGTTCGTACGCAATAAAAAGCTCATCATCACGCTGATCGGTATCATCTTATTCGTTGTGATTTTAGGGGTTTCGATTCGAGGACGGTCGGAATCCGCCTGGTACCAAGACGTCACGCGTGATGTGGTCGGAACGTTCCAACGGGTGTTCACGGTGCCGATCGGCTGGATGGACAGTACCGTGTCCTCGATTTCGAACGTACGCGATATTTATGAAGAGAACCGTCAATTGAAACAACATTTGACGAAATACGCGGAAGTGTCGGTCGAGGCCGATGACCTGCGCCGTGAGAACGAAGAATTGCGGCAAATGGTCGAGGCGTCCGACACGTCGCTCCGTGACTTTGACTTGATTCCCGCCGAAGTGATCGGGCGTACGCCGAACGACTGGCAGCGCTACGTAACGGTCAACGTCGGGGAAGAGCGCGGTGTCGAGAAAGGCATGGCCGTCACGGCCGCCGGCGGTATGGTCGGTCGCGTCATCCAGACGAGCGCCTATACGTCGCAAGTGCAACTCCTCTCTGACAACAACCGGACGAACAACGTCTCGGCCGTCGTCAAGGACGCAGACGGCAAAGCGACGTACGGGACGATCGACGGCTTCGACAGCGAGACGAACGAGCTCTTCTTCACGAAGGTCTCGAACAGCGTCAAGTTGAAAGAAGGCGAGATCGTGTCGACGTCAGGTCTCGGTGGGCGCTATCCGGCCGGTCTTGTCATCGGTACGGTCGAGTCAATCGAAACCGACGAATACGGCGTGTCTCAAGTCGCCCGCATCAAACCTGAGGCGGACTTCAACGAGTTCTCGCAAATGTTTGTCATCGATCGAACGCTAGACGAACCGTTCTTGACGGGTCCCGAGGAAGGAGGAGCAGCGGGTGAGTAACATGAAAGTGTTCATCGCCCTGTTCCTCCTCTTTCTTATTGAAGGGACATGGGCCGCCATCTTCTCATGGCACTATGTGACGCCGTTCTTGTATTTGACGCTGATCGGCTTGATGTACGTCAGTTTGTATGGCCGCTGGGAGTCGGCGCTCGGATTCGGTCTCGTCTTCGGGCTATTGTATGATATCGTCTACACCGACTTGCTCGGAATTTACTTATTTACTTTTTCACTCATTCCTCTCTTAGTCAGCTTCGTGTTAAAATATATAGGTGAGAACTTCTTCTCGGTCGTCATCACGTTCACATTCATGATCCTCGTGTTTTCTTTCGGGATTTTCAGTGTCATGACGGCGGTCGGTGGGACGACCATGACCATTCAAACACTATTAGTTGAACAGATTCCAGGGACGCTCGCCGTCAACGCTGTCGCCATCGCACTGTTATACGTGCCGATGACACGATACGTGGCGCCGCGGCCTGTAGCGAAAAGAGGGTAGCCATGATGGAGCGTAAACGACATATTACGATAAAAGGACATCGCAACGGTATTGCAATCCACTTCAATCCACGGAGTGGCATCGATGAGGTGCTCGGAGAGCTTGAGGCCACGTTACAAGAAATGGAGCCGCCCTCTGGGAAGATTGCACTCAAATTGCACGCGGGTACTCGTTACATCGACGAGGAGCTGTCACGTCAAATTCGTGAAGTCGTCGCTCGTCATGGCGTTTTTTATATCGAGGAGCTGTCGAGCGAGGTCATGTTGACCGAAGAGGCGAAAGCGACCTACGGCAAAAAGACGTTCCACTACCATAGCGGGACGATTCGAAGCGGGCAAATGCTCGATTTCGATGGCTCGGTGCTCATTATCGGAGACATCAACCCGGGGTCCGAGGTTCGGGCAACGGGCAGCATATATTGTTTAGGGACGATACGAGGAAATGTGCGTGCCGGTGTCGAAGGATGGGAGGAAGCGGTCATCACCGCCAGTCTGCTCCATCCGAAGTTTTTAGCGATCGGTGAACATGTGCTCGCGTCGGACGACGACGAAGAGCTTCCGGAGATCGAGATGGGATGCGCGTATCAGACGAATCAGGGCATTGAAATGACGCGTCTTCGTCAAGTCATGACTGGGCTGAAAGACGCATATGCAATGGAATTACAGAGAGGGTGAGTTTGATGGAGCAAGTAGTAGAGCCTGTACATACAGCTAAAGAAGTGAAGAAAGGTCGGGCCATCGTCGTGACGTCGGGGAAAGGTGGCGTCGGGAAGACGACCACGACCGCGAACCTCGGGACGGGCCTCGCATTGTCTGGCCACTCGGTCTGTCTCGTCGATACGGATATCGGTCTACGGAACTTGGATATCATCTTAGGACTCGACAACCGGAGCATTTATAACCTCGTTGACGTCATCAACGGGCAGTGCAAGCTGCATCAGGCGCTCGTCCGTGACAAGCGGTTCGAAGAGATGTATCTCTTGCCTGCGGCCCAGTCGAAAGACAAGACATCGGTCCAACCGGAGCAAGTGAAAGAGATCATCGACCAGTTGAAGACCGAATACGACTTCGTGTTGATCGACTGCCCGGCCGGTATCGAGCAAGGTTTCATGAACGCCATCGCCGGCGCCGACGAGGCTGTCGTCGTGACGACGCCTGAGAAGGCTGCCGTTCAAGACGCGGACCGCATCATCGGCATGCTCGAGCAAGCGGAACACGTCGCGGCACCGAAACTGATCGTCAACCGCGTCAAGAACCACCTCGTCGAATCAGGCGACATGCTCGACATCGATGACATCATGCGTATCTTGTCGATCGACTTGCTCGGCGTCGTCGTCGACGATGAAGAAGTCATCGCCGCTGCGAACCGCGGAGTGCCGGTCACGATGAACCCGGACAATAACGCCGGACAAGCGTACCGCAACATCACGCGCCGCATTCTCGGCGAGTCGGTGCCGCTCATGTCGATTCAAACCGAACAAAAACCGGTCGGCTTCTGGACGCGGCTCATGATGAAGTTTGGAATGAAAAAAGCCTAAGGCAACGAAAGTTGCCTTTTTGTGTCGAAAGGAGAGATACGTGTGCGATTGATCTATGAACGGACCCCGTCCATCGAACGGGCCATGCTCGTCGATGGGGAACGTCTCCTCGAGGTCGAGGAACGCTTCATCGACCAACTGTCGGTCGGGACGATTCTCGAGGCCGCAATCGAACGGATTCACCCGTCGCTCGGCGCCGCGTTTTTGACGACCGGCGAGACGACGTTCTTCCTGCCGATTGCCGAGACGCTCAAAGCGCTCGAGGCGTATCCGAACGTGCCAGGCATCGGCCAGGCGGCCGTCGTCGGTGACAAACGCCTCGTCCAAGTGACGAAAGAAGGCATCAATGGCAAACATCATAAAGTGACGGAGAACATCCGCTTCGGCGGACGCTACATCGTCTACTTCCCATACGGTCGGCGTAAGCTGTATAGCCGGAAGCTCGACCTCGTCACCCAGGACCGGTTATCGAAAGTGTTCGAGCTCGAAGAAGCGGAAGGTGTCTTGTTTCGGACGGAGTCAGGGCAAGCTAGCCCGGACGTCCTTCAAGAAGAACTTGCCTTGCTTCGGCGTCGAGCCGCGGACGTCGTGACGGCACGACGCGGGCAGGATGAGCTGCTGTGTGAACAGTTCGTGCGCCGCCATGCGGTCGAGTCGGTCATGTTGAACGACAAGGAAGCACAAGAGCGGTTATCACGGCTCGAGGTCAACGTCGAACGCCATGTCGGCAAAGGTCGGATGAAAGAAGCGGCCCGGCTCGACGGGGCGATTGAAAAGCTCGGACAGCGCGTCGTCTGGCTTGAAGGTGGTTCTTACGTCTTGGTCGAACAAGTTGAGACGATGACCGTCATCGACGTCAACAGCGGCAAGAACGTCGCCGTCAAAGACAAGGGACGGGCGGCCGACACAATCAACGAGGCCGCGCTCTACGCGGTCATGGAGCAGCTCCGGCTGCGCAATATCGGCGGCATGGTCGTCATCGACTTCTTACGCGGGTCAAAAGACGGGCAGGCCCGGCTCTTGAAAAAGATGAAAGAGCTGGGCGCCCGTGATCCACGCCGCGTCGAAGTGTACGGTTTCACGCGTATGGGCTTGTTCGAGCTGTCCCGGGAACGCACGGGACGTTCGATTCAAGACCGGATGACGCACGACGGGAAACCGTCGAAGCTCGCCGTCTTCTCTCGGATTGAACGTGCTTTGATGGAGCTCGCGCCGGAAGTCGAAGCGGTCGTCTTGACGCTCCCGGGCAAGTGGCACGACGCGTCGTGGGATGGGTTTGCCTGCACGGTCCTCCTCGTCGAGGGAGAACCGGATGTGGCGTTCTACGGGACGCTCGAGGAATGTCAGAATTTCGTATCTCGTCATTGACAACGATGAAACGAGAGTGGTATTATCTATAACGTTAGTTCGTTTGGAAGCACCCAAATGGCTACAACCGCACAGAACGGGTTGAAACGGTTTCGCCCTGCCCTGGATGGCGAGTCTGAGTTTAATAAGGAGGTGCACGTATATGTACGCAATCATCAAAACTGGTGGTAAGCAAATCAAAGTTGAAGCAGGTCAAGAGATCTACATCGAAAAACTCGATGCTGATGTCGAGGGTACTGTAGAATTCGGTGAAGTTCTTTTCGTTGGTGGTGACGATGTTAAAGTCGGAGCTCCACTCGTAGAGGGCGCTAAAGTTGTCGGTACTGTGGTAAAACACGGCCGCGCTAAGAAGATCACTGTCTTCAAAATGAAAGCTAAGAAAAACTACCGTCGTAAGCAAGGTCACCGTCAGCCTTACACGAAAGTTCGCATCGAGAAAATCGAAGCGTAAGCTATGATTCGAGTAACGGTCAGACGAGACGAGACGAAGTCGATTCGTTCCGTCGAAGTGACAGGTCACGCCAACTTTGCCGAACCCGGTTCTGACTTGGTATGTGCCGGCGTTTCTGCCATCATCTTTGGGGCATACAACGCTGTCGAGGTACTCGCCGGTCAGTCGCTTCTTGTAGAAATGGCAGACAAAACAGAGGGTGGCTACTTTTATGTCGAGACGTATCCTGACCTATCACCGGAGGATATGACTCGCACCCAATTGTTATTAGAAGGGATGCTCGTGCAACTAGACACGATCGCCCAGAGTTACGGTGATTATATCCAAATTGAACAATAGGAGGTGGACCTCATGTTACAATTGAACCTTCAGTTCTTCGCATCGAAAAAGGGAGTAGGATCGACTAAAAACGGTCGTGACTCGATTTCGAAACGCCTCGGCGCTAAACGCGCTGACGGACAAACGGTTTCAGCTGGATCGATTCTCTACCGTCAACGCGGTACGAAAATTCACCCAGGTGAAAACGTAGGCCGTGGTGGCGACGACACATTGTTTGCTAAAGTTGACGGCGTAGTACGCTTCGAGCGTCTTGGTCGCGACAAGAAACAAGTGAGCGTTTACCCAGTTGCGTAAGTAGAACCACGCAGAAGACTCTAGCCACTTATTTGGTTAGAGTCTTTTTTACTAGTTTTACCTAGGAGAGGATTGCATGAACTCACAGGCAGCACTGAAACTATTATCGACCGTCCGTCACGAATGGATGAATCGGCTTCAGATGATCTCCTTGTATGCGGCGCTCGAGCCTGAAAAACTCGAGGAGCTGTACGAGTGATATCGTCAGCACGCCGACGAGGAGAGTGCGCTCGTTCGTTTGGATTTGCCGATGACGAGTCTCGTCATCATACAAGCGAATTGGGAAGGACGGTTGACCTACAAGGTATCGGCCGACCGTGTGTCGCTCGACGACGCGCGTGTGGCGGACAAACTTGTCCGTCTTCTGTCAGGAACGGATGGACCGATTCATGTGACGTTCACGGACGGACTGATGGTCCGCGTCTTCGGTCATGTGCCGGACGACGTGTTCACGTCAGACGAAGTGTACGAGCAGACAGTAGAATGTTCTACGTTCGTTATAAAGGAGGGGAATTAAATGTTTGTCGATCAGGTTAATATTTTTGTAAAAGCTGGAGACGGCGGTAAAGGGATGGTCGCGTTCCGCCGCGAGAAGTATGTTCCAGACGGTGGACCAGCAGGAGGAGACGGCGGTCACGGTGGTGACGTCGTATTCGAAGTAGAAGAAGGATTGCGCACGCTCGTAGATTTCCGCTTCTCGAAAAAGTTCATCGCCCATGACGGTGAAAAAGGGATGTCGAAAGGCATGCACGGACGAAAAGCGAAGCCGCTCGTCGTCAAAGTCCCACCAGGTACGATCGTATTTGATGCATCGACCGATACGGTCATCGCCGACCTTACCGAGCACGGCCAACGGGCCACAATCGCCAAAGGTGGCCGCGGTGGCCGCGGGAACTGTCGTTTTGCGACGCCAGCCAACCCGGCACCAGAGATCGCCGAGAACGGGGAGCCAGGTCAAGAGCGCGAATTGCGTCTTGAGTTGAAATTGCTCGCCGACGTCGGTCTTGTCGGATTCCCGTCAGTCGGGAAATCGACGCTCTTGTCGGTCGTCTCGTCGGCACGCCCGAAAATCGGCGCGTATCACTTCACGACGATCACACCGAACCTCGGTGTCGTCAAGACGGCAGACGACCGTGACTTCGTCATGGCCGACCTTCCTGGACTCATCGAAGGGGCGAGCCAAGGCGTCGGCCTCGGTCACCAATTCTTGCGTCACATCGAGCGGACGAAAGTCATCGTCCACATGATCGATATGAGTGGCATGGAAGGGCGCGACCCGTTCGAAGACTACACGACAATCAACCGCGAACTCGAGTCGTATAACTTACGCCTCCTCGAGCGTCCGCAAATCGTTGTCGCCAACAAGATGGACATGCCGGATGCGCCGGAATTATTGGAAGAGTTCCAAAAGAAAATCGG
The DNA here is from genome assembly GCF_018618035.1 of Exiguobacterium sp. s64. Classification (NCBI taxonomy): domain Bacteria; kingdom Bacillati; phylum Bacillota; class Bacilli; order Caryophanales; genus Exiguobacterium; species Exiguobacterium sp. s64. The sequence goes on from NZ_JACSLH010000001.1 coordinate 193,648, forward strand.
AGACGACGTCAAAGTCTTCCCGATCTCGGCACTCGCCAAAGAAGGACTCCGCAACCTGCTCATCGAAGTAGCTAATCTCGTGGACTCGACACCTGAGTTCCCACTCGAAGAGCTCGAAGAGAAGACGGCCACACCACGTGTCGTTTATCGTTACGAGAAGGAAGAGAAAGGGTATCAGATTCATGTCGATGAATACGAACGCTTCGTGATCACGGGGCCGCGCATCGAGAAGCTCTTCAAGATGACGAACTTCGATCACGACGAGTCGATCAAACGCTTCGCGCGTCAAATGCGTCAAATGGGCGTCGATGACGACCTTCGCAAGTTGGGTGCCGAAGACGGCAGCGTCGTCGCCATCTTGGACTTTGAATTCGAATTTGTCGAATAATCTTTTATTAATGAAATGGAGTGTGAAGTAAACGTGGACCCTGTGCCCTCGTCTAGTTTAATTCTTTATGCAGTTTTAGTTATGTTGTCAGCCTTTTTCTCTTCTGCCGAGACCGCGCTCTCGAGTGTGAACCGCGTCCGGATGATTCGTATGAGTGAAGACGGGGACAAGGGCGCCAAGCGCGTCCTCCACCTCGTCGACCGCTTCGATGACACGCTCTCGACGATCCTTGTCGGGAACAACATCGTCAACATCGGTGCCGCGACGGTATCGACGGCCATCGCCACGAGTATTTATTCGGGTGGGGCCGGACTCGTCATCTCGACGTTCGCGACGACGATTGTCATCTTGATTTTCGGTGAGATTTTACCGAAGTCGCTCGCGAAAGAGTTCGCGGAGAAGTATTCGCTTCTCATCAGCGGCATTTTGTTGTTCCTCGTCAAAGTCTTGAAACCGGTGACGATGATCTTTACCGGGTTGAAGAAGTTGGTGCTCCGCATGATTGGGATGAACGACAAAGAGCCGTCGGTGACGGAAGAAGAGTTGAAAGTGCTCGTCGATATGGGAGAAGAAGAAGGGGTGCTCGGCGAGACCGAAGCGGAACTCGTGCATAGCGCCTTCGCCTTCAACGACATTACCGTCGACGATGTGTTGACGCCGCGGATCGATATCCTCGCCGTCGACATTGACGATACGCTTGAAGAGATCAAAGACACGATCTTTAGCGGTGGACATTCTCGTCTGCCGGTGTATAAAGACTCGATTGACAACGTCATCGGGGTGTTGTCAGAGCGTGATTTCCTTCGTTCGATGATGCGTGATGAAGTGACGGACGTCCGTTCGCTCATTCGTCCGCTCACGTACGTATCGCCGCAGACAAAATTGATTGAGCTGCTTCCTGTACTCCAGCAAAAACAATCGCACATGGCCGTCGTCCTCGACGAATTCGGCGGGACGGCCGGTCTGATCACACTCGAAGATATGCTCGAGGAGCTCGTCGGAGACATTTGGGACGAGCACGACGAATCGATCGTCTATTTGAGACGACTCCGTGACGGCGTCTACGAGTGTATGGCCGACATGGATGTCGATGAGTTCGCTGATGAGATGGGAATTAAAGAACCTGAAGTAGATGCCAACACGATGGGTGGTTGGATCGTCGAACTATTAGGAGACATTCCAGAGAAAGGTGCGCGTGTCACGTACGATGACATGACGTTCACCGTTCTCCACGTCGAAAAGCGTCGGATTCGCAAATTGCTCGTCGAGACGGGTCAATCCGAACCGGTCGAACAAGCGTAAACGAACTGAAGGAGGGGCCGCCAACTGGCGGTCCCTCCTTTTGTTTAGACGGTATGATGGCGCTCGACGCGTTCGAGCAGCTCGTATGGTCGAACTTTATAGATGGCGTGCGGCATATACGTCGGGTCGATCGCATCAACGAGACGCATTTGGAAGTGCTCACGTTTGATGTAGTCGCCGACGTTCGACGCATCGACCTTGAAGAAGCCGACTTCTTGCGTCTCGCCTTCCTGCGGTTGCAGGTCGCCGGAGACGTAGCGGGCACGGAACGTGACGCAGAGCACGCGCGAGGAGACGTTTTGATAAATACCGGTGATGCCTTCGACTTCAATATCGACACCGGTCTCTTCTTTCACTTCACGATGCACGGCGTCGACGATCGATTCATGCTCCTCGACTTGTCCGCCCGGCATCTCATACGTGTCGCTCCGGTGCGTGTTTTGAACGAGCAACACTTCACCGGCCTCGTTCGTGACATAGGCGGTCACGGAGACGATCGTGCGCGGTGGCGTATAGTGACCGGTCGGCATCATGAACTCCTCACTCGATTTGATATATAAATCTTTGCCGAGACGGGCCCGCTTCTTCATCGCCTCGCGGCGCAAGCCGCTCGAACGGTAATCGCGTTCGACTTGCTCGTAGTGCTCGCGGTCGCGGTATTCCCACAGGGCCATGACCTCGCTCTTGTCTTCGGTCACCCAACGACCGACGAGCCGTGCGCCGTGCGATACCTGAATCGGATACAGGTATGTATGGAAAAATTCGGTGAATTCGTCTAAGCGCTCAGGACGGATGGTGTACGTTTTTCGACGATGGAACATGGTAATTCCTCCTTTGAAGGTGGCTGTCTCTATTCCGAGAAAAAAACGCTTTCCTCATAACTCTATATTCGTCATCACGATCCGTTTTCCCTCTATATCAAAAAAAGTCAGCTCGAGCGCATCTGCTCAGGCTGACTTTTTGAATAGGCGCGGATTCGCACGGATATAGCGGATGAGAAAGAACAGCCCGATGCCGATGCCGACGTACGGCAAGAACCCGTGTGTGACTTCACCGATGTGACGCCAATTGTCGCCGAGCATCATCCCGAGTTTGACGAAGATGAACGACCAAACGGCGAAGATGAGGACGGTCACCGTCAAAAACTTCCGGAACGATAACCGCATGACCCCGGCGCTGACGGCGAACAGTTGGCGCCAAATGACGCTCAGACAGACGATCCAAGCGCCGTACGTCTCGAACCAAGTCTCGGCCCGGCGTTGCTTCGCCTCGCTGATGCGGAACGACCGATAGAGGCGAAGGGCGACAGGGCGTCCTCCGTAGCGGCCAATCCCATATAAGACGATTTGACTGATGACGAACGCCGCCCAGGCGAGCAGGAAGACGAACAGGAACGAGGTGTCGAGAGATCCGGTCAGGTAGCCGCCGTAGGCGAGCACGAGCTCGTTCGGGATGAGTTGGATGAAGATGCCGAGCGGGACGCTAAAAACGCCACACCCGAGCAACAGTTGCTCGAGAAAGTGCCACATGACCGTTTCCCCCTTTCCAAATTTTGTACAGGATGCATTCCATCCATCAGTATAACGAACATGAGTCGAAAGCAAAAGAAAAGATGTCACGTATTTGTGACATCTTAGTCGAGCTCGGAGACGAGGACGCCGAGCCGTTCAAGTTCTGAGACGGCGGCATCGATGGCGTCTTCACTATCGGCCTCGAGCGTATGAATGTGGAGACCACCCGTCAAATGCGACAGCGGGGCGGCTTGGTTCGCCTCGACCCGTTCGAGGAAAGCACGGACGTCGCGACGGCTCTTCACCATCAATTGCCCCGTCAATGAACCGTAGACCGGATGGTCGATGATGACGTCGCGAATCGTGACGCCCTCGTCGACGATGGCGTTCATCTCCGCTTCCATGTCCTCGGCCTCGTGGCGACAGACGATTTTACGGGTATAGGCGGACGGTGACGCCTCACCTGGTAGATAGACGTACCCGCGGGCGGTCGCGACGATCTGATGGCCCTTCGCCTTCAAGAGCGACAAGTCTTGGACGACGACTTGTCGGCTGACGGCGACGCGGCGGGCGAGCTCGGAGCCTGTGATCGGCTCGGAACTCTGTTCAATCATTTCCAGTAACGTGCGCCGGCGTTCTTCACCGGCTAAGCGTTTGTTCATAAGATCCAACTCTCCTTGCTAAAGTGACGATGGCTTCGGCGAGTGCCGTCGTGGCCTCGATGGTCGTGTCTTCGCCGAAAGAAATGCGGACGAGTCCGTGACAGGCGCTCGTCTCATAGCCGAGCGACTCGAGCATCCGGTTCGGTCCGTTCTGGCCGGCCCGACAGGCCGACCCTGCCGACACTTGGAACCCGAGCCCGTCGAGTTCGGTCATCCACCATTGCCCGTCCCGCTGTTTCGAGACGAACGAGAAGATGGCGGGGCTCTGCTGGTCGAACTCGAGCCAATCCACGTAAGACGATGTCTTCTCTTTCAAGATAGCACGAAACGCCAAGAAATTTCTTTCATGACGTGTCCGTTGCTCGTGATGGTCGGTGAACGCTTTGACGAAAGCGCAGATGCCGGGCACGTCGATGGTGCCGGGACGGATGCCGTATTGATGGTGTCCCGGATAATAGGGCGGGGGCAACAGCCGTTCCATATAGAGGCCGCCGACGCCTTTCGGCCCCCCGACTTTATGGGCGCTGAACGAATAGGCGTCAATCCCGTCGACGGAGACCGGGATCTTGCCGAGCGCCTGGACGCCGTCGACGTGGAACAACACTTTCTTATATTTCAACTGGCAGAGGATGTTGTGGAGCGGGAGCGTCCATCCGGTGTCCGAGTTGACGTGTTGGAACGTGACGAGCCCGATATCCCGGTCGAGCAGATGCGTGAACGTCTCGTGGTCGAACCGTCCGTCCTTCAGCTTCAAGCGGTGGACGGTGAGCCCTTCGGCTTCCCACTCGTCAAGCAGAAGCGCGACCGAGTCGTGTTCTTGCCACGACGTGATGACTTCACTGCCTTTCATGCGCTTCCGGAGACTCGTGAGGGCGATATAGTTGCTCTCGGAGCCGCTTCCGGTGAAGAGGAGCTTGCCGCGGAGCATGTCGAGCCCGAGCGCCTGCTTCAACAGACGTCGGGATTCGGTCAAGTAATCTTCCGCCATATAGCCGTGCGTGTGGAGGGAAGACGGGTTACCGTATACGCTTCGTGCCATGGCCACGTAATGGTCGAGAGCGGATTTTGTCATCGGGTGCGTCGCCGCATAATCAAAGTAACGGTTCATCGTAAGTTCCCCTTTTCTCATGTTGTCTTCTTCACAAAATTATGCGAAACTAGTTTACAAGTCAACATTACATATGAAAAACAGGTGATATACAGATGTCTTTACAGTTTGAACGGGTCGATGTGTTGATCGTTGGGGCTGGCTTGGCCGCCGTGACGGTGGCACTCCATTTGCCTCATTCATTGAACGTCCTTGTCGTCTCCAAGCACGAAGTGACAAGCGCGAACTCAGATCTGGCCCAAGGCGGGATCGCGAGCTCGTATTTGGAGCCATCGAGTGTCGACCATGAGCGGGATACGCTCGTCGCCTCGAAACTCGCAGCCGTGCCCGACCGTGTCTATACACTCGTCGAAGAAGGACGGAGCGCGATCCGCGATTTGGAGCGCTTCGGTGTCGTCTTCGACCGGGAGGGTGCTGAGTACGCCGTCGGACGTGAAGGGGCGCATGGCATGAATCGAATCTTTCACGTCGGCGGGGACGAGACCGGACGGCACGTGATGGCTACGCTTCGTCGTCAATTGCCGGATAACGTGACCGTCATGGAACACGTATTGATCGATTCGTTGGTGAAGACCGACGACCGCGTGACCGGGGCGACCGGATTCAACGGAAAGACACGTCTTCACGTCCAGGCCGGAGCCGTCGTCTTGGCGACCGGGGGAATCGGTGGACTCATCGATTGGACGTCGAATTGTCGCTCGGTCACGGGGGACGGGCTCGTCTTGGCGGACGAGGTCGGGGCGAGACTCAAGAACTTGTCTCGTATCCAATTCCACCCGACGTTACTCGCGGTCGATTCGCCCCACCTCGTCACGGAAGCGTTAAGAGGAGCAGGCGCGACGCTCGTCGATGCGTCAGGACGTCACGTGATGGCTCACCATCCACTCGGAAGCCTCGCCCCTAGGGACGAGGTCGCTCGGTCACTCACGCGTCATGACGGCACCGTCTACTTGGATACGAGTCGCGTCGAGCGAATTGATGAACGGTTCCCGAAACTCGTCGAGACGTGCCGGATGTATGGGCTCGACGCGACGCGAATCCTAGTGCGGCCCGGGCTACATTTTCATATGGGCGGTGTGGACGTCGACGTAGACGGGCGGACGACCGTCGCTGGGTTATATGCGGTTGGTGAGGTCGCCGATTCGGGCGTCCACGGGAAAAATCGACTGGCGTCAAATTCGTTACTCGAATGCTGGGTGTTCGGGAAGCGGGTGGCGGCAGCGGTGATGGTGGAGGAGAAGCCGTTCACGGTGAACGAGACGACCGTGTATGATGTTTCGGATGATCTGTTCAGCCGCTATCGGCAACAGATTGGGGAATGGTTGACAATCTCGCCTCAGATTGGCGAAATCGTAAGTTTCTTAGAAAATACCCAACAACTGGCACAGACGAAACACGTGTCAAGACAATTAAGTGAACAGACGTTGAGTCTGAAAGCGGCACGCCTGTTGGCCAGTGCCGTCATAAGAACGGAGGATTCAGATGAACAAAATCGCCTTGCGCGAACAGCTGACAGCATTTTTACATGAGGACATCGGGTTTGGGGACGCCTCGAGTGCCTTGATTGACCACCGCGAGACGTCGCTCGCCACGGTCAGTGCCAAGGCAGACGGCGTCTTCTGCGGCATGGACGTGGTCCTCGAGCTGGCGCAGTTGCAACGTCTCGTCGTCGAATCGTGCCAACCGGACGGCACGAACGTCACGGCAGGTGACACGCTCTTTATTTTGCGAGGCAAGACGCGGACGCTCCTTGAGACGGAACGGGTGCTGTTGAACCTCGTCCAGCACTTGAGCGGGATCGCGACGATGACGCGGCGCTGCGTCGAACGGCTCGACGACCCGACGATCGCCGTCACGGACACCCGCAAGACGACGCCCGGGCTTCGTATGCTTGAGAAACATGCCGTCCGTTCGGGTGGTGGGAAGAACCATCGGCTCCGTCTCGACGATGCCATCATGATCAAAGACAACCACATCACGGCCCTTGGCGGGATCACGAACGCGGTCGCACGAGCTCGGATGCTTGCCGGCCACACGACGCCGATTGAAGTCGAGGTCGAGACGCTCGAACAACTGCATGAGGCGATCGCGGCGAACGCCGACATCATCATGTTCGACAACCGGGCGCCCGAAGAACTGAAGGCGTGGCGTGCGCTCGTACCACCACATATTAAAACGGAGGCGTCAGGAGGTATCACTGTCGAGACGATCGCAACGTATCGCGGTACGGGTGTCGACGTCATCTCGATCGGGCAGTTGACGCATTCGGTGACGGCGCTCGATTGCAGTCTAAATCTTGTAGGAGGAATCAAACATGCAATTACTCGGAACGATGCCAGCGCAGTACGCTGAGTTGACGATTGAACAGATGGAACAACGGATTGAAGCCATCAAAGCACGGCTCGGCAGCCGCCTGTTTTTACCGGCCCACCACTATCAAAAAGACGAGGTCGTCCAGTTCGCGGATGCGACCGGAGATTCGCTCCAGCTCGCACGGCTCGCCGAACAGATGAGCGAGGCGGAGTTCATCGTCTTCTGTGGCGTCCACTTCATGGCCGAGACGGCCGACATGCTGACGCGTGACGACCAGCTCGTCATTTTGCCGGACATGCGGGCCGGATGCTCGATGGCGGACATGGCCGATATCGATCAGACGGAGGTCGCTTGGGAAGAGCTGACCGATACGTTCGGTGATGATATCATTCCGATCACGTACGTCAATTCGACGGCGGCGATCAAGGCGTTCGTCGGCAAGAACGGGGGCGCGACGGTCACATCTTCCAATGCCCATGACATCGTCCGTTGGGCACTCGAGGCGGGCGAGCGGATTCTGTTCTTACCGGACCAGCATCTCGGACGGAACACGGCATATGACTTGGGCGTGCCGCTCGAGGCGATGGCCGTCTGGGACCCACTCCGGGAACGACTCGTCTATGAGGGTGACATCGAGGACGTGCGGGTCATTCTGTGGAAAGGGCACTGCTCGGTCCATGAGAAGTTCAACGTCGCCCAAATTGAGGCGTTACGGAAGAACGACCCGGAACGACGCATCATCGTCCATCCCGAGTGCACGTTCGACGTCGTTCAGGCGGCGGACGAGGCCGGGTCGACGTCATATATCATCGAGCAAATCGAAGCGAGCGCGCCGGGGACGAAGTGGGCCGTCGGCACCGAGATGAACTTGGTCAACCGTCTCACGGCGACGCACCCCGAGCTCGATATCATCTCGCTCAATCCGTACATGTGTCCGTGCTTGACGATGAACCGCATCGATTTGCCGCATCTGCTCTGGGCGCTCGAGTCGCTCGAGACCGATCCGGTCAACGTCATCCGTGTCGATCTAGAGACGACGAAGTGGGCGACACTCGCCCTCGAGCGGATGCTCGCGCACTGAGGACAGGCAATCGCCTGTCCTTTTTTCGTGGCGGTGGTTATGGTACAATGAATGCAGTTTTCCCATGAAGAGGAGATATGACCGTGATTGAATTCGTAAAAGGCTCCGTCGCCTATGTGTGCGCGGAATATATAACGTTGGATGTTTCGGGCGTCGGCTACAAAGTACATGTGCCTAACCCGTTTTTTTATCGTGAACAAGACGAACATGTAATCGTGTTTACGCATCATTATGTGCGTGAAGATCAACAGACACTGTACGGTTTCCGCTCACGTCGGGAACGCGAACTGTTCAATAAACTGCTCGGCGTCAACGGCATCGGACCGAAAGGCGCACTCGCCATCGTCGCCTCAGGCGATATGGACGCGCTCATCGACGCGATCGAGACCGAGAACGAGAAGTATTTGACGAAGTTCCCGGGTGTCGGCAAGAAGACGGCGAAGCAGATGGCGCTCGATTTGAAAGGCAAGCTGTCCGAGCTCGCCCCGGATTACGTACCGAATACCGGACTGTTCGCTCAAGGGGCCTCCGAACTCGACGAGGCGTGCGAAGCGCTCGTCGCACTCGGGTATTCAGAGCGTGAGATCACCCGTGTCCGCAAGGAACTGAATTCAGAAATATTGACGACAGACGCTTACATAAAGCGCGCCCTGCAATTGCTATTGAAATAAGGAGGAGACCATGGACGAACGATTGTTGTCACAATCCCATCAACAATATGAAGACTCTGAAGAGTGGAGCTTGCGTCCGCAAAAGTTCGAGCAGTACATCGGACAGGAGAAGGCGAAAGGCAACTTGTCGATCTTTATCCAAGCCGCGAAGCTCCGCAGCGAGACACTCGACCACGTCCTCCTTTACGGTCCTCCGGGACTCGGAAAGACGACGCTTGCCCAAATCATCGCCAACGAGATGGGCGTCGGCATCAAGACGACGGCCGGCCCAGCCATCGAACGCCCGGGTGACCTCGCCGCAATCCTGTCGACGCTCGAACCGGGCGACGTCCTGTTCATCGACGAGATTCATCGCTTGAGCCGCACGATTGAAGAGATTCTCTATCCGGCGATGGAAGACTACTGTCTCGACATCGTCTACGGACAAGGCGAGATGGCGCGAAGCGTCCGCATCGATTTACCGCCGTTCACGCTCGTCGGCGCGACGACGCGGGCCGGCATGTTGTCGGCGCCGCTCCGTGACCGCTTCGGTGTGACGTTGAAGCTCGAATACTACGAGCCGCATGAGCTCGCCGCCATCGTCAGTCGGACGGCCCAACTGTTCCGCCTGTCGATCTCACCAGAGGCGAGCGGTGCCATCGCGAAACGTGCACGCGGTACGCCGCGGATCGCCAACCGGCTGTTGCGCCGGGTTCGTGATTTTGCCCAAGTGGCGGGAACGAAAGAAATTGATCCGGTGCTCGCTTCAGACGCGCTCGACCGGTTGCATGTCGACGCCCTCGGGCTCGACGAAGTCGACCATCGGCTGTTACGGGCGATGGTCGAGCGGTTCGGCGGTGGACCGGTCGGACTCGAGACGCTCGCCGCGACGATTGGGGAGGATGCCCAAACGATCGAGGACGTGTATGAGCCGTACTTGTTGCAACAAGGTTTTCTGCAACGGACGCCGCGCGGCCGGATGATCACCCAGTACGCAAAGACGCATTTTGGCTATGAAGAGGAGTAACGATATGCAAGACATTCAATTGAACGTAAACGACTATGATTTTGACTTACCGGAAGAACTGATCGCCCAAGTACCGCTTCTTGACCGGACGAGCTCACGACTGCTCGTCCTCGACCGCGACACGGGCGATATCGAGCACCGTCATTTCCGTGACGTGCTCGACTACTTGCAGGCAGGCGACGCTCTCGTCGTCAACGACTCGCGCGTGCTCCCGGCCCGATTGTTCGGGGCGAAGCAGGAGACGGGCGGGAAAGTCGAACTGCTCTTACTCAAACAGACGGAAGACGATGTCTGGGAAGCGCTCGTCAAACCGGCGAAAAAAGTCCGAGTCGGTGCCATCGTCGAGTTCGGCAACGGATTGCTCCGGGCCGAATGTGTCGAAGAGCTGCCGGAAGGGGGACGCCGCTTCAAGTTCGATTACGACGGCATCTTCTATGAGATTTTAGATGAGCTCGGCACGATGCCGCTCCCGCCATACATCCGTGAACAGCTCGACGACCAAGACCGTTATCAGACGGTGTATGCCCGTGAACGCGGGAGTGCGGCCGCACCGACGGCAGGCCTCCACTTCACGGAAGAACTGCTCGCAGCGGCAGAGGCGAAAGGCGTCAAGCTGATCCCGCTCACGCTCCACGTCGGTCTCGGTACGTTCCGCCCCGTCACGGCCGATACGATCGAAGAGCACACGATGCACAGTGAGTATTTCGAACTGTCGGCCGCTTCAGCTGAAGCGCTCCGCGATGTCCGTGCAAATAACGGACGCGTCTTCGCCGTTGGGACGACGTCGACCCGGACGCTCGAGACGATCGTGCGCGACCATGGGGATTTCGTCGAGTCATCGGGCTGGACGGACATCTTTATCTACCCAGGCGTCGAGTTGAAGGCGATTGATGGGCTGATCACGAACTTCCATCTGCCGAAGTCGACACTCGTCATGCTCGTCTCGGCGTTCGCGTCGCGCGACATCATCTTGAACGCGTACCGCACGGCGGTACAAGAACGTTACCGCTTCTTCAGCTTTGGGGACGCGATGCTCATCACGAGGAAGGAAGAGAACAAATGACCAAACACGCAGTCACATACGAACATATCCACACATGTAAACAGACGGGAGCGCGGCACGGAATCGTCCATACGCCGCACGGCTCGTTCGAGACACCTGTCTTCATGCCGGTCGGCACGCAGGCGACCGTCAAGACGATGGCCCCGGAACAAGTCAAGGCGATGGGAGCGAACATCATCCTCTCGAACACGTACCACCTTTGGATTCGTCCAGGACATGAGGTCGTCAAACAAGCCGGCGGCCTTCATAAGTTCATGAACTGGGACGGCGCGATTTTGACGGACTCGGGCGGCTTCCAAGTCTTCTCGCTCGCCGACCTTCGCAACATCCAAGAAGAAGGCGTCCATTTCCGCAACCACTTGAACGGCGACAAGTTGTTCTTGTCACCGGAGAAGGCGATGGAGATTCAAAACGCGCTCGGTTCGGATATCATGATGGCGTTCGACGAATGCCCGCCATTCCCGGCGACGCATGAATACATGAAGAAATCGGTCGAGCGGACGAGCCGTTGGGCAGAGCGTTGCCTCACGGCACACGAACGTCCGGAAGACCAGGCGTTGTTCGGTATCATCCAAGGCGGCGAGTACGAAGATCTCCGTCGTCAAAGTGCGGCCGACCTCGTCTCGCTTGATTTCCCAGGTTATGCCGTCGGTGGATTATCGGTCGGTGAACCGAAAGACGTCATGTACCGCGCACTCGAGTTCACGACACCGTTCATGCCGGAGAACAAGCCGCGCTATTTGATGGGCGTCGGTTCACCGGATGCGTTGATCGAAGGCTCGATTCGCGGCATCGACATGTTCGACTGCGTCTTGCCGACCCGGATCGCCCGCAACGGGACGCTTATGACATCGAAAGGCCGCGTCACGATCAAACATGCGAAACATAAGACGGATTTCGGACCAATCGACGAGAAGTGCGATTGCTACACGTGTAAGAACTATTCGCGCGCGTACGTGCACCACTTGATTCGCGCCGACGAGATGTTCGGGCTTCACCTCTGTTCGACACACAACCTTCACTTCCTCGTGAACTTGATGAGTCAAGTACGTCAAGCCATCCGCGAAGACCGTCTCTTGGACTTCAAGGAAGAGTTTTTCGAAGAATATGGGTATAACAAACCAAACGCCAAGAATTTCTAAATTGTTCTGACAGCGATTATGTGACAACGTTTCAGTTTCACGGTATAATGAACCTGATATTGAAGGAAAGGGTGAATTTTACGCATGGAAACTCTCGTAGCACTATTACCGATGATCCTTATTTTCGTCGTGTTCTACTTCTTGTTGATCCGTCCGCAGACGAAACGTCAGAAAGAAGTACAATCGATGCAAAACGCGCTTGAGCGTGGGGATCACGTCGTAACAATCGGCGGCCTTCACGGCGTCGTCCACCAAATCGAAGATACACAAGTCACATTGAAATGTGACCAGTCACTCCTCAAGTTCAATCGCAGTGCGATTGCTGAAGTGACGAAAAAAGGCAACTCATCATTCGCCGAGTAACCAAACAACGCCTGACCATCACTGGTCAGGCGTATTTTTTTTGTCATACTTTGAAAAATGATTTATTTTTGACAAACTTCGTCAATCCGACGAATCATCCACCTGTTTTCCAAAAATCAAATTGAATCGTGAAAACGTTTGCATTATCGTCAAGTTGAGAAGAATTGGAAAGAAGGAGAAGAAGACATGGATGTGAAACGATTGCTACGCCCACTCAAAAAATGGAAGGTACGACGTCGCCCTGACCGCGTGAAAGGACGCTCGTCGATGCGCCGTAAGATGGCGATGGCGCTCGTGCCGACACTGATCGCTTTATTGATCGTCGGTGCGCTCGGCTCGTATCAATTACAGAACGCGACGTCAGAGTATGACCGCGTCTTGAACGAGCGGCTCCAAGATATGCTCGTCGCCGAAGATTTGGCGTTGACCGTGACCGATGCCGAGCGTTATTTGAACTACTACCTGCTCGTCTCGAACCCGAAAACGTTGATTAGCCTTGAGGCTTCCCAAACGAAACGGGACGAATTGATGAATACGCTCCAACAGTCGACAGAAGATCCGAAAGTGCTCGCCTGGCTTGATGATCTCGAGAAGTTCAATCAACATCTCGACACGGAGATGGCGCGCGTCATCGACCTCCGTCAACAACAAGACGAGATCGGATACAAGACGGTGCTCAATACGAGTGTGACACCGACGACGGATCGTGTCCGAATGACGGTGACCGACCTCGTCACGTATCAAGGCGAAGCGCTCGCCGCTGAGTCGGAAGCGGTCCAGGCGAGTGCCGGGCAATCGATCATCTGGATGATCGTCATCAGCATCATCGGCGTCGCTGTCGGTCTACTTTCACTAGTAGCCCTCCAAAAGCTGTTCTTGAAGCCGATCAATCGACTCGTCAGCGAAGCGCGCGTCGTTGCCGAGGGAGACTTGACCGGAGACGATATCGAGGTCGGTTCAAACGATGAGCTCGGTGACCTCGTCACGGCGTTCAACGATATGAAACGGAACCTCGTCGGCCTGATTCGCCAAGTCGGTGCAGCCTCGGATAAAGTGACGGCCTATTCGGAAGAGCTGTACGCCAGTACGGACCATGTCGCCACGACGACGCAAGGTGTAGCCGGTCTATTCGAACAGATGAACCTTGCCGCCCAAGTGTCGGCGAAACGGGCCGAAGAAGGGACGTCCGGCGTCAATCAAGCCGTCGTCGGCTTGAACCAAATCGCCGCTGCCTCGCAAGGCGTGAACGAGCAGACGATTCATACACTCGAAGCGGCGAGTGGGGGACTGGAGACAATTCAGTTGGCCGAGCAGCAGATGCGGGAGATTCAACAAGCGAACGACTTGACGCAACAGATGGTCGAGCGCTTATCGAATCAATCGCTCGAGATCGAGAAAATCACGCGTTCGATCACCGCCATCACGGAACAGACGAACCTGCTAGCCCTAAACGCCGCGATTGAAGCGGCCCGGGCCGGTGAACACGGGAAAGGGTTTGCCGTCGTCGCGGCCGAGGTCCGAAAACTCGCCGAAGAGTCGAAACAGTCGGCCAAACAGATTCAAGCGGTCGTCGCCGACATTCAGCGCGACACGTCGGAAGTAGAAGCGGCGTTCGACGTCACAAGCCAGCATGTGACGAGCGGCGTCACCCAAATGGGAGAAGTCGCCGGTGCGTTCCGTGAGATCGTCTCTGTCATTCAAGAGACGTCTCGTCAAATGAGTGAGATCGCGGCGGCGACGGAAGAAGTGAGCGCGAACACGACCGAGGTAGCGGTCTCGGTCGAGGATATGTCGACGAATGCCGTGTCGACGCAACGAAGCGTGGAAGAAGCAGGCGCGAACGTCGAAGAACAGCTCGCCGCCATTCAAGAAATCAACGGCATCGCCGAGACGATGAGCCATATGTCCGTCGAGTTGAAAGATCTTGTTCATTTATTCAAGGCATGAAAACAGCGTCTCCTCGACAATCGGGGAGACGCTGTTTCGGTTACATTAACAAAATCAGACTGGCTGCCATGACCATCATACCGGCGACCATGCCGTACACCGCATGGTGGGCCCGTCCGTATTCACGGGCAGCTGGGAGTAACTCGTCGAGCGAGATGAACACCATGATGCCGCCGACGCCTGCGAACAAGAGGCCGAACACCGTGTCACTCAAGAATGGCATCAAAAGAAGGAAACCGACGACCGCTCCGAGCGGTTCGGCAAGTCCGGACAAGAAGGACAGTTTCAGCGCCTTCTTCCGAGAACCGGTCGCATAATAGATTGGGACCGAGACGGCGATGCCTTCCGGAATGTTGTGTAATGCGATGGCGATGGCGATGGCGAGACCGACCGCCGGGTCATCGAGGGCCGAGATAAACGTGGCCAAACCTTCCGGAAAGTTATGGATGGTGATGGCGAGCGCCATGAACAGACCCATTTTATGAAGCCGTTGTTTCGTCTCTTGGTTCAATGGGACACGTTCGGTCGCCGTCGTCGCAAGTTCCTGGGACGACGGGTCGTTTTGCATCGTCTCGACAAATTTGACTTCGTGTGGGTTTTCCGGAGACGGGATGAACTTGTCGATCAAGGCGATCAACAACATCCCGCCGAAGAAGGCGAGGACGGTATAGAGCGTCCCGGTCTGCTCTCCGTGGGCCCCGACGAGTTCATCGAGCGCTTTCGGAAAAATCTCGATAAAGGATACGTAAATCATGACCCCGCCTGAGAAGCCAAGGGATACCGACAAGAATGCCGTGTTGGTCCGTTTGGCGAAGAAGGCGATCATACTTCCTATCCCCGTCGCGAGTCCAGCGAACAGCGTCAGTAAAAAGGCATAGAGTATCGTACTATCCATTAGAAAGGACTCCTTTGCATGTAGTGTGTAAGTTGATAATCACATCATAGCTCAAGTTTTGCCCTAATGCAACTTTTAGTCGCAAGTGCAAAAAAGCGTGGGAAATCAACGTGTGGGTGTTACAATTTCAGGAAAACGATTGATAAATGTTTAGAATATTTGTAATGTTAACGAGAGAAGTTTTTTTACGAGAACATGTGTTTAGAAAGGAAATAGTCGTATGTACAAAAAAGGGAATATCGCGATCTTTGCGGTCATCATGATTGCAACGATTCTACTCGCCGTCTTCACGACACCTTGGGTCGAGAAGAACACGAACCTCGGTCTCGATTTAAAAGGCGGGTTTGAAGTGCTGTATGAAGTGCAACCGCTCGAAGACGGCGATGTCATCGACCAATCGGCGATGAATGCAACCGTTCGCGCTATCAACAACCGGGTCAACGTGCTCGGTGTGTCCGAGCCGGACATCCGGATTGAGGACAGCAACCGCATCCGCGTCCAGCTCGCGGGCGTCTCGAACCAAAACGAGGCGCGAGAAGTCCTGTCGTCGACGGCGCAACTCACGTTCCGCGATGTGGACGATAACGTTCTTCTCGACGGGAAAGACCTCGCACCGCGCGGGGCATCCGTCAGTTATAACCAACAAAATCAGCCTGTTGTCGAATTGACGCTTCAGTCAGCGGAGAAATTCGGTGAAGTCACGTCGCAAATCGCGCAACGTCAGCCACCAGAAAACCGCCTCGTCATCTGGCTCGATTATGAGGAAGGCGACACGTACGAAGAAGAGATCCAAAAAGAGAACTCGAAAATCGTATCGGATGCGTCGGTCACTGGACCAATCATTTCGGATAAAGCGATCATCTCAGGTGGCGGCATCGACGCCGAGAGCGGTCAACGCCTGGCAGACATCTTGAACGCCGGGGCACTCCCGGTCAAACTTGAAGAGATTTACTCGACGTCGGTCTCGGCCCAATTCGGTCAAGATGCACTTGAGAAGACTGTATTCGCTTCGGTCATCGGTGTCGTCGCTATCTTCTTGTTCATGTTGTTCTTCTATCGTTTACCCGGTCTCGTCTCGATCATCACGCTCATTTTGTATATCAATTTGATTATGTTGTTCTTTAACGGCATTAACGCCGTCTTGACGCTCCCAGGGATTGCCGGTCTCGTTCTCGGTATCGGTATGGCAGTCGATGCCAACATCATCACGGCCGAACGAATTAAAGACGAACTCCGCTCAGGGAAGTCGGTCCTATCGGCGTTCCGTGCCGGTAACCGTCGCTCGCTCAGTACGATCATCGATGCCAACTTGACGACGCTCATCTCGGCAGCGGTCTTGTTCTATTTCGGAACGAGTTCCGTCAAAGGGTTCGCGCTCATGCTCATGATCTCGATCGCGATGACGTTCATCTCGAACGTCTTCATCTCGCGCTATTTGATGCACCTCCTCGTCGCAAGTCGTCTCTTCGACAAGCGCAAAGGCTGGTTTGGTGTGAAGGAGAGTGAAATCCGTGAACTTTAAGCTCACTGAATTAAACTATATTAAACCGATGCGCACGTTGTTCCTCATCTCATGTGCCGTCGTCATCATCGGACTCGGGATCTTGTTCTTCCGCGGCTTGAACCTCGGAATCGACTTCGCGTCTGGAACGCGGGTCGAAGTCCAGACCGAGTCGCAAGTGTCGCAAGACGATTTAGCGGCCGCCTTCACCGAGGCAGGCGTGGATGAAGACATTTCGTCCGTTCAATATGCAGAAGGCGGGACGCTCGCGAACGTGACGTTCGTCGGGCAGCTCACTCAAGATGAAGTCGCTTCGGTGAAGACCGTATTCACGGAGACGTTCGGGAACGACCCGAACATCAGCACCGTCTCAGCCGAAGTCGGTCGAGACATCGCCCGTAACGCGATTTACGCCGTCTCGCTCGCATCGCTAGGGATTATCTTGTATATCACGTTCCGCTTCCAATTCTCTTACGGTGTCGCCACCGTCGTCGCCATGCTCCACGATGCGTTCTTCATGCTTGTGGCGTTCTCGATTTTTGGCATCGAGGTCAACTTGTACTTCGTCGCCGCGATCTTGACGATTATCGGGTATTCGGTCAACGATACAATCGTTACGTTCGACCGGGTGCGCGAGAACATCCAAGCGTATGAGAAAGAACGAAAGATCAAGACGATGGACGAGTACCGTATGCTCGTGAACAAAGCGATTCAAGAGACTATCGTTCGCTCGATCAACACGGTCGTCACTGTATTGTTCACCGTCATCGCCTTGTACATCTTTGGTGCCGAATCGATTCGCGGCTTCTCGCTCGCGCTTCTCGTCGGTCTCATCATGGGAATGTACTCGTCGATCTTCATCGCTTCGTACCTTTGGTTGCTCATCAAAGGCATGTCGCTCAACAAAAAGAAATCAGCTGCCCTAGAGGCGTAACCACTGGTCTCCCGAGTCAATCGGGGGACCTTTTTGAATGTCAAGACGGCACTTCACTCGCTCGTTCTGATATAATCTACAATTGATTGGAGTGAGGCATTATGTATCATGCGAAGAAACGTTGGGTGTATCCGGAGATGGATACGGCCGCGGTTGAACAGTTACAGACAGAATTGAATATATCGGAGCAACTCGCGACGCTCCTCACACAACGGGGGCACCGCGACGTCGAGGCGGCCAAGGCGTTTTTATACGTCGAGGATGAATTGACGTTCCACGACCCGTTTTTATTTGAACAGATGCCAAAAGTCGTCGAACGTGTGAAACGGGCGGCCGACGAAGGCGAGATGGTGCTCATATATGGTGACTATGACGTCGATGGTGTCAGCGCCTCGGCCGTCATGTGGCACGCCTTGACCGAGATTGGCGTCATGGCGGAATGCTATATCCCGAACCGGTTCACCGAAGGATATGGGCCGAACAAAGAGGCGTTCAGCTGGGCCGCCGGTGAAGGGTTCACCCTCATCATCACGGTCGACTGCGGCATCTCGGGGATTGAAGAAGCGGCGCTCTTGAAAGAGCTCGGTGTCGATTTGATCATCACCGATCACCACGAACCGAAAGAGACGTTACCGGATGCATTCGCTATCATCCATCCTCATATCGACCCGTCGTATCCGTATGACAAACTCGCCGGGGCAGGCGTCGCCCTCAAAGTGGCGCACGCCGTGCTCGACCGGATGCCGGACGAGCTTCTCGACTTGGCCGTCCTCGGCACGATTGCCGATCTCGTCCCGCTCGACGGGGAGAACCGTTTGCTCGCGAAGCTTGGTCTGAAAGCGCTCGATGACTCAAAACGTCCAGGCATTCTCGCGCTCCGCGAAGTGTGCGCGTTGACGGACGGGACATTGAACGAAGAGTCGGTCGGTTTTGCGTTTGGACCGCGCATCAACGCCGCCGGTCGTCTTGACTCAGCGATGCCGGCGCTCCAAATGTTGCTCGCCGAGAGCGTCGAGGAAGCACTCGAACTGGCGAAGCAGCTCGACAAACAGAACAAAGAACGTCAAGACATCGTCAAGACAATCGCCAAAGAAGCGACGGAACTCGTCGAGGCCTCGATGTCGGACGATCGCGTTCTCGTCGTCGCCAGCGAACGATGGAATCCGGGTGTCGTCGGGATTGTCGCCTCACGACTCGTCGAGGCGTACTATCGTCCGGTCATCCTGTTGTGCCACGACCCGAAAACAGGGAAGGCGAAGGGGTCGGGCCGTTCGATCGACGGTTTCGACTTGTTCAAAGAACTGTCGAAAAATGAAGACATCTTGCCGCACTTCGGCGGACACCCGGCCGCAGCCGGGATGACCTTGTTATCGGAGAACGTGGCCGAACTGCGCCGGCGTCTGAACGAACAAGCCGAATCGATTCCGGACGAGACGTTCGTTGCCCGCGTGAACGTCGACTTGAAACTTGACGTGAACGACGTGTCGCTCGACTTGATTGCAGAGATCGGCAAGCTCGCCCCGTTCGGGATGGGCAATCCATCACCGCGCGTCGTCGTAGCGGATGCGCGGCTGCGTGACATTCGTCAAATCGGACGCGACAATACCCATTTGAAAGTCCAGCTCGCAGGGGACAAACGAGAGCTCGACGGGATTGGCTTCGGCTTCGGCCACGTCGTCTCCGAAATTTCGAAGATGGCTAACGTTTCGGTCATGGGCAGTCTGCAGGTCAATGAATGGAACGGGATGCGCAAGCCGCAGCTCATGATTCAAGACATCCGTGTCGACGGTTTCCAAGTGTTCGACTACCGAGGCAAGAAAAACTCGCTCGACGAATTGAAACAGCTTCCGGGCGAGACGACGTCGTTCGTATCATTCCAAGGCCGGGACGACTTCCCGCTCCACGATCTCAGCACGCCGCTCAAACCGTTCGTCGTCCTGCTCGATTTGCCGGACGAGGAAGATGTGCTCGCGGACATGTTGACCGAAGACGTCGAGCGCGTGTACTGTGCGTTTGGACAAGGCGGCTCATTTTTTGAGAAGTTGCCGACGCGAGAAGATTTCCGAACATATTACGTCCATATGGCGACGTGCGAACGGAAAAACCTCCGCGAAAACTTGATTCGTTTGTCAATCGAGCGAAAATGGTCAAAAAATACGATTCAATTTATGCATCAAGTATTCTCTGAACTCGAATTTCTTGTTACAATGGAAGACGGACTGCCTGGAGTGAATCCAGAAGCGCCGAAACGTGATTTGACCGAAGCGCCGTGTTATAAGCGCCGGGTCGGACGAGTCCAACTCGAGGAGCGTTTCATCTATGCGTCGTTGGCAGAACTGAAAGAGCGGTTACAATCATTGCGATCGAACAAGATGCAGGAGGCTTACACATAAAATGGATTTCAAACAGCATATTAAAGAAGTAGCGGATTACCCGAAAGAAGGGATCAGCTTCAAGGACATCACGTCACTCATGCAAGACGGCCCGGCTTATAAAAAAGCGGTCGACGAGCTCATCGCTTACGCACAGGAGCGCGGTGCTGAACTCATCGCCGGCCCTGAGGCACGCGGTTTCGTCGTCGGTTGCCCGGCAGCATACGCACTTGAGCTCGGGTTCGTCCCGGTCCGTAAAGAAGGCAAGTTGCCACGTGAGACGGTTCGCGTCTCTTACGGACTCGAATACGGCACAGACATTTTGACGATGCACAAAGACTCGATCAAACCGGGCCAACAAGTCGTCATCTTGGATGACTTGCTCGCAACAGGCGGAACGATCGAAGCGACAATCAAAATGATTGAACAGCTCGGCGGCGTCGTCGCTGGGATCGGATTCTTAATCGAGCTTGATGGACTTGGTGGACGTGAGCGTCTCGAAGGATACGACGTGTTCTCACTCATCCGTTACGAAGATTAATCAAAGGGAAGCGATGGCTTCCCTTTTTTAAATAGTTTTTTAAGTAAAACAACCCACAACCTTTGACAGGTCGTCAGATTTTTTCGATAATAGTAAGTAAAATTAGAACAACCACGTACGTTAACTACTACCATGCTGCGACTTGTCCGAGTCGATTGGAGCGGTAAGAAAAAGGGTGTCGAATGTTATGACCAAAAAACAAATCGTAAGTATTGAGGACCTTCTCGACGCGCTCGGGGAGTATATGGGTGAAGACGAGATTGCCGAAGTAAGACGCGCTTACGAATACGCCAAACTGCATCATACCGGTCAGTTCCGACGTTCAGGCGAACCCTACATTCTGCATCCGGTCCAAGTGGCCGGTATTCTCGTTGATATCGGGTTAGACGCGACGACCATCATCGGGGCGCTCTTGCACGACGTCGTCGAGGATACGGACGTCACGCTCAAAGAACTCGCCGATGAGTTCGGTGTCGATGTGGCCATGCTCGTCGATGGAGTGACGAAGCTCGGTAAAATCAAATATAAATCGAAAAAAGAAGAACTCGCTGAGAATCACCGTAAAATGATTATCGCGATGGCAGAAGACGTGCGCGTCATTTTGATCAAGCTGGCCGACCGTCTGCACAACATGCGGACGCTTCAACATATGCCGAAAGAGAAACAAGTTCAAAAGGCGGAAGAGACGCTCGAAATCTTTGCCCCGCTCGCCCACCGGATGGGGATCTCGACGATAAAATGGGAGCTCGAGGATATCTCGTTACGTTACATCAACCCGCAGCAATACTATAAGATCGTCTCGATGATGAAACAGAAGCGCACCGAACGCGAAGCGCTCGTCACATCGGTCATCACGGAAGTGAACACCGTTCTCGAGGACGTGAGCATCGAGGCCGATGTCAACGGCCGTCCGAAGCATATCTACTCGATTTACAACAAGATGGTGAAGCATAAAAAAGAGTTCAATGAAATTTATGACTTGATGGCCGTCCGGATCATCGTCGATTCGATTCGCGACTGTTACGCCGTCCTCGGCATCATCCACACGCAGTACAAGCCGATGCCAGGCCGGTTCAAAGACTACATCGCCATGCCGAAACCGAACATGTATCAGTCTCTCCACACGACGGTGATCGGACCGAAGGGTGAGCCGCTCGAAGTGCAAATCCGGACGAAGGACATGCACTTCATCGCCGAGTTCGGGATTGCCGCGCACTGGGCCTATAAAGAAGGAAAGAGTGTCGCGACGAACGGGTTCGATGAAAAAATCGCCCATCTGCGCGAGATTTTAGAGCTACAAAAAGATACGACCGACGCTGAGGAGTTCATGGAATCGCTCAAAGTCGATTTCTTCAGCGATATGCTCTACGTCTTCACACCGAAAGGCGACGTCTTCGAGTTACCGAAAGGCTCGGTCCCGATTGATTACGCCTACCGCATCCATACCGAAATCGGTCACCGGATGACGGGCGCGAAAGTGAACGGACGGATGGTGCCGCTCGACCATAAACTCGAGACGGGTGACATCATCGAGATCATCACGTCGAAACACAGCTACGGGCCGAGCAAGGACTGGCTCAAACTAGCCGTCTCGAGCCAAGCGAAGAACAAGATTCGCCAATGGTTCAAGCGCCAACAGCGTGAAGAGAACGTCGAGAAAGGTAAAGAGCTCGTCGACGTCGAGATCAAGAAGCTCGGTTTCGAACCGAAAGAAGTGATCGATGACCAGTCGCTTGCCGTCGTCGTCGAGAAGTTCAACTTCGGGAACGAAGAAGAGATGTACGCCGCGGTCGGGTATCATGGCATCACGGCGGCGCAAGTCGCCCACAAGTTGACGGAGAAGCAGCGGAAAGAACCGAAACTTGAACTGTCGGACGCGATCAACGAATTGAAAGTCAGTCAGTCACCGAAGAAGAAGACGGCCGAGGCCGGCGTCTCGGTGAAAGGGATCGACAATATGCTCATCCGCATGAGCCGATGCTGTAACCCGGTACCGGGCGACGAAATCGTCGGGTATATCACGCGCGGACGCGGCGTGTCGATTCACCGGAAAGACTGCTTGAACATCATCAATGAGCAGCATCCGGAGCGGCTCCTCACGGTCGAGTGGGAAGCCGGGCAAGCAAAAGAGAAGAACTATAACGTTGACATCGAGATCACAGGCTACGACCGTTCAGGGCTCTTGAACGACGTGCTTCAAGCCGTCTCGGCGACGAACACGAACATCGTGGCGGTGAGTGGACGCGGAGACCAGAACAAACAGGCCCGCATCTCGATGACAATCTCGATTCCGAACGTGAACCATCTGCAAAAAGTCGTCGACCGGATTAAGCAAATCTCGGACGTGTACTCGGTCAGCCGAGTCATGATGACGTAACGAAAGGAAGATTTCAGTGCGTGTATTGTTGCAACGAGTGAAACAAGCCTCGGTCACCGTCGACGCGGAGACGGTCGGCCAAATCGAGGCCGGCTATCTGCTCCTCGTCGGGGTGACCCACGAGGACACCGAGACGGAAGTAAACTGGCTCGCCGACAAGGTGGCCGGGCTCCGTGTATTTGAGGACGCGGACGAGAAGATGAACCTATCGATTCAAGACGTCGACGGGAAAGTATTATCCGTATCACAGTTCACGCTGTACGGCGACACGCAGAAAGGCCGTCGTCCCGCGTTCACGCAAGCGGCGAAGCCGGACATCGCGGAACGGCTTTACGAGAAATTCAACGATCGTTTGCGGACGCACGGGCTCGTCGTCGAGACCGGGCAGTTCGGGGCGATGATGGACGTCGCGCTCGTCAATGACGGACCGGTCACGCTCATGCTCGAAAAAAACGCTTGACAGAAGCGGGCACGATTCGGCATCATGAACCATATAACCTAACACCTGCGATAAAGAAGAGTACGGTCACCCCACCAGCAAAGAGAGCGATGCCTAGGCTGAAAGCATCGACTGGATGATGACCCGAACGACACTTTGGAGGTGCTTCCTTGAACGCTTAGTAGGGGGAGCCGTTTCATCGGGCGTTAACCGATTTCGAGTGGCAGAGTTTCAAGTATTGGCTCTGCAACGAGGGTGGTACCACGGGAAACTTTAACAGGCTCTCGTCCCTTTGCGGACGAGGGCCTTTTTGTATTCTAAGGAGGGAAATTGGATGAAAGCACCACGCGGCACACAAGACCTGCTTCCGGGCACGGTCGAGACGTGGCAGTATGTCGAAGAGAAACTACGCGACATCAGCGCCCGTTACAACTATAAAGAGATTCGTACCCCGATTTTTGAAACGACCGACCTGTTCACAAGAAGCGTCGGCGAGACGACAGACATCGTCCAAAAAGAGATGTTCACACTCGTCAAGAAAGGCAAGGACGAGTATACGCTCCGTCCGGAAGGCACGGCCTCGGTCGTCCGCGCCTTTGTCACGAACAAGCTGTTCGGTAGCCCTGACCAGCCGACGAAACTGTACTACATGGGACCGATGTTCCGCTACGAACGTCCACAAAAGGGACGGTTCCGCCAACTGCACCAATACGGTGTCGAGGCGATCGGCAGTAGCGACCCAGCCGTTGACGCCGAGGTCATCAGCCTCGCCTACACGATTTACAAATCGTTCGGGCTTAAAAAAATCAAAGTCGTCGTCAACTCGCTCGGTGACGCCGAGAGCCGCAACGCTCACCGCGAAGCGCTCATCCGTCACTTCGAGCCGGTCCAAGATGAGTTATGCCAAGATTGCCAGACGCGGCTTCACCAGAACCCACTTCGCGTCCTCGACTGTAAAGTCGACCGCGACCACCCGTCGATGAAATCGGCACCATCGATTCTCGACTTCTTGAACGAAGAGTCGAAGACGTACTTCGAGAAAGTCCTCGCGCACTTGGACGCGCTCGGTGTCGCCTACGAGGTCGACCCGACGCTCGTCCGTGGTCTCGACTACTACACGCACACGGCGTTCGAGATCATGTCAGAAGCAGAAGGCTTCGGCGCCATCACGACGCTTTGCGGCGGTGGACGCTATAACGGTCTCGTCCAAGACATCGGCGGACCGGACATGCCGGGCATCGGCTTCGGGATCGGGCTCGAGCGACTCATCCTCGCTCTTGAGAACGAAGGAGTACTTCCTGAACTCGAGACGGGACTTGACGTCTTCGTCGTCGCCCAAGGCGGCACGGAAGTCGAAGTGACGGCGACACGCCTGTTGCAACTGCTTCGCAGCGAAGGCTTCAAGGCGGACCGCGATTACCTCGGCCGCAAGTTCAAAGGCCAATTCAAACAAGCCGACCGCTTGAACGCGAAGTTCACCGTCATCCTCGGAGACGATGAAGTCGAACGCGGCTCAGCTTCCCTCAAGGTCATGGCGACCGGGGAACAAGTCGACGTGCCGCTCTCGGCCGTCGCAGACAAAATTCGTGAACTATCGGAAGGAGCAGGACAATGATCGGACGCACACATATGAACGGCCGCGTGACAGAGTCACTCATCGGCCAAGAGGTACAACTTAAAGGATGGGTACAAAAACGTCGCGACCTCGGAGGACTCATTTTCATCGACCTTCGTGACCGCACAGGCATCGTCCAAGTCGTCGTTCGCCCGGAAAACGAAGCGGTGCACCAGCTCGCCGAATCGATTCGCAGCGAATACGTGCTCGATATCAAAGGGACTGTCCTCGAGCGTGAGAACAAGAACCCGAACATGCCGACCGGGAACGTCGAAGTCATCGCTTCAGAGATTAACATCTTGAACGCGGCGAAGATGACGCCGATTCCAATCGGTGACGAGGCGGAAAACGTCTCCGAAGACCTCCGTCTCAAATACCGTTACCTTGACCTTCGTCGTCCGGCGCTCCAAGAGACGTTCCGCCTCCGTTCGAAAGCATCGAACACGATTCGTAACTTCTTGACGGAAGAAGAGTTCCTCGAAGTCGAGACGCCGATTTTGACGAAATCGACACCGGAAGGCGCGCGTGACTATCTCGTCCCAAGCCGTGTCCACGGCGGCGAGTTCTACGCGCTCCCGCAATCACCACAACTGTTCAAGCAGCTCCTCATGGTGGCCGGGTTTGACCGTTACTTCCAAATCGCTCGCTGCTTCCGTGACGAAGACCTTCGGGCCGATCGTCAACCGGAATTCACGCAAGTCGATATCGAGACGAGCTTCATGGACGTCGAAGACTTGATGGCGATGATGGAATCGATGATGGCGCAAGTGATGGAGGCGACACTTGGTCGCACGGACACACCGGCCAAATTTGAACGGATGACATATGCGGAAGCGATGCGCCGTTTCGGATCAGACAAACCGGACACACGTTTCGGTCTCGAACTCATCGACATGGCGGAAGCTGTCACAGGTGCCGGGTTCAAAGTGTTCGACATGGCGCTCGAGTCGAACGGACAAGTGAAAGCGATCAACGTCAAAGGCGAAGCGGACAAGTTCTCGCGTAAAGACATCGACAAGCTCCAAGAGTTCACAGCCGTCTACGGTGCCAAAGGCCTCGCTTGGCTCAAAGTGACGCCAGAAGGCTTGAACGGACCGATCGCCAAGTTCTTCGACGAGACGTACGCTCAGAAATTGATGGAAGCGACGAACGCGGAAGCGGGCGACCTGCTCCTCTTCGTGGCATCAAAACCGACAGTCGTCGCCGACAGCCTCGGCGCGCTTCGCGTCAAGCTCGGTCATGAGCTCGGACTCATCGATGAGTCGAAGTTCAACTTCCTTTGGGTGACGGACTTCCCGCTCGTCACGTTCGAAGAAGAAGACGGCCGTTTCTACGCCAACCACCACCCGTTCACGATGCCAAACCGTGAAGACCTCCATCTTCTCGAAACGGACCCGGCGAGCGTACGTGCCCTCGCCTATGACCTCGTCTTGAACGGCTACGAGCTCGGTGGCGGATCGCAGCGGATTTATGAGCGTGACATTCAAGAGCGCATGTTCAAATTGCTCGGCTTCACAGAACAAGAAGCAGTCGATCAGTTCGGGTTCTTGCTCGAAGCGTTCGAATACGGCACACCGCCGCACGCGGGTATCGCACTCGGTCTCGACCGTCTCGTCATGATCCTCGCGGGTCGCTCGAACCTTCGTGACACGATCGCCTTCCCGAAAACGGCGTCGGCGAGCGACTTGCTCACACAAGCACCAAGCCCGGTAGCGGACGCGCAACTCCAAGAGTTGTCGATTCGTACAGCCGTGAAAGAGAAGAAATAACGTCTAGTCAAAAGGACCCGTCAATTGGCGGGTCTTTTTGCGTATATATGAATAAGGAAGAAGATGATATGATTATGGAATAAATTGTATGTTAAAGATGGGGGAACTGGAGAAGTATGAAATTAACAAGAACGATGAAAGTGATGGGGATCATGGTCGGACTGAGTGTCATGTTAGCAGGTTGTTTCAAAGAGACAGAAGCGACGCCGCAAGTGAAGGAGACAACCGAGGAGGCGAAGGCTCCTACCGAAAGTGATGGGGCAAATCCAATCGTGTTACGAAGCAAGGGTGAGCTCGAGTCGTTAGGGGATGTGACGACGCATGATCTGACGTTGTTCTTCGCGCACAAGGCGGCGATGGTCGGACCGGAACATGTGGTCGATGACCGCATCATCTACACGGATTCGGTCGGGGAAATCGGGAATGACGTATACGTGTATGATGCGACCGACAAGTCCAACCAACGGATTTATCAAACATCTAAGACGATTGGCAATCTTGTCGGCATCAAAGACGAGCTGATTTGGATTGAATATGAGCTGACGGAAGACAATGCCTACGCATGGATGATTTATCGAATGAAGCTGAATGAAACGAAACCGACCGAACTCGCGGAAGGGGTCAGTGCGTTCGAGACGCCGGTTCCACATTTGAGTGCGACGGACGAACATGTTACATGGGTCGATTATGAGGCATCGGAGACGGTGACGACATCGACGATTATGCAGTTTTCTCCGGCGACGGATGCGGTCGAAACGTTACAAACGTATACACTTCAAGAAGGGGAGCCTCGAGACGGAGAGTACGTGTTCGACTATCGCGACAGCGAAGGTGGGGTCATCGTCCATCGAAGCGAATTCAAGGATGGGGAAAAGACGACAAAGTTGACCACGCTCGATGGGACGTTCGATGAAGATATGGATGCGTTGATCGACTTTGAAGCAGGTGCGGACTATGTTGCGCTCGGGAAGGAAGGGCGTGCTGAGTTTGTAGGACTGACGAAAGAAGCGAAACAGTTCCAACATAAAAGCGCACAGTCCAAGATTACCTTCGACTCGTTTCGTTTCTTACCGAATCAGCGAATCCTGTTCCGCGAAGGCATGAATCGCTTATTGGTTGCGGATTTGAACGAAGCGACGGTCTCATATTTGCCGAATCGAGGTGGCACGACGTCCAAGCCGATTTATCGGGATGGCCAAATCGCCTACGCCGAACTTGGGGATGGCGGGTTGATTACGTTCTATACTATCAATGTGAACTGAAAGCGAAACCAAAAAGTCGTCACTTCCGGTTATGGGAGTGACGACTTTTTCATGCTTTTTAAGAGAAAATCTTATGATTCCATCTTCTTCGCCGTACGTTGAAGCGCGAATCCGAAGGCGAACAGCGAGGCGATCACGGCCGTCATCGTGTAGACCGAGTCCGCGAACGCGAGGTAAATGCCGAACAGGCCGAGCCCGAAGCTGAGGATGAACCATAGCCAGAGGCTAGGATGTTCGCGTAGCGCCTGTTTCATCGGCTTGGGACGTTCAATTGGCAACCGGTCCCATCGGTCACGAGTAAGTTCGAGTTGAACACTTGGCCGTTGCTCTTCAAGACGAGCGATCGTTTATCTTCGCGATAGTCGATGATCATGTCATCGTCGAGAAACACTTTCGTCCAGTTCTTGATGAGGATCGGGCCGATGTTCGAATCAATCTCGACGTCTTCCGGTGTCGTTTCGGTCACGTAGCGAATCTCGAAGATGCCGCTATTGCCGCAGCCGCAACCTTCCGTCTCATAAAACAAATGCATCTGTCCGTCACGGTCGCCTTTCAAGGCATCAATCCGCGCTTGGGCGGGTTCTGTAATGTGTACGTTCATGTCTATCACTCCTTGGCTCCATTATAACGCGTTGGAAAAAAGAATGAAAAAGACGTGCTTCCCGTTTTCCACTTCCTGCAAAAAGGCGTAAACTATTTGTTTAGAAGGGGGAAACAACATGATCTCACGTTTTTTTAGTTATTACCGTCCACATAAGAAGTTATTCATCCTCGATTTCTCGTTCGCCATCCTCGTCGGCCTGCTCGAGCTCGGCTTTCCGCTCGCCGTGCAATGGTTCATCGACGACCTGTTGCCGGGTGGGGAATGGAACTGGATTATCATCATCAGCATCGGCTTGCTCATCCTTTACATACTCGCCATGATGATGCAGTACGTCGTCAACTATTGGGGGCATAAGCTCGGCATCAATATCGAGACCGATATGCGGGAAGAGCTGTTCACCCATATCCATAAACAGTCGTTCCGGTTCTTCGATAACCACAAGACCGGCCATTTGATGAGCCGGGTGACGAACGACTTGTTCGATATCGGCGAAGTGGCGCACCACGGGCCTGAAGATTTCTTCATCGCCATCATGACGCTGCTCGGTGCGTTCGGGATTATGTTCTCGATCGACCCGCAACTCGCGCTCGTCACGGTCGTCGCCGTGCCGTTCCTCGTCATCATGATCACGTACGCCAATAAGAACATGAACAAGGCGTGGCAAAAGATGTATACGAACATCGGAGAAGTGAACGCCCGCGTCGAGGACAGCGTCTCTGGGGCACGCGTCGTCCAATCGTTCACGAACGAGACGTTCGAGATCAAGCGGTTCCAGAAAGACAACAATTTCTATCGCGGCTCGAAAATCGAGGCGTACCAAGTCATGAGTAAGTCGCTCGCCGGCATCTACATCACGACGCGGCTTATGACGTTGCTCGTCCTCGTCTACGGCGCCTATTTGACGTATCAAGGGCAACTGTCTTACGGACAGCTCGTCGGGTTCATCCTCTATATGAATTTGCTCATCAAGCCAATCGAGAAGATCACGGCCCTCCTCGAGATGTACCCGAAAGGGATGGCCGGCTTCAAACGGTTCACGCAACTGCTTGACGAGGCTCCGGACATCGAGAACCGTCCGGACGCCGTCGACGTCACTTCACTGAAAGGCGATATCGCCTTCCAACACGTCTCGTTCGGCTATTCGGACTATCGCCAAGTGTTGACCGACATTGACCTCGACATCAAGTCGGGGACGACGGTCGCCCTCGTCGGGACGAGTGGGGCCGGGAAGACGACGATCTGTTCGCTCATCCCGCGCTTCTATGACGTGACGAGCGGTGCCATCACGATCGATGGCATGGACATCCGCGATATGACGAAAGAGAGCCTTCGTCACCAAATCGGCATCGTGCAACAAGACGTGTTCTTGTTCGCCGGGACGCTCCGTGAGAATATCGCCTACGGAAAACTGGACGCGACCGACGCGGAGATTATGCATGCGGTCGAGAAGGCGCATTTGAACTCGCTCGTCGAGGAGCTCGAGCATGGTCTCGAGACGCAAATCGGGGAGCGGGGCTTGAAACTGTCGGGCGGTCAGAAACAACGGATCGCCATCGCCCGCATGTTCCTAAAAAATCCGCCGATCTTGATATTAGATGAGGCGACGTCCGCGCTCGACACGGAGACGGAAGCAATCATTCAAGACTCGCTCAATGAACTCGCGGCTGACCGGACGACGCTCATCATCGCCCACCGTTTGGCGACGGTGAAGAATGCTGACCGCATCCTCGTCGTTACCGCTGACGGCATCGTCGAGGACGGAACGCACGATGAACTGAGCGCGAAAGGCGGCGTGTTCGCCGGACTTTTAAAGCGCCAACAGTTGTAAAATTCACAACTCGCTCATGTTTGTAAACAGCATACCGTACAGTTAAATAGTCGAACCAAACTATCAGTTTTCATCAACAAAAGAAGGGAAGCTGGACGTTAAGTCCAACTTCCCTTCTTTTTTATACTGGATCCACTTTTGCGCGATCAATGACCGAGACGAGCCGCCGGAACTGTTCGAGCCAAAACTGGAAGAACGGGCCAATCAAGAAAATCGACAGCACCGTCCCGAAGAACACCGGTCCGCCGAGCACCCAGCCGATGAGGCAAGCCGTCAGTTCCATCCACGTCCGCATCATCCGGACCGACGTGTTGAACCGGTCGGCCAAAGCAAGCGTCAACCCGTCCCGTGGGCCGGCCCCGTAGCCGATGGCGACGTACAAACCGGCACCCATCCCGATGACGAAGATGCCGAGAATGAGCCAGGCGATGTTGAGCGCGATGCCATCAAGCTGCGGCAACCAGTGATGGTCGAGAATCAAGTTCATGAACACGCCGACGAAGACAGCGTTGACGAGTGTCCCGAACTGGGGCCGAATCCGGTCGAGTATGTACTTGCAGAGGACGAGCAAAAGACCGACGAGCAAGATGATCGTCCCGACGGAAATTGGTGTGTGCCGGGCGAGCCCGAGATGGAGCACGTCCCATGTCGACACACCGAGGTCGGCCGTGATCATCATCGAAGACCCGAGGGCGAGCAAGAACAGACCACCCATGAATAACGCCCACTTCAAACTGATTCGTAAAGATTGTACCCATACCGCGTGCATGATGGTCGCCTCGATTCCCTAAAATGTTCCATCATCATATCATATTTGGTTTCAACACAAGAAAAAAACGCCTCGGATGAAATCCGAAGCGCTTGGCTCACTTTTTAGGTGTCGATGCTTTTTTTGCTTTGTTCTTTTTATAGTAATCGTAGACGAACGGTGCGACCGCCGTCGCGACTTTAATGAGTGTACCAAATTTACCTTTTCTAGCCATGTTGCTGCACCCCTTTCTGTTCTAATGATGTATATTCCACCTGTTCCAGAAATGAAAACATATTTCGTACAGTTTCGTCTAAGCGAACACCGGCAGCCATGTCCCATAATGGGGGGAGGAGGCGAAAAAGATGAAGACGATTATCTGGTATCAAAACGATTTACGGGTCGATGACCATCGCCCGCTCGAGGAGGCACTCCGGCATGACGATCCCATCGAAGGTCATTACGTCATTCCACAAGAAGAGCTCATTGAAAACCGGTTCGGCCATACTCCGCTTGGACCACGTCGACTTCAGTTTTTGAACGAGTCACTCGACGACTTGGCCGGTTCGCTCGCAGCGTTCGGCATCCCGCTTTTCGTCCATATCGGTCATCCGCTCGACATGTTCGGCCCAACCGACCGCTTATTGTTCCAACGAGCGATCGGCTATAACGAACGGAGACGCGAACGTGAGGTCATGACCGCGTGGCAAGGCGAGTGCCAATCGTTCGACGGGTTCACCCTCTATCCACGAGACGAGATTCCGTTCGAGAAACTGCCATTTCTCTTCACCGAGTTCAGGAAAGCAATGGAGGCTGATGCGAGACCGGACCGCTTGATTGAGCGCTCGCCTACGAAAGAATTGCATTCCGTCGATTTCCCGGTTACCTATGAACAGCAGGAACATGACGCACGGACTGCGTTTCCGTTTCGAGGCGGGGAACGGGCGGGACGAGAGCGGCTCGCGGCCTATTTGGCGGGGCCAATCCGGACGTATAAAGAGACACGAAACGGCTTCGGGGTCGACGACTCGTCGAAGCTGTCGGCTTATCTCGCCAACGGGTCGCTCTCACCGCGCCGGGTGCTGCACGAGCTCGAGCAACATGAGCGGTCACACGGGGCGAATGAGTCGACGTATTGGCTCTATTTTGAATTGCTCTGGCGTGATTTCTTCCAATGGGTCGCACTCGAGCAAGGGAAACGACTCTTCCGGGCCCAAGGCATCCGTTCGAAACGAAAGACGTGGCGTGTCGACCCTGACGTCATCGCGCGTTGGCAGGCGGGTGAGACAGGCGTCGACTTTGTCGATGCGTTCATGCGTGAGTTGAACGCGACGGGATGGATGTCGAACCGGGGCCGTCAAATCGTCGCGAGCTACTTCGCGAAAGAACTCGGGCAAGACTGGCGCATCGGCGCGTCCTATTTCGAATCGACGCTAATTGACTATGATGTCGCGAGCAACTACGGTAATTGGGCGTACCAGGCCGGTGTCGGCAACGACTCACGCGACCGGCATTTCAACGTCAGTCGGCAACAAGACACGTACGACCCGACCGGTGCGTTTCGTAACATGTGGTTGTGACGAAACTGTCACGAGAAGTCATCGTTTCTGATTGACTTCTTTTTACAGACAGTGCTATAGTAAGGTCAACAGATGGGATACCTGAGGTGTACGAGAGCCGCCTTCGTTATTTTGAGCCAACACTTTGAATACGGGAGACCGAACTGCTATCCAGATCAACTGCCTCATCACGTGCAGGAGGACTTGTGAAGGGGACGCTAGGTCACCCACCTGCTTAAGCAGGTTCAAAAGCAGGGCATCGTCACGGCACTCCGGGTCCCATCAATTTTATTGTAAAACGTCGCTAGGCGTCTTTTTTTTGATTATAATTCCGAGTAAAATAGTGTGAGAAAATAGGATTCATTTGGAGGAAGAGTATGTTACACCAGTTTTCACGTAATGAGTTGGCCATTGGTCAAGAAGGTTTAGAAACATTGAAAGGGAAGACGGTCGCCATCCTCGGTGTCGGCGGTGTCGGGTCGTTCGCGGCCGAGGCGCTCGCACGCAGTGGCGTCGGACGAATCGTGCTCGTCGATAAAGATGATATCGATATCACGAACGTCAACCGCCAGATTCACGCGCTCTTATCGACGGTCGGGCAACCGAAAGTCGAAGCGATGGCGACACGCCTCCTCGATATCAACCCTGAGCTCGAGCTCGTCAAATTAAAAATGTTCTACACGGAAGAGACGTTCGAAGAATTCTTCGCGCAAGACCTCGACTTCGTCATCGATGCCTCGGACACGATCATCTATAAGATCCACTTGATCGTCGAGTGCAAACGTCGTGGCATCCCGGTCATCTCGAGCATGGGCATGGCCAACAAGATGGATCCGACGCGCATCAAAGTCGTCGACATCAAGGATACGACATACGACCCGATCGCCAAAATGGTCCGGACGCGTCTCCGTAAAGAGCGCATCCATAAAGGCGTCCCGGTCGTCTTTTCAGACGAGTCGCCGATCGTGACACGCGAAGACGTGAATGAGGTCGTCGGGAAGAAAGATGCCCCGATCCGTAAAGCGAAGATGCCGCCGAGTTCGAACGCGTTCGTCCCATCGGTCGCCGGCCTCGTCGCAGCAGGGTACGTCGTCAACCAAATGCTTGAGACAGCTGGTGTCGAGATCAACCGCATCCAGAAATGAAAAAACGACGCGGCTCAAAAGAGTCAGCGTCGTTTTTCCCAATAATCGAGTCGTTTTTGCAGCTGTTGCTCGAAGCCACGGCTCGTCGGTGTATAATATTTAGGACGTTTTCGGGCCAAGTTCTCCGGCCAGTAGTTTTGCGCGACGTAGCCGTCTTTCTCGTCGTGCGGGTATTTGTATCCGGCACCGTTGCCAAGCTCGCGGGCGCCTGGGCTGTGCGCGTCACGGAGATGGACCGGTACCGGACCGCCTTCGACCGTGCGGACGTGGTGAATCGCCTTATCGATGGCGGTGATGACCGCGTTCGATTTCGGTGCCGTCGCGAGATATAGGACGGCCTGTGCCATCGGGATCCGTGCCTCCGGGAAACCGACGTGTTCGCTCGCGCGAGCGGCCGCATCGACGATGACGAGCGCGTTCGGGTCACTGAGCCCGATATCTTCGGCCGCATGCACGTAGAGCCTGCGCATGATGAAGCGCGGTGATTCGCCGGCCTCGATCATGACGGCGAGCCAGTACAGTGCCGCGTCCGGGTCCGAGCCGCGAATCGACTTAATGAACGCCGAGATGACGTCATAGTGCCGGTCACCCGTCTTGTCGTACTTGATGGCCTTTTGTTGAATCGACTCCTCGGCCACGTCGAGTGTGATTTGAATCTTGCCATCGACCTCGGGCGTCGTCAATACGGCCAGCTCGAGGGCGTTCAACAGGACACGGTAGTCACCGTCCGCCATTTTGATATAATGGTCCACGGCAGCTTCCTCGATTTGGACGGGATAGTTGCCGAGTCCCTTTTTATCAGCGAGAGCCCGCTCCAAGACGACACGAAGTTCGTCTGGTCCAGGCGGTTCGAGCCGAAACACGGTCGCGCGCGACAGCAACGCCGCGTTGACCTCAAAACTCGGGTTTTCGGTCGTCGCCCCGATCAAGATGAGCTTCCCGGCCTCTAGTGCTGGGAGCAGGGCGTCTTGTTGCAGTTTATTGAAACGATGAATCTCGTCTAAAAATAAGATCGTTCGTTCTTGCTCGAAATCAAACCGGGACTCGGCCTCGCGGATGACGCTCCGGAGTTCATCGAGTTTGGCCGTGACGGCGTTCAATTGCACGAACGTCGCTTTCGTATAATTCGAGATGACGCGGGCGAGCGTCGTCTTGCCCGTTCCCGGCGGTCCATACAAGATAATCGTGCCGAGGCGGTCGGCCTCGATGGCCCGCCGCAGCAATTTGCCTTCGCCGATGATGTGGCGTTGACCGATGACTTCGTCTAACGTTTCCGGCCGCATCCGATTGGCGAGCGGGCCGCTATTCGATTGCTGAAATAAATCACTCATACGTACACATTCCTTTCGACAAACGTTTGTTCGACTAGTATAGCAGAAGGAGACATGAAGATGAAAATATCTACAAAAGGTCGTTATGGATTGACGATCATGATCGCACTGGCCCGGGAAACGGACAACAAACCGCTCAGCTTGAAAAAGATTGCGGCCCGGCATGACTTGCCGGAACATTACTTAGAGCAGTTGATCGGTCCACTTCGCAACGGCGGTCTCGTCAAGAGCGTCCGCGGGGCGTACGGCGGCTATCAGCTCGTCAAACCGGCAACGGACATCACGGCGGGAGAAATCATCCGCTTGCTCGAAGGGCCGCTCACAATC
Source organism: Exiguobacterium sp. s64 (assembly GCF_018618035.1). Classification (NCBI taxonomy): domain Bacteria; kingdom Bacillati; phylum Bacillota; class Bacilli; order Caryophanales; genus Exiguobacterium; species Exiguobacterium sp. s64. The sequence goes on from NZ_JACSLH010000001.1 coordinate 229,452, forward strand.
GTCGAAGACTCAGAAGCGGACGATGCCGTGAAACGGAAGCTTTGGGATAAAATCAAAGCGGCGATCGAGAAAGTGCTCGAAGAGACGACACTCGCCGATCTCGCTGAAGAAAATTCTGATGGCTATATGTTCTATATATAAAGATGAGGTGAACGAATATGAACTATTTTGATCATGCCGCAACGACGCCGATGCGTCCGGAAGTGCTCGAAGCGATGACACCTTATATGCTCGAACATTATGGCAACCCGTCGAGCATCCACGGCATCGGACGGACGGCGCGCGCCGCACTGGATACTTCGCGCCGGACGCTCGCCACGTGGATCGGGGCGACCCCGAACGAGATCGTCTTCACATCGGGCGGCACCGAGTCGGACAACTATGCGTTGTTCGGTACGGCTTACGCGAATCAACATAAAGGCAAACATGTGATCACGACGAAAGTCGAACACCACGCCGTCTTGCACGCGATGGAGCAACTCGAGCGGGAAGGATTCGAAGTGACGTATCTCGATGTCGACGCGACGGGTGCGGTGACGCTTGACTCCGTTCGTGCTGCACTCCGGGACGATACGATCCTCGTCTCGGTCATGTACGGCAACAACGAGGTCGGCACACTTCAACCGATTGCGGAAATCGGTGCGCTCCTCGCCGACCATCAGGCCTATTTCCATACGGACGCCGTCCAAGCGCTCGGTACGGAAACGATTGATGTCAAGGCGCTCGGGGTCGATTTATTGTCGGCCTCGGCCCATAAAATCAATGGCCCGAAAGGTATCGGTTTTCTTTTTATAAAAACAGGTGTAAAATTAGCGACGCGTTCTTTTGGAGGACAACAAGAACGGAAACGTCGAGCCGGCACGGAAAACGTTCCGGGTGCCGTCGGGTTCCAACAAGCAGCCGAACTGGCCAAAATCGAACAGGTCGAACGAGTGGGCGCGTACCAGCAAATGACCGAGGCGCTCTTCAAGCGACTCGATGAACTCGGAGTCGAGTATGACGTGAACGGGGCGAACCGCTTACCGCACATCGTCAACTTGTATCTCCCGGGCATCGAACTTGAACCGTTCCTCATCATGATGGACATGCGCGGCTTTGCCATCTCGAGCGGCAGTGCCTGCACGGCAGGGTCGATTGAACCGTCACACGTATTGACGGCGATGTTCGGGACGTCGGATCGGACGAAACAGTCCGTCCGCATCAGCTTTGGACATGGCAACTCGGTCGCAGACGTGGAGCGGCTCGCCGAACGACTCTCTGAGGTCGTCTCGACATTCACGAACGGAGTGAGATAAATCATGAACTTACGCACAAAAGCCCCTGCCGAGACGACGGTCGTCGTCGGGATGTCAGGCGGCGTCGATTCATCGGTGACGGCCCATTTGCTGAAAGAGCAAGGGTATAACGTTATCGGAATCTTTATGAAAAACTGGGATGATACGGACGAGAACGGTGTCTGTACGGCGACCGAAGACTATGAAGATGTCATTGCGGTCGCAAACCAAATCGGGATCCCTTATTATGCGGTCAACTTTGAGAAAGAATATTGGGACCGCGTGTTCGAATACTTCTTGGCCGAGTACCGTCTCGGGCGGACGCCGAACCCGGACGTCATGTGTAACAAGGAAATCAAGTTCAAGGCATTCCTTGACCACGCGCTTCGCCTCGGTGCCGACTTCGTCGCGACCGGGCACTACGCACGGGTCGAGTACGTCGACGGTGAGCATCGACTTCTTCGTGGGAAAGATGACAACAAAGACCAAACGTACTTCTTGAACCAGTTGTCACAAGACCAACTCGCGCGGACGATGTTCCCGATTGGTCATATGGACAAGAAAGACGTCCGTGTCATCGCCGAAGAAGCGGGGCTCGCGACAGCGAAGAAAAAAGATTCGACGGGCATCTGCTTTATCGGAGAGCGCAACTTCAAAGAGTTCCTCTCGGAGTATTTGCCATCACAACCAGGCATCATGCAGACGCTCGATGGGGAACAAAAAGGAAACCATGACGGGCTCATGTATTACACGCTCGGTCAACGCCACGGCCTCGGCATCGGCGGCGACGGGGACCCATGGTTCGTCGTCGGCAAAAACGTGGAAGAAAACATCCTCTACGTCGGCCAAGGGTTCCATCATGACGCGCTCTATTCGGACGCGTTGCTCGCATCGAAGCTGTCATGGACAGGTGCCGTCCCAACAGGTGAGTTCCGGGCGACGGCGAAATTCCGCTACCGTCAACAAGACGTGCCTGTGACGATCGCGCCACTTGAAAATGGCGAAGTGCTCGTCAAATTTGATGAGCCGCAACGTGCGATCACGCCAGGACAGGCTGTCGTCTTCTATGACGGTGATATCTGCCTCGGTGGTGCGACGATTGACGAAGCGTATCGAAACGGAAAACGACTCGACTATATCGGATGAGGTGATGACTTTGAACGCAAACGAATTAGGCATCCAAGCGATGCAACAAGGTGAGTTCGAACAGGCGGCCAAGCAGTTCAATGCTGCCATCGAAGCGGACCCGACGGACCCGACCGGTTACGTCAACATGGGTACGCTCTTGCAAGCGATCGGCGACCATGAACGGGCCGTCGTCTTTTACGATAAGGCGCTCGAACTCGACCACGCGTTCGGCGCGGCGCATTATGCGAAGGGAGCGCTCGCCTATGAGCTCGAACAGCTCGACTTGGCCGAGGCATCTCTGCGTCAGGCGCTCCTCGCCGGGATGGACGACGCCGACCTTCATTTCATGCTCGGCTTGACGTACAAGGCGATGGGCGACTTCGTCCGGGCCTTGCCGCGTCTTCGGGAAGCGATGAAGCAGGCACCGGAAGACGTCGAGATTTCGTTCCAATACGGGCTCGCGCTCGCGCAGAACGAACAGCTCGACGAGGCCGTCGAAGCGCTCGAGCATACGCTCGACCTCGACGCGAGCCATACGGACGCACGCTACAACTTGGCGATCGCCTACGCCTTCCTCGGTGAACAGGACAAGACGTACGCCGAGCTTGAACGTGTGCTCGAGTTGCAACCGGACCACGCGCTCGCGTATGACGCGAAAGCGAAAATGGATGAATTGCTCGGTAACTAAATTAATATAGCGCTTCTCGCAGTTTTTGCGAGAGGCGCTTTTTGTTAGTCCCAATAATGGAAAATGACGTTACCGACCGTCTCTGGTTCCCAATATTTGATTTCTCCGCGTTCCGCCTTGTTCAAAAACGGCTGTAGCGACAAATCGAACCGCTCATTCAACTCAGCCGCTGACGGAATCTGATAGGTGTCAGGAAACATGTCGGTCAGTTCGGGTACATCGATGAATTCATATTGAAACGGTTCGAGTTTGGAGATGCCGATGACAGGATAGTTTCTGCTGAGCAGGACATAGATGGTTTGCTCACTCCATGTGATACTCGCCTGGTGATAATTCGGAGTGATTTCGTCCCCAATGGTAAAGGAACATATTCCTCGTTTAATCCGGGTGAACTCAAAACAAATCGATTTGAACGTCTTCCAATCTGACCCTGGGGCGGAACAGTCGCCGTATGAAAAGCCGGTGATACATTCAGGGAGGGTGAGCGTCATGCGGACACCTCCCCGATGACCCAAATCAAAAGATTAAAAGTCATCAATACAAGCGTGCCGGAGAGCGCGAGGTAGCTCCACAAGACACGCTTTCCGGACTTGGCTCGTCGTACACCATCCATCAAAATCAGGAAACTCGTCCCGAATGAGACGAACGCCAACGCTGCAAACGAAGTGGGTCGGTCGAGCGTGGGAAACGCATTGATCACAAAATACAGCCCAAAGGTGAGCAAGCCTAAACAAGCCATGAGGATAAGCGGGAAGAAACGCATATAGCACGACCTTTTCCATTTTCTCTCATCGTATCATGTAGGTTGTCGAGCGTACATGTGAATCAGAGCTGTTTCGTCGTGATTTTTACGGGCTCGCCGCCGAACTCACCGTAGGCCTCGTCCATGTTTTTCGTGTATAGCTCGATCACGTTCTTGCTCGGGTCTTTGAAGTAGGCCGAGCGCTCTTTACCGTTGACCGTCTCGTCCTCGTCCCACGTCCGGAGTTTCGTCGGGATGTTTGACGCCTCTAACACTTCGAGCGCTTGGTCGAACGACTCCATCGGAACGAAAAATGCGCAGTGGACGTGGGCGCCGCCTTCATCATAGAGCGTGTCCCACTCGGTCACGTCCTCTTGGCGGTTCGATTCTTCTTCCGATGTGAACTCTCGTTTCAGCCAGAGGCCGAGACGGGTGTTCCCCCCGACATAGAGCCACGTCGCCCAGGGTTCGTCCGCCTGTTCCTGTGCTTCGCTCGGCTCGGCATCGTCACCGACCCATTGTTCAACGACGGGAAGTCCGAGCTTGCCGTGCCAAAAATCGACGGCCTCCGCCATATCGGTCACTTCTAACACGAGTTCACACAGGCCACTGATTGGAATACGTTTCGTCATACATAGTCCCTCCTTCATAGGTTCACTCGAACAGTTCCCGCTTTGATTCGACGAAAAACGTGCATAGCCGTCCGAGTGTTCGGGAAATGGATTAGCAATGTGAGAGGGGAGAAAGCATATGCGGATGTTTAGTTTGGTCAGCGTCGTTATTTTTTTCATCATCGAATGGTTCATGCTCGGTCGTCTGTTCATCGAAGTCGATAATCGTCTCGCGACGGGCGAGTGGACGAATAATCTCTTGTTCCGGGTCGTCGTCGAGTCGGAACGGGCGACGACCGTGCTGTTACTCCTGTTTGCGACATTTTTTGTAATCGGTGTCGTCATGCATTGGATATTGTCGGCGAACAAGTCCTGGTCCGTGACGTTTGGTGCGGTCGGGGTGGCGTGGGTCGTCCCGGCCCTGCTTGCCCTCGTGGCTTGGTTCATCCCGAACCCGTACGTCCAGCTAGGGATCATCGTGTTGCAGCTGTCGTTCATCCCGCTCGTCCCGTTCGTCGGACAGACGGTACGGCTCGGTCACGTCGTGTTGAACTGGGGCGTCCACGTCATCGCCGCGGGACTTGTGCTGTTGATTCAGCGACCATCGCTTGAGCAACTGTTTCGTGTCGAGCGGACCGAGCTGTTCGAGCGGCTCGAAGGTTATGTTAATTCGGGGGAGCTGGAACGGTTCGAACGACTGCTTGAAACCGTGGACTTGGAGCAACTTGAGCGCATCTTGAACCGAATCGATGTCGATCAGCTGATTCGGATTCTTGAACGTGTCGACCTCGACCAGCTCGAGCGCATCCTCAACCTGTTCAGTTAGGCGATTTGTCCTACCGTTCAAACTCGGGCTATAATGGGGGATGGAAAACTAGCTGGAGGTGGCTCGAATGATGGCAGCACCTTACGAGTTGACAGGAAAAGTCATCCGCGTCCTGTTTCAATCGGAAGAAGAAGCGCACACGATCGCGCTCGTACGTATAAAAGAAAAGAACTTTGAGACAGACGAGACCGAGATGGTCATCGCCGGTGTCGGCGTCGGTATCGAGAAAGGCGAGACGTATAAAGCGCACGGGCGTCTCGTCGACCATCCCCGATTCGGGAAACAGATGAAAGCGGAATGGATCCGCCGTGTCGTCCCGATGACAAAACGCGCGGCCGTCCGGTTTTTGACGAACGGCTCTTTCCCGGGAATCGGGCAAAAGACGGCCCAAAAGATTGCTGACGCACTCGGAGACGACTGCATCGACCAAATCGTCAAGCATCCGAGTATCTTGTCGAACGTCGACGGCTTGAAAGAAAAGCAGGCCCGTGTCATCACCGAGCGGTTGAACATCTTGTATGGGGTCGATCAGTTGCTGTTGTTTTTGGCGCCGTTCGACGTCACACCGCGACTCGCCTCGAAGATTCATAAAGAGTATGAAGGCCGGGCGATGGAGACGATTGAAAAGAACCCTTACGCCTTGATGTATGACGTCCCTGGGATTGGCTTCAAGACGGCCGACGCCATCGCCGCCCATTTCGGGATTCAAGGGATTCACCCAGAGCGGATCGCCGCGGCCGTATTATACGTGCTCGAGCTCGAGCAAGGCAACGGGCATTTGTTCGTCACGGCCGATCAACTCGCGAGCGAGATGCCGCGCATCATCGGTGGCGACCCGGGCGAGGCACTCGTCTCGGCGCTTGAGACACTCGCGAAAGATGAGCGTGTCATCGTCGAGGACGGGGTCGTCTATCATCCACGCGTCTATCGGGCCGAACAAAAAGCGGCCGAGGAACTCGCGCGCATCATGTCGACATCGACGATGGAAGACGTCGATATGACGACGATCTTTGATGCGGTCGGTCGCGTCGAGGAGATGTTCTCGATCGAGTATGCCAAGCAACAACGAGAGGCGATCGAACTTGCCTTGAAGTCGCCGCTCATGGTGCTGACAGGCGGACCCGGGACCGGTAAAACGACCGTCGTCCGCGGTATCATCCATGCGCTCAGCGACGTGTTCGACTGGAAGCTTGAACCGGTACAGAACCAACCGTTCCCGTTCGTGCTCGCCGCACCGACCGGCCGGGCCGCGAAACGGCTCAGTGAGTCGACGGGCTTGCCGGCCTCGACGATTCACCGTCTCTTAAAGTTTGATGGCAGCTCGTTCCAAGTCGATGACACGAATCCGCTCGTCGGAAAAGTGCTCATCGTCGACGAGGCGTCGATGATTGATATCTTCTTGTTCCGTAGCCTGCTTCGGGCTGTGCCGAACGGGATGAAAATCCTCTTCGTCGGTGACCGGGATCAATTGCCTTCGGTCGGACCGGGCCAGGTGCTCGCCGATTTGATGGCGACCGACGGGATTCCCGTCGTCCGGCTCGATGTCGTCCATCGGCAGGCGTCCGAGTCGAGCATCCTTCGTCTGGCGCACGCGCTCAACGCGAAACAGATGCCGGACGATTTGCTCGCGGCACTGCCGGACCGTCGCTTTTATACGGCCAACCAAGAGACGGCACTCCAGGCGATCTGTCAAATGGCCGGGGCCGCACTGCGAAAAGGTTATTCCCCATTCGATATCCAAGTGCTCGCACCGACGTACCGTGGGGTGTGCGGCATCGACGGATTGAACGAGGCGCTCCAAAACGTGTTCAATCCGAAATCGGCGGTCCGGGAAGTGAAACACGGCAACCGGACGTACCGGAATGGGGATAAAGTGCTCCAACTCGTCAATAACGCCGAGGAGAACGTTTATAACGGCGATATCGGTGAAATCACGAACATTTTCTATGCGAAAGAAAACGTCGACAAGGTCGACAAAATCTATATCCGCTTCGATCAGACCGAGGTCGAGTATAACCGGAGCGAATGGGACCAGTTCACCCACGCCTATGCCATCACCATCCATAAGTCACAAGGGTCCGAGTTCCCGATCGTGCTCATGCCCGTCTTCTTCAACGGCGGCTTCCGCTCGTCGCGCAACTTGATTTATACGGCCGTCACTCGGGCGAAGAAGAGTTTGCTCTTGTTCGGGGACGTCCGTGCGCTCGAGGCGGCGACGCGAGAAGAAGAGCCGGTACGGCGGACGAAACTCGTCGAGCGGCTAGGCGGCAAGTCTTGACGTCTCCCGATTGACGTGTGATAATGACGAATAGAAAACTGAAACGATTAAAGACGATGAAGGAAATGAGTACGTCGTAACCGCCTCACCAGAGACATCTTCCTAGGCTGTGAGAAGATGGGGGTCCGGTCGACCGAAGCTAGTCTGGAGTCCCCACTCACCCTGGGCGCCTCATCCGCGTTATCGGATGTTCGAGGCACGGCTTTGCCGTGCGAACGAGGGTGGTACCACGAAGCGATGCTTTCGTCCCTTTCCACAGGGATGAGCATCGCTTTTTTTCGTTTCGTTTAAACTGAAGGAGGAATTGTTGATGAAACCGCTCAAACCATTAACTGGCGCACAGATTCGCCAAATGTATTTAGATTTCTTCAAATCGAAAGGACACAGTGTCGAGCCGAGTGCCTCACTCGTACCGGTCGAGGACCCGACGCTTCTTTGGATCAACTCAGGCGTCGCGACGCTCAAAAAATACTTTGACGGCCGTGTCATTCCAGCCAACCCGCGCATCGTCAACGCGCAGAAGTCGATTCGGACAAACGATATCGAGAACGTCGGGAAGACGGCGCGTCACCATACGTTCTTCGAAATGCTCGGGAACTTCTCGGTCGGTGATTACTTCCGCGAAGACGCGATCAAATGGGGCTGGGAACTTCTGACGAGCGACGAATGGTACGGGCTCGACCCGGATCGCTTGTCGGTGACGATTCACCCGGAAGATGAAGAAGCGAAACAACTTTGGCTTGCACTCGGCGTGCCGGCCGACCGCATCATCCCACTCGAAGAGAACTTCTGGGAAATCGGGGAAGGCCCGTCTGGCCCGAACACAGAAATCTTCTTCGATCGCGGACCTGCGTTCGGCGACGACCCGACCGACCCAGAACTATACCCGGGCGGCGAGAACGAGCGTTACCTTGAAATTTGGAACATCGTTTTCAGTCAGTTCAACCATGACGGGCACGGCAACTATACCGAGCTCCCACGGAAAAACATTGATACAGGGATGGGTCTCGAGCGGATGGCGAGCGTCATGCAAGACGTACCGACGAACTTCGACACGGACTTGTTCATGCCAATCATCCGCGAGACAGAGAAAATCAGCGGCGAGACGTACCGCACCGACAGCAGCAAAGACGTGGCGTTCAAAGTCATCGCTGACCACATCCGCACCGTCTCGTTCGCGATCGGAGACGGGGCGCTCCCATCGAACGAAGGCCGCGGCTACGTGCTTCGTCGTTTGCTCCGCCGTGCCGTCCGCTATGCGAAGATGCTAGGCATCGAGCGTCCGTTCATGTATGAGCTCGTCGACGTCGTCGGCGACATCATGGTCGACTTCTACCCTGAAGTCCGTGAGAAGAAAGACTTCATCAAGAAAGTCGTCAAGAATGAAGAAGAACGTTTCCACGAGACGCTCCATGACGGTCTCGCTATCTTGAACGAAGTCGCGAAAGCGCAAAAAGCGGCCGGTTCGAACGTCATCAGCGGTGAAGATGCGTTCCGTCTCTACGATACGTACGGTTTCCCGCTCGAGTTGACGATCGAGTACGCCGAAGACCACAAATTGACGGTCGACGAGGATGGATTCAAACAAGCGATGAACGCTCAGCGTGAACGCGCTCGGACTGCCCGTGCCGACGTTGAGTCGATGCAAATCCAGTCAGGCGTTCTTGCGGAAATTACGCTTCCATCATCATTCGTCGGGTACACGAACCTCGGAACTGAAGCGAAAATCATCAGCTTGATTCATGATGGAGAGCTCGTTGACGTCGTCGCAGCAGGGGAAGAAGCGCAAGTCATCCTCGATCAGACGCCATTCTACGCTGAGAGCGGCGGTCAAATCGGCGATAAAGGACAAATCGTCGGGTCGGACTTCGTCCTTCACGTGAAAGACGTCTCGAAAGCACCGAATGGCCAAAACTTGCATACGGTCACGGTCACGTCAGGTGTCGCCAAGGCAGAAGTCGCGGTGACGGCTACGGTCGACTTCGATTCGCGTCAAGCGATCATCAAAAACCACACAGCGACGCACTTGTTGCATCGCGCGTTGAAAGACACGCTCGGTGAGCACGTCAACCAAGCAGGTTCGCTCGTGACACCAGACCGTCTTCGCTTTGACTTCTCGCACTTCGGCCAAGTGACGGCTGAAGAGCTCCAATCGATCGAACGTCAAGTGAACGAACGCATCTGGGCGTCAATCGCTGTCGATATCGAAGAAATGAACATCGCCGATGCGAAAGCGAAAGGTGCGATGGCGCTCTTCGGTGAGAAGTACGGGGATGTCGTCCGCGTCGTCGCTGCCGGTGACTCGGTCGAACTTTGCGGTGGCTGCCACGTCGGCAACACGGCGGAAATCGGTCTCTTCAAAATCTTGTCGGAATCAGGAATCGGAGCCGGTACACGTCGCATCGAGGCGGTCACAGGAGCTGGTGCTTACGAAGTGATGAACCAGCACATCGAGACGCTCGAGACGGCAGCAAAACTGCTCAAGACAAAACCGCTCGAAGTGCCGACGCGTGTCCAAGCGCTTCAAACTGAAATGAAAGAACTCGAACGCGCGAGCGAATCGCTCAAAGCGAAACTCGCCAACATCGAAGCGTCGTCACTCACAGACGCCATCGAGACGTTCGGTGATGTCCAATTGATCGCTAAGCGCGTCGACGGACAAGATATGGACGCGCTCCGTGGCATGGTCGACGAATTGAAAGGCAAGCTCGGCTCGGCCGTCATCTTGCTCGGCTCGGCGAACGGCGACAAGGTCAACCTCGTCGCAGGTGTGACGAAAGACTTGAACGACCGTGGCTTCCATGCCGGGAAATTGATCAAAGAAGTGGCGACACGTTGTGGCGGAGGCGGCGGAGGCCGTCCTGACATGGCGCAAGCCGGAGGCCGTGATGCGACAAAACTGGATGAAGCATTGAAGTTTGCTTCACATTACGTTCAATCACTGGCATAATAGAGTGTGAAGTGCAAACGGAAAGAGGTGGATTCTTGTGAGCCAAATGGATCGCACGATGCAATTCAATTTTCCAGAAGATGATAATCGAGCCAACACTCGGGAGACACTGATCACGGTGTATCAAGCACTCGAGGAGAAAGGCTACCAACCGATCAATCAAATCGTCGGATACTTGTTGTCAGGTGACCCTGCCTACATCCCGCGTCATAACGATGCGCGAAACTTAATTCGCAAAATCGAACGAGATGAGCTGCTCGAAGAGTTGGTCAAATCGTATTTGAACGATCGTAGAGAGGATTAATATGAAGCGAGTCATGGGGCTCGATGTCGGTTCGAAGACGATTGGGGTCGCCGTGAGCGACCTCATGGGATGGACGGCGCAAGGCGTGGAGACGGTCTACTGGACCGAGCCGGACTTTGAGGAAGCTGTCCGTCTGCTTCAACCGATTATTGAGCAGTACGATGTGAAAGAAGTCGTTGTCGGCCTCCCGAAGAACATGAACGCGACAATCGGACCTCGGGGCGAGGCGTCACAGGCGTTTGCCGCGGCCCTCACCGAAGCGACCGGTTTGCCGACGGTTCTCGTCGACGAGCGTTTGACGACGATGCAAGCGGAGCGGATGCTCATTTCAGCAGACGTCAGCCGAAAAAAGAGAAAGGCCGTCATCGATAAGATGGCAGCCGTCATGATTTTACAAAATTACCTGGATCGTGCAGGCAAATAAGGAGGAATTACTCATGGCAGAAATCCGTCGTGAAGAAGAAATGTACCGTATTCCAGACGAAAATGGAGACGAGCATTTATTTGCAGAAATTTTCCGGATGACGAGCGACCGCTCGAAGAAGACGTTTGTCGTTCTTGAGCCGGTCGGCAATCCAGAAACAGAAGACGAAGATGACGACACAATCGAAGTGTACGCGTTTGAAATCGAAGAACTTGAAGATGGCGAGTTCATCTTGAAGCTCGTCGAAGACGATGATGACTTCGAGGAAGTCATGGAAGCGTTCGATATCGTCAATGACGAAGTTGGTTTAGACTAATACGTGGACGGGCGACTAGGGGAAACCCTCGTCGCCCATCTTCATAACAGAAGAACAGGGGAGAAATGCGCATGAACCATCCATCGATGTTTGATGAGAAGCGTGCACGTAACCGGATTGTTCGGCGAATTACGGTTATCATCCTTGCTGTCTTTCTTCTAGTGATCGCCACAGGTGCCGCGGTATCTTATGCGTTCGTGAAACGATCGCTCGAACCCGTTGACCCAGCTTCGACCGAAACGGTCGAGGTCGAGGTTCCGCTCGGTGCAGGTTCTGGTTACATTGGCGAACTACTCGAAGAGAATGGCCTCGTGAGGAATAGCACGATTTTCCGTTTTTACACACGGTTTAAAAATGAATCATCGTTCCAAGCGGGGACGTATACGTTGTCTCCGTCACAATCACTTGACGAGTTGATCGCCACGTTGAAGACGGGGAAAGTCATCGTCGTCCCGGATATCAAATTGGTGATCCCGGAAGGCTTTACGATCGACCAAGTCATCTCGCGTCTCGCAAAACAGGCTGATATTCCGAAAGAAGAGATTTCGGACCAACTGAGCGACGAGGAGTATATCCGCTCGCTCGTCAATGAGCATGAGATGCTGACGGACGAAGTGCTCGCCGACGGAATTTATCACCCGCTCGAAGGTTACTTGTTCCCGGCAACGTATGAGTTCGATAAAGGTGTGACGCTCACTCAGATCATCGATGAGATGCTCAAGCCGACCGAACAGCTCTATCTCGAATACGGCGATGCGGTCGAAGCGTCGGGACGCACGTTCCATGAGACGTTATCGCTCGCCTCGATCGTTGAGAAAGAAGCGGTCTCGACGGAAGACCGTCAAGAGATCGCGGGTGTGTTTGAGAACCGTCTGGCCGATGGCATGAAGTTGCAGTCCGACCCGACCGTCTGGTATGGTACCGGGGAGACTTCGATTTTCACATCGTTCAACGATCTCCAAAACGATTCACTTTATAACACATACCGCTACGAAGGGATCCCAATCGGACCAATCGCTGCGGTCAGTCGTGACGCATTCGTCGCCACGCTCAATCCGAACGATACGGATAACGTTTATTTCTACGCCCGACCACCGCGTGAAGGATTCCCGAACGGGGAAGTCTTGTTCGAAGTGGAGTACGAGGCGCACCAACAGAACGTCAACAAGTATCGTCCAGAATGGGAAGCGTTCGAAGAAGCAAACAACAATTGACGGATATGCGACCGGAAGCCTTGGCTTCCGGTCGTTTGAATGATTAGAGAGTAAGAGGTGTACGACGTGGAACATTCATCCTATGAAGGTTACGTGGAGAACTTGGTCACGCCCCGGTCGCCGTTATTGGCGGAGATGGAGGCGTTCGCCCGAGAACATCACGTGCCAATCATGGACTTGACCGGATCTGAAGTGTTGCTGTCGCTTCTCGCGATGCAACGTCCGAAACGGATCCTTGAGGTCGGTACGGCAATCGGATACAGTGCGATTCGAATGGCTGAACTGTTGCCGGACGCGGAAATCGTCACGATCGAACGAAACGCACGACGTCACGAAGAGGCACTCGGCTTTATCGGACGCTCGGACGTATCGGACCGAATCACTGTCATTCATGGTGATGCGGTGGAGTTGATCGGGACGATTGAAGGAGAATTCGATGCGGTCTTTATCGACGCGGCCAAAGGTCAGTATCAAAAATTCTTTGATGGGTATGGCGCTTTAGTACCAATTGGTGGTACGATTTACAGCGATAATTTATTTTTACGAGGGGACGTCCTGCTCGAGGATGTGTCAGTGCTTGACCGTCGACGCCGCCGGCTTGTTCGTCTCGTAAAAGAGTTTACTGAGCAATTGATGGCACGGACCGATTATCATACTGCAATTTTGCCCCTTGGTGATGGCCTAGCAATCAGTCGTAAATTACGATGAGGAGGACTTAACTTTGATGCAACATAAACCCGTCATTATCGGCGTGGCCGGGGGGACCGGATCAGGTAAGACGACCGTGGCCCGCGCGCTCGTGGATGCGTTCAAAGGACAATCGGTCGTCATGATCGAGCAAGACGCGTATTATAAAGACCAGTCAGAGATGACGATGGAAGAACGATATAAGACGAACTATGACCACCCGTTCGCATTCGATAACGATCTTTTGATCGAGCATATCAAGCAGTTACAAGAGCACAAGGCCATCGAGAAACCGGTGTATGACTACGCAGCGCACACGCGCTCGGACAAGACGATTTTGATCGAGCCGGTCGACGTCGTCATCGTCGAAGGTATTTTGGCGCTCGAGGACGATCGTCTCCGAGACTTGATGGACATTAAAGTGTTCGTCGACACGGATGCGGACGTCCGCATCCTACGCCGGATGCAGCGCGATCTCAATGAGCGGGGCCGGTCAATCGACTCGGTCGTCGCCCAATATACGAATGTCGTCCGGCCGATGCATCTTCAATTTTGTGAGCCGACGAAACGTTATGCGGACATCATTGTACCTGAAGGTGGAGAAAACTTTGTCGCCATCGATTTGCTCGTGACGAAGATTCGCTGGGTGCTCACAGAACGCAACCGGGCATAAGGAAATAAATCGTTTTCAATTTAACCTAGCTGTAATATACTAGGAGACAATGAAGGAGTGACAGAAATGGCTGAAAAACAACATTACATGACGTTAGACGGAAAAGCTAAGATCGAAAATGAATTGAACGAACTGAAGACGGTGCGCCGTAAAGAAGTCGTTGAGAATATTAAAATCGCCCGCGATTTCGGAGACTTGTCTGAGAACGCTGAATATGATGCGGCGAAAGAAGAGCAGGCAATGGTCGAAGGACGCATCGCCCAACTTGAAGAGATGCTTCGTAACGCCGTCATCATCCAAGATGACGTAGCCGACAACTCGATGGTCGCCATCGGGAAAACGGTAACGTTCTTCATTCAAGAAGATAACGAAGACGAGACGTACACAATCGTCGGTGGCGCCGAGGCCGACCCATTCACAGGGAAAATCTCGAACGAATCACCAATCGCCAAAGCGCTTCTCGGCCGTACGGTCGGAGACGTGGTCAACGTTCAAACGCCAGGCGGCGACATGGTCGTCGAAATTAAAGAAATCAAGTAACACTAACGAGCGACATCCATCTGGAGGTCGCTCTCTTTCTGAGGAGGCACATATCATGAAAATCGGAATCATTGGAGCGATGGAAGAAGAAGTAAACTTGCTCCGCAACGAATTGACAGAACGGACAGACACGGAAATCGCCAACTATCACTTCTATGAAGGATACCTCGGCAACGTCGAAGTCGTCATTTTAAAGTCAGGCATCGGCAAAGTGAACGCGGCCATCGGGACGACGCTCTTGATCGATAAGTTCAAACCGGACGTCGTCATCAACACCGGTTCAGCCGGCGGCTTCAAAAAAGGGATGAAAGTCGGCGACGTCGTCGTCTCGACAGAAGTCCGTCACCACGATGTCGACGTGACAGCGTTCGGCTATGAGTATGGGCAAGTTCCAGGCATGCCGGCGGCGTATACGGCCGATGCGCACTTGATGGACGTCTGTAAAGAAGTCATCGAGAGTCTCCATGACGTGAACGTCCATACGGGCCTCATCGTGACGGGCGACTCATTCATCAATGACTCGAAACGGGTGGCGGACATCCTCGGACATTTTGATGGCGTCGCCGCCGTCGAGATGGAAGCCGCTCCAATCGCGCAGACGTGCTACCAGTTTGGTGTCCCGTTCGTCGTGACTCGTTCAATCTCGGACAGCGCCGATGAGGAAGCGAACTTGTCGTTCGACGAATTTTTGGAGACGGCATCGATTAACTCGGCGAAAATGGTCATGGCCGTCACAAAACGACTCGGTCAAAGCGAATAATCGAGAGGGATGCGTTGACATCCCTTTTTTATTCCCTTATATTAGTACCAGATACTAAGAATAGGGGTCATCAACATGAACATTGGAATCATTGGCATCGGTTCGTTCCTTCCGGACAACCGGATCACGAACATCGATTTGGAAAAACGAATGGATACGAGCGACGAATGGATTCGGACCCGGACCGGGATCGAGGCGCGCCATTTGGCAGACGCTGATTTGAGCGTTGCCGATATGGCCACAAAGGCTGCCGAACGGGCGCTTCAAAGTGCGGGTGTGTCGATTGAAGATATCGACGCGATCATTTGCGCGACGGCGACGGCGCCATCATTCCCGGCGACGGCTTGTCTCGTGCAAGCCAACCTTGGGGCAAAGCAAGCGGTCGCCTTCGACGTTAGCGCCGCCTGTAGCGGCTTCATCTTCGCGATGGATACGGCGAAGAGCATGATGTTCGCGAAAGGGTTGAAGCGCACACTCGTCATTGGAGCTGAGAAGATGGGCAATTTGATCGATTGGGACGACCGTTCGACCGCCGTCTTGTTCGGTGATGGGGCGGGTGCCGTCGTTCTCGGCGAAGACGAGGTGGCCGCCATCGAGTCGGTCATTCTCGGAAGTGACGGAACCGGCGGAAAGTTCTTATATGAGAATGAAGAAGGTAAGATTGTCATGAACGGTCGTGAAGTGTTCAAATTCGCCGTCCGTAAGATGCCTGACATCGTCTTAGAGGCGTTGCAAGGGGCCGGGAAGACGATTGAAGACCTCGACGTCCTCGTGCCGCACCAGGCGAACCGTCGTATCATTGACGCAGCGATTGAACGGTTAGGGATTGACGAAGCAAAAGTTGTCGTCACGATTCAAGACCATGCGAACACGTCAGCTGCTTCAATTCCACTTGCTTTGGCCGAAGCGGTCAAGCAACGGAAAATCTCAAACGGTCAAACGATCGTCGTCGCCGGCTTCGGCGCCGGGCTCACATGGGGAGCGAGCTGTTTAACATGGAATAACGCTAACATCACGGAGGAGATTAACGCATGAAACGAGTAGTCATCACAGGATTAGGAGTCGTTTCCCCACTCGGGAACGACGTTACGGCAATGTGGGAGCGACTGTTGAACGGGGAAAATGCAGTCGATACGTTAACAAAGATTGATATTAGCCAGTATCCGGCGAAAGTCGGGGCGGAAGTAAAGGAATGGAACATCGATCATTTGGTCGAACCGAAAGAAGCGCGCAAGATGGATTCGTTCATCCAATACTCGATTTTAGCCGCTGACGCTGCGCATCGGGATAGCGGTCTAGATGTGAAAGCAATCGCGGACGATGTCGGGATTTGGATCGGAAGCGGGATCGGTGGGGTCGAAACAATCGACAAACAAGCGAGCATCTTGCATGAACGGGGACCACGTCGCATCAGCCCATTCTTCATCCCGATGATGATTCCAAACATGGCGAGCGGTCAAGTTTCGATTTACCTCGGAGCAAAAGGGCCGAGCAACTGCTCGGTCACAGCTTGTGCATCTGGAACGAACTCAATCGGTGAAGCGTTTAAAGTCATCCAACGTGGTGATGCCCTCGCGATGTTCGCAGGTGGGGCCGAAGCACCAATCACGCCGCTCTCATTCTCAGGATTCTGTGCCAACAAGGCACTATCGACGAATCCAGACCCGAACACGGCATGCCGCCCGTTCGATCAGAACCGTGACGGCTTCATCATGGGTGAAGGCGCGGGCGTGCTCGTTCTCGAGGAATATGAGCATGCGAAAGCGCGCGGAGCCAAAATGTATGCGGAAGTCGTCGGGTATGGCATGAGTTCGGACGCTTACCACATCACGGCACCGTCACCTGAGGCAGAAGGTGGATCAAAAGCGATGAACGAGGCGCTTCGTGACGCGGGAATTCGTCCAGAAGACGTTCAATACATCAACGCACACGGGACGAGCACACCACTCAACGACATGCTCGAGACGAAAGCGATCCACAACGTTTTCGGTGACCACGCGCACAACTTGGCCGTCAACTCATCAAAATCGATGATCGGGCACTTGCTCGGCGCAGCCGGCGGAGTCGAGGCCGTCATCACGGCGCTATCGATTCATGAGGGACGGATTCATCCGACGATCAACTGTGAGACACCAGCTGATGATTGCGATTTAGACTATGTCCGTGATGGAAATCGGGAACTTGATATCCAGTACGCACTGAGCAACTCGCTTGGCTTCGGGGGCCACAACGCGACGCTCGCATTCGCGAAAGTGAACGACTAATAGTAGAAAAAAGTGACAAAAACGGGTAGGGTATAAGGGTTGGTCTAACAGAGAGGAGAATGCCAGATGAAACGATTTTTCATCGGTGCCGCCTTGTTGGGTTCAGTCCTTATCCTTTTTTTCGTTATTTGGTACGGACAACGAGAGCAGGCACGAGAATTACTACCACCAGAAGAACAAATCGTGACGATCCATGGAGAGACGTTGCCGGAGCAGCCGAACACACTGCTCGCGATCGATCCGAGTTCGCAAACTGTGTTATCGCATATTTATGAAGGATTGTATCGCTTCGGAGCGGACGGTGAGATTGAACCGGGACTCGTTGAGACGATGACGCGTTCCGAGGACGGGGCGACATATACGTTTAACTTGAAGGCAAGTCAAACTGTGAATGGAAATGCGATCACGGCTGAAACGTTCGTCGAGCATTTTCGCATGCTCGCCGATGACGATACGAATTCCCCGTTCAGTTTCCTCCTCGGAGATGTATTGAACGCGAAAGCGATCAGTCTCGGGACGAAAGAACCAGAGACGCTCGGCGTGAAAGCGATTGACGAACAGACACTTGAGCTGACGCTCGAGCGGCCGATGGAAGGGTTCGAGCAGATGTTAGCGATGCCGGCCTTTCTGCCGCAGACGATGATTGGGGAGTGGCAAGAACTCGACGCGAACGGACCGTTCCAAATCGAGTCAATCGACGCGGCCCAGGCGACGTTGATAAAAAACGAGGATTATTATGATGCAGATCGCGTCACGCTCGAAAAGGTTATCATCTGGGCGGATGAAGGTCTAAGTTCAGAGCCCGACGGTATTCACCCGATCCCTTACGGCACGGACGAGGGGACAATCGAATCACTCGAAGGTAAGCTCGTTGATGTTCCGCGAAGCGGCGTCTTCTATTTAAAACCGAACGTCGACGAGTATCCGTTCGATGATGCCGATTTCCGACGCGCGCTCGCGCTCTCCTTAGATCGCGAAGCAGTGGAAGGGTCACTCGCAAGAGCCGAACGGACGACAGAACGATTGCTCGTCACCGATCAAACGGAGACGGAGCCGACGCTTGAAGGAGAGGCGGCGACACTGTTCGCAGACGTGCTTGATCGGCTCGAAGAAGAGGAAATCGAGATTGAGTTGCTCAGCTTTGTCGATGAAGAGGCGAGACAAATCGCCCAGACGATTGAAACAGAGCTTGAACAACTTCCCGGTCTTCAAGTGAACGTCGTCGAGTTGCCGCTCGGTGACAAAGTTAGGAAAGAAGTCGCAGGCGATTACGCGTTGTCACTATCAGGGTGGCAACCGGACTACCCGGCATTCAGTGCCTATTTGACCCAATTCGAGACAAATAACTATTTGAATTCGAGCGGATACACGGACGAAACGTTCGATCGTTTGATGGATGAGGCCCGCTCGACAGAAGTACTTGCGGACCGGAACGAGACGTATCGACAGGCGGAAAAACGGCTGTTGGAAGAAGCTGTCGTTATCCCAATCTACCAAGCTGGAAGATCTTACGCAGTCGATTCCAAATATGCGGAAATCGGTTTTCCGGTCATCGGTCCTTCGTACGTCCTAACTTTTTCTAAAGTTTATGAAAAATGAGCTTAAAGCCCGTCTCCCTAGGCGGGCTTTTAGCCTATAATAAAAATTTTTTAGAAAAATCAAAATAAACACTTTGCAAAATTATCAGAATATTGTATTATTGCTTCAACGGGATTGTGGTAGCAAATTTTGTAAAGTGAGATATCTGAATTTTCTACCATCGTTCATTTCGTTAAACCGAAAAAAATCAGGGGGTCATCGCAATGAATAAGAAAAAAGGTTTTGCTTTAGCAACGTCGGTAACGCTTCTATCTAGCGCATTCCTAGCAGCTTGCTCGGGTGGGGAAGAAGAGACATCATCAAATAAACAAGGTTCTGAAGGCGGCGCAGACGAGGAGCAAGTCCTCAACTTGCTCGATAGTTCTGACATCCCTTCACTTAACCCTACACTCGCGACAGACGCGGTTTCGTTCAACGTGTTGAACAACGTTAACGAAGGTCTTTATCGTATGGATAAAGACGATAACCCGACACCAGGGATCGCAGAGTCACATGAAGTCTCTGAAGACGGTAAAACGTACACGTTCAAAATCCGTGAAGGCGCAACTTGGTCTAACGGTGAGCCTGTAACAGCTAACGACTTCGAATACGCTTGGAAAGAAGTTCTTAACCCGGACAACGCTTCACAATATGCTTACGTCATGTCAATCATCGAAGGTGCTGAAGCCTACAACACTGGCAAAGGCGAGCGCGACGCTGTCGGCGTCAAGGCACTTGATGATCAGACACTTGAAGTTAAATTGACTGCACCAGCAGATTACTTCCTCGGTCTCACAAGCTTTGGCGTATTCATGCCTAAACTTGAGTCGTTCGACAAAGAGCAAGGCGAGAACTTCGGTACGTCTGCAGAGACAACTCTCTACAACGGACCGTTCAAACTCGAAAACTGGGAGCGCGAGCAAGGCTGGAAAATGGTCAAAAACGACGACTATTGGGATGCTGAAGCCGTCAAACTTGAAGAAATCAACGTTAAAGTCGTTAAAGAAGTTTCAACAGGTGTTAACTTGTACGAAAACGGCGACGTTGACCGCACTGGTTTGACTTCTGAACTCGTTGCTCAATACCAAGACAACGAAGACTTCTCGACTGTCGTTGAGCCAACACTCTTCTACCTTCAGTTCAACACTGAGGTTGAAGCGCTCGACAACCAAAACATCCGTAACGCGATTGACGCGGCATACGATAAAGCAGCGATCTCTGAAACGCTCCTTGCGAACGGTTCAGTCCCTGCCAACTACCTCGTACCTAAAGACTTCGTCACTGGACCAGACGGCGCGGACTTCCGTGAAGCGAACGGCGACATCGGTGGCTACGACGTGGACAAAGCGAAAGAGCTTTGGGAAAAAGGACTTGAAGAACTCGGTCAAGACTCTGTCGAAATCGAGCTCCTCAACTATGACTCAGAATCTGCGAAGCAAATCGGTGAGTTCATCAAAGGTGAACTTGAGAAGAACCTTCCAGGGATCACGCTTACAATCAAGCAACAACCGTTCAACAACAAACTTGACCTTGAGAACAAAGGTGAGTTCGAGTTGACATTCGCTGGCTGGGGCCCTGACTACCAGGATCCAATGACATTCGTTGACCTCTTCGTTACTGACGGACCATACAACCGTGGTAAGTGGTCGAACGAAGAATTCGACAAGCTCATCGAATCTGCGAAATCAAGCACAGATGCTGAACAGCGTTGGGCTGACCTTCAAGCTGCAGAGAAAATCGTTCTTGAAGAGAACGCGATCTCGCCAGTTTACCAACGTGGATCGGCTCGCCTCACGAAGCCATACGTTAAAGGAATCGTTGAACACGCGTTCGGCGCTGACTACTCGTACAAGTGGGCATCTATCGAAGGCAAAGAGTAATAAGAAACAACACGCATACAAAAAAGAGACGGGGACGCCTGTCTCTTTTTTTGTGTCTTCAGTTTGACCAATCACGTTGCACGAACAAGCCGCCCTTTGCATGCAAAGGGCGGCTACTTTTTATTTCTTCACTTTGGCCCGTTTCCGGTTGAGTCCCATCGCTTTCTCGATTTTCGCGAGATTTTTGTTGGCGACGGCTTCCGCTTTCTCACGTCCCGCATCGAGGATGGCGTCGAGCTCAGCTGAGTCGACGAGTTCGTGATAGCGATTTTGGATAGGCTCGAGCATGGCGACGACGGCTTCGGCGACGTCTTGCTTGAACGTTCCATAGTTCGAGTCTTTGTAGCGTTCGACAAGTTCAGCGATTGGGGTATCGGTCGAGAGCGAGTAAATCTCAAGCAAGTTCGAGATGCCCGGTTTGTTCTCACGGTCGAAGCTGATGACACCGCTCGAGTCCGTGACGGCGCTCTTGATTTTTTTACGGATGACGTTCGGCTCATCGAGCATCGAGATGAAGCCCTTCGCATTCGCGTCTGATTTCGACATTTTTTTGACAGGGTTCGTCAAACTCATGATGCGCGCACCTTCTTTTTGAATGAGCGGCTCCGGAATCGTGAACGTCTCATAGTATCGTTTGTTGAAGCGCTCGGCCAAATCACGCGTCAATTCGACGTGTTGTTTTTGGTCATCGCCGACCGGGACGAGTTCCGTGCCGTACAAGAGGATGTCGGCCGCCATCAAGGTCGGATAGACGAACAAGCCGGCGCCGATGTTTTCACTGTTTTGTGATTTGTCTTTATACTGCGTCATCCGGCTCAGTTCACCCATGCCGGCGATACATGTCAACATCCATCCGAGCTGGGCGTGCGCCTTCACTTCTGATTGGACGAAAATCGTCGACTTCTCAGGATCGAGACCGCAAGCGAGATAGAGTGCGGCGAGCTTGCGCGTGTTGTCCATCAACTCGACGCGGTCGAGTTGAACCGTGATCGAATGGAGATCGACGACACAGTAAAACGCTTCGTGTTCTTCTTGCAGCTCAACAAACTGCTTCATCGCGCCTAAGTAGTTACCGAGCGTCACGACGCCGGTCGGCTTAATGCCAGAAAAGATTTTTGCCATGATTACACCTCCAGAGAATATAAAAAACCGCGGTTCCCCGCCCGATAAATCGGGACGAATAACCGCGGTGCCACCCAAATTTGCATGAAACTCATGCCACTTGATCGCGTTAACGGGCGTGACCGTCTCGCCGTACTACCGTTCAGGCGAGCCACTCCGAAGTCCATTCGCTCGACGCTTTCCATCTACTCGCAGCAACGTAGACTCTCTGGGGGAAAGGGGATTCGAGGTACTTGTCTTCTTCATCGTGTTTCCTATTGTTCTAGCCATAGTGTAGCATATCGTCTGAAAAATCGGAAGGTCAAACGAGGGTGATGATGTAGGAGAGAATGATGCTACCGACGCCGACGTACACCCAACGCGAAGCCGAATGTTTTTGAGCGGCCCGTTCTTCCGGTGTCGCCTCTTCGTCTTCCTCGTAATCCGGGTCAATCTCTTTCAACTTGGCGCGTCGGTTACGTTTGAACCCGTACATGATGCCGTCGAATAGTCCGGACGCGCTCATTTGAGAGAACATACCGATTGCAAAGACGAGCATCCCGGCGACGAACAGACCGCCGCTCAAATGAAACAATAACGTTTCATCCTGGTAATAAGAGAGGCTCGACCAGACCGTGTAGGCAATTGTGACAATCCCCCAAACGATTAATATACTTCTAAAATTTTTCAATGTGACAAACTCCTTTCAGCTTGGATGTGCTCCATCGAGTCATCCGCCCTATGGCTCTATGATACCTGTTGCTTGGTGGAGAAGGCGAGAAGTTCGTGTTGAAAACGACAGCGGTTTATTAGGGAGTTGACAGTTTGATTAAAAATTTTTTACAATAGCCCTAACGTTCTTTCGTCGGATACAAAATGAAATATTCAGAAAATTAAAGAAAAAATAAGATGTTATCGTCCGACGAAACGCCATGCTTCACGATTCAGAAAGGGGACATCGCAATTGAAGAAAAAATCGATTTTGCTCATGATGACACTCATCTTGGCACTCGGTTCAGTGCTCGCCGCTTGCTCGACTGGCGGAGACTCTGACGGTGGTTCGTCTTCGAACGGAGAAAAAGTTCTCCGCTTGACGGACACGTCTGATATTACAACGGCTGACCCGGCGCTCGCGACGGACGCAGTCGCGTTCAACTTGATCGCCAACACGATGGAAGGTCTTTACCGTCTGGATCAAGACGGGAATGCCGTTCCAGCAATCGCCGAAGGAGAACCAGAAGTGAACGAAGACGAAACGGTCTACACGTTCACACTCCGCGACGCGGAATGGTCTAACGGCGAACCTGTCACAGCGAACGACTTCGTCTACGCTTGGCAACGCGCTGTGGATCCAGAAACTGGTTCACAATACGCGTACATCATGAACACAGTAAAAAATGCCGAAGCCATCAACACTGGTAAACTTCCTAAAGAAGATCTCGGTGTGAAGGCGATCGATGAGAAGACACTTGAAGTTACACTCGAGCGTCCAGACCCATCGTTCATCTCACTCACATCGTTCGGTACGTTCACACCGATCAACGAAGCGTTCGCCACTGAAAAAGGCGCAGACTTCTCAACGTCACCAGAAAACCACATCTACAACGGTCCATTTACATGGTCGGAGTGGGATCGCGAGCAAGGATACGTGTTAGCGAAAAACGAATCGTATTGGGATGCTGAAAATGTAGCCCTCGAGAAAGTCGACGTTCGCGTCGTCAAAGACACATCGACTGTCGTCAACTTGTATGAAGCAGGAGAAGTCGACTACGCCGGCCTCTCATCTGAACAAGTTGCTGCTTTCCAAGAGAACGACGACTACAACACAGGCCTTCGTTCAAGCGTCGGTTACTTCAAGTTCAACCATGAAGATGAAGTCTTCGCTGACGTCAATGCCCGTAAAGCAATCGCTCGTGCGGTCGACCCAGCCGGAATCATCGACCAACTCTTGAACAACGGTTCAATCGCCACGACTTCGTTCATCCCGAAAGACTTCATCAAGTATGAAGACGGCACGGATTACACGGAAGGCGTGACGCACTTTGAAACGAACGCTGACGAAGCGGCATCACTTTGGGAAGAAGCGACTGGCGGCGAAGCTGCTACAATCGAACTTCTCTCATTCGACAGCGAAGTATCGAAACAAATCTCAGAGTACATGAAAGGCCAAATCGAATCGAACTTGCCGAACGTGACCGTGAACATCTCACAACAACCGTTCAACAACAAGCTCGAGCTCGAAGCGAACGGAGAGTACCAAATGTCATTCGCCCTTTGGGGACCTGACTATCAAGATCCGCTCACAAACCTTGGCATCTTCACGTCTGACAACGGTCAAAACGACATCAACTACAAGTCTGCTGCCTACGACAAGTTGATTGATGAAGCATCTGCTGAAACAGCAATCGATGCCCGTTATGACAAATTTAAAGAAGCAGAGACGCTCTTGATTGAACAAGACCAAGCCATCATGCCGATTTACCAAGCTGGTGTCGCTTACTTGCTCCGTCCGAACGTCGAAAACTTCAACCGTCAACTATTCGGTGCTGATTACCAGTACAAATACGTCGATATCAACTAAATGAGAAGGGGGCATGCAACGTGCATGTCCCCCCTTTTCTAAAAAAAAATCCGGAAATGAGAGAAAATACTATTCAAATGTTTTGTTGGTAAAGTATAATGTAGTAACAGTGAAAATTCAGAATACTTTACAAACTAAGAATTCTTCAATTTTCATGTGCTGTGCTAAGAGCCTTGAGATGACGTTTGACCTATTCTTTCAGAAAATTCCTTTCATTTTGTGAATTCAAGAAAAGGGCAATATGTCATAGTGACGCTGTTGGTGCAAGCATAGACACATTAGAAAAACAGGGGGTATTTATTTATGGGACGTTATATTCTGCAACGGCTGACTTACGGCCTCATCACGTTCTTCTTGATTGCGACGTTCACGTTTTTCCTGATGGACCTGCTTCCAGGTTCGCCGTACCAAAACCAGGAGAAATTGACTGAATCACAAATTCAACTCTTGAACGAGCGTTACGGACTCAATGATCCACTTCCAGTTCGTTATGCGACTTACTTAGGGAACCTTGTGCAAGGTGACCTCGGTGTATCGTTCCGTACGGCCAATCGGCCAGTGACGGATTTGATTATGGAACGGATCGGACCTTCAGCTCAACTAGGAATTCAAGCGCTCGTCCTCGGGACGTTTGTCGGATTGCTCCTCGGGATTGTTGCAGCCATCCGTCATAACACGTACATCGACTATGGTTCAATGTTCGTATCGGTAATCGGGATTTCTGTCCCATCATTCGTATTTGCAGCCCTCCTTCAGTACTATGTAGGGGTTAAGTTGCAAATCCTCCCTGTCGCGTTCTGGGATTCACCGGCTCATACGATTTTACCGACCATCTCGCTCTCGCTCGGTGTCACGGCGTCGATCGCTCGTTTCGTTCGGACCGAGATGCTAGAAGTGACCGGACAAGATTATGTCACGCTCGCTAAGGCGAAAGGATTGACCGGAAACGCCATCGTTTGGAAACACATGGTGCGTAACGCGATGATTCCTGCCATCACAATTCTCGGACCAATGACGGCCGGCCTGTTGACAGGTACGTTCGTTATCGAAAAGATCTTTGCGGTTCCGGGACTTGGTGAGTTGTTCGTTACATCAATTACGTTGAATGATTACTCGGTCATCATGGGCACAACGCTCTTCTTCTCGGCCTTGTTCATTATTATCATTCTACTTGTCGACTTGCTCTACGGAGTCGTTGACCCACGTATTCGTCTTGGGGGGGATAACTGATGATTGAAAATAAAAAGAATTTCGAGCAGTTCGACCAAGACATGTTCCAACGTGTCGAGATGAATGAACAGCTCGGTGAACGTATTGCCGGTAAAAGTTTGAACTTCTGGCAAGACGCTTGGATGCGCCTAAAGAAAAACAAAGCCGCCATCCTCTCGTTGTCAGTCATTGTCATTCTCGTCTTGCTCGCGTTGTTCGGTCCGATGCTTTCAGGCCGTGACGCTTATGAACAAAACATCTCACAAGCAAAACTTCCACCTAAAGTCACTGGACTTGAGTGGGCAGGGTTTGATGGGATGGCCAACCTAGGTGGACGCGACATCGATTTCTATGAACAGAAAAATGTCGAAGAAAACTTCTGGTTCGGTACGGACTACCTCGGCCGTGATCTTTGGTCACGTGTTTGGGAAGGGACGCGCATCTCGCTCTTCATCGGTTTGATGGCTGCGATCATTGATACGGTCATCGGTGTCGCATACGGTGGGATTTCGGCTTACTTCGGTGGCCGCACAGATAACATCATGCAGCGTGTCGTTGAAATTTTGACAGGTGTTCCGAACTTGATTTTGATCATCTTGTTCATCTTGATCTTTGACCCAGGGGTGTTCACGATCATCCTCGCGATGACGATCACCGGCTGGATTGGGATGAGTCGACTCGTCCGCGGTCAAATCTTGAAACTCAAAAACCAAGAGTTCGTCTTGGCAGCTCGTACGCTCGGTGCTTCAAGTAACCGTTTGATCTTCAAACACTTGATCCCGAACACGCTCGGCGCCATCATCATCACACTCATGTTCACGATTCCATCTGCCATCTTCTTCGAGGCGTTCCTCAGTTTCATCGGGATCGGACTTCAACCGCCACAAGCGTCACTTGGTACGTTGATCAACGACGGATACAAAGAGCTACGGACTTTCCCGTACTTGCTCGTCATCCCGTCAGTCATCATCGTCTTGCTCATGGTCAGCTTCAACTTGCTCGCCGATGGCTTGCGTGATGCGTTCGACCCGAAAATGCGTAAATAATTATAGAAACAGGGGGACTCGTGAATGGAAACGATTTTATCTGTCCGAGACTTAGCGGTCTCGTTCCATACGTATGCTGGAACGGTACAAGCTGTTCGCAACGTATCGTTTGATTTGAAAAAAGGCGAGACGCTCGCCATCGTTGGTGAATCGGGTTCTGGTAAATCCGTCACTTCAAAAGCGATCATGCGTCTGATCCCGAACCCGCCAGGTGAAATCACGAACGGAGAAATCTTGTTCGAAGGTAAAGACTTGGCGAAGTTGTCGGAAAAAGAAATGTTGAAGATCCGTGGCCGTGATATCGCCATGATCTTCCAAGATCCAATGACATCACTCAACCCGACGATGACGATCTTCAAACAGATTGCTGAAGGATTGAAGCAACACCAAGGTCTTACGGGTGAAGATGCGAAGAAGCGTACGCTGGAATTGCTCACACTCGTCGGGATTCCAAACCCAGAAGCACGTCTTAAACAATATCCGCACCAACTCTCAGGTGGTATGCGTCAACGGATCGTTATCGCGATCGCGCTCGCATGTAATCCTAAAGTATTGATCGCCGATGAGCCGACGACAGCTCTCGATGTAACGATTCAAGCTCAGATTTTGGAGCTTTTGAAAGACATCCAACAAAAGACCGGCACAGCGATTATCTTCATCACGCACGACCTCGGTGTCGTCGCGAACATGGCTGACCGTGTTGCCGTCATGTACGCTGGTAAAATCGTCGAGAAGGGAACGGTCGATGAGATTTTCTACGAGCCGCGTCACCCATACGCATGGGGACTGCTCGGATCGATGCCGCGCCCATCTGATGACCCGAACGAGGCGCTTCCTGCCATCCCAGGTACGCCGCCGAACTTGCTCGACCCGCCAAAAGGCGATGCGTTCGCACCACGTAACCCGTATGCGATGAAGATCGACTTTGAAAAAGAACCACCGATGTTCCAAATTAGCGACACGCACTATGCGGCAAGTTGGTTATTGCACCCGCAAGCACCGCAAGTGAGCCCGCCGAAAGCAATCCGTGACCTTGCACTCAAGTATCGTCCGGACAGCGCGTTCGCCAAATCGATTTTGAAAGGTGGTGCTGAATAATGGAACGCGAGAAATTACTCGAAGTAAAAGACCTGAAGCAGCACTTTAAAATTGGCCGAGGTCGCGTCGTTAAAGCGGTCGATGGCATCTCGTTTGATATTTACAAAGGTGAAGTTCTCGGTCTCGTAGGGGAGTCAGGTTGTGGGAAATCGACGACAGGTCGTACCATCATCGGCCTTTATGACGCGACGGACGGTGATGTCGTCTTCAAAGGCGAAAACGTTCATGGCAAGAAGTCAAAAGCGGAGAAGTTGAAATTCAACCGGGCCATGCAAATGATCTTCCAAGATCCTTACGCATCGCTCAACCCGCGGATGACGGTCGCTGATATCATCGCTGAAGGCATTGATATCCACGGCCTTGCCAAGACGAAAGAAGACCGGATGAACCGTGTCTATGACCTTCTTGAAACGGTCGGTCTTACGAAAGAGCACGCGAGCCGTTACCCGCACGAATTCTCGGGCGGTCAACGTCAGCGGATCGGGATTGCCCGCGCTCTCGCGGTTGAACCAGACTTCATCATCGCCGATGAGCCAATCTCGGCTCTCGACGTATCGATCCAAGCTCAGGTCGTCAACTTGATGAAAGAATTGCAACGCGACCGTGACTTGACGTACTTGTTCATCGCCCACGATTTGTCGATGGTCAAGTATATCTCAGACCGGATCGGTGTCATGTATCAAGGTCACCTCGTCGAACTCGCTCCAGCAGCGCGTTTGTATGAGAACCCGATTCACGCCTATACGAAGTCGCTTCTCTCGGCGATTCCGCTTCCGGATCCAGAGCATGAGCGCACACGTAAGCGGATCGTGTATGAGTCGAAGTCACTCGGTGCCGTCGGACGTTCGGATGAGGATTCAAGCATCCCACCGCTCCGTGAAGTCGAGCCAGGCCATTACGTCTCATTGACAGACGAAGAATACGAAGCATATAAAGCGCAACTCGTATAATTAGAAAGTCCCGAATCCAACCGGATTCGGGACTTTTTTGAACGCAAAGAAAAACACCATCCAAGGACGGTGTCAGGCGTTTGAGATGCGTGGCAAGTTCGAGA
Source organism: Exiguobacterium sp. s64 (assembly GCF_018618035.1). Lineage (NCBI taxonomy): Bacteria > Bacillati > Bacillota > Bacilli > Caryophanales > Exiguobacterium > Exiguobacterium sp. s64. The sequence continues at coordinate 258,678 of NZ_JACSLH010000001.1, forward strand.
GCCGTTCGACGACCGCGTCAATCAGGCGGACACGGGCAAGGGCATCTTCGATTTCCATCGTCTCATAGTGATGCAGTCCGCCAGGTTGTTCCACGTACGTATCCGCATCATGGACGAGCTGTTGGAGTGGGGTACGTTGAATCCGGTTAGGCGGGAGATAGGAATCAGTATGAAGCAAAATCATGACCGAGATCTCTTTCGCGCGTGCCGGGTCTTCCCCGAGACGAATCAATAGCTTATGGGCGCGTTCGGCCCCTTTAATGGCATGAATGTCGTTTTGACGGTATAAATCGTAGTTCCATTTGCCTTCGGTGTACCATTCGTAGTGACCGATGTCATGGAGCAGAGCGGCTTTCGTCGCTAAATCCGTATCAAGACCTCGTCGCGTCGCCAATTCGAGAGCGCGTTCACACACGTCTACGGCGTGTTTCAGACCGGAACGGGTCAAATATTTTTGGGTGACCGGATGTTGCATAATCGTCTCTAGCGTAATTCTCATATTCGCTCTCCTCCTTGGTGATTTCAAAGGTTATTTCTATTAACTATACGGGAATTGAAAAAGAAAAGCAAATTTGGAACGTGTGAAATGATGAAAATCTTCGAGATTGTTCATTCATTTTCATAAGAATGTGCTATAATTTAATTGTAGATTAGTGCAAGTTCAAGATTTTCAGATTCAGTAACGGTCGGTGGGTCGAGTCCTTATGGCGTTGGGGGTGAGAGACCATGAAAGAGCGTGACAAAGTATTGCAACAGAAAAAGAAACTTCTGAAGGAAGTCCTCAAGAAGAAATTGAAAGACTTACAAGTGAAGCCTGGCAAAGAGACGGTATCACAACCGGTTTCTCGAATGCCGGCGTCCTAGAACGGTCGATCAAGGGTCGCATTCTCCTGAATGCGTCCTCTTTTCTTACCCTAGTGAGAAAAGTTATCATTGAAGTTTCAATAAATAAGAATTATTATAATTAAGTGGACGAATTTTTGGGTATACAAATAGAGTCACTTGAAAAAGATGAACGAACACTTGATCAGGGAGGAACGAAAATGGTCACATTGTACACGTCTCCGAGCTGCACATCGTGCCGAAAAGCACGGGCATGGCTCGAGGAGCATGATATTCCATTCACGGAACGGAACATATTTTCAGAACCACTCTCACTCAATGAGATCAAACAAATCCTACGTATGACAGAAGATGGGACAGATGAAATCATCTCGACCCGATCTAAAGTTTTCTCGAAAATCGACGTATCGGTCGATGCGCTTTCACTCCAACAACTATATGATTTGATTCAAGAATATCCAGGATTGCTCCGCCGTCCGATTCTGATTGATGAAAAACGTCTTCAAGTCGGATACAACGAAGATGAGATTCGTCGATTCTTGCCGCGCAAGGTCCGGACGTTCCAACTTCAAGAAGCGCAACGACTCGTCAACGAGTGAGGAAGCATACTGTCTAAGCAGTGTGCTTTTTATTATTCCGTTTTTCCGATAAAATAATAGTAACAACCCCACCATCAATAGATTGACACGTTAAAAAAAGGGTACTATGATAACAAGACAATTTCCCCTCTCCTCCTTAATTGTTGAAGTAGGAGTGAGGTGAGAAGGGAGTGGACAATCGTGAAAATTGAGCGCATCAACGACAACACCGTCAAATTTTTCATTACGTATGTCGATATCGAGAAACGCGGTTTCGCTCGTGATGAAATCTGGTATAACCGAGAACGTGGTGAGCAGCTGTTCTGGCAGATGATGGACGAAGCGCACGAACGAGAAGATATCTCGTTTGATGGTCCACTATGGATACAAGTACAAGCGTTTGAAAAAGGACTTGAAGTGACCGTGACGATCGCGAAAAATGTGATTGACTCTGATGACGATTCGGAGCTCGGGTCACTGTTGCGCTCGGCAATCGACGAGGCGCGCGATCAGCAATCGGTGCTTGATCAATTGAGTGAACTTGATGAAATCGAAGCCGAGCCGGAGGCGTGGGCTCCGCTCGCCATGGAAACGGATGACTTTGAGGCGATCATCTCGCTCAGTAAACGAGCAGGAGAGGCGTTGAACAACGTCAACCTTAAGTTATTCCATTACGACAATCGGTATTACTTGTGGATTGACTTCCCAGACGAGATGGAACCGGAAGAAGAAGAGAACGTATTAAGTCTCTTAGCCGAGTATTTGACGTTCAGCACGCAGACGTTAGCGATGCTTGAAGAATACGGCAAGCTCATTCTCGACGGGGATGTCTTCTCAAAAGTCCGTCACTATTTCTAAACCCTAATCGCCTGTTCATGTGGACAGGCGATTTTTTTACCAATTTATACATATGAAGAGGTGTCGTGATGCTCAAGCGGATTCAATTAAAGTTGGAAGATAGCACCTGGTTCGTCCCGTTTTTATACGGAGTGGGAGGGATCGCGTTAACGTTCCTGACTCAATATTTTGGAAGCTTCTTTCGGGAGCTGTTACCGGAAATCATTTATTTAGACAAGGATTCAGCAGCTTCTGTCCTGTCTTCGTCGTTCACGAGCCTCATGACGATGATGACGTTCAGCTTTTCGACGATCCTCGTCGTCTTGACGACGTATTCGTCGCAGTTCTCGCCTCGGACGATCAATAACTTTTTGACGAACTCGGCGTCGAAGCATACACTCGGCCTGTTCATCATGACGACGGTGTACGGCATAACGAACTTGTTCCTTATCCGGACATCGGATGAAGACGTCGTACTCGCTTCAGGCATCAGTGTCCTGCTCGTCGTCAGCTCAATTTGGGCGTTCGTTAAATTCATTCAAACAATCAGCGTCTCGATTCAAGCGGAACGCCTCTTATCGGCATTGCACCGCGAAGCGCTATCTGTCATCGAAAACCAAAGACGGGCGGTCGAAGAGGAAGACATGTACATCGTCCCGAAACGAACGGTTCACACGTTCGAAGGACAGGCGGTCTATGCCTCTCGAACGGGCTACGTCCAACTGTTCTCGAGCGGGAAGCAGGAGAGCCGTGACGTCGACTTCGAATCGGTCGTGGCCGTCGGGGACTTTGTAGCGGAAGGAGATATTCTCGGCTATTGGCTCGCAGAAGAAGCGCCCGATATCGACGTGTTCCAAATCGGTGAAATCCGTTCATCGATTCAAGACCCAGCGTTCGTCATCGAGAAGTTGAGTGAGATCGCGCTGAAAGGCGTCTCACCGGGCATCAATGATCCGAATACGGCGATTCACGCGATTCACTACATCGGCGATATTTTACGCGAACTGAGCCGATTGCCGGCAGGCGACTTTTTATTCTCCAACGACAAGAGTAACTGGCATGCCAAACGTAAAACGATGGAAGCGACATTGTTCGAGGCGTTCGCTCCTGTGAAGACGTATGCGAGTCACGACATTTTCGTGATGGCATCCGTCTTCGAGGCGATCCGAATCGCGCGGATTCAGGCACACGCCTCGCATGATGAAACGTTCGAGGACTTCATCGACTACTTTGAGGAAGCGCTCGACTTGGATGAGTTGCATCCACGAGAGAAAGCGTTCTTGACGAATCAGATGACGAAAGCACGGAAAATACGTGATTAACGAGAAAGGAAGGGGTCCGAGAAGACCCCTTCCTTTCTGTGCATCATGAGAGGGTATAGCCCCCATCGACCGTAATGGCTTGGCCGTTGATATAGCTCGACGCCTCACTCAACAAAAAGGTCACGACCGGCGCCACTTCATCCGGTTTAGCGGCATGTCCCCGGAAATGATGGGTCATCGCCTCTTGGAACTTGGCTTCCCCGCCGTACAACTTGTGACTGAGCGGGGTGTCGACCGGACCGAAACAGACCGCATTGAAGCGGATTTTGCCTTTCATTCGATGGGCGAACGTCTTCGTCAAGGCGATGACGGCCGCTTTGGAGGCGGCGTATGGACCGAGCATCGGTGGGAATTTGACGTGGCCGACGATGGCAGCGTTGTTGACGACGCTCGCTCCATTCGCGAGGAGCGGGATAGCGCGTTGGATAAGTCGGTTTGTCGCGAGCACGTTCAGTTCAAAGACGTCATCGAACGCGGACGCAGGCAACCGTTCTGGTGTCCCGGGGCGCCCGAACGTCGCCGCGTTATTGAATAGTCCGTCTAACGTGATGGCCCGGTCTTTGAGTTCGTCCATCATCGCCTCGATGTCGTCGTGTTGGGACAAATCGCATGCCATAAACGTGACGCGAGCGGATGCCGCCTCGATTTCTTCGCCTCGTGCCTCGTCTCGGCCGATGCCGATGACGTCATGTCCTTCCTCTGCTAACCGGAGGGCGACGGCCCGTCCAATCCCGCTCGTCGCTCCCGTAATCAAAAATGTGCCCATATTTCGTTCGCTCCCCTCAAAAGATGGCGTTAAGTTGTATAATTATGATAATACAAGATAGAAACGGGGTCAGTTTATAATATGTTGCGACGCATACAAGTCCTTTTATCCCTGATTTTGCTCGCAGGTCTCATTGCCGTATTATCATATTACTGGAGCTCCCAAGTGATTGGCTTGTTCTCGGTGCTCGTCTTTTTGACGACGTTCAGCATTTTGCTCGTCATCTTGCTCGAGAACCGCAATCCGCAACGGACGCTCATTTGGGCGATCGTCATGCTCGGCTTCCCGGTCGTCGGTCTGTTCGCTTATTTCGTGTTCGGACAGAACTATCGCCGGAAGCGGATGTTCAAAGAGAAAGCGATGCTCGATGAAGAGACATACCTCGCCTATCGTCAGAAGGCGATGACGTTGTCGCCGTCACTCATGTTCTCCCACGATGATTATGAGAAATTGCTCCATTTGACGTCGTCACTCAATCAATTACCCGTCTCGTCAAACACGTATACGCAAGTGCTGACGAACGGGCAAGAAAAGTTTTCGAAACTGTTGCCCGCCTTGAAAGGGGCGACCCGCCACATCCATCTCGAATATTATATTTTCCGGGAAGATCGTATTTCTCGGGAAATTCAACGCATTTTGATCGACAAGGCGAGGGCGGGGGTCGAGGTCCGCTTCTTGTACGATGCCGTCGGCTCGATCCATACGAGCGGGACGTTCTTCGACGAGATGCGGCAAGCAGGCGTCCACGTCCAAGCCTTCTTCCCCGTCGTCTTGCCGCTCGTGTCGAGCAAGACGAACTACCGCAACCACAGGAAGATTGTCGTCATCGACGGCACGGAGGCGTTCACCGGCGGGTTGAACGTCGGTGACGAGTATTTGGGCGAACATTCGAAGTTCGGCTTCTGGCGTGACACGCATCTGTACGTCAGAGGGGAAGGGGTGTCGGAACTGCAACTGATCTTTTTGCAGGACTGGTACTATATGACGGGCGAGCGCCTGTTCACTCCGTTTTATCTCGAACCGCTCGAGACGGTACGCAGCGCGAGCGGGGGTGTGCAGATCGTGGCGAGCGGACCGGATGAACCGTATGAGACGATGAAGTCGATCTATTTTGCGCTGATCAACGCCGCGAAAAAATCGGTCTATATCTCTTCGCCGTATTTGATTCCCGATGAGGACATCATGAGCGCGCTCAAGACCGCCTCGCTATCAGGAATCGATGTCCGAATCGTGCTCCCGAGTTATCCGGACCATAAGATCGTGTTTTATGCGAGCCGGTCGTACTTCGAGGAGCTGCTCAGCGCCGGTGTAAAGATTTATCTGTATGAAGAAGGGTTCATGCACTCGAAAGTCATCGTCGTCGACGATGGGCTGGCGACGATTGGGACGGCGAACATGGACTTCAGGAGCTTCCACCTCAATTTCGAGGTGAATGCGCTCTTATACAACACGAATTCCGTCCATCAGCTCAAGCAAGATCTCTATAAAGACTTTGAAGGGTCACACGAGTTGGAGTTGCAGGCGTTCTCGGAACGGTCGTACTTCATCAAACTCGTCGAGTCATTGGCCCGAATGTTTTCACCACTACTATGAGGGGGAAGCGGGATGCGGTTTGCCATCGATCGGACAGGGGGGTATGTCGATGCCCTTACGTTAAGTCGGGGGCGGATCGAACCGTTTGCCCCTTTTGTGTGTCCAGAATGCGGGGAACGGGTCATCGTCAAGCAAGGTGTGAGGCGACGGCTTCATTTCGCACATGTCCATCCGTGTGGACGAGGCGAGTCGACGGGGCACCACGAAGACAAATGGGGTGTTCGGCAGTGGCTTCAGACACAAGGTTACGCCGTCGAACAAGAAGTCGTCATCGGCGCACGTCGTGCCGATTTGCTGGCCCGACGCGACGATACGAGTCTCGTCATCGAAATTCAAGCGTCGACGCTCACAATCGAGTCTTACGTCGAGCGGACGAGACATTATCGCGACAACGGACTCGATGTCGTCTGGCTGGCGAGCGGATTAGAACCTAGTACTTGGCCTTCATTGCAGCCGTGGATGCGTCACGAACTGTTTAGACGGCATGGCTTCCATGTCCCTTACAAGCAATCACTTTATCGTTTCATTGGCTTCCCGATATCGGTTAGACGCGGCGTTGGTCATTGGCAGACCGTATCGTCATTCTCGAGTTCGCCGTTCGAATGTTATTATCGTTTCGACGCCCAACAATGGGTTCAACTCGTCCGGCGCCGCCGGATGACCCCACCCTATCCGACGCCGCAGTACCGCCGGCTCGTCTTGAACCGGTTGTATCCGATCGGAATGCTACCGTCTCTTATGCCGAGTTGCTGTTACTTGCCGTTATCCTCGCTTTGGGGCATCCACGTCCATCCGTTCACGTTTCAGACGGTGCTTTATTTGAATCGGCGTGAGCGTCCCGACGACTCCGTCGCATGGAGTATCGAAAAGACGTGCCGCCAGTTTGACGTGACCCCGACAAGCGACTTTCTCCAAGCGTTTGAAGTACAATGGAGACAACTCTTGAACGTGTTTGATATGACGGAGTCGGTGGGGGATTGGCACGTCCCAAGGACGCTAGAGACGGCCCTTCTCCACGATCTTCGATTATTTCAAGGGTTTCAGCGATTCATGGCGAAATCGTATACAAACTAGGAAAAGGAAGTGGACATATGTCAGAAGTACTTACACGACAACAAGTACCCGTCGAGGAGACGTGGAACTTGGAGACGATTTATGCGGACGATCAGGCGTGGGAACACGATTTTGAAGCATTGAAAGCAAACGTGCCGGCCTTGGTCGAGTTTAAAGGTAAACTCGGGGAATCAGCCTCTACTTTGTTTGAAGGCCTGCAACTTCGCGACGACATCTCGCGTCAATTGCATAAACTGTATACATACGCCCATATGCGTTATGACGAAGATACGTCGAACAGTCATTACCAAGCGTTGAACGACCGGGCGGGCTCGCTCGCGGCCCAAATCTCGGCTCAGCTCGCATTCATGACGCCGGAACTGCTCGCCATCGATGAGAGTCAAATCGAGGCGTTCATGGCGGAACACGAATCGCTCAACGTCTATCGCCATGCGTTCGACGAGTTGGCGCAAGAGCGTCCGCACGTGTTGACAGAAGCCGAAGAGGCGATTCTCGCTCAAGCTGGTGACGTGCTCGGCCAGTCGAGTTCGACGTTCGGCATGCTCAACAACGCCGATTTGAAATTCCCGAAAGTGAAGAACGAGAAAGGTGAAGACGTCGAATTGACGCATGGTCGTTACATCACATTCCTCGAGTCGAGCGACCGTAGCGTCCGCGAAGGGGCGTTCAAGGCGATGTACGGCACGTACGAGCAATATTTGAACACGTTCGCCTCGACGTTGTCAGGCAGCGTGAAGAAGGATAACTTCTATGCGACGGTCCGTAAGTTCGAGAGTGCCCGTCAAGCGGCGCTCCATCATAACGCCATCCCGGAAGCGGTATACGACGGTCTCGTCGAAGCGGTGAACGAGCGCCTCGACTTGTTGCATCGTTACGTCGCGCTCCGGAAACGGGCACTCGGTGTGGACGAGCTGCATATGTATGACTTGTATACACCGCTCGTGAAAGACGTGGACATGAAAATCCCATATGACGAAGCGAAAGACTTGATGGTCAAGGGTCTCGCACCACTCGGTGACGAGTACGTCCAAATCGTCAAGGACGGTCTCGATTCACGCTGGGTCGACGTCCGTGAGACGCGTGGCAAACGGAGCGGTGCTTACTCTTCAGGCGCGTACGACACGCAGCCGTTCATCTTGATGAACTGGCAAGACAACGTCAACAACTTGTTCACACTCGCCCATGAGTTCGGTCATTCGGTCCATAGCCATTACACGCGGGCGTCGCAGCCGTATCCATACGGGGACTACTCGATCTTCGTGGCCGAAGTGGCATCGACGACGAACGAGGCGCTCTTGAACGACTATTTACTGAAGACGCGTACAGACCGCCAAGAGCGGCTCTATCTCTTGAACAATCAGCTCGAGACGTTCCGTGGCACGTTGTTCCGTCAGACGATGTTCGCCGAGTTCGAGCATATGATCCATAAAGCGGCCCAAGATGGCGTCTCGCTCACACCTGAGTACTTGAATGAGACGTACCTCGAGCTCAACAAGCGATACTTCGGAGACGAGCTCGTCATCGATGGGGAGATCGCCTTCGAATGGGCACGGATCCCGCACTTCTATTACAACTACTACGTCTATCAGTATGCGACGGGCATCTCGGCGTCGGCCGCATTGTCGCAACAGATCATGGACGAAGGGGAACCGGCCGTCCGTCGTTACATCGACAAGTTCTTGAAGGCCGGGTCGAGCGATTATCCAATTGAAGTATTGAAGGCGGCTGGAGTCGATATGACGACGAAAGCACCGGTGCTCGCAGCGCTCGATCAGTTCGAGGCCGTGCTAGACGAGATGGAAGCGTTACTTTTCCAATAAAAGAAGCGGGGCGTGAACATTATGTGACAATATGAACAAAGTGCTTGTCACGGTGCGCTCGTCTCGGTATATTATAAGTGTGAAATCAATCACAAACCCCTTTTTTGACCGTAAACTTTCTCCCAACCTGTGATCTGTATAGATACTCGGGTACGATGTTTTCCGTCCCCGCGGGAAACATCGAAAAAACCCACGGCTCCCCGGCCGTGGGTTTTGTTGTGTCATTTATTCGTCGCCCAAGCTTCGCCGCTGCAGCCCGGGACAGGCCGGCAACGTTGTTGGAGCGACAGTTTTTTTAATTCTCTTTCGATGACAGGCTTGTCGAGCTCTAAAATGAAAGCGAGCTCGGTAATCGTTGAGGCGTCATAGTGTCCTAACACTTTCTCGACGCTCCAATCAGTCTCACGGGTCGGTACATAGCCGAGCAGTTCGGCCATGACAGCCTGATAGACGTCATACGGATAGAGTCCTTCGATTTTGAGCGCCTCGTCACGCGTGACGAACGTCAAGGCGGGAAGCGATTCGATTTCCCAGTCTTTCAAGATCTCATGATCGACCGCCAGTGCGCTCAGCAGTTGATTGGATTGGATATCGGCAGCCAACTCATCGATGTCGAGTCCATAACTGACGAACGAGCGGGCAATTTCCCATAAGTCGCTGTCGCTAGAGCTATCCTTCAAAAAGATATCGTTAATATGCAGATGGCGCATGAAGCGCATCGCATGACGTTTCCCTTGTAACTCCATAGCCTTGATCATCGTGAGAAGGCGAACCTCTTCTTGACATCCGCCAACACAACTAGGAACCGTCGAAACCATACGGAAACGAATCAAGTGCCCGTATTCAAGTTCGAGTTTTTTAATGAGTGTCATCACGTGAAGCCCGTCTGGATCTGAGATGTCCATGAAATAGAATAACTCTAATGGCTTATATGTTACTTGGATAGAAGATTCTTCCAATGAACAGGATGACTCATTACATTGTTCAAGTTCCATTGTGTCGCCTCCTCTCGTAAACAAAAATCAAATATATCGTATGCTCATTGTAGCAACGAAAAAAAAAGGTTGGCAACGTATCTGCTCAACCTTGGTTTCGACGCATCTTTTCTTCCATGAATCGAACGATTTTATTTTTGGCGGGCCGGAGGGGAATGCCATGGCGATGAAGAAGCTGTTCGAACGCGATTTTGCCCTTCGTTTCATCGGTCACTTCAAATTCTATTTCATAGTCGTGAATCTCCAAATAATGACTTTCGTCGAGGACGAGCAGACCGTCTGGTGTCTCGATTTCCGCGCGTTTCGTCTCAAGGCGACCGAGATGTTCGAGCGGGCCGGACAAGTCGAACGCGGCGAGCGCCTCTTTCATTTGGTCGTCATGGATGATGCCGTATTTGAACAAGTTTTCGGCCTCTGCCTCATTGATTGGGGCATGCGTCTCGAGCAGTCCAACGTCATGCGGTTGTTTGAGTGTCAACACTTGGCCATGTTTTTTCTCGCGAATTCGTAGGGCGGCGCCGTGCTTCTTCAGTTCGAACGTCGGTGTATCGAAATAGTCATTCGCTTGCCATTTCACTTTGTCCGTTAAATCGTAGGCGGTGAGCAAGGTCTCATACTCGTCTTTCGTCAACATCGATTTGAATTCAATTTCCACTTCTTGGGTCATAAATCATCGCTCCATTCTATGAACAATTGTTCGTTTATGATACCATACAATCGGATACATACGGAAAAAGCAGGGTTTTCCGAAATGAACGAAAGTGGTGACAGCATATGCAATCAATGGATTGGGATCAATTTTTAGTGCCGTATCAAATCGCGGTCGATGAACTGAAAGTTAAATTCAAGGCGATTCGGAAACAATATAAATCTCAAAACGACCACTCACCGATCGAGTTTGTCACGGGACGGGTCAAACCGGTCGGTAGCATTCTCGAGAAGGCGAAGCGAAAGCAAATCCCTTACGACAAGTTGTCGACGGAGATGCAAGACATCGCCGGACTCCGCATCATGTGCCAATTCGTGGACGATATCGTCCACGTCCTTGAACTGCTCCATCACCGGACCGACTTTAAAATCGTCGAGGAACGTAACTATATCACGAACCAAAAGGAATCGGGCTACCGCTCTTACCATTTGATTCTCGAATACCCGGTTCAAACGATTCATGGCGAGTTCCCGACGCTTGTCGAAGTACAAGTGCGGACGCTTGCGATGAACTTTTGGGCAACGATCGAGCACTCGCTCAACTATAAATACGACGGGGATATGCCGGTCGAGGTGCAGGAGCGCCTGCGCCGGGCGGCTGAAGCGGCATTTTTGCTCGATGCCGAGATGAGTCAGCTCCGCGTCGAGATTCAAGATGCACAGCAAGTGTTCCGGGATAAAGAAATGAACGTCCAAACGGACCAAGACTAGGGGGCCAAGGCATGCAGTTTGCGATTGTAGCACGGGGAGACGCGCGTTCGGCCGATATTGCGCGCGAGTTGACGAATAAATTGACCGAAGCGGGGCATTCGGTCTCGAAAGAGCCGCGGATCGTCGTCTCGGTCGGTGGGGATGGGACGATGCTCCAAGCGTTCCACGAATATATCGACCGGCTCGATGATACGCTGCTCGTCGGGATTCATACGGGCCATCTCGGTTTTTACGCCGACTGGCAACCAGACGAGCTCGACGAGTTGACGGAAATGATCACGAGCGAATCGTTCGAACCGGTGTCTTATCCGCTCGTCGAGGTGCTCATCGATTACGAGGACGGGACGACCGAACGACAACTCGCCATGAACGAGTGTACGATTAAAAACTATAAACGTACGCTCGTCTGTGACTTGTCGATTCGCGACGATTATTTCGAGACGTTCCGCGGTGACGGGTTATGTATTTCGACACCATCCGGGTCGACAGCCTATAACAAAGCACTCGGGGGTGCCATCGTCCATCCGTCGATTGAAGCAATCCAAGTGACGGAGATGGCGTCAATCAATAACTTGGTGTACCGGACGATCGGTTCACCGCTCTTGTTGCCGAAGCATCATCAAGTGAAGATCGAGCCGCACACGAAAACAGAATTCGAACTCGCGTTCGATCACCAAGAAGCATTGTCGTGGTCGAACGTGCGCTCGATTCGCTGTGCGGTCGCGAAAGAAAAAGTGACATTTGCCCGGTTCCGCCCGTTCCCATTTTGGCGACGGGTCCGGGAATCGTTCATTGAGGAAGGGAAGTAACCGATGTACGGATTCACATTGCATCGCGTCGCGGGGGCGAACGTCCCGCTGCGCGATTTTTTAATGACAGACTGCGGCATCTCGCGCAAGATGTTGACCCAAATCAAACAAGGGGGGCTCATCCTCGTCAACGGAGAGCCGCGGACGGTACGTTATGACATCAGCGAAGGAGATGATGTGACGGTCCATTTCCCGGTCGAACAGCCGGCGGAGACGATGGTCCGCTCGTCACGCCCGCTCACGATCCTGTTTGAGGACGACTATTTGCTCGCCGTCGATAAACCGGCTGGGATCGCGACGATCCCGTCCCGGCTTCATCCCGACGACACGCTTGCCAATGCGGTGCTCGGATATTACGAGCGAATCGGATTACAGTCGGCGATTCACGTCATCAATCGACTCGATCGTGACACGAGCGGCGTCGTCTTGTTCGCAAAATATGCGTACGTGCACCATCGGTTCAGTGAATTGCAACAGACCGGGGGCTTGTCACGGACGTATCTCGCTCTCGTCGAAGGTGAGGTTTCGCCACAGACGATTGACGCTCCCATCGGCCGTGCCCCGGATTCAATCATGGAACGAATCGTGACGGTAGACGGACAGCACGCCGTGACCCATATTCTTGAAGTAGAGCCGCACGAGGCATATACAGCGCTGACGATCGCCCTCGAGACCGGACGGACGCATCAAATCCGCGTCCATCTGCGCCATATCGGGCATCCGCTCCTCGGGGATACGATGTACGGTGGTAAGACCGTACTCGACCGTCACGCGCTCCACAGCGCCTCGGCGACGTTTTGCCACCCGATAACGGGCGAGAGACTCGTCATTGAGGCGACATACCCGCATGATTTTCGACTTGAAGCATAATACAAACAGTCCCGCACTCAGCTGAGCGCGGGACTGTTTTTCAATCGTCGTCGAACATATACGATTTTGATTTCGACGCGACGTTCATGACGAGGCCGATGGCAATCATGTTCATGATGATCCCGGTCCCGCCGTAACTGATGAACGGTAACGTCAGACCGGTGATTGGAAGGACACCGATCGTCATGCCGATGTTCTGGAAAATTTGGAACGTGAACATGGCGATGACTGCGGTCACGATGTAACTGCCGAACGGACTGCTTGCCTCAAGCGCGATATGAATCATCCGGTATAAGAACAGGAAGAAGACGATTATCACGATGGCCGCACCGATGAACCCATAATGTTCAGCGATGACGGCGAAAATGAAGTCGGTCTGCGACTCCGGCAAATAGACCAAACCTTGACCGTACCCGGCCCCGAACATTTGACCGGACCCGATCGCCTGAAGCGATTTAATCAATTGGAACGCCAAGTCGTCGGAATACTCATACGGATAAATCCACGCTTGGAATCGATTCAAGGCGTGTCCCGGAACAAAGCTTTGCAACACCTCGAAATGGGAGAAGAACAAGTACATGAAACCGCCGATCGTCACGGCAGCGGCGCTGAACAGACCGAGCAACCATTTCCAGCCGATTCCGGAGACGATGATGATGGCCCCGAGCATCGTGATGAGAACCAGCCCGGTCCCTAAATCCGGTTGCGTCACAATCAGTCCGAGCGGCGGAATGGCGAGTAGGACGAGCTTCATTAACAGCCACGTGTCCTGTTGGGACGAGCCGTAGCGTTTATTATGGTCGTAGACGATCGTAGCCATGGAGATGAGCAAAAACAACTTCATGAATTCGGCCGGTTGAAAACTGAAACCTGGCACGTTGTACCAGCCGTACGCCCCGTTAATGTTTGGAACGAGTGTCGTATCCCGGAGCGGTATCAAGCCCACTAGCAGCAAGAGCCCGAAGGAATAGAGATACCAGTGAATTTTTCGCAACTGTTCGTACTCGATCGTCATGATGGCGAACATGGCCACGAACCCAATGATGTAACGGATTCCTTGATCAAATGCGAAGTTGATATGTTGTAATCGTGTCGGCAACATCGGTTGTGCCGTGTAAATGGCGCCAAGGCTTATAACCATCAAGAAAAAGACGATTGTCAAAAGTGTCGTGTCTAAACTTCTTAAATAAGATTGAATGCGGTTCATGATGAAGTCGTCTCACCCTTTCTATACGTATTTTATCTTACCGTAAGTTAAAAAAATCGCAATACGTTACGCGCTAGTTGACAAAACAGACACCATTCTGTAATCTGATAACAGATGTTATAACCAGGTACTAAAAAGGGGAGTTTACGATGTCAATCTATCCAACGTTAACGAATAAGACGTATGTCGTCATGGGAATTGCCAATAAACGCTCGATCGCATGGGCGATCGCGAAGACGCTCGACGCGGCAGGTGCGAAGCTCGTCCTTACGTATGCGGCCGAACGCTTCAAATCAGGTCTTGAGTCGCTTGCGGCCGATTTGAACGGAGAGGCCCTACTTTTAGAATGCGACGTCACGAACGACGAAGCGATCAATACGACGTTCCGTACGATTCACGAACAAGCAGGGCCGATTCAAGGAATCGCCCATTCAATCGCATTCGCTGACAAAGAAGCACTACGCGGCGAATTCTCGGAAATGACGCGCGGGCAGTTCGCGCAAGCGCTCGACATTTCGGCGTACAGTTTGACGGCAGTCGTCAAAGCGGCCAAGCCGTATTTCGCAGAAGACGCTTCGGTCATCACACTCACGTACCTCGGCGGTGAGCGCGTCGTCCCGAACTACAACTTGATGGGTGTCGCAAAAGCAGCCCTCGACTCGAGCGTCAAATACTTGGCGAACGAGTACGGACCTCACGGCGTCCGCGTTAACGCGATCTCGGCAGGACCGATTCGCACGTTATCGGCCAAAGGTGTCGGCGATTTTAACAGCATTTTGTCTGAGCTTGAACAGAAGGCGCCACTGCGTCGCAACGTCTCGGCAGAAGAAGTGGCCTCGACGGGCTTGTTCTTGTTATCGAGCATGGGCAGCGGTGTGACAGGAGAAGTCATCCACGTCGACAGCGGTTATCATATTTTGTAAATATAGGGGAAGGGCGCAGCGATGCGCTCTTTTTTGTATTATTCCGACCTGATTTCGGGTAAGGACCTGTGAAGGAGGTTGGATCATGGGTCCTTATCAGATTGATTTCACGGTCGTCCAATATGGAAATCGCCAAGTTCAACCGACAGAACGGGCGAATATCGAGCCGGTCACGCGGATTCAGCGTGTCCAACGAATCCGGCCGCGCCAAGAAGAATGGCTAGAAGCCGAACAACAAAACAGCCCCGGTCGATTTGTCGACCGGAGCGTGTAATCTTATCCGCGGAACCGGAACGTCTCATAGACGTTCCATGTTTCGTTTTCGAGCTCATACATGACGGCCATACGGTTGACCGTTTCCTCGAAATGAACTTGCTCCATGCGCATCCGTTCGAGCACGTCGAACAGTTCGGCATCGGTCAAATCTTGCCCGATGGTGATGTGCGGGAGAAACTCGTATTTGGGAGGCTGGTTGAGAAGCCCCTCGTGGAGCTTGTCTTGGAGCGCTGACAGTTCGCGCGTCGGCAACACTTTTAAGTAGAGGACGTTGTTCGTCGGTGCGAACGAGCGGACCCCATCGATTTTTAATTGGATCGGTTTGGTCGAGTCCGCGACTTGTTGCAAATACTCGAGCACTTTCGGTAAATCGGCTTCGTTAATCTCCGTGCGTTCCTTGATTGTCACGTGTGGTGAAATCAAGGCATACTTCGTATCGTACCGCTTCCGATACGAGTTGGCGAAATCTTGAACTTGTTTTGATGGAAATAAGACTACCCCAATCTTCATTCCAGTTCCCCCTTTATAAAGTGGTCTACTTTTTTATGATGACCGATTTATTGAATGAAGTCAAAGCGGGCTTAGTCTTTTTTTCGAGTTTTCAGTATAATAGAGGTTGAGTACTTCGGGAGAAACCTTCTCGAGATGAAAGGATGTGTAGCGGGAGTGTTCCCGCCTAGATGATGAAACATGTACCACACTCACGAGACGTACGCGAGGCCGCACGGGCTCGCTTGATTGAACGGGGCGTATCGATTGAATCGATCGCCGAGATCGTCTATCAAATGCAGGCGCCGTATTCGCCACACTTGTCATTGAAAGACTGCACGGAATCGGTCGAGGCCGTGTTAGATAAACGAGAGCTCCAACATGCGATTCTCGTCGGATCAGAACTTGATATTCTCGCCGAACGCGGACAGTTGTCCGAGCCACTGTTGTCAATCGTGGCATCGGACGAGGGCTTGTTCGGTGTCGATGAGACGATTGCCATCGGGGCCGTCAACACATATGGTTCCATCGCCGTCACGACGTTCGGATACTTAGACAAAGCGAAAATCGGCATCATCAAACAGCTCGACACGAAAATGGAAGATGGTCAAGTCCATACGTTCATGGACGACCTCGTCGGCGCGATCGCGGCGAACGCATCGGGACGCTTGGCGCACCGCTTGCGCGATATGACCGACTTTGGCGAAGACGAGATGCGGGAACGGAAAGGCTTGTATTAATGACACCGCGCTCAAACATGTTGGCGATCACCGGGGCGATCAGTTTCGTGCTCTTCTCGGTGGTCGTTGTTTTAGGTTGGGTGGTGCCGGTTGATCGCTTCGTCACGTCTACGCTTGACCCGCTCGCCGGTCCGCTGTTCGTCTATGTGACCGAGCTCGGCAGCGTGAAGGTATTGATCGGCCTGTCGTTTATCGGCATGCTTTATTTTTTGTGGCGGGGCGACCGGTTCGAGGCGTTTCGTTTACCGATTGTCGTCATTACGACGCTACTTGTGACGCAAGGGCTGAAACTCATCTATGGTGTCGACCGGCCGTCGATCGATGCGGCGCTCGACGCGACGACGTACAGTTTCCCAAGCGGTCATGCCTCAGG
Source organism: Exiguobacterium sp. s64 (assembly GCF_018618035.1). Lineage (NCBI taxonomy): Bacteria > Bacillati > Bacillota > Bacilli > Caryophanales > Exiguobacterium > Exiguobacterium sp. s64. The sequence goes on from NZ_JACSLH010000001.1 coordinate 275,612, forward strand.
GTCACTCGCGTTGTATGGACTGCTCGCCGTATTGGTCTATCGACGGAATGAGACCGTCGCCGGCTTGATTCTGCTCGTCACACTGACGTTGGCCGTCTCGTTCAGCCGGGTCATCTTGAACGTCCATTATTTTAGTGACGTCATCGGAGGCTGGCTCGTCGCCCTTGTCATCGTGGCGGGGTCAGAAATGGTAAGGAGGAAACAAATTTGATTCTTGTAACACAAGTCGAAACATGGTTGTTTATGGACCGCGACCGGGCTGATGAGGCGGAAGCGCCGACGATCCTGGTCGAAAAGGATGCGTCCGGAGCCAAATCGTTCACCGCGATGCGGACATTGTTCCAACTGAAGAAATGGACAGGGCAACACCGCTTCGTGCCGCTCTTGTCGTGTGATGAAGCGGCTTATCGAGCCTACGAGGTGTTTCATGTCGATGCCAAGCCCCCGTTCGCCATCCTTGAATCGGGACATGTATTGATGAAGGACAATGAGCGGGATGAGGCCTATGAAGGCGCCCTGCGCGACGCAGGTGTCACGACAGACCGCGAGCGGATCGCGTTCGCAGCGGATTACCTTGAACGGGAACTTGGTGAACCGGTCATACTCGCCATCGATGAGGCGATCACGTCGCATCCCCGCGTGCCAGATGACGTATGCGTACCGGGAAATGTGATGCAGACAAGTGAACGGCTGTTCGCTTGGGCGAACCGACAACAAGCAGAGAGAGGTGACGCACGATGAACGAGTGGGAACAAAAGATCCAAGCACTACTCGACGGTTCGGTCGAAGAGTTACTCGTGCCAAAAGACGATTTTTTGACGGTCCGCTCGCTGTTGATCGACAAGGGCTGGATGTTTGAAGTCGTCGGGGAAGCGAAACACGGGGGCGTCACAATTTATCGGAAGAACAAACAAAGCGCGTCCTCTTAAGAGGAACGCGCTTTGTTTGTTTAGGCATTTAGGCGTTAGAAGCCAATTTGATTTTTTGTCGTTTTAACTTGTGTAATAACCAGGCATGTAACACTTCACAAGAATGGTGAGGAAGGGTCAGTTCAACGAGCGGGTGTGACTGACCGAATATAGTGAAGCGCGAATGGTCCTCGTCGAGCATCGATACTTGAATATTGGTCGCTTCTTGAAGCGAAATCCGTTGCTCGCCGGCTACTGCATCTTTTAGTTTCAGCATTTTTCCATTCGTCGCAAACTTGGTGAACGAAGACATTCCCTGTACTTTCAGTTGTTCCATCTCGTGTATCTATCCATCCGCATGATGAATAGATTTTCACCTCGCTTTCTCTATATTGCCTTCCATTCCTCCAGAAGGTTATTCCTAGTATACCGTCCTCGCGATAAAAGAAAAGACTTAATTTAACGAAAAATTAAGACAATTTGTTATCAATTTTTAAAAATAGTGTCACAGGCGCATCGCTAAAGGATTTAAGGTGTAATCCGTATGGGTGGGATAACAAAAAAGAACCTGATGAGATCAGGTTCGACAAAGATTCATGCAGGGATGAACTCAAAAGCGTTCGATCTCCCACGTGCGCCGGCGATACGTCAATTGTCCCTTCAACGCAATCGATTCCTTCTTCGCGTCAAAATCTTCCTCGAGGACGGACATGTCCTCGTAACGTCCCGCGACATAGAAGGCGATCGACACGTGGCGATTGAATAGACTCCGTTTCGTATGGTCAAAATCGATGATCAAGCCTTGCGGTGACAACGCCAAAATTTCATCGATAACCGGGAGGGGGATGGGGACAAAACTGATGTTACGGATGTCCCGATCGAGTTTGCTTTGCAAGACGCTTTGGAGAAACTGGCTAATCGTCGACCAGTCTCTGATGTAGAGGCTGCTGTGACGGTCGTTCGACTCGTTGAAGAAAGCGATCTCGTTTTGAATCGAGTTGAGGAACGGCCCCTTCAAACCTCGTTCCATGTGGCTGAGGAACAAAATCTCGGCGATTTCATGGTCTGATAACGATTCGAGTAGGTGGTAGTCGGGAAAGTCGATAGCAGTGAAGCTTGTTTGATTGTTTAAGTATTTCGTCGAGAACGTCGACAGTTCGTGCGCCTCGATATAGCGAAACCGGGTCCGGGACGACTGTCTCATCCCTTTTATGTCCGTGCGACAGATGATCATCGGGCGAGCGAGTGATAGCGCCTCGGTGACATCGCTCAGCGTCACGCCGTGAAGTGTGAAACGTTGCAGTTCTCGGTCTTGTTTAATATAGAACAACTGTTTTGACATGTTTATCCCCTCAGTTCAAAGTCACTATAGTTTGATTTTAGCAAATCCCTATCGAGTGCGCCATGTTTGAGCGGTTCGGGAGGATTGAGATGATGGTTTTTTTGGGAAAATGGTTATAATTGAGGAAAAGAAGCAGAAAGGCGGATTCCATATGTGGGGGTTGAAAAAAAGTTTTCCTGAACTCATAACGAGTCGGTTCATCTTAAGAGAACTCGAACCCCGTGACGCGAGGGCGCTCTATGTGATTCTCTCGACCGAGGAAGTGATGCGCTATTACGGGTCTGACCCTTTATTGGCCGTATATGAGGCGAAGAACGTTATCGCTTATTTCAAAGACCAGTTTCAACAAGGCAAAGCGATCCGCTGGGCGATCTGCGACCGTGAGACGAACGAACTGGTCGGGACCATCGGCTTTCATAACTGGACGCCCCAATACTTTCGTGCCGAGATCGGCTTTGAGGTTGCGCCAAACCACTGGCGTCGCGGCGTCGCGCATGAGGCGGCATCGGCCGTCATCCGGCACGGGTTCGACGAGTTCAAGTTTCATCGCATCTCGGCGCTCGTCGCCCCGGAAAACGAAGGGTCGAACCGGTTGGTGCAGAAGCTTGGATTCACGGAAGAGGGGCTACTTCATGATTATGCCTATAGTCATGGCCGTTTCATGGACTTGACGATGTATCGTCTCTTGAAAGAGGAATGGAATGAGAGGGAGGAAAGATGATGAGACAACTTGTGCTGTTACACGGTTTATGTGGGTCACCTGACTACTTTGAGGAACTTATCCCGTTGCTTGATGCGGAAGTATATGCGCTGACGCTGCCAGGTCATGCTGGAACCGAAGCAGGACCTGAGACGATGGACCAGTTCGCGGATTGGGTGGTCGCCGAGATGCGGCTCCGAGAACTCGACCGGCCGATCGTACTCGGCCATTCATTCGGCGGCTACATCACGACAAACCTCGTCCGCCGTTATCCGACCGAGTTGTCGGGATTCGGTTTGATCCACTCGACGGCAGCGGCTGACCCGGAAGGAGCAAAAGCCAAACGCAATCAAGCGATCGAACGAGTGATGGAAGAAGGGGTCCATCCGTTCATCGATACGATGATTCCCGGCGTGTTTGCGGCTGATTCCGACACTAGCTTGATTGAACGCGCGAAACAAATCGGGTATGAGATGTCGAAGGAAGGGGTCATGTCTGCCCAGCTCGCAATCCGCGATCGGGCCGACGAAACGGAGACCGTGCGTGAAACGGGATTGCCCGGACTATTCCTCTATGGGGACAAGGATCCGAACATGGACGCGGATCGTGCTTTTTTAGGCGCAGAACATCACACGAAACAAACCGTCCCAAGCAGCCATATGGGGATGATGGAGGAGCCTGAATTAGAAGCGCGACTCATCAACAATTGGCTTAAGGAGGTGCGACATGTCTAAATTCAAACTTGTCGCCGTGTCAGGGAGTCTTCGGAAAGCGTCGTTCAATACGGCGTTGCTCCACTCGATTATCGAGCTCGGCCGTGACCGCTTCGATGTCGAAATCGCTTCGATTGAGATGCCGCTCTATAACGACGACTTGATCGACCCGGATGAACCCGAAGTCGTGCGCGACTTCAAACGAGCTGTGCGTGAGGCGGACGGTCTGCTCGTCGTCACCCCGGAATATAACCACAGCATCCCGGGTGTGTTGAAGAACGCAATCGATTGGCTGTCGCTCGAACCAGGCACGCCGCTCCGTGAGAAACCGGTCATGATTGCCGGGGCGTCTCCGGGCATGCTCGGGACGGCGCGATGTCAAATTCATCTCCGTCAAGTATTTGCCACAAATCGTGCTAACGTTTTACCAGGAAATGAAATCTTTATCACGCATTGTAAAGAAAAGATTGATGATACTGGATTGCATGATGAAAAGTCGCGGCAACAAATCGACCGAGTATTATCGGAGTATTACAATTGGATTGAATTTTGGAAGCGTCAAGCAAAAAATTAACTTGAAGTCGCCCTGATTGTTTGATAGAAATGAATTGTGAAAACAAACACAAAGGGAGCGACAGCAAAAATGGAAACGTATATTGAACTGTACAATGGCGGCGAGTTAGAGGACCGGGCAGTCATCAATGACGGGATGACGTTCGGCCGGATCACGATTGTGGAATTATTCTATCAGACGGGCCATATTTTCGGATACGTGAAGGCCGATGGAGAGAAACGTTTCTTCCTCGAGCCGGTCGCCGGGGACGATACGTTCATCGTCGAAGGGGATCGTTATTCGCTCCAACAGTTCATCGCCCTATTTTGATGTTCACGACGCAAGCGACTCGCTTGCGTTTTTTTGTCGTTTTCGTCACGATTGAAGGTGAGGTGATGAGGATGAAACTAGTAGCAATTGAACCAACTCCAAGTCCAAATAACTTGAAGATTATCGTGGAGCCGGCTTTCACTGGCCGAGGCGTCACGTATGACAAGGCGAGCCGTGACATGCCTCCGATTATCGAGGACATCGTCGGGTTGCGAGGGGTCAAGTCGGTCTATGCGGTTTCCGACTTCCTCGCCGTCGAACGCCATCCAAAACATGATTGGCACGACGTTATGAACGAGATTCGTCGCGCGTTCGGGGAAGACGTCCCGGAAGTCGAGGCGAACCAGATGGCGGCGGACTATGAACCGGTCCACGTATCGGTCCAGTTCGTACTCGACGTCCCGATGCAGTTAAAACTCGTCAAAGGTGACACCGAAAAACGTGTCGGTCTGTCGAAGAGGTTCGTCGACGCGGCGCTCGACGTGCAAGCACAAGTGAAAAACGTCATTCAAGACCGGCGTTGGGTCGAGCAAGCTCCGCGTTACGGAGAGCTCGAGGACGTGAGCGTCGTCGCGCAAGAAGAACTCGAGGCGGCTTATCCCGAAGAACGGGTCGCGCGCATCGTCGCCCGTGCGTTCGGCCGGGAAGCCGACTATGAAGCGAATGCGAACCAGTTGCAATCAGACGATTGGAAAGCGCGATTGGCGTTCTTGGACGAACTCGAGATCGTTCCGGACAACATGGTGTACTTCCGCCGTGCGCTCGAGGATAAAGTGATGGCGATCCGTCGACAAGCGGTCGTCATGATCGGCATGTTCGAAGAGAACCGCGAAGAGTACGTCACGTATATCGAACAGGCGCTCGTGGACTCGTCACCGATCGTCCGTCGTACGGCCGGCGATACGGTATCGGATTGGGCGTTGCCGCAGTCGCAGCCGTCGATGATCGAGGCGCTCAAAGACAAGAGCAAGCTTGTCCGTTGGCGGGCCGCCCGGTTCTTGTTCGATTGTGGTGATGAGCAAGCGGTGCCGGCATTGAAAATTGCCGAGGACGACCGCGAGTTCGAGGTTTCCCTTCAAGCCCGTCTCGCGAAAGAGCGAATCACGAGTGGAGAGACTGCGCTTGGGACGGTGTGGCAACAAATTTCGAATCGAACGAAGTAACAATCATTCGACAAACAAATATTTAATTTTTTTACAGTTACAGGGAAGAGAGACGAATCCTCATGCGATTCGTCTCTCTTTTCTCGTATTCAATTTGATAATTCATCCAAATGACTAACAATCGATACCAGTTATTCGACAGTTGGGTAAACGGGTCTTTTGGCCTGTCGAACGATGGGACGTTTTTCCTTGCGAATCGTTGATACACTAAACATATCTTATCCCAACAAAGGAGCCATACTCATGATGCTTTTTGCAGAAACCCCAGAACTCGTAGCCTATAAGGAAGTCGTCGATGGTATGATCACGGTCATCTTTGAGTCGATTCACAGTGAGACGTTCTCGATCTCTGCACAAGTTCGTTCCGACATCGACGTCGCCGACGCGTTGTTCATGACTGGTTGGCAACAGTACGTGGAAAACGTCCAAGTTTCATAATAAAGGTGAATAATATACGTAAACCCATTACAAACGTCTGCACGAACGTTTACACTAGTGCTATAGACGTTTTTTTTTATTTTTCAGAGGAGAGTGGGATACGTGAAGAAGACTTGGTTATTGGCCATCGTCACGGCGATGATATTGGTTGTGGCGGCGTGCAGCAAAGAAGAAGCGAACCCGAGCGATGTGGACGACACCGCGTCGACACCGCCTGCTTTATTGACGCTCGATACGAACGTGAGCTACGATGCCGAATCGAAACAACTGTCGACGACGGTGTCGATGACAAACCCGAACGAAGAACCGGTCAAGGTAACGTTCAACTCGTCTCAACGGTTTCAAATGACGGTGATGAACGGTGATACGACCGTCTTCGATTACGGCAGTGAATATATGTTCACGGAATCGATTATCGAAGAGACGTGGGAGCCAGGCGAGAAGAAAGTGTTCGATGAAGTGTTCCCGCTCACGCTCGAAGCCGGGGACTATACAGTCGATTTCGTCGGACTGGCCCAAGTCGACGGTGCACCTGAAATGGCGGTCACGGATCAACAGACTTTGACGGTCGAAGCGGCGGAGCCACCGGCAGAAGAGGGAACGAGCGAAGAACCGGCGGAAGAGCCGACGGAAGAGCCGAGTGATCAGCCGGCCCAAACGAACGGTGCGTTCCGCGATGTCGCCATCAAACTGAACGGTAACGCGATCGACGTGTCTGGCTACACGGACGTCGAAGAGTTTGAGTGGAGTGTGTCGGACGGTCATAACCTATATGCTCAAGGCGCGGCAGAAGTGACGAGCGGCGGCTTTACGTTCGGCGCTCTATTGGACGAAGAACCTCCGGCCGGGAAAACGCTGTTCTTGGAGATGACACCGATTGGCGGAGACGTAGCCTCGTTCCGCATCCAATAAGCGAACGACGGAAACTGAGGTTTCCGTCGTTTTTTTTCGGGAATGAAACAAGTTGACGACACCGCCAGATTGTCAGACAATTAGGCAAACCGATATCAGTTAGGGAGGAAGTTGAGTATGCAGCAACATATTATCGAATCGACACATGTCAAACCATCGATTAACCCGGCCGAAGAAATTCGTCTTCGGACCGATTTTTTAAAGGCTTATGTTAAACGGGCCGGGGCGAAAGGGCTCGTCCTTGGCATCTCGGGTGGACAGGACTCGACGCTCGCCGGTAAACTCTGTCAGCAGGCGATGGAAGAGTTGCGTCAAGAAACGGGCGCGGAGTACACGTTCTACGCCGTCCGTCTTCCGTATGGGGAACAACATGACGAAGCGGATGCGAAGCGCGCCCTCGAATTCATCCGTCCGGACAAGACGTTCACGGTCAACGTGAAGCCGGCCGTCGACGCCTCGGCTGAAGCGTTCGCACAAGCGACCGGTCTTGAACTCGGTGACTTCCATAAAGGGAATACGAAAGCACGCGAGCGGATGAAAGTTCAATATGACATCGCCGCCACGTTCGGCGCGCTCGTCGTCGGTACGGACCATGCGGCTGAATATGTGACGGGCTTTTACACGAAGCACGGCGATGGGGCTGCCGACTTGACGCCGCTCACCGGACTCAACAAACGCCAAGGCAAGGCATTGCTCCATGAACTTGGAGCGCATGAGAGTTTAATCTATAAAGTGCCGACGGCTGACTTAGAAGATGACAAGCCGGGACTCCCGGACGAGGTCGCTCTCGGGATGACGTATGATCAGCTCGATGACTACTTAGAAGGCAAAGAGATCGACCCGGCCATCGCCGAGCGGATCGAGACGATCTTCAAGCGGTCGCGCCATAAGCATCATATGCCAGCCTCGCTCTACGACGAGTGGTGGCAGTGACCATAGAGGACCAGCCCACGGGTTGGTTCTTTTTGTATGATGAGCCAAGTTCTGTATTGCCTTTGCCGGCACCCTCCGTTCCTGGGGCGATGCGGATGCCTCCGCAGCGCGAATCGCGCTTTACGGGGTCATCCTTGCATCGCTCTCCCCTAGGAGTTCGGATGCCGGCCTTGGCACTGGACAGTCAGACCGTCGCGATGGGGCACCGTGATTGCCCGCGGAAAGCATGGGCGCCGAAAAGGACGCGCGATTTAATCACACAAAAGAACCGATCCTTAGACCGGTTCTTTTGTGTATCACGTATTAGCGCTTCGAGCGTGTCGGCATGAATTGGATGAGCAAGATGAGCGTGAACGCGATCAAGCTGAGCAGCGGGATCGTGATGAACCCGAAATAGTTCACCCAACGAATCAAACAGTCGTTACTGCAGAACGCGTCGCCGTTCGGGATGCGTTCGAGAACGACGTGATAGAGGGCAATCGCCCAACCCGCCCCGGCCATGAGACCGACGAACAATTTGTTCACAGCACGGTTTGAGACCATGACCGTCAAATAATAGATGGCGAGCGGATACATAAATATGCGTTGGAACCAGCATAACTTGCATGGCACGTACAGCATGATTTCCGAGAAATAAAGACTGCCGAGCGTCGCGATGGTGGCGACAATAAAGGCAAAATGATGACGTTGCATCTGATTTCCTCCTGACGATTCAAAACTAATCGACAAACATGATATGATACAGTGAAGCAATAACGTATCCAGTATACAATCTTTGAAACGATAGAGAAACAGGTGACGTCATGCAAGTATCAGAAGTGGAAGTGTTGATCGTCCTCGCCGAGGAGTTGAACATGCGCAAAGCAGCGGAGCGGTTATTCGTCTCCCAGCCCGCGCTCAGTCAACGTCTCGTCACGATCGAGCACCAATGGGGTAAAAAGATATTCGTCCGTTCGACGCGCGGGCTCGCGCTCACACCAGACGGAGAAAAAATCATCGACTTCGCAAAGAAGATGTACAGCGAAGAACAGGAGCTGCGTGGGGAGTTGACGGCGCAACAAGGTGAGGTGTACGGTACATTAAAAATCGCCGTCGCGTCCATCATGGGACAGTATTGGCTGCCCCGCGTCTTGAAACGATTCATGGAGCGGTATCCGTCGGTCCGGGTCAAACTCGTGACGGGCTGGTCAAGCGAGATGATGCGCTATATGCTAGAAGAAAATTTTCATATCGGTATCATCCGGGGGAACCCTGACTGGCGCGGCGAGAAGATGAAACTGTTCTCAGATTCGCTCCACTTGGTCGATATGCGGATGACCGATTTGAAACAATTAAAAAACAACGAGCGCTCATTCATTCAATTCAAGAGCGACTCGACGTATTATCAAGAGATTCTCGAATGGTGGCAGGAACGATTCTCGAGCCCGCCGCTGACAACGCTCGTCGTTGATCAGATTGAGACGTGCAAACAGATGGCGCTCCATGGAATAGGCTTCGCGATTTTGCCGGAGTCGACGATCCGCGATGTCGAGGCGATCAATAAGATTCCGCTCACCTCGTCGAACGGGACACCGCTCGTCCGAGATACGTGGATGTTGTCGACCGAATCGATGCTCGAGTTGGCGCAAGTGAAGGCATTTTGGGAAATCGTGGATGAAGTGACAAAGGAGAGTGTGGAATGAGTTGGGCAATTGAAGCAAGACGGCAGTTACATTTGATTCCAGAACGAGGTTATGAAGAGTTCAAGACACAGGCGACGCTTGAGGAGTTGATTCGTTCCTTGAACTCGCCACGGGTGCATATTTCACACTGGCGCACCGGTCTGTTCGTCCGTGTCGATGGTCTTGTCGGTGAGAAGACGATTGGGTACCGAGCCGATATGGACGGCTTGCCGATCACAGAAGAGACAGGACTTGAGTTCGCCTCGGTCCATGAAGGGATGATGCACGCCTGTGGCCACGACGTTCACATGGCGATTGCCCTTGGGTTGATCAAACGTGCCGTTGAGGAGCCGCTCGATCACGACCTCGTCATTTTTTTCCAACCGGCAGAGGAAGGTCCGGGCGGTGCCGAGCCGATGGCCGTGTCGGAACTGTTCTATCATTTCCGCCCCGATGCGATGTTCGGCCTTCATGTGGCTCCGGAATATCCGGTCGGCACGATCGCCTCGCGCCCGGGTGTCTTGTTCGCGAGTGCGCGTGAACTGCATCTGACGATTCACGGAAAAGGCGGGCACGGGGCCTTCCCACATGCCGGAATTGACGCCGTGATCGTCCAAGCTGCCTTAATCATGCAACTTCAAACGGTCATCTCACGGAACATCGATCCGATGGGAAGTGCTGTCATCTCGATCGGTAAGGTCGCGGCCGGCACGAAAGAGAACATCATCGCCGATACGGCGAAACTCGACGGGACGATCCGTGCGCTGTCGGATAAGGAGATGGTCGTGCTCGAAGGGCGTATCCGTCAAATCATCGCCGGAGTGGAGATGACGTATAACGTTCAAATCGACCTTGAGTTCGGCAATCGCTATCACGAGGTCGTCAATGACGAACGTTATTTGTTCCAGTTTGAAGAAGTAGTCGAAGAAGTCGGGTATTCGTACAAGACGTGTGTCCCCGCCATGACCGGCGAAGATTTTGGTTACATGTTGAAGCAAGTACCGGGCTTCATGGTCTGGCTCGGCGTGAACGATATGGGTTCAGGACTCCATCAATCAACGCTCAATCCGGACGAGCGGGCGATCGATGTCGCCATCGAGCTGTTCGATCATTTCTTTCGAACGGCAATCATTAAATGAAGGGAGCGGACACGACGGTGTCCGCTTTTTTGTGCGAAATGTGTTGAATTGTGCGTGAACGGTTAAAAATTCGGGAAGTAAATAAGACTTGTAAAGCGTCGATATTGTTAATCATGCTCAAATGTGAACATTTTGCGAACTCAAGCATTGAGACATTACAGCGCTATATAAAATCATTATGATAAGGGTATCCAAGGGAAATCATCTGTGATGTTGCGCGATAGACATTGGTTTAAAGCGCTAGAGAGAGATAGGAGGTAATCAATAGATGTTTCAAGATCCTGTCCTGATGAGCCGGGCGTTAACGGCACTCACGTTGGGTTTCCACGTGATTTTTGCCACAATCGGCGTCGGGGTTCCACTTTTAATTTTATTGGCAGAGTTTCTAGGCATTAAAAAGAAAGATCCGAAATATACCTTGATGGCCCGTCGTTGGTCACGGGGCTATGTTGTCACAGTAGCGGTCGGTGTTGTGACGGGTACGGCAATCGGGCTTCAGCTGTCCTTACTTTGGCCGAACTTGATGCGGGTAGCCGGTCAAACGATTGCACTCCCATTGTTCATGGAAACGTTCGCGTTCTTCTTTGAGGCGATTTTCCTCGGAATTTATTTGTACACGTGGGATCGATTTAAAAACCCGTGGCACCATATGCTTCTCGGGATTCCGGTCGCGGTCGGTGCCTTGTTCTCAGGTTTCTTCATTACGACCGTGAACAGCTTCATGAACCAACCGGTCGGATTTGATATCGTCGACGGACGGCTTGCCAACGTGAGCCCGCTTGAAGCGATGTTCAGCCCAGCGATGCCAACGAAAATGGCGCACGTCTTAACGTCGGCTATCTTGACGTCGGCGTTCATCCTTGCGGCGATCGCGGCCGTCCAGTTGCTCCGTCAGCGACGAAACCAGCTCGACAAGTTGTCAATCGAGTATCACAAAAAAGGACTACGCTTGACGATGACCGTCGCACTCATCTTCGCAATCGCGACTGCTCTTGTCGGGGACTTCTCAGGGAAATACTTGGCGAAATACCAGCCGGACAAATTGGCGGCTGCGGAGTGGCACTTTGAAACCTCCTCGGAAGCTGAGCTTATCCTAGGCGGCTGGCTCGAGGAAGACGGGGAAGGCGGTTACGAAGTACGTGGCGCTTTGAAGATTCCATACGCCTTGTCCATCTTAGCTGGCGGCGTACCGAACTACGAGGTAACAGGTCTTGATGAATTCGCGAAAGAAGACCAGCCACCGCTATTCATCCACTATCTGTTTGATGCGATGGTCGGGATCGGGATGCTCCTCGCACTGATTTCGTTCTTGTTCGTCCTCGGACGCTACATCAAGCGGTTACCGCAATTCAGTAAACCGATGCTCATCGCCATCGCAGCGGGTGGTCCGCTCGCGATGATGGCCATCGAGTTCGGCTGGTTCTTCGCCGAGTTCGGTCGTCAACCTTGGGCGCTTTATGATTTGATGCGCACGAGTGAAGCGGCCACGACATCAGCGAACGTCGGTTGGATGCTTATCGCCTTTGCGATCCTGTATGCAGTTCTTGGCGTAGTCACGGTGCTCGTCTTGACTCGTCTGTTCAAGGACAACCCAGTAGGGAAAGAACTAAAACAATCGGAGCATCGCGGTGAAGCGATGTTCGCGGATGAAGTGTGATCGGAGGGTATGACATGCAGATTCAAGAACTAGGGATTGCCGTACTATGGACGTTTTTGTACGGCTATCTCATCGTCGCATCGATTGATTTCGGTGCCGGCTTCTTCGCTTTCTATAGTAAGTACACGAAGCGTGACCACATGATCAACCGTCTGATTCAGCGGTACTTGTCACCGACATGGGAAGTGACGAACGTCTTCTTCGTCTTCTTCTTCGTTGGAATCGTCGGGTTCTTCCCGGATACGGCCTACTATTACGGGACAGCACTTCTCGTTCCGGCTTCGGTTGTCTTGATTTTGTTGGCGATTCGCGGGAGCTTCTATGCGTTCGCCAACTACGGTTCAAAAGAGAGCACGTTTTACATGTTCTTGTACGGGGCAACCGGCCTCTTGATCCCAGCCTCGATGTCGACCGTCCTCACGGTCAGTCAAGGCGGATTCATCAATGAGACCGAGTCCGGCGTCTTCTTTGACGGCATGAAGTTGTTCACCAACTTCTACTCATGGACCGTTGTCTTCTTGGCAATCGTGTCGGTGCTCTACATCAGTGCCATGTTCCTTTTATTCTACGCGGACAAAGCGCGTGACGTTCAAGCGGTCCCGCTCGTTCGGAAGTGGGCCTTGTTCTGGAGCGTGCCGACGATTATTGCCTCGGGCCTCGTCTTCTTCGGGTTGAAGTCGCAGGCGGCTTGGCATTATGAGAGCATTTTGGCAGGCAACTGGTGGTGGTTCGCCGCAAGTTTCATCTTCTTCGTCGTAGCGGTTTCATTCGTCTACTTGAAGCGGAACTACGGCCTCGCTTTCTTGATGGTCATGGGTCAATTCTTCATGGCTTGGTTCGGATATGGTTATACGCACTTGCCATATATCCTTTATCCGTACATCGACATCAACGGAAGCGTCGTCAACGAATCGATGGCGGTCGCACTCGTCGTCGTCTTCATCCTCGGATTGCTCCTCCTCGTACCGGCGCTGTATCTCTTACTTCGCCTGTTCTTGTTCGACAATGACTATGTACGCGGAAAGCGTTCGAGTGGTAAAGCATAAGACCGGATGATTCCGGTCTTTTTTTGTATAGTTTTTTTTGAGGGAATCGGTTACACTGTACGAAGAATCGGGAACAGAAACAGCGTAGGAAAGGGATGTATGAAATTATGACAGGTGAATTTGCAGTCATCGGATTAGGACGGTTTGGCGGCTCGATCGTTCGTGAATTGTCGGCGAACGGTTATGACGTGTTGGCCATCGATGCCGATGAAGAACGCGTCAACGAGTTTATGGGATTGGCGACACATGCGGTCATCGCGGATACGACAGACGAGAACGTATTGAAGAGTCTCGGCATTCGTAACTTTGAGCACGTCATCGTGGCGATCGGGGAAAACATTCAAGCCTCGATTTTGACGACGCTCATTTTGAAGGAGCTCGGCGTTCAAATCATTACCGTGAAGGCGACGAACGATTATCACGAGAAAGTGTTGCGCCGCATCGGAGCCGATAACATCGTCCACCCGGAACGCGACATGGGTGTTCGGATCGCGAACGGGTTGATGAGTCAAAGCATCCTCGACTACCTCGAACTCTCGAACGAACACTCGATCGTTGAAATCAAAGCGTCGGATAAGTTGTCGAACAAGTCGCTCATCGACTTGGACCTCCGTGCTAAATACGGCGTCAACATCGTCGCCGTTCGCCGCGACGACGACGTCATCATCTCCCCGCAAGCCGACGAGATGATTCTGCCAGAAGATATCTTGATTATTATCGGCAAAGATACAGACTTGGACCGACTCGAACGTACCCTTCGGTCTAGATAAAAACGAGAGGCGCGCGCCTCTCGTTTTTTTAGATGAGCTTCATTTGTTTTAAGCCGTACTCGATGCCATCCTCGAGAATCGACTTTGTGACGAAGTCGGCAACTTCTTTCGCCTCGGTCCGGGCGTTGCCCATCGCGATACCGGTCCCGACGTATTCGAGCATAGCCAAGTCGTTCAAGGCGTCGCCGAACGCATACGTGTTTTCGAGCCTGTACCCGTTCGCCTCGATGAAGTGGCGAATGCCATCGGCCTTGCTCGCCCCGCGATTGATGACGTCCATGGCGTGGGGGTGCCAACGGATGAAATCAAATTCGCCGTACGCGTCCAAGTAAGGATGCTCTTCTTCTGGTGTACAGTAAAGTAACGTCTGATAGACGGCTTGTTCGATATGGAAGTTCGGTTCGTAAGTCGGGATCGGCATATCGAGTTCTCCAAGCGACTGTTCGACGACATGGTCGTTTGCTTTCGTCGCTCCGCCCCGATCTTGGCCGAGGTAGACGAGCGTGTGGTCGTTCGAACCGGCATGCGTTGTCAGGCGGTGGAGAGCATCTGTCGGTAAGGCATTTCGGTAGACGACCTCACCTTGATGGACGACGATTTGTCCGTTGTAACAGACGAAACTCTCAATCCCGACTTGCGCGGGGATATCCGACAGCATCGCTGGACCGCGACCGGTCGCGATAAACGTCTCGACGCCGTTCGCGCGGAGTTGTTCGATGGCTTTGATTGTCGAAGGTGGAATGTACGATCCTTCGTGGAGCAACGTCCCATCGATATCAAAAAAGACTACTTTCTTATCTTCCATGTTGTTTCACCATGCTTTCTCTGTCTTTATGAAGTCAGTTTTATACTAAAAAGCATAACATGAAATTGAGAAACCGCCCTCAATCTAACGTCATTAGTGAAATATTGTCACAATATAAGCTATAATGAAGAAAGAATCTTACGGAGGCATAATTTTTATAGCGAGAATCACTTATGTATCACATAGATGAACATCAACTACTTGTAGTAAGGAGAGATTAAATGAAGTTTGTAAAGAACCACCAAACAGCTGTGTTTGCCTTAGGCGGACTCGGAGAAATCGGGAAGAACACGTACGTCGTTCAATTCCAAGATGAGATTATCGTCATCGATGCGGGCATCATGTTCCCGGAGGATGACTTGCTTGGAATCGATTACGTGATCCCTGATTACTCGTACTTGATTAAAAACAAAGATAAAGTCAAAGGGGTGTTCATCACCCACGGTCACGAAGACCACATCGGTGGTATCCCGTTCCTGTTGAAACAAGTGAAATTGCCGATCTACGCGACGAAGCTCGCGCTCGGCTTGATTAAAGTGAAGTTAGAGGAGCATGGATTGCTCCGCGAAGCGGAACTTCACGAAATCGATGAGGATACGATCGTTAAATTCCGTAAGACGAGCATCTCGTTCTTCCGGACGACCCACTCGATCCCGAACTCACTCGGTGTCGTCGTGAAGACGCCACAAGGGAATATCGTCCATACGGGTGACTTCAAATTTGACTTCACACCGGTCGGCGAACCGGCTGACATCGCGAAGATGGCAGACATCGGGAAAGAAGGCGTGCTCTGTCTCTTGTCTGATTCGACGAACGCAGAAGTCGAAGGCTTCACGATGAGTGAGAAAGTCGTCGGTGGCACGATCAGCGAGACGTTCCGGAAAGCGGAAGGCCGCATCATCTTCGCCACGTTCGCCTCGAACATTTATCGTCTGCAACAAGTCGTCGATGCGTGTGCCGAAACAGGCCGCCACTTGGCCATTTTCGGCCGCTCGATGGACAAAGTCATGACGATTGGGCAAGAGCTCGGTTTCATCAACGTGCCAAAAGGCATGATCATCGAAGCGAATCAGTTACGGAACTATGAGCCGCACGAAGTGGCAATCCTTTGTACTGGTTCGCAAGGCGAGCCGATGGCAGCGCTCAGTCGCATCGCCAACGGGACACACCGCCAAGTATCAGTTATTCCTGGCGATACGGTCATCTTCTCGTCGTCACCGATTCCGGGGAACGCCATCTCGGTCGGGAAGACGATCGACCAATTGTATAAAGCCGGCGCGGACGTCGTCTACGGCAAGTTGACGAACATCCACACGTCGGGCCACGGTTCGCAACAAGAGCAATTACTCATGATCCGTTTGCTGAACCCGAAATTCTTTATGCCGATTCACGGCGAGTACCGCATGTTGGTGAAACACGCTGAACTCGCAGAGTCGGTCGGCATCCCGAAAGAAAACAGCTTCATCATGGATAACGGAGAAGTGCTCGCGGTCGACGCCGACTCGGCGGCCATCACGGGTAAAATCTCGGCTAACGCGGTTTATGTGGACGGGAACGGCATCGGGGACATCGGCAATATCGTCTTACGCGATCGCCGCATCCTTTCAGAAGATGGGCTCGTCGTTGTCGTCATCAGCATTGACGGCAAGACGCGTAAACTCGTCTCCGGTCCAGACATCATTTCACGCGGCTTCGTCTATATGCGCGAATCGGGCAGCTTGATTCGTGACGGCGAGCGCTTGCTCAAGAAGACGGTCGAGCAAGGGTTGTCGAACAAACAGATGAAGTGGTCGGAGTTGAAACAACTCGTCTCGGATACACTCACGCCATACTTGGCACAAAAAACACGAAGACACCCAATGGTTCTTCCGATCATCATGGAAGTATGACCGAGCGGGCTGTAGGGGACTACAGCCCGTTTTTTAGAGGACTACAATATAAGGAGATGGTGCCGGATGGAACGCAAGAAACGGAAGAAAGGTTGGTTGAAATGGGGCCTGGCCGCATTCGCCTTACTCTTCCTCATCACGATGGTATACCATCAAGTCAAACCGTTGCCGGACGGCGTGTCGCGTGCGTCGGAACCGGTCGCGATTTCGGATGACCAAATCGATTTTTTATTTGATTTGACGTATCAAGGGGAAGACACGGAAGTGAACGAGCAAGAGATCTTTCAAGACGTCGAGCGGTCAATCCGCGAGGCACGGGAATATATCGTCATGGACTTTTTCTTATTCAACCCATATTCGAATGAAGACCGACAATATCCAGACATCACGGCCAGTCTATCATCGGCCTTGCTCGAACAGATGAAAGCCTATCCGGACATGAACGTCGTCTTGATCACCGATGAGATCAATACGACGTATAACGGACACGCGTCCGATCATCTCGACGTCTTGAAGGAAGCGGGCGCCGAGATCGTCTACACGAACCTCGATGCGCTCCGCGACCCGAACATCTTATACTCGACGCTGTATCGGATCGGGTTCCAATGGTTCGGGGACAGCCAGAACGGCTGGTTGCCGAACCCGATGGCAAAATCGGCACCGGACATCACGATCCGGTCGTATTTACGGCTGTTGAACGTGAAAGCGAACCACCGCAAAGTGATGGTGACCGAGAATGACGGCTTCGTCTTATCGGCCAACCCACACGATGCGAGCGGGTATCATTCAAACGTCGGGGTGCGGCTCGATGGCCCGATTTTAGCGGACATCCTCGAAGGGGAGGAAGCGATCGCGACGTTCTCGAAAGGGGATGCCGAACGCTTCCCGAGCGAGGAGAAACTCGCGAATCTGCGCGACGAGCCGTCGGAAGGCCCGATGCAAATCCGCTACGTCACGGAATCCAAGATTCAGGACGCCGTCATCAAGGCGATGGAAGAAGCGGAATCAGGTGAGACGATTTGGATCGGCATGTTCTACTTGGCCGACCGAAACATCATTCAAGCCATTCATGAGGCCGCCGAGCGCGGCGTCTTCGTCAAACTGATTCTTGACCCGAATACGAACGCGTTCGGGCGCGACAAGTCAGGATTGCCGAACTTGCCGGTCGCCGCGGAATTGAACACGGTGAACCCGGAGCAAATCGAGATTCGGTGGTACGAAGTCGGCGAAGAGCAGTACCACCCGAAGATGCTGTACGTGGAAGGGGACCGTCGCGTCGTCGTCATCGGGTCAAGCAACTACACGACCCGCAACATGAACGACTATAACCTCGAAGCGGACGTTGAAGTCGTGACGACGACGGAGACGGAATTCATTCGCGAAGTCGACGGCTACTTCAAACAGCTATGGAACAACGAACAAGGGACGTACACGCTCGCCTATGATGAGATTCAGACCGATTTACCAATCGGGAAGTATTTGATTTATTGGTTGCAGAAGTTGACGTGGACGATGACCTATTAAGTCGAACCCGCCTTCGCAGGAAGGCGGGTTTTTGTTTGCGGATGGTGGATGTTGGTGAACGTCATTTTGGCTTTCACCGGCGTTTGCTTCGGTCGACAGACGCCGGTCAATCCAAATAACTTGCCACGTAATGCGAGGATGATGACCGGACGAGTACCTATAATCATGATACCGAACAAAACCCGCCCTCATGAGAAGGCGGGTTTTCGTCAATTCGTTTCGACAGGGTTAAACTCGTTCGAATACTCGTACAAGAAGCGTCCTGTCTCCCGGAGGACGTCTGTCTTCCGGTGGAGCGAGAAGTGATCGTACGGCACGGTCTCCGTGTCGATATTGTTCGTGTATTCTTCGAGTAGGAGCGAGCTGGATGGTTCGATCAAGTTGAACTCGCCGCCGCGTCCCGAGAAGGAGAACACTTGGACAGAGCGTGGCCACGTCTCCAGTTTTTCTTGGAACGCCTGCAGCCCGTCAGAACTCGGGGACAAATCCCGGATGGCCGGACTGCCGGTATTGATCCCGAAATTACTGGCGGACAGACCGAAGTTGGCGAGGCGTGTCCCGGCGAACGGACTATCATACGTCACGAACTTGTCGATGATGTAGTCTTCTTGATTCAAGATATAGTTCGCTGCCGCGACGCCGCCCATGCTGTGGCCGATCAAATACATCCGGTCGAACGAACGGTTTCGTTCCTGTTTATAGCGTTCGATCGCCGCATTCAACCACTTCGTCTGGTTGTTGAGCGATGCCTCGGCATCCTCATATTCAATCCGGACAATCGGTCGCATCGAATTATAGTCGTTGATGACGCAGTCGACCGCACCTTTCGCCGTCACGGTACAGAGCGCCCCATCTTTGGCCAATCCACGCTGTTCCATATACTGCGAGAAGCGGAGGAATGTGCGGTCGGTCCCGAGCAACCCGTGCACGGCGAACGTCGGGATGAACTCGTCCGTTTGGGCCGCTTGGCGAATTGCTTCGGTCTTCCGTTCGGTCGTCAATTCTTCGCGGATCGTCACGATGATCAAGGCGAGTGTCAAGACGAGAATCAATCCACCGAAAATACGGGACCGAATCGATGTCTTGTCTGGATTGCCGACGTTTTTGCGGTACTTCCGCCAGACGAAAAAACCGATCAGGGCGAGGGTGAGGCCGACGACGATCGTGATGATCCATGCTTTGACGTTCGGCACGTGGGCGACGAGTGTCATGTTGTTTTGACGGCCGCCGTACACTTGCCACTCGACATGTTTCATGGAACGCAAATCGAGTCCGGTTCCGTCTTCGACGAACACGCCGGTCGGCACCGTCAAATTGAACCGAATATCGGCTTGACGAACGTACCGCTCTGCTAATTGCTTCGGCGAGCCGCTCAAATTCACGCCGGGTAGGTCGACACGGTCGAGCCGAAGGTCGAGATTCGTATTGAGCACATACGAGTCAAACCATATCCCGTCCTCTTTTGCGACATCGAATTTCACATCGGGAGGGACAAGGATACCGGCCGGACCGGTTTTCCATTCTTCTTTGATGTTTTGAAGGTCATCGACATGATCGAACGTCTTCTTCAGCACCATGCCCTCGTAATCGTCCTCACTCGAGTAGTCACGTGTCGCATATCCATTCTCATTCGCCTGTTGTTTCCATGTATCCCAATCGAGCCGCAAATTGAGCAGCTTCATGACCGGATGGTCACGGAAAGCATACGTCGTCTCTAACGTGACCGATTGGTCGTAGTGGACGGTCGCATCATATTCGATTCGGACACATCCCCCGATTAAAAGAAACAGAAATGGGAATACTAACAACAGTGCCTTTTTTTTCAAGCTCGTCACCTCAAATCGGCTCACCGTAGGTCTCTAACGGGTTGGTCGTGTTGATGCGGTCGTAAAAGAGCACCCCATCTAAATGGTCGAGCTCATGTTGACAGACGATGGCGCGCATACCGCGGAGCCGCAATTTAATCGGGGCGCCGTCACGGTCGAACCCTTCAATCGTGATGCGTCGGTATCGGGGCACGTTGCCTTTGACGACACGGTCGACAGATAGACAGCCTTCACCGCCATTCAAGTACGTCTGTTCGACCGAGTGGCTCGTAATCTTCGGATTGAAGATGGATAGTTTGAACGTCTCTTCTTCTTCGTGGAGCAGGACCGTGAAAAAGCGGCGATTGACGCCGAGTTGTGGTGCGGCGATGCCGACACCGCCCCGAAGTTCATACTTCGCGCTCATCTCTGGATCCTGGCTATTGACGAGGAACGTCTCCATCTCGTCGAGTAGCGCGAGGTCTTCTGCCGTCGGTGGGACCGGCACTTCGATTGAGCGGGCGCGGAGCCGCTCGTCTCCTTCACGAATCACATCTTTCATCGTTAACATGCAAAACTTCCTTTCCCATTGCGATATGACCAATTATATCATATTTATTAGTCATTTCGCTTAGATGGTACAGAAGGTGAAATGAAAATGATACAGAGGCGAAATAAGGGAAAAGATGTGTTGATGTAAGCGTTTTTATAGAGTGAGCATATTTTTTGCGTTATTATAACAACCCGTTTTATACTGACTAGGAAACGGCAGGATAAGTGTAACTTTCCTGAATCACGTTAATACAGATTGCTTTTTTGGACAGATACACTTAAGATTTGAGGTAGTGTTTGATCACAAAAAAGACAATTGTCTCATAGTTGAAAGGATGAGGTGAAACGAATGAACAACGTTCAGGTACTTCAAAACGTGGAAGAAAACTTCCAAACGTTCCGTATTCTCGACGAGAAGGGCGAGGTCGTCAACCAAGACGCAATGCCAGATGTAACGGACGAGCAACTTCAGGAGCTTATGCGCCGCATGGTTTATACACGAATCTGGGACCAACGTGCCATCTCGCTCAACCGTCAAGGACGCCTAGGTTTCTACGCGCCAGTGGCTGGTCAAGAAGCAACGATGATCGGGACGCAATATGCGCTCGACAAACAAGACTGGATTCTTCCAGGCTACCGTGATATCCCGCAACTCGTATTCCACGGACTTCCGCTTTATCAAGCGTTCTTGTTCTCACGTGGTCACGTCGCAGGTAACCGTATCCCTGAAGACGTCAACGTCTTGATGCCACAAATCATCATCGGGGCACAAATCATCCAAACTGCGGGTGTGGCGATGGGCCTCAAACGCAACGGCAACACAAACGTCGCCATTACTTACACGGGTGACGGTGGTTCATCACAAGGTGACTTCTACGAAGGATTGAACTTCGCAGGTGCATTCAAATCACCAGCCATCTTCGTCGTTCAAAACAACCGCTTCGCTATCTCGACACCTGTTGAGAAGCAAACTGCAGCTAAAACGATCGCGCAAAAAGCTGTCGCAGCGGGAATCAACGGAATTCAAGTTGACGGAATGGACGTTCTTGCTGTCCTCGCCGCAACACAACAAGCGCGTAAAGACGCACTTGATGGAACTCCGACGCTCATCGAAGCACTCACATACCGTTACGGACCACATACGCTCGCTGGGGATGACCCAACACGTTACCGTACGAAAGAACTCGATACAGAGTACCAAGAGAAAGATCCGCTCGTACGTTTCCGCCTCTTCCTCGAAGGCAAGAAGCTTTGGAACGAAGACATGGAAAACGAAGTCATCGAGCAAGCGAAAGCAGACGTGAAAGAAGCGATCAGCCTCGCCGACAAAGAACCAAAACAAAAAGTTTCGGACTTCATCAACAACATGTACGAAACACTTCCTTCAAACTTGAAAGAGCAGCTTGAAGAATATACAGCAAAGGAGTCGAAGTAAGTTATGGCTCAAATGACAATGATCCAAGCGATTACTGATGCGATGCGCGTAGAAATGAAGCGCGACGAGAAAGTACTTCTCTTCGGAGAAGACGTTGGTAAAAACGGTGGGGTCTTCCGTGCGACGGAAGGACTTCAAGATGAGTTCGGCGAAGACCGTGTCTTCGATACGCCACTCGCTGAGTCGGGTATCGGTGGTCTTGCAATCGGTCTTGGTCTCACAGGCTTCCGTCCAATCATGGAAGTTCAGTTCTTCGGATTCGTTTTCGAAGTCTTCGACTCGGTTGCTGCTCAAATGGCACGTATGCGTTACCGTTCAGGCGGCGCTTACAGCCAACCGGTTACAATCCGTTCACCATTCGGTGGCGGTGTTAAAACACCAGAACTTCACGCGGACAGCCTTGAAGGCTTGATGGCTCAGACACCTGGTCTTAAAGTCGTCATCCCGTCAACGCCTTACGATGCTAAAGGTCTTTTGATCGCATCGATCCGTGACAACGACCCAGTCGTATTCCTCGAGCACATGAAACTTTACCGTTCATTCCGTGGCGAAGTTCCTGAAGGCGACTACACGATCGAGCTTGGAAAAGCAGACGTGAAGCGCGAAGGAACTGACGTTTCGATCATCACTTACGGTGCAATGGTCCACACGTCACTCAAAGCGGCAGAAGAGCTTGAGAAAGAAGACATCAACGTCGAAGTCATCGACCTTATGACAGTTAGCCCGCTTGATATCGACACAATCGTAGAATCAGTCAAAAAGACTGGTCGCGCCATCGTCGTTCAAGAAGCACAACGTCAAGCAGGTATTGCGGCAAACGTCGTAACTGAAATTCAAGAACGCGCAATTCTTCACCTCGAGGCACCAGTGCTTCGTGTAACTGCACCAGACACGGTCTTCGCTTTCGCACAAGGGGAAGACGCATGGTTACCTGACCATAAAGATGTCGTTGCAAAAGTTAAGGAAGTTATCAACTTCTGATCGTGTTCAAGTAACGATGAGGGAGAATTGTCTCCCTCGTTGTGTTTACATGATGAATTGATGGGAGGAAAAACCAGTGGCAGTATTTGAATTTAAATTACCAGACATCGGTGAAGGAATTCACGAAGGTGAAATCGTCAAGTGGTTCGTAAAAGCAGGGGACACAGTAAAAGAAGATGACATTCTTCTTGAAGTTCAAAACGACAAAGCCGTCGTTGAAATCCCTGCTCCAGTTGATGGAACAGTTAAAGACGTTAAAGTCTCTGAAGGTACAGTTGCGGTCGTCGGTGACGTCCTCATCACGTTCGATATCGAAGGTGACGCGCCAGCAGGCGAAGAGGAAGCAGCTCCTGAACAGCCAAAAGCTGAAGAGAAGACGGAAGACGTGAAAGAAGACGTAAAAGAAGACGGCCCGCGTGAAGTACAACTTCACAAATCGGAGCGCGTCATCGCTATGCCTTCAATCCGCAAGTACGCTCGTGAAAAAGGCGTCGACATCCGTGAAGTCAAAGGTTCTGGCGACAACGGCCGCATCTTGAAAGAAGACATCGATGCATTCGCAAACGGTGAAGCACCAACAGCCGAAGCTACAACAGAGAAAACAGAATCTGTTGCTCCAGCAGCAGCTGCTAAAACGGAAATCAAGCCTTACGAGTCAGCGACGCCTGAACTCGAAACGCGTGAGAAAATCCGTGGAATCCGTAAAGCGATCTCGAAAGCAATGGTCAACTCGAAGCATACAGCTCCACACGTTACACTCATGGACGAAGTCGACGTCACGAAACTAGTCGCACTCCGTAAAGAGTTCAAACAAGTGGCTGCTGACCAAGGCGTGAAACTCACGTACTTGCCATTCGTCGTTAAAGCATTGACAGCTGCAGCGAAAGCTTACCCAGCCATCAACGCATCAATCGATGATGTCAACGAAGAGATCGTCTACAAAAACTACTACAACATCGGTATCGCTGCCGATACGGACAACGGTCTCGTTGTTCCTGTCGTCAAAGAAGCGGACCGTAAGTCAATCTACGCACTCGCTACAAACATCAATGAGCTTGCCGGTAAAGCACGTGAAGGCAAACTTGCTGGGGACGACATGAAAGGCGGATCGATCACAATCACGAACATCGGTTCTGCTGGCGGACAATGGTTCACACCTGTCATCAACCACCCAGAAGTTGCGATTCTCGGTATCGGCCGTATTGCTGAAAAAGCTGTCGTTAAAGACGGTGAGATCGTCGCGGCACCAGTCCTCGCCCTCTCATTCAGCTTTGACCACCGCCTCATCGACGGTGCGACTGCTCAAAACGCACTCAACATGGTGAAACGCTTGCTTCAAGATCCAGCACTTCTAATGATGGAGGGATAAGAACATGGTAGTAGGAGAATTCGCACAAGAAACTGATTTGCTTGTCATCGGCGCCGGTCCTGGTGGATACGTCGCAGCCATTCGTGGCGCACAACTTGGCCTCAAAGTCACAATCGTCGAAAAAGGTAACTTTGGTGGCGTTTGCTTGAACGTCGGTTGTATCCCATCAAAAGCGTTGATCACGGCTGGTCACAACTTCCAGCACGCAAAAGGTCACTCGTCAATGGGGATTACGTCTGACAACGTATCAGTCGACTTCACAAAAGTCCAAGACTGGAAACAGTCGGTCGTCAACAAATTGACTGGCGGCGTCAAAGGCCTTTTGAAAGGTAACAAGATTGACATCGTTCAAGGTGAGGCTTTCTTCGCATCTGAAGACACAGTTCGTGTTATCACAGAAGACAGCTCGACTCCTTACAAGTTCAAAAAAGCGATCATCGCGACTGGTTCGACACCAATCGAGATCCCATCGTTCAAATGGTCAAAACGCGTCCTTTCTTCAACTGGCGCATTGGCTCTTCCTGAAGTACCGAAGAAACTTGTCGTCATCGGCGGCGGTTACATCGGTATGGAGCTTGGCACAGCGTACGCGAACTTCGATACAGAAGTCGTTGTCGTTGAAGGCGCAAGCGACATCTTGTCTGGCTTCGAGCCGCAAATGACGCAAATCGTCAAGAAGAAACTCAAACAAAAAGGTAACGTCACGATTCACACGAACGCTCTTGCAAAAGGCGTCGAGGAAACAGAAGACGGCGTAACAGTTAAGTTTGAAGTGAACGGTGAAGAGCAGTCTGTTGAAGCGGACTACGTCCTCGTCACAGTCGGCCGTCGTCCAAACACTGGCGACATCGGTCTCGAAAACGCGGAAGTTAAAGTCAGCGACCGCGGCATCATCGAAATCGACGACCAGTGCAAGACGTCGAACGAAAACATCTACGCAATCGGCGACATCGTACCAGGACCACCGCTCGCGCACAAAGCTTCTTACGAAGCGAAAATTGCGGCGGAGGCAGCTGCCGGTAAGCCAGCATACCTCGACTACTCAGCAATCCCAGCGGTCGTCTTCACTGACCCTGAACTTGCAACAGTCGGTTACACAGAGCCACTCGCAAAAGAAGAAGGACTTGAGATCACTGTATCGAAATTCCCATTCGCAGCGAACGGCCGTGCCCTCGCTCTCGACGAGCCAGACGGCTTCATGAAGCTCATCACGCGTAAAGAGGACGGTCTCTTGATCGGTGCTCAAATCGCGGGTACAGGCGCTTCAGATATGATTGCCGAGCTTGGTCTCGCCATCGAAGCAGGCATGACTGCAGAAGATATCGCGCTTACAATCCACGCTCACCCATCACTCGGTGAGATGGCAATGGAAGCGGCAGAAATCGCAATGGGTATGCCAATCCACGTCGTTAAATAAGTCAAAAGCTCTCTCGCTTACTCGCGAGAGAGCTTTTTCACGTAATGAACGGTCCGTTCGACTTCTTGAAAGCCGATCCGTTCATGGAATTGTTGGCTGCCGACGTTTTCGATTTCCGTATCCGAAGCGAGCTCGTCGCATCCGTTCGACCGGGCGAACGCGGAGGCCGCTTCGACGAGGCGTGTCGCCACGTCCTGCTGCCGCGCGGCTTCGACGACGTAAATCCCTTCTATAAACGCGGTCGGGGAGGTGGAGGTGCCAGGGACATAGTCATGACGGAAGCTGAGCTGACAAAATCCGACCGGTTCATCCGTTTCCACGATAAAATAGTGCATCTTGCCGGAGCAGATCCCGAGCCGGACCTCAGGGGTCAGTTCAGCGACGGGTGCGTCTGGCCATAGTTGTCGCATGAGAGCTACCAGGACAAGGCAATCTTGTTCATTCGCTTTTCGAATCTTCATCAGTCGTCCTCCTTATGTTTCGTACGTTCAGTATAAAGGAAAATAACAAATGAAGTGAGAAAGGAGGGAACGATGATGGCGTTCGATGAAGAATTGTTATACACCGTCTCTGAGACGAGCCGCGTCCGATTCACGGGGATCGAGACAGAGACGTCACGTTATGATTTCGGTTTTGTGTACACACATCAATTTATGGGGAAAGTGCTCGTCGTCTGCATGCAGACCGGACAGTCTGCCCTTCTTGACGTCCATGCGCTCGAAGAACCGAGACAGCTCTATCCGATGCTCGGCATCGCCTTGCGAGACACCGGACACGTCGCCGAGTTTTTACGCCTTTGTCTAACTGAAAATGAGACTGAATCCAACCAAACTGAAAATTCACCCCTTGAAAAAATGTAAGCGTTTTCTTATAATGGAACGTAGGGGAAGCAATTCGATCATCATAAGCCACCTTTTCTTCTGATGACACAAAGCGAGCCGGTCCATTGGACCGGCTCGCTTTCGTCTTAGCGGATAGCTTTTGTTTGTTGGATGACTTTAATCATTTGGAGCGACTCGTCTTCTAGACCTTGGACCGGTAGACCGGCCTCGATGTTGGCCATAATATATTCGAGCGTCGATGTCGTGATGAGCTCTCCCGGAATAATGATTGGGATTCCTGGTGGATATACCATGATGAACTCGGCTGAGATGCGTCCGACGGCGTTCTCGAGTGGAATCGTCTCCGTTTCCTCGTAGAAGGCGTCACGCGGGCTGAGCGCGAGTGGCGGAATCTCAGGGAGCATGATCGACAATGAATCGTTTCCAGACTGGTCGTAGACCGATACGACGTCACGCATCCCGTCAATCAACGCTTGAATCGTCGACTCGTCGTCGGCGCTCGTCACGATGAACAAGACGTTCAACAGATCTGACATCTCGACTTCGATGCGGTGCGTCTCGCGCAAGTACTTCTCGACTTCAAAGCCGGTGATCCCGAGCTCGCGGACCGAGACGAGGATTTTCGTCTCGTCGAGCGCGTACGTCGACTCTGAATGAAGTTCGGCGTGACCGTAGACCGACAAGTGCGGCATGTTGTCGATGGCCGTACGAGCCGTACGTGCGAGCGTGAGGGCACGTTCGTTCATCGACTCTCCTTTCGTCGCCAATTGGCGACGGGCCGCATCGAGCGACGCGAGGAGAAGATAAGACGTCGATGTCGTCGTGATCATCGAGAGCATCGCGTGAATCCGTTCTGGTGAGACGAGTCCGCGGCGGACGTTCAAAATGGAACTCCCGGTCATCGAGCCGCCGAGTTTGTGCACACTCGTTGCCGCGACGTCCGCGCCGGCCTGCATCGCCGAGAGCGGGAGTTCGTCGTGGAACGGCAAGTGGACACCGTGTGCCTCATCGACGAGGACAGGTACGTCTTGGGCATGGGCGACGGCGACGATCCGTTCTAAATCACCAGCGATCCCGAAGTAAGTCGGGTTGATGACGAGGACGGCTTTCGTGTCAGGGTGCATCTCGAGGGCGCGTTCGACGGCACTTGCCGTGATTCCGTGGGCGATTCCGTATGTCTCATCATATTCAGGGTGAATGAAGACAGGGTGGGCCCCGGTCAAGACGAGCGCGGACATAACAGATTTATGGACGTTGCGCGGCACAATGATCTTCTCGTTCGGTCCGACGACGCCCATGATCATTGCCATGATGGCACTTGATGTCCCTTGAACTGAGAAGAACGTCTCGTCGGCACGGAACGCTTCGGCTGCGAGGCGCTCGGCCTCGGCAATCGCCGCTTTAGGATGATGAAGGTCATCGAGCGGGGCGATGTTGATCAGGTCGATCTTCAAAGCGTTCTCGCCGATGAAGTCGCGGAACTCAGGGTCCATTCCTTTCCCGCCTTTATGGCCTGGGATGTGGAATGCGATCGGATTCGTGTCCACGTGCGTGAGCAACGTGTCAAAGAGCGGTGTCTCGAGCTGTGTAGCACCTTTAAGTTTCAATAGTAAGTCCTCCTTGATAGCAGTGTGTATATGGGTTGTCGGTTTAGGTTCAATCTCATGTCATTTTAGACGTTTCGTTTTAAAAAACAATGCAACAAAAAAACTATAGTGATTTCTATCCCAACTTGCAATAGTTTTTTTTGTTGATACAATGGTTGTCGAGGTGAAGAATATGCAAATCAACTATCCGATTAATCCGGACTGGACGACTGATGAGCTCATAGAAGTCGTCGAGTTCTATAATCAAGTCGCCCTTGCCAATGAAGGCGGTGTCGACCGCGAAACGTT
Organism: Exiguobacterium sp. s64; assembly: GCF_018618035.1. Lineage (NCBI taxonomy): Bacteria > Bacillati > Bacillota > Bacilli > Caryophanales > Exiguobacterium > Exiguobacterium sp. s64. Next base: position 304,391 of record NZ_JACSLH010000001.1, read on the forward strand.
TTTGGATGCGTATCGGTCGTTCAAACAAATCGTGACATCGAAATCAGAAGAAAAACAACTGAGCGCCGTGCACGACGAACAGACCGGATACTCTACCTATCGTACGGTCCAAGCGGCCCTAAAATCAAATGCAAAGATTATAAAATTGTAACTGCTGGAAAGCATGGGAGAACAGAACAGTTTTCTCATGCTTTTTTGTTATTTGTCTTTTAAATAGGGTACATATTATTAACAGTTATTTCAGGTTTAGCGTCAGTTGAAATGGGAATATACTCACTAAGATAAAAAATTCAAAATAGTCAGACAATTATCTTTCCTTTTTGAATCTCATCTGATATACTCAATTCAACTCACTAAACCGTAACTTGTAGCCCAACTAAAGGAGTGTGGCATCTCATGAAACAAGTGATCGAGGCATTCAAAAGAAAAGACGCAGAAAAACGGATTCCGGTGCTGCGCTTAGAGATTGATTATGAATTGGCAACTCTCTTCGATGCGATGGCGTCACAAGACGATGCCACTGTCCAGGCTAGCAAGCATCGGTTAGAGAAATATCGCCAAGAACTTTTGCGTCTCGAAGCCTGACCCACAACCACTCATTCAACCAGTATTCCATGCGGATACTGGTTTTTGTTTGGTACAATACATAGTAGAGGTGATAAACATGTTGGAATGGTTCGCGATTGACTTGATTAAACAAGCAGGGGAATATATTCGGCAAAAAATCGATGAGAGCTATCGCATCGAACGAAAGACAGGTAAAGGGGATTTGGTCACAGAAATCGATCGAGCCGTCGAACAGTTGATTGTCGACCGTATCCGTGAAACGTACCCCGAGCATCACATTATCGGGGAAGAAGGGATCTCGACAGGGCCGGACGACTTGTCCGGAACGGTCTGGTTTGTCGATCCGATCGATGGGACGTTGAACTTCATCCATCAGAAGCGCATGTTCGCCATCTCAGTGGCCGTCATGATCGATGGGGTCGTCGAATACGGCTTCGTCTATGATGTGATGGCGGATGAGCTGTTCGTGGCGCGTCGCGGCGTTGGGACGACGCTGAACGGTCGTAAGCTTCCGGCCATCCAAGAACATCATGTCCGTGACGCCTTCCTGAGTATGAACGCGACTTGGGTCACGCCGAATCAGCAGATCGCTCCGGAAGTACTCGCTCCAATCGTGCGCGACTCGGTCGGCACGCGGGCCCATGGCGCCGCGTCGCTCGAACTCGCGTGGCTCGCCGCGGGTCGGGTCGACGGGTACATCACGATGCGGAATATGCCGTGGGATTATGCGGCTGGAAAACTGCTCGTCGAGGAAGTCGGAGGCAGAGTCGTCTCAATTTACGGGGAGCCGGTCCGTTATGACGGGAAGACGTCGGTCCTTGCCGGTAGCGAGACGTTCGTCAAAGATGTCGTCAAACACTATGTCATCGCCAAAGGGGCGGCGCCGGAAGTGAGACCTGATCTTCAGATTGAGATTAACGGCTCCTACGACCGTGTCCGGGACTTGCTCGTCTTGGCCAATCCGAACGAGGCGATGGTGCGTGAGCAGTATGAAGCGGGGGAGACATATGAAGCGACGCTCGGCGGAGAACGCGTCGGAGCGTACATGTTGGTGCGGCGCAGTGAAACGCTGCTCGAGCTCGTCAATATCGCCGTCAAGCCGGAGCGGCAAAACCAGACGATCGGACAACGGCTGCTCCAAGACGCAATTCGTCGGGCCGAGCAAAGCGGTGCGAAGCAGATGCTCGTCTGTACGGGCAACTCGAGCATCGTCCAGTTGCGATTTTATCAACAAGCTGGCTTCCGCTTCGACTCGGTCGAGCGCGACTACTTCCCGAGCCATGGTTATCCGCCAATCGAAGAGGACGGGCTCGCCTTGCGTGACCGTATCTGTCTGACACGCGACTTATAAGCGTGTCAGACAGAAGAACAAGCTCATAAACAAGGCCCGGGCGCTGCGCCCGGGCCTTCTGTTATGGACGTCGGTCAGAGAGGACGCGACGGCGTAAGTTGATACCGAAGAACGTGGCGATGCCGCTCAAGGCGAGACTGCCGATGATGATGGCGGCACTTCCTTCGGCCACCCCAATTCCGATGCCGACGAAACCGGCGACGACTGCGGTCGCGATTAAAACGAACATGAGTTGCATGGAGATTCCCCCTTTTTTCTCTAGTCTTCTTTATTGTAGTCAAAAATGATGCGTTTGGAAACGTTAACAGTTGATAACACTCGACAAAGGTGGTAGGACGTGTGCTATACTCTTAAAGTTGAATAAAAGATGAAACTTTTTTAAATAAGAGAGGACTAACTACATGAATGTAAGAACTAACCTTCGGAACGTAGCCATCATCGCCCACGTTGACCACGGTAAAACAACGCTTGTCGATGAATTATTGAAACAGTCTGGTACTTTCCGGACAAACGAAATGGTCGCAGAACGCGCCATGGACTCGAACGACATCGAACGTGAGCGCGGAATCACGATTCTCGCGAAAAACACGGCAATCGATTATAAAGATACACGCATCAACATCGTTGATACACCAGGTCACGCCGACTTCGGTGGTGAAGTTGAGCGGATCATGCGTATGGTTGACGGCGTTATCCTCGTCGTCGATGCACGTGAAGGCTGCATGCCACAAACGCGTTTCGTATTGAAGAAAGCACTCGACCAAGGTCTCCGTCCAATCGTTGTCGTTAACAAAATCGACAAGCCGATGGTACGCCCACTCGACGTTGTCGATGAAGTTGTCGATTTGTTGATCGACCTTGGAGCAGATGAAGATCAACTTGAATTCCCTGTCGTCTATACGTCTGCTGTCAGCGGTTCAAGTTCGTTCGATCCTGATCCAGAGAAGCAAGAAGATACAATCACGTACGTGCTCGACACGATTCTTGAGAACACACCGGCACCAATCGATAACTCGGATGAGCCGCTTCAGTTCCAAGTCACGATGCTCGACTATGACAACTACCTTGGCCGGATCGGTGTCGGTCGCGTCTTCCGTGGGAAAATCAAAGTTGGCGAGTCAGTCTCACTTTGCAAAACAGACGGATCAATCAAACAATTGCGCGTCACTAAATTGTTCGGTTACTTCGGCCTCAAACGTGTTGAAATCGAAGAAGCCAAAGCTGGTGACTTGATCGCCATCGCCGGGATGGAAGATATCAACGTCGGTGAGACGGTCACGCCAGTCGGTAAAGAAGAGCCACTTCCGCTCCTTCGCATCGATGAGCCAACACTTCAAATGCGTTTCATGACGAACAACTCTCCATTCGCAGGGCGCGAAGGCGATTTCGTGACGGCACGTAAAATCGAAGAGCGTTTGATGAAACAACTTGAGACGGACGTTTCACTCCGTGTCGAGAACACAGATTCTCCTGACCAATGGATCGTATCAGGACGTGGTGAGCTTCACCTCGGGATCTTGATCGAGAACATGCGTCGTGAGGGCTACGAACTTCAAGTTTCGAAACCACAAGTTATCATCCGTGAAGACGAAGATGGTACGAAGATCGAACCGTTCGAGCGCGTTATCGTTGACGTCCCAGAAGAGTACACGGGTTCAGTCATGGAATCAATCGGTCTCCGTAAAGGTGAACTTGCCAACATGAACACGAACGACAACGGTCAAACACGTATGGAATTCATCGTTCCTTCACGTGGCCTCATCGGATATCGTAACGAGTTCTTGTCAGCGACACGCGGATACGGAATCTTGAACCACACGTTCGAAGAGTACCGTCCGTTCATCTCTGCTGACATCGGCGGCCGCCGCAGCGGTGTCATGGTTTGTATCGAACCTGGTAAGTCGACGGCTTACTCGATCGGTGCCCTTGAAGACCGTGGAACGATCTTCATCGAGCCAGGTACAGATGTATACGAGGGCATGATCATCGGTGAATGTAACCGTGACGTCGACCTCGCCATCAACGCCGTCAAAGGGAAACAGTTGACGAACATGCGTGCTTCATCAAAAGACTCGACACAAGTCTTGAAACGTCCACGCGTCTTCTCACTCGAAGAGTCGCTCACGTTCTTGAACGATGACGAGTACTGTGAAATCACGCCGGAGTCGATCCGTCTCCGTAAAAAAGTCTTGAACAAGAACGAGCGCGAGAAAGCTGACAAGCGTCGTAAACTTGGTAAAGAATAAGTCGGAAAAAAGGGAGCGCCTAGGCGTTCCCTTTTGTTTTGGATAGTGTAGAATGGTTGTGTAGGAAATAAAGGGGGATTATCAGCTTGAAAGCTTCTCAAACGATGGACATCACACAAATCGATGTGCCGTGGATTGCCTCGCTACTTGGCGTCGGCAGTGACGCGAACGACTTCTCGGTCGGGTTCAACGCGTTAATCATCACGGTCATCTTATTGACAATACTCGTGTTTAAATTAGGTTTTGCGAAACAATTGACGTGGTGGAAGTCACTCGTCGTCTATATGTTGCTCGCACTCGGTGCAGGCACGATGGCGCTCGTCTTCTTCACATGGCCGATTCCAGAAGTTCTCCTTGTCATGGCTGTCGTCTTGGCAATCTACCGGGGTCGCCTCTGGTGGAACCGTCGACAAGGCATCGAATCACATTAAAAAATGGACGTAACGCCCTCGGGCGATACGTCCATTTTTGATTACCATCTCCGTTTTTGCCGGAACGATGGATATAGGTGGAATTGGCCGGTCGCGACACGTTCCGCGGTTCGCGCGGTGATGCGTTCTTGACACGTCTGGCACATGTACGTTTTAGCAGGTTTATTACGAAGTCGTTTCGCTTCGAACGACCACGAATCAATCGTATCGATTTTGTCACAAAGAGAGCACTTTACGCGCATGGTCTCACCTTCCTCTTCGTTGATTATAGCATGATTTCAGGAGAGAAAAGCAGGGAAAGAGGTTTGTAAGGGCGAATCCATTTCGTATACCCGTTCGGGAGGAGGGGAGTATATGGCGAGCAAAGCCGCGTTCGAACTCTCAAAGGCACAACAAGGTACGTTGAATGATATGCCATTGACATTTTTAATCACATTTGACGAACCGAAACGGTGGCCGATCACCCATGCCATCAGCTGGGTGCAAGCGCCGAACGAGAGGACGATTCGCTTGGCGTTGACGAAGAATTCGCATGTGATCACGTTGCTCTCGCAGGAAAAGACAGCGAGTCTCATCTTTATAGAAGGAGGCCTGGCTTACAGTGTGGCCTTGTCGCATGTGGCCGAGTTCGAGCCAAGCGTGAAGCCGGGATTGCACCTTCGCTTTTTTGAAGGGCACGTTGAAGAAGTCCGTAACGTCTCCTTTTACGGGGCGACATATGGACAACCGGACATCGTCAAGACGTACGATGTCGAAGCAGCAGAAAAGCTGGACCGTGAAGTCAAGGAGAGTTTGAATTCTTGATCACCATCCTATTTTCGAGGGGCGGCAAAGTCTATGAAAAAAACGTATGTGCTCGATACGAACGTACTCTTACACGATCCACTATCCTTGTTCCAATTCGATGAGCACGATGTCGTCATCCCCGCCATCGTATTAGAAGAGCTTGACGGCAAAAAACGCAATATGGACGAGGTCGGACGTAACGCCCGTGAGACGGCGCGTGTACTCGACCAACTCCGCACGACCGGGAAACTGCATGACGGGGTGCCGCTCGAGAATGGCGGTCACTTGTTCGTCGAGATCGGCCATGAACATACCGTCGATTTCCCGTTCGACGTCATGACGAACGATAACCGCATTTTGACCGTGGCACTCGGCCTGATGAAACAATACGAGCACGACCGGACCCGTAAAGTCGTCGTCGTCTCGAAAGATATACTTGTCCGCGTCAAGGCGGACGCGATCGGTATTGAAGCCGAAGACTATTTGACCGACCATATCGTCGATACGACGAACCTATATGCCGGCTACCGGGAGATCGAGGTCGATCAAGCCGTCATCGATGAATTTTACAAAGTCCGTCAGCTGCCGCTGTCTGCGTTGACGAAAAATCAACTGTACCCGAATTCATTCGTCGTTTTAAAAAGCAACGTCTCGAAAGCGAGCGCAGTCGCGGTCGTCGATGCGCTGCAACCGACCCTTCGTCCGCTCTCCCTAGACGTCGAACACGTCTGGGGCATCCATCCGCGCAACGTCCAGCAGCGGATGGCACTCGACTTGTTGCTTCGCGACGATATCCCGTTCGTGACGTTGCTCGGGAAAGCCGGAACCGGGAAGACACTTCTCGCGCTCGCGGCCGGGTTGTCGCTCGTGGAAGACGAGCGTCGTTTCAATAAGCTCGTCGTCGCCCGTCCGGTCGTCCCAATGGGGAACGATATCGGCTACTTGCCGGGGGAGATGGAAGAGAAGCTGCGGCCTTGGATGCAACCGATTTACGATAACTTAGAGTTTTTGTTTAATGCCAATTCGAAAGACGAGCTCGGGAACATCTTGGCCGGCATCAAATCGATTCAGCTCGAGGCGCTCACGTATATCCGTGGCCGCAGCATGCCGGACCAGTTCATCATCATCGATGAGGCCCAGAACTTGACGAAACACGAGATCAAGACGATTCTGACCCGCGTCGGGGAGAATTCGAAAATCGTCCTCGTCGGCGACCCGTATCAAATCGATCACCCATATTTGGATGAATATTCGAACGGTCTCACGTACGCCGTCGAACGGTTCAAAGGGCAAAACGTATTCGGCCACGTCCAACTCATCAAAGGGGAGCGCTCGTCGCTCGCCCGGTTGGCAGCCGATTTACTATAATGAAAAACGCCGAGCGGCTGCTCGGCGTTTATTTCGTATTCGGATGAAGTGCCACTTGCACGTTCGATTTTTCGAGCAAGGCGTTCGTCAACATAATCAAACCGGTCACGATGAAGAGGGCGGAGAACCCGAAATGCGCGACGACTTGAGACCCGAACAACGGTCCGAGCAGGTTACCCATGAACTGGGCCGACTGATTATAAGAGAAGATGCGCCCGGCCGCTCGGCTCGGCGTGTGTTGTCGCAAAAGCGACTGCACGGACGGCATGAGCGCCGCGGTGGCGAAACCGAGGCCGAATCGCAACACGACGAGTTGCGTCGTCGACGTCACGAACGCCTGTGGAATCAAGAAGGCACTATAGACGATGAGCGCCCAAAACAAGATGCGTTCAGCCCCGTACCGGTCCGATAGCCGCCCGAGCCGCTGTGCGGAAATGAGCGCGGCCACGCCCGGTGCCGAGGCGACGATGCCTGCGATAAAGGCGAGCGATGTCGTATACGGGTTCAATTCCCGGACATACAGTGTCAGTAACGGACCGACCGACTGCGTCGAGAAAGTGATTAAAAAAGTCGTTAAAAAGAGACTTAAGATCAGTTGCGGATGGCGGAGCGAGGCAATGATCGATTTGGTCGAGTCTAGCCGTTCGCGCGCCACCGGGACGAAGTCCTCTTTGACGAACACGAGTGTGATGATGAACGTGATAAATAGAGCACTGCCGGTCAAGAGAAAAACGGGTCGAAGCCCAATCCAGTCGGCGAGGAGTCCTCCAATCAATGGACCGAGGAGTCCGCCGGTGATGCCACCGGTCGACAAGGTACCGAGCGCCCAGCCACTTTTCTCTTTTGGGGTTTGTGAAGCGACGAGAGTGATCCCCGCCGAGATGAATCCGGAGACGGCACCCATGAGGAGCCGAAGTCCGACGAGTTGATACACGTCTTGGACGAAACTGATGAGCGTCATCACGACAGCCATGCCGAGACTTGCCCGAATGAGCATCAGCTTGCGGCCTTTTTGGTCGGCGAGCCTTCCCCAGAGCGGGGAGACGATGGCGGCCACGAGGAACGTGGCCCCGAAAGCGACGGCTGACCAGGTGACGACGTGATCGGGATTCGTGACCCCGAGCTCTTCGATAAATAAGGGGAGGAACGGTAAGACGAGGCTCATCGAGGCCGCCGTCAAAAAGCTACCGATCCAAACGATGATTAAGTTTTTCTTCCATAAAGGATACGTAAGCGTCACGACCTTTCAAACATGAAGTTTTTCCATAACCTATATGTTACACTTTGTGAAGTAAAAAGTCCAAAAAAATGAGAAGGCGCTATGGCCTTCTCGATCAAGCTTCTGTTCGCACTGCGATATGGTGGACGCCGCGCAAAACTTGCTGATGATGCAAGACGTATACCGGGCCGTCCGTGAGCACTTTCCCGTCCTTCGAGAACTGTAGATAGACGGTGCGCGCCTCATCGATTGGTAGCGTGAGCACCGATTCCCCATAAAAGCGGACGTGTGTCGCCGTAGCGATTGGTTCAGCGTTTTGCAGGAACGGAGCGAACGGCATCGCGAACGAGTCGCGAAGCGCCGCGTCTTTATCGGCCCGAGTCATCGGTTTATTGTGGTCGACACGTGTCCCTTGTGTCAAGCCGTCGTCCCATGCCTTCCCCATCTTGGCATAATACGCTTCATTATCATTCTCAACCGCGCGGTCGAGTTCCTCGATGTTCCGCTTGCGGTCGTCGAAAATCCATACGGTCGGGTCGATCGTCAACGCGTGACGAACCGCTCCGTCTAGTGGAAAAATCATTGATACGCCCCCTTTATTCACGATACACTGTACATTATACAGCTCTTCCGGGGAAAAAGGGAAACTGCGAGAAACTCGTAGTGAATCCAGACTGTTCATTGAATTATGATGAAATATAATGTACAGTTGAGTTATGACAAACAGTCTGTCATTGTACGGAGGAGGGGTCGTAGTGGCGACAAATTTGGCTGCAGTCCAACGGGAGCAAGCGCTTCAACTATTAGAGGCAGACGCTGAAAAAATCCGTTGTTTGATTGAAGTGCAGTTAGAAAACCTAAAAATGCCGAAGTGCCCGCTTTATGAAGAGGTGCTTGATACACATATGTTCGGTCTATCACGCCAAATTGATTTTGCGGTCCGTCTTGGACTCATTTCAGACATTGAAGGTAAAGGACTGCTCGATTCATTGGAACAAAAGCTGTCCGCCCTCGCGGAAGCTTCAGATTTATGAACCTTATACTCAAACTGTGCAAGCGGCGCTGTTTGAGTATTTTTTTATAATGGGTCAAGGATTGTTGTACATAAGGAAGTGAAAACATGAAAACTCGGTTTCGGTACTTTGATTTCTCACTGTTCATTGCGGTGCTCATGCTTGTCGGAATCAGCTCGATCATGATTTACAGTGCGAGCGTATGGAATCGCGGGGATTACGCGAACAGCGGTTTGTTCTATCGGCAACTCTTCTACGCCGGACTCGGGATTGTCGTCTACTTGATTGCGACGATGTTCCGCTATGAGAACTTTAGAAAACCAAATATTTTGTACGGTCTCTACCTCGTGTCGGTCGTCCTCTTGTTCGTCACGTGGGCGATGCCACCACTCAACGGGGCGCGGGCGTGGCTCATCATCGGCGGATTCACGGTGCAACCGGTCGAGATTGCCAAGTTCGTGTTGATTTTATTGCTCGCGAACTATTATCACCAACTGTGGAACAATGAACTGAAAGGGTTGCCGGGACGACTCGGGCGAGCTGCGATCACGAAAAAAAGATTACGGGCCCAAGCCGGTGCCTTCTTCGTGATTCCCGTCATCTATTTCTTTCTCCCGTATGCGATCGCCATCAACGGGCAACCGGATATGGGAGGGCTGTTCGTCCTTGGCGCCATCATGTTCCTCATGTGGCTCGCCGTTGGGGCGCCGCTCCGAATCATCATCCCATCGGTGATCGCTGGGATCGGGGCCGTCTATTTGATGTTCACGACAATCTTCTCGGAAAACCAGCGCAGTCGGATTGAGGTCGTCTTCAATCCGTTCATGGATCCTGAAGGCTATGGCCATCAATTGCTCATGTCGATCATCTCGATTGTACATGGTGGGTTGACCGGTGTCGGTCTCGGCAACAGTTATCAGAAGTATGGGTATCTGCCCGAACCGGAGACGGACTACATCATGTCCATCATCGCGGAAGAGCTCGGTTTTGTCGGTGTCGTCGTCGTCCTTGTCTTGCTCTTTTTCATCGCGTTCCGCGCCGTCAATATCGCTAACCATAGCGATAGTCACTTCGCGATGTTCGTCTCATTCGGCATCGCTGCCCAAATCATGGTCCAAACCGGGATCAATATCGGGGCGATGTCGGGCTGGTTCCCGGGGACGGGGGTCACGCTTCCGCTCGTCAGTTACGGCGGGACGTCACTCATTATGACGATGGGCATTCTCGGAGTGCTCAGTAGCATCTCGATGCGAAACCGGCACCGGGAAGCGACAAGACGGGCTGAGATTCGTGAGAAGTCAGCCGAAAACGTGCAAGGTTCATCGTTACATGTTGTCAGGTAAGAAGGTTCGAACTACTTAAATGGGGGGATTTATGTTGAAACCAATTAGCAAATTACTTGTAGCCAACCGTGGAGAGATCGCCATTCGGGTATTTAGGGCAGCCACCGAACTAGGAATGCGCACAGTCGCCGTCTATTCACAAGAAGACAGCGGCTCGTTACACCGCTTTAAAGCGGACGAGGCATATTTGATCGGTCTCGATAAAAAGCCGATCGACGCCTATCTCGATATCGAGGACGTGATTCGAATCGCGAAACAGTCGGGGGCTGACGCGATTCACCCAGGATACGGTTTCTTATCTGAGAACATCGAGCTCGCACGTCGTTGCCGCGAAGAAGGTATCATCTTCGTCGGTCCGAATGAATCGCATCTTCATGCGTTCGGGGATAAAGTTCGGGCCCGTCAAAGTGCGATCGCGGCCGGACTCCCGGTCATTCCAGGTTCAAACGGACCGCTCACATCATACGAAGACGCGCTCGAGTTTGCGAACGAGCACGGGTTCCCACTCATGGTCAAAGCGGCGATGGGCGGAGGCGGCCGCGGGATGCGTGTCATCCGTACGGAAGCCGAGATGAAAGATTTGATTGAACGTGCCAAGTCAGAGGCGAAGCAAGCGTTCGGTTCAGACGAAGTGTACATAGAAAAATTAGTGGAGCGTCCGAAACACATCGAGGTTCAGATTCTCGGGGACGATCACGGTAACATCATTCATTTGTTCGAACGTGACTGTTCGGTCCAACGTCGACATCAAAAAGTCGTCGAGGTCGCACCGTGTGTGACGTTGTCTGAGGAATCGCGCCAAGCGATTTGTGACGCGGCGGTTAAGCTCATGCGTCACGTCGGCTACATCAACGCCGGGACGGTCGAGTTCCTCGTCACGGAAGACGAGTCGTTCTACTTCATCGAGGTCAACCCGCGCATCCAAGTCGAGCACACGATCACAGAGATGGTGACCGGCTTCGATATCGTGCAGACCCAGCTCATGATCGCGCAAGGCGAGTCGCTCCACGGCGACGTCATCCATATGCCGAAACAAGAAGACATCAAATTGCTCGGTTACGCGATCCAGTCACGTGTCACGTCAGAAGACCCGGGCAACAACTTTATGCCGGACACGGGCAAAATTATGGCGTACCGCTCTCCGGGCGGCTTCGGGGTCCGACTCGACGGCGGGAACGCTTACGTCGGAGCCGAGATCTCGCCGTATTATGACTCGCTTCTCGTGAAGCTGTCGACACACGGCATGACGTTCGAACAGGCGGCTTCGAAAATGGTCCGTAACTTGAACGAGTTCCGGATTCGCGGCATCAAGACGAACATTCCGTTCTTGATTAACGTGATGAAGCACCAGAACTTCATCAGCGGTGACTACAACACGTCGTTCATCGACGAGACGCCAGAATTGTTCGTCTTCCCGAAACGGAAAGACCGCGGAACGAAGTTGCTCAACTATATCGGCGACGTCACCGTGAATGGATTCCCGGGTGTCGGATTGAAAGATAAGCCGATTAGCCGCTCGGTCCGGATTCCGCAAGACCTTCCGGCTGAAGCCAAACCAGGTACGAAACAGATTTTGACGGAGCTCGGTCCGGACGGCCTTGCCGATTGGATCAAACGTCAACCTGAACTGTTGTTGACGGATACGACGATGCGAGACGCGCACCAGTCGCTTCTTGCGACGCGGATGCGGACACAAGACATCGTCAATATCGCCGAACCGACGAGTAAACTCATGCCAGAGTTATTCTCGGTCGAGGCATGGGGCGGGGCCACGTTCGACGTCGCCTATCGTTTCCTCTCGGAAGACCCATGGGTTCGCCTCATGCGGCTCCGCGAGAAAATGCCGAACGTCTTGATTCAAATGTTGCTTCGCGGCGCCAACGCGGTCGGGTATAAAAACTATGCCGACAACGTCATCGAACAGTTCGTCCATGAGGCGGCCTATGCGGGTGTCGACGTGTTCCGGATCTTCGACAGCTTGAACAACCTCGAGTCGATTCAACTTGCGATCGACGCGACGTTACCGACAGGAAAAGTCGCGGAAGCGGCCGTTTGTTATACAGGCGACCTGTACGATGGCAACCGTCCGAAGTACCACTTGCCGTACTATGTCGATTTGGCGAAGAAACTCGAAGCGAGCGGGGCTCATATTCTTGCGATTAAAGACATGGCCGGTCTGCTCAAGCCAGAGTCGGCGTACGCGCTCGTCTCAGCCTTGAAAGATGCCGTCGACTTGCCGATCCACTTGCACACGCATGACGCTTCCGGCAACGGAATCTTCACGTATGCCCGGGCGACGGATGCGGGCGTCGACATCGTCGACGTGGCCGCGAGCTCGATGTCAGGCATGACGTCACAACCTTCAGGCGGCAGCTTGATTTATGCGCTCGACCATCACACGCGTCAACCAAAAATCGATGCGAAACAGTACGAGGTCATCAGCGACTACTGGCAGGACGTGCGTCATAACTATGAGCCGTTCGAAAGCGACATGCGCGCTCCGCATCCGTCCGTGTATGAGCATGAGATGCCAGGCGGTCAGTATTCAAACTTGCAACAACAAGCGAAAGCGGTCGGTTTAGGCGACCGTTGGAGTGAAGTGAAAGCGATGTACGCCCGCGTCAACATGTTGTTCGGCGATATCGTCAAAGTGACGCCATCGTCAAAAGTTGTCGGGGACATGGCACTGTTCATGGTCCAACATAACTTGAACGAACAAGATGTGGTCGAGCGGGGTCACCAACTCGACTTCCCAGACTCGGTCGTCGAAATGATGCGCGGTGAGCTCGGAACGCCTCCAGGCGGATTCCCGACAGACGTGCAACAAGCCATCTTGAAAGGCGAAAAACCGCTCGACGTACGTCCGGGTAAACTGATCGAACCGTATGATTTCAAGGCGGCGCAGACGAAGTTGTTCGAGAAGCTCGAGCGCCCGGTGACGGACTTCGAACTGCTCTCGAACGCGTTGTATCCGAAAGTGTTCGAGGATTACGTCACCCATTCGACGACGTATGGCGATGTATCCGTCCTCGACACGTTAACGTTCTTCTACGGCTTGAACGTCGGAGAGACGATTCAAGTCGAGATCGAGACTGGGAAGACGCTCATCATCAAACTCGTTCAAATCAGTGCGGCGAACGAGGACGGTATCCGTATTGTCTCGTATGAGATGAACGGGGTACCGCGTGAAATCGAAATCAAAGACGTGAACGTGAAGTCGGCGACGACGAGCCGACCGAAAGTTGATCGGACGAACCCGAAACAAGTTGGTGCTTCGATGCCGGGATCGGTGTTGAAAGTGCTCGTCGAACCTGGTAGCCGTGTCCATCGCGGGGAACAGCTCCTCGTCACGGAAGCGATGAAGATGGAGACGACGGTCCAAGCCGCTCAAGACGGTGAAGTCAAAGCGGTCCATATTAAAGAAGGCGACACAATCCAAAGTGACGACTTATTGATTGAGTTTGTATAATTGAAAGAAGCATAGCGCGGCTATGCTTCTTTTTTAGATAGGAGTGGGAGAGATGAGACGAGTCTGTTGGTTTCGATCGGATTTTCGATTGACTGATAATCATATGTTACACCGGGTATTGAAAGACGCTGCTTCAGGCGATGAATTGGAGTTCGTCTTTTGGCTCAATCCGAACTATTGCGAGCCGTTCGAGACGCGGCACGATTACTTTTTCGCGACGATGCGACAATTTATGGGTGAGCTCAAGGAGAACGGCCTCGGCCTGCGTGTCATCGTCGCCGACACGGCCGAAGCGTTCGTCGAAGCGCTCGGTCAGTTTGACACGCTGTACTTCAACGCCGAGTATGTTGAACCGTTCAAGCAGCGCGACGATGCCGTCATCGAGGCGCTCGGGCAAGACGTCAAAGTCATCCGTCTGCTCGATCGGCATTTGTTTGCCCCGAACGCGTTCACGAAAAAAGACGGCGACCCGTACAAAGTGTATACGCCGTTCAAAAAGGCGGCCTACGCCGAAACGCCGCCCGCACCGTATGATGTCGATGTGACAGCGCTGAAGCAACTCGTCGCGACCGAACATGTCGTGCCTGCTGAGTTACGGCGTCAGTTCGACCGGTGCGAGCGTTCGTGGAAAGCGCTCGGAGAAGCGGCCGCGAAACGACGCTTGCATGACTTTGTCGCCAACCGGATCGACGCCTACGATGAGGACCGCGATATCCCGGCGATCGCCGGCACGAGCCGGCTCTCTCCATATCTACGGACCGGGGTGTTGTCGATCCGCACCGTGGCGGAAGCGGTGCTGTCGGCGCCGAAATCGAGCGGACGCGACACGTATTACGATGAGCTGTTATGGCGCGAATTTTATTATATGATCATGGTTCAATTCCCGGGACTGAAAGACCGTCCGTTCAACGACAAGTATAAGCGCCTCGACTGGGAAGACGATGCCGAGAACTTTCAGGCGTGGTGTGATGGGAAGACGGGTTACCCGATCGTCGACGCGGCGATGCGGCAACTGAACGAGACAGGTTGGATGCACAACCGGCTTCGGATGATCGTTGCCTCGTTCTTATCGAAACATTTACTGATCGACTGGCGAAAAGGGGAACGCTATTTCGAACAAAAACTGATCGACTACGAGGCGGCCTCGAATATTGGCGGCTGGCAATGGGCCGCCTCGGTCGGGACGGATGCGGTTCCGTACTTCCGCATCTTCAATCCGACGACGCAATCCGAGAAGTTTGATACCGAAGGGACGTTCATTCGGAAGTATGTGCCTGAACTCGCCGACCTCGACAAAAAGTCGATTCACTTTCCCGACCTCAGCGAGCGGGACGGATACATCGACCCAATCGTCGACCATAAGGAAGCGCGGGCCCGAGCGCTCGAACGGTTCAAGGATGCACAGTAAATAGGCATAGAAAAAAGGAGCGATGAACGTCGCTCCTTTTCGTATGTTCGATTAAACTGATTTTTGTCGAGCGGACGCGGTCGTCTGCTTCTGACTCCGATACGCATGATATGCCAAGTACGAGACAATCCCGAAATAGCAGGTAATCAAGAACGCATGGAGGAGCGGCACGTATGTGGCATGTCCCCCAAGGACAATCCACGCCCCCGTGCCGACTTGGAGCAAGATGAAGAACAAGGACGCCCACATCCCGGTCTCGACGAGTCGATTCGTCTCCCGTCGCGCCAAGTACAACACGTACAGCGTATAGAAGACGAGCAATCCCGCCATGATCCGGTGTCCCATTTGGACGTACGACTCGAACGTCCAGACGTCTTGGCTACATACCGGCCAGCCCACGCACGCATACGTCGCGCCGAGGTGACGGACATAAGCACCCGTGTAGACGACGACCATCGTATAGATCGTCAAGCCGTAAAGGTGAATCTTCAATCGTTCGGAGACGGCCCGATGTACGCGTTCTCCTTCGAACAAGAGAATCGTCAAAATGAGAAGCGACGCGAACGAGACGAGCGAGATGCCGAAGTGGAGCGCGAGAATCGCGTCCGACTGTTGCCAGATGACCGCACCGGCGCCGATGATGGACTGGATGAGCATAAAGATGAACGCGAGGAACGCGAACACTTTGACGTCATAGCGGTTCTTGACGACCGCGAACGTCCAAACCGTCAATGCGATGATGAGGAGTCCTTCGATGCCGGAGACGACACGGTGACTGTACTCGATCATCGTCTCGACGCTCGGATTCGTCGGAATCAGTTTCCCGTGGCAGAGCGGCCAGTCTGTACCGCACCCGTCGCCGGAGTCGGTTTTCGTCACGGTTCCACCCATGATGAGAACGAGCATCATCCCGAGCGTGACGAGTGCTGAAAATAGTGCGAGTTTTTTATGCATTCGTTTCCACCTGCTTTTGAGAAAAATCACTAGAATTGTGCCTTGTCAGTTTATATTTTTTTCGCCATACTTATTATACGGCTTTACGTCGTAAAAACGAAACGGAAAAGCTTGCAATCGCTATCAAAATCGTTATTCTAGTATTAGCGTAGCGTTTTTACTGTGACAATTATCACACGTCTGTCACAAAAAACTAGCTATTTTACAAGCATAAACGACGTATTCTTTTTGAAAATATGGTATCTTTGTTATGAGTTAGGTGAACTTTGTTCATATTGTGTTTTTTCTGTGAAAAGAATACGATGATTTCGTGATTAGTAGGGGGGTCAGTATGACAAAAGTCAACCCAGGGACAATGGCAGAAGTAGAATATACAGAATCCGCCTCGTTCCGCGACTATGTTGCTCTGGCAAAAATGGGAATCGTCCGCGCCAATCTATTGTTGGTGTTCGCCGGTTTCTTTGTAGCAGCAACATATCAGAGTGATACGCCAGTACTTTATTTGTTTGAAGTTTGGCCACAACTCTTATTAACGATGTTAGGAAGCGCGCTCGTCATCTCCGGGAGTTGTTACCTAAACAACTTCGTGGACCGTGATATCGATTACTTGATGGGACGTACAGACAACCGACCAAGTGTCACCGGGAAAATTTCGGGAGAACGGATTTTGCTCCTTGGATTAACGCAACTCGCGATCGGGACATTGCTCTTATTGATCGTGTCGTATGTGGCAGCAGTCTTCGGTTTAATCGGGGCATTTTTTTATGTCGTCATTTATACGATGTGGCTTAAACGAACGCACACGTTGAACACGGTCGTCGGCAGCATCTCCGGAGCGGTACCGCCGCTCATCGGTTGGGCAGCCATCGATCCCGCGCTTCATATCGATGCGTGGCTCATGTTCCTCGTCATGTTCTTGTGGCAACCGCCACACTTCCTCGCGCTCGCCATGCGGCGTGTCGAGGAGTATCGAGCGGCCGGCATTCCGATGCTACCGGTCGTCAACGGCTTTGCGATCACCAAGCGCCAAATCATTTGGTGGATCGCGACACTCATTCCAGCGTCGCTCTTGTTCTTGCATTACGGTTTGATCTACGTGATCGTCGCGGCCGGTCTTGGGGGCTACTGGTTATATCTCGGCTTGAAAGGTTTCAAGGCCGAAGATGAGATCAAGTGGGCAAACAAAATGTTCTTTTATTCATTGATTTATTTAGTCGTGTGGATTGTCACGCTGGTATTGACGGCACTTTGATAGTCGCACTCACTATATAGAAACCATTGCACATCATTTTGGGAGAAAGTGGGGATTGTTATGAAATCATTTAAGAAGCTTCTGTTTGGCATCGTCCCGATGATGATGTTCGCACTACTGTTATCAGGGTGCGGCGTAGAGGGATTGTCTGCATTGAAGCCGATGGGAGAAGGAGCTGAGATTCAGCTTCGCATTATTCTCATCAGTTTGGCAATCATGCTCTTTGTACTTGTCATCGTAACGATTATTTACGTGTACGTGCTCATGAAATTCCGTCGGAAAGATGAATCGATTCCAAAGCAAGTCGAAGGAAGCAGCACGCTTGAGATGATTTGGACAGTCGTTCCAATCATTTTATTGATCATTCTCGCTGTTCCGACGATCACGACGACAGTCGAGCTCGCGAAAGCGAAAGAAGCGAAAAAAGAAGAAGAAATCAATGTCACGGCCAACCTTTACTGGTGGGAATTTGAATATCCGAACGCAGGCGTGGTCACGGGTCAAGAACTCGTCATCCCAGTCGGTAAGCGTGTCGGCATCAACTTGACATCGAAAGACGTCATTCACTCGTTCTGGGTACCGGCCTTGTCAGGTAAGACGGATACGAACCCAGGCCTTGATAACGAAATGTGGTTGCATGCAAATGAACCAGGTACGTTCTACGGGAAATGTGCCGAGCTTTGCGGACCTTCACACGCACTCATGGACTTCAAAGTCATCGCACTCGAGCAAGAAGAGTACGATCAATGGCTCGAAGACATGAAAGCACAGCAGGACGCAAACACAGAAAACCTCGTTGCAGATAACCAAAACTTGACGACAGGCGAAGCCGTGTACGTCGAGAGCTGCTTGAGCTGTCACGGTGGCGGGAAAGTCGCGCCGAGCTTGACGAACTTTGGTGATCGCGAATGGTTGGCGGGCTACCTCGAAAACAACGAAGAGAAGTTGAAAGAATGGATTCGCGACCCACAAGAATTGAAACAAGGCGCGCTCATGCCTGGCTTCGGTGAAGGCCAAATCAGTGATGAAGAGTTAGATGCACTCGTTGACTTCTTGTACGATCAGAAGATTGACTAACGGGAAAAGGGGGATTTCACGTGGCACAGACCACTGCTATGCAGCAACCGCGTAAATACAATGGCATCATGGATTGGGTTACGACGGTTGACCACAAAAAAATCGGTATTTTGTATTTGTTCTCAGGAATCTTCTTCCTCCTTCTCGGTGGAATTGAAGCTTTACTTATTCGTTGGCAACTCGTTCGTCCAATGAACGACTTCGTCAGCGGCGAAACGTTCAACCAATTGATCACGATGCACGGGACGACGATGATCTTCCTAGCGGCCATGCCGATGCTATTCGGATTTATGAACGCCGTCGTACCGCTACAAATCGGGGCACGCGACGTCGCGTTCCCGTTCATTAACTCACTTGGTTTCTGGTTGTTCTTCTTCGGTGGTGTCATGCTGAACCTTAGCTGGTTCTTCGGCGCTGCACCGAACGCAGGGTGGACGGCGTACGCGCCGCTCTCGACACAACCTGAAGCATCAGGGGTCGACTTCTATGCCCTAGGTCTTCAAATCTCAGGTTTCGGTTCACTCATGGCCGGGATTAACTTCCTCGTCACGATTTTGAACATGCGTGCACCAGGCATGAAACTCATGCGGATGCCGCTCTTCACGTGGACGACGTTCGTCGCTTCGGCGTTGATCGTCTTCGCGTTCCCGCCGCTCACAGTCGGCTTGTTCATGTTGATGTTCGAGCGCTTGTTCGGTGCCGTCTACTTTGATCCGGCAGCCGGCGGTAACGTCGTCATCTGGGAACACCTTTTCTGGATCTTCGGACACCCGGAAGTATACATTTTGATACTCCCTGCGTTCGGTATTTTCTCGGAAATCATTCCGACATTCGCTCGTAAACGTCTGTTCGGTTACACAACGATGGTCTTCGCAACGATGCTCATCGGTTTCCTCGGATTCATGGTTTGGGTCCACCACATGTTCACGGTCGGTCTCGGACCGGTCGCCAACTCGATCTTCGCTGTCGCGACAATGGCCATCGCCGTTCCGACAGGGGTCAAGATCTTCAACTGGTTGTTCACGCTATGGGGCGGACAAATCAAGTTCAACGTCGCGATGCTCTACTCGGTCGCATTCATTCCATCGTTCCTCGTCGGGGGGATGACAGGGGTCATGCTTTCGGTCGCACCGGCCGACTATCAGTATCACGATAGTTACTTTGTTGTCGCTCACTTCCACTACGTTATCGTAGGTGGGGTTGTCTATGGTCTATTCGCAGGACTTTACTACTGGTTCCCGCTCATGTTCGGCAAAGCGCTCTCTGAGAAGCTTGGCTACTGGCAGTTCTGGTTGTTCTTCATCGGGTTCCACTTGACGTTCTTCCCGCAACACTTCCTCGGATTGTTCGGGATGCCACGCCGCGTCTTCACATACCTTCCTAACCAAGGGTTTGAGACGATGAACTTACTGTCGACGATCGGTGCCTTCTTCATGGGTGTATCGACAATCATCTTGCTCGTCGCTGTTGTCAAGGCATTCTTGTCGAAACAACGCGTCAAGCCAGACCACTGGGAAGATGGACGTACACTTGAGTGGACGCTTCCTGTACCGACACCAGAGTACAACTTTGCACAAACACCGCTTGTCAAAGGTCTCGATACGTTCTGGCTCGAGAAAATGGCGGGCAACAAACGGGTCTCTGTTGCTGAACCAGTAGCAGACATCCACATGCCGAACAACTCGTTGATTCCATTCTTCATGTCACTCGGTCTTTTCATCGCCGGACTTGGAGCGATCTTCCAAATGGATAACGCGGTTGTCGGTTGGTCACTCATCGTGATCGGATTACTCATCACATTCGTGTCGATGTTCCTCCGTTCATGGATCGACGACCATGGCTTCTATATTCCAAAATCACAGATTGAAGCGGATTTGAAAGCGATTCGTGAGAAAGGAGACCAATAAATGGCACATGCAGTCGAAAAACACCCGGTGACCGGTATTCCGGCCAATCCAGAGAAAGCCACGCTGGAAGGGAAAAATAAATATGTGGCCTTCTGGTTCTTCCTCGGTGGAGAGACTGTTCTCTTCGCCTCGCTATTCGGAACGTACGTCGGTCTACTGAACTCTGGTGCGCCAGAGGAACTTCGTTCGTACAATATCTTTGAGATGGGGCTCGTCTTCTTGATGACGATGCTCCTCCTCACAAGTTCGCTCACAAGTGTTCTCGCCATGATGAACATGAAAGCGAACAATCCAGGCCGCATGAAGTTTTGGTTGGTCGTCACGCTTCTCCTCGGGGCTGGATTCCTTGGAGCAGAGATTTATGAGTTCATCCACTACTACCACATCGGTCACACGTTCACATCGAGCGCGTTCGGATCTGCGTTCTATACGCTCGTCGGATTCCACGGTGCGCACGTCACGTTCGGTCTCCTTTGGATCACGACGCTGTTGATTCGCAACTGGAACCGTCCAATCGATGTGTACAACGCACCGAAGTTCTACGTGTCGAGCCTGTACTGGCACTTCATCGACGTCGTATGGGTTTTCATCTTCTCAATCGTCTACCTCTTAGGGATGGTGAGCTAATATGGAAAAACAACCAATGAACGAAACGCACAAACAGTTAGAGCTTGAAGTAAAAGCCGAATCAAGACGCGAGTATCAACTTCAGTTGATTAGCTTCGCGATGATGATTTTGCTCACATTCGTCGCGTTCGGTGCCGTATACGCTGAACTCATGCCGGTGTGGGCGGCAGGTGGCTTCTTGATCATCCTCGCCATCATCCAAGTGTTCTTGCAGCTTTATATCTTCATGCATATGAACAACCGTGGCAACACGTGGATCGTCGGAATGATGTGGCTCGGCATCTTTGTCGCCATCATCACGGTCGCGGCCCTTCGCTTGCTCATTTGGTAAATGTGACAAAGGATTGAACATCTGTGGAAACATAGATGATTCAGTCCTTTTTGCTTTACTTCAAAAATAAAGGAATAGTAATCTTGAAGTGAACGGTTTCATCGGTTTGGGAGAGAAAGAAAAGGGGTGAAGGGATGCTCTGGAATACATCAGAGCTACTCAAACAGTTCGATTGGACGACGCTTTGGAGTCCATGGTTCGGATTGTTGATGGTAGGGTTGTACGTCCTCTATGCGGTCGTCACAGAGAGCATGGCGAAGCGAGGGTACGAGTCGACCACGTTGCTACAAAAGTTCAGCATGTTATCCGCTATTTTATTGTATTACATCGGTTTCGGTAGCCCGGTCGATGTGCTCGCGCATATCATCTTCTCGGTTCATATGTTACAGATGGTGCTCGTCTACGTGCTCGCACCGGCGCTCGTCGTGTACGGGATGCCATATTGGGTGTTTGAAAAATTATTTAGCTATAAGGTGATTGGGCCGACGCTCAAATTTATGACAAAACCTTTGATCGCACTCGTTTTGTTCAATGCATTATTCACGTTCTACCATATGCCATTCATTTTTGACTACGTGTTGACGAACTATGGTGTGCACCGCATCTTCCACGGCGCTCTCCTCGTCTTCAGTTTGACGATGTGGTATCCGGTCATTGCACCATTCCTCTCGGAAGAAGAGGAAGGCATGTCTGATTTGAAGCGGATGGTATACATCATCGCGAACGGGGTGTTGTTGACACCGGCGTGTGCGTTCATCATCTTCAGCCAAGGCATCTTGTATGACGCCTATACAGACGCAGAAACGTTTGCGACCGTGCTCGGCTACTGTATGCCGAACGGGGACGTATCCGGCCTTGATTTGAACGCGCTCATGGGCGCGACGAACAGCGCCCTTGAAGACCAACGCTTCGGTGGGGTATTGATGAAGCTCGGTCAAGAAGTTGTCTACGGTTTCTTCTTCGGCTGGACGTTCTTCGGCTGGGTGCGCCGGACAAAATCGCTTGCGCTCGATGAAGGCATGTCGTTCACACCGCAAGAACCAAAAGAGAAAAAATGAACTAAGTCAAAGGGGAAACTACGATGAACTATCTTGCCTTGATCAGTGTGACATTCATTGTCATCAGTGCTATTTTAGTCGCAATCGGCTGGACGATCATCGCGCGTGATCGTCGCAACGTCGACAAACATAAAAAAGTCATGACGGCTGCCGCGATTGCCGCGACAACATTCTTCATTCTTTACGTTTCGCGTACGATTTTTGTCGGCAATACCGCTTTCGGCGGACCTGATTCAGTGAAGCCATACTATTTGGCGTTCATGATCTTCCATATCTTACTCGCGACGACAGGCGGAGTCCTCGGCTTGATCACGCTTTACCTCGGCTATAAAAACAAAGTCGAGAAACACCGGAAAATCGGACCGAAAGCTTCGGTCGTCTGGTTCTTCACGGCGATCACAGGGGTGACGGTATACGTCCTCCTCTACGTCGCCTATGACCCAGGTGAGACGACGAACGTCTTCCGTGCCATTATCGGTGGGTGAATCGAGAGAGGGGGAAGAGGATGAAACGGAATAGCTATATGACGGTCGGTTTGACGGTCGCCATTTTGGTGGCAATCGGCGTGGCCTCGTACTTCTTATTCTTTAAAGAAGAGGACTTGCCCGTCATCCAAGAGCCGACCCCGTTCACGTTGACGAACGCGCTCGACGGTCAGTCGTACAATTCGGACAACGGTAAAGTTAAAATCGTCACGTTCTTTTACACGAACTGCCCGGACATCTGTCCGCTCACGTTGCGCGACTTCATGAAGCTCGAGCAAGAGCTGAAAGCGAACGATCTATACGGGACGGACGTTGAGCTCGTCGCCATCACGGTCGACCCGGAAGTCGATACGGTCCCCGTCTTAGAGAACTACGGGGCGGCGTTCCAAGCCGAACCGACGGGCTGGAAGATGTTGACCGGAGACAAGGCCGATATCGACCGTATCACGCGTCAGCTTCAGTTCTACTATTCGAAAGCGAACAGTGGCCTCGTCACGCATGCGACGACGATGTATATCATCGATCGCAAGCATGACGTGCGCGCGGTCGCCCAAATGGCGACGGCAGGAGAAAAACCTGTCGACATCGAAACCATTATGGAGGACGTGTTAGTACTCGCGGCAGAAAAGGAGTGAAGAAGATGAATGATACGATGGCTGTCATCGGAAATGATTATTCCTATGGAGATGTGACGATTGCCGAACGGGCGATCGAGGACTTGATCGCTTGCAGCGCGATCGAATTCGGATTGCGTGAAGTGAAAGTCGTGTCTCTGTCGAAAGAGCAATACGATTATCAAATCATCGCACCCGTCTCGCTCGTCGAGGCTGAACGCTTGTATCGGTATGTGCGTGATCAGTTCGACTTGTTGCTCGGACAGGTCGATGTGACGCTTAATGTGATCGCTAAATGAGAGAAGGGAGGACCCGCTGAGGGCCTCCCTTTTTCTATGGAAGAAGATGTCGTCTTTGTTTATTTTTCCTAAAAGTGAACTCGGGTATCTGGTATGATGGAATGAGTAGTCACGGTACGCGACTCATCGAGGGGGAAATTAGATGCAACATGAGGCATTGATCGTCATTGATATTCAAAATGACATCACTAAACATTACAAAGCAGTCATCGACAACATCAACACATCAATCGATTGGGCGGTCGAGAAGGGGATTCATGTCGTCTATATCCGGCATGAGAACTTATCAGCGGGGACGAGAACGTTCAAAACGGGAACACGCGGAGCGGAATTAGCGCCAGAGTTGAAAATCGTGTCCGATCACGTATTCACCAAATATAAGGGCAACGCCTTGACGAGTGTAGCGTTCGCGGAGTTCATTCAACAACATGGCATCGACACGTTCTATATCACTGGGGCCGACGCGACCGCCTGTGTGAAGTCGACGTGCTACAATCTGCGGAAAGCAGACTATGCGGTAAGCGTCCTGTCGGATTGCATCACGAGCTATGACTTGAAGAAAATCGACGACATGATCGCGTACTATGAGGGCAAAGGCTGCACCATTATTCAATCTGGAGACTTGTCGGCATAACCTGTTCTGCCGACGTCGGCTTGTCAGACGTCGGCTTGTCATATGTGATCAAAAGAAAAACCCCTTCGCTTATGCAAGGGGTTTTACTTCGAGTGTCTCAGCGAGTGCGGCAAGACGACGCTCGCAATCACGGACGATTTCTTCTGGGAACTCTTCGTCGTACTCGACGCCGTGCGGGTAGTAATGTTTTCCGAGAATCGGTGTCAACATTTTAACGACCGCATGACGGTCCTCGATTTGTCCTTCAATCGCATATACCGGTAAGCGAAGGTAGAACGTCTCGCCTGTCGATTGTTTCTCGTACTTCATGTCATACGTTGCACGCTCATAGTCCCAAGCGCCTTCACGGATGAAATGATGATGATCCATGATCGTCTCGAGCAAACCGAAGCGGATCTCTTTTCCCTCGATGTGGAACTGCTCAAATTTCATCATAATCCCCCTTTTTCCTAATAAACCTCATATGTCATCATATCATATTCGAAAACGTTCTTGGAATAACGTGTGTTCAAATTGTGAAAAAAAGATGAACCCCTCAAGCCTGGGTGTCGAGGTAGTGGGCAATCTTGTCTGTAAGCCTTACACCGAGCGGCAGGAGCCCTTCCGAACCGAAGAAGACGTTGAACTCTAAAATGTAAAATTCACCGTCTGCGACGATGACGTCGAAGGCAGCGTGATTGATGTGAAGCGTCTGGGCGATATCGAGCACTTCCGCGACGACGTCTTCCGGGATGTCGTCATACGAGAAGTGGGCACCTTGGGCGACGTTGTTCAAGAACGCTTCGCTGACGCGCCAGTACGAACCGACGACTTCTTCACCGATGACGATGATCCGTAAGTCGCGGTCATTCGGGATATATTGCTGGACGTAGAACGTCTCGTGCTTGTCGACGTATTCGAGCCAGTCCTGTTCATGCTTGATGAGCCAGACGCCTTGTCCCATCGACGACTTGGCCGTCTTGGCGACGAACGGGTACTCGAACTCTTCCAAGACACGCTCAATCGTGTAAGGGTTTTTCCCGTAGATGAGCGTCTTCGGGATGCGGTGCGGGAACGTCGCCTTGAAGGCGCGCGTCATCTCAATCTTATCGTGCCCGAGGTGATACGTGGCCGGCGACGGGAAAATCGGTTTATTCAGTCCGTAGATGATCGAGTTGACCATCCAATATTCAGGGAACAAGACGAGGTCGGCTGCTCTTACTTTATCGAGCTGGTCGTAATAATATTCAGGTTTCGCATAGTCGGTCTTGATGCCGGCCGAACGAATCATGTTAAATGAGACTTTTTTCATAGCGAGGTGCACGGATGCACCTGTTCACTTCCTTTCTGGTTGGACGCTTGACAGTCACGTTCAATTATAAAGCCGATTGCTTACAGAGGGAATCAAATGTGTTAAAATCATGGCAGAAAGGGTGAAAGCCATGATTATTACTGAACAGACGATCGCCCTGCTCGATCAAACGGAATCGTTAGCCGATTTGATTGAAGCGAGCGAGTCGTTCCAAACATATATCGCCACGAAACAAGCGCGAGCCCAATCGGAGGAAGCGCGCCTCGTGGAACGTGAGTTCTTGCGGATGAAAGAAGATTACGAGTACGTACAGCGGTTCGGGAAACATCACCCGGACCACGATCGCATTAAAAAAGAGATGCATCTCGTCAAACGGCGTCTCGATGTCCAGCCAGAAGTGGCCGCATTTAAAAAAGCGGAACGCAGTTTAGATAAACTGCTCGGGGAAGTGAGTGAGCTGTTAGCCTTCTCGGTTTCTCCAAAAATCAAAGTCCCGACCGGAAACCCGTTCTTCGACGAAGGCGGATGTTCAGGCGGAGGAAGTTGTGGAGGCGGAAGCTGTGGATGTGCCATCTGAGACGTTTGAGTTGAATGGTCGAATCGGGTTCGTCGTCTACGTCCAATCATTGAAGCAAGTGAAGGCGTTGCGTCGCTATGCGAACCTGTATTACGTGTCAAAGCGGGAGAAGTACGCCTTCTTGTATACCGACCTCGATGGACATGAGGCGATTCTCGAACAAGTGAGCGCGTTGCCGTTCGTCGAAGCGGTCGTCCGCAGTGAGCGGCCGTTCGTCGCGGAGACGTACGAATCGAAGCAGAAATAACACAAAAGATGAAGGCGGCACCGCCTTCATCTTTTGTGGTGAAGGAGAACGGAGATGCGAGTGATTTCAGGAGAACGAAAAGGGACCCGACTCAAGGCGGTCCCGGGGTCGGCGACACGACCGACGACAGATAAAGTGAAAGAATCATTATTCAACATCATCGGCCCTTATTTCGCCGGGGGAGCTGCGCTTGACCTATACGCCGGGAGCGGTGGGTTAGGGATTGAGGCGTTGTCACGGGGATGTGACCATGCCGTGTTCGTCGACAAGCAACGAAAGGCGATCCAGACGGTCACAGACAATTTGAAGACGACACACTATGAGTCCAAAGCGACGGTGTTGCAACAAGACGCCCGGTCGGTCCTCGACCAACTCGTTTTAAAAGGACAGCCGTTTAAATTGATTTTCATGGATCCCCCATATCATGCGGAAGAACATGTGCCGTTTTTACACATCATTGAGTCGAACCGACTATTGACGGACAACGGGGTCGTCGTCTGCGAACATGGCAGCGATGTGACGTTACCGGATCAGGTCGGGCAGTTGGAAAAAATCAAGGTGCAGCGCTACTCGGACGTGATCACGATCAGCTTCTATGAGTATGCGGCGACCGAGGAGTGAGAACATGTCAAAACGTATCGCGATTTGCCCGGGGAGCTTTGACCCGATTACGAACGGTCATTTAGATATCATCGAGCGGGCAGCAGCCATCTTCGACGAAGTCATCGTCGCCGTGCTCGAAAATTCGAGCAAGGCACCATTGTTTAATGTAGAAGAGCGTTTGTCGCTCATCCGTGAAGTGACGACCCATTTGCCGAACGTTACCGCCGACGCGTTTGGGGGATTGCTCGTCGAATATGCAGCGAAGCGTGAGGCGGCAACGATCGTCCGTGGGCTGCGGGCCGTCTCTGATTTTGAATATGAACTTCAAATCGCATCCATCAATAAAAAGTTGAATGAGAACGTGGAGACGCTCTTTATGATGACAAACAGCCAATATTCGTTCCTAAGCTCGTCAATCGTGAAAGAAGTCGCCAAATACGGGGCGTCCGTCGCTGAACTCGTCCCTGAACAAGTCGAGTACGCCTTGCGTCAAAAGTATAAAGTGAGCCAAGGGCAATGAAGTCGCTCAAAATCGGCTTCGGGTTGCTCCTGGCCGTCTTGATTTTCTTGTTTGTGCCGCTCCCGTATTACATCACCTACCCGGGGGAAGCAACGACGATTGAAGAATTCATGACGGTCGAAGGCGGGGACAAAGAACCCGGCGAGCTACAGATGGTGACCATCTCGCAACGTCGGGCGACTCCGCTTTGGCTCGTCGGCAGTTGGTTCACGCCGTTCACCGATGCCAGCCCGGCCAGTCGATACTTGTATGAGGGAGAAGGGGAAGCAGACTACGAGCGAAGACAAGAACTGTTGATGGCATCGTCCCAGCAGGCGGCGATTCAATACGCCTATGAGTTGGCGGACGCCGACGTGACGGTTTCGTTCGAAGGGATGTATGTCTCCGCCCCGATCAGCGGGTCGCTCGCGGCGAACGTCTTGAAACCGGGTGACGTGATCACCGCCATCGACGGCCAGTCGTTCGCGTCGCGTCTCGACTTCATCGAACGTGTCGCTTCGTTCGAAGCCGGCGATGAAGTGTCCGTTACGCTCGAACGGGATGAACGGGAGCTGGAGGTCGATACGCTTATCCAGCCGCTCGACCGGACCGGCGACCGGGTCGGTCTCGGGATTTATGAACCGTTACCGATTCAAGACGTGCGCACAGTCCCAGAAGTCTCGTTCGAACTGACGAACGTCGGAGGACCTTCGGCCGGTCTTATGTTCACGCTTGAAATCTTTGATCAGTTGACACCGGGTGATTTGACGGACGGGGCTGTGATCGCCGGTACCGGCACGGTCGATGAGACCGGGACCGTGGGACCAATCGGCGGGGCGTGGCAAAAAATCGTCGCCGCCGACCGGGCCGGTGCGTCGGTTTTCTTCGTGCCGGATGGATCAAATTACGATGAAGCGATGGAATCGCTCGATCGCCTAGACAGTGACATCAAAGTCGTTCCGGTCAAGACGGTCGAGGAGGCCATCGATTATTTGGAGTCAATGAATTGAGGGGTTTGTACGTGTTCGACGAGTGACCGATTTCCGAGAGGAAGGCGATACGCCTCGGTCACTCGAGCCTCGAACGCAAGGTCAGGATGGTACTTGCTCATGAGCGGTACGTCTTTTTTTATGCCTTTCAACACGATTCGTCCAATCGCGTTGAACGCGAGCGGGCGGACGTAAGGCACCTCATCGAAACGCTCTGGCAGCTCATCGCGGCGCCAATGGACGAGCACAGAGACGAGAGCACGTTGAATGGCGGTCCGAGTGTAGCGTCTCGTCAACAGTCGAGCGAGCGCCTGCTCGAACGTCGGCTCGAGACCGGCTTGAATCAAACGCGGTGATAACGAACTGTCGATGCCGACAAGTTGGTCGAGCACGTCTTTCGGGGTGGTCCGTAACTTGTACTGCAAGACAGGCCAATAGAGTGACCAGTGTGCCATCGACACGTCCGCAAACAGTGCTCTCGTGGCGTCAGGGACGGCCCGGACCATGCCTGTCTCCAAGTAGTGGCCGCGCACCCCCGTGGCCGACATGACGTCTGAGACGCTTGGGTCATGGTATCCCGCACCGAGGCGACGAATCGTATGGAGCTCGATCGTCGTCGCCGCTTTCGCGTAGTGATAGGCGAGGATATTGTTCGGAAGCGTCAAGTCGAAATCGGGATAGAGCGCACCGAACGCCTCGCTCGACGCTTTGGCCGAGGATCGTCCTTGGTCAAGCGCTTCTTTTAGTGCCGTCTGATAAGCTGGCGTCGCCTCGATGTTTGCGGCCGCGGCCCGTCTCACGGCTGTGATGTCTCCGCTCTCGCTTCCGAACGACAGCGTTTGGCACTGCATGCGTTCGGCGATGGCGACGGAGGCGCTTGCGAACCGGTCGGCACGTTGTACCCCGTAACGGGTCGGCAGTTCGACGACGAGGTCAATCGCGCCCGTCTGGACGGCCGCTTTCGCCCGGCTCCATTTGTCGAACGCCGCCGGTTCCCCACGTTGGGTGAACTGGGCGCTCATGACGGCGATGACGGCATCGGCGCCCGTTTCGATCCGTGCTCGTTCAGCTTGATGGAGATGCCCGTTATGGAACGGGTTGTACTCAGCGATGATGGCCGTTTTTCGCATAAAATTACTCCTTTGCATTGTCGATTGGATTGGTGTAAGATGGATAAGTACGCTTTGGCAAAGCGCCGTCGTCAACTGATTTTAGTGTAAAGAAAAAACATTGACAAAACAAGTTGGCCTATCTATAATTCATATTGTTGCAATTGAGGTGATTCGGATGAAGTGGTCTATTGCACAGCTACTTAAGCTACGAAACCAGGGTGACAGTTTTGCCATCGATGAGATGGTCGAACTACCAGAGCTTACTCAGCTCCATCCGGATATCCGTTCGATTCGCCCGGTGCATGTGCACGGGGATGCGTCGTTCACATCTAATCAAGTTACATTCAATTTGAAGGTTCAAGGTGACCTGACGTTGCCAGATGCGCGTACGTTGGACGATGTCATCTATGAATTTGATATTGAATCGCTCGAGCCTTTCTTTTTGGAGAATGGGCGTTATACGGAGCAATTCGATGATGTCAATTTGCCAGAAGGAAATACGATTGATCTGCGACCAATCGTAAGAGAGCTCATCATGTTAGACGTCCCGATGCAAGTTTTCGGGAACGAAACAGACAAAACTCAGGTTGAAGGGGAAGGCTGGTCCGTCATTGACGAGCAGCCGGACGACCAACCAAAAATTGACCCGCGCCTCGCGGGCCTCGCCGACTTGTTCTCTAAAAAAGAGGACGAGAACGGCTAACTTTTCAAGGAGGTGGACAACGATGGCAGTACCATTCCGTAGAACGTCGAAAACTCGCAAACGTCTTCGTCGTACTCACTTCAAACTCAACGTACCTGGTATGAACGAGTGCCCGAACTGTGGCGAAATGAAGCTTTCTCACCGTGTATGCAAATCTTGCGGACACTACAACGGTAAAGAAGTAACAAGCAAATAATGCGAAAAGAAGCGGTCTCCTCGGAGGTCGCTTCTTTTTTTCTTTTTGGGTCGTGGAAACAGATTGTGGTAAACTTTTGAGTGCAGACTAGATGTGGAGGGATGGCAATGAAGCCGATTAAACGAATTGGGATTATCGGGAACGGCGCCGTCGGCATGCTGATGGCTTCGCTGTTCGAACCGGATTATACGGTGACGCTCTATGGCCGTGTCGACGAGGCGACGGTCGTGACGATCGAACGTACCGGCGTCACGAACGGGACGGCTCATGTAAGCCTTTGTCCGGTGACGACACTCGTCGAGTCGGAGCAGGACGTTTTTTTTGTGACGACGAAAGCGCATCAGGTCGAGGCGGCGACGGAACGATTGTCAGGGGACGTGCCCGTCTTCATCTGTTCAAACGGGATCGCCCATCTCGACTACGCACGGAAGCGAGGGTTTCATCTCGGCGTGGTCGAACATGGCGTGAGCCGCGACGGCGCCCGGCTCCAGCATACCGGGCTCGGGCGCATCCGGATTGGCAGCCTCGGCTCGCTCGAAGAGATGTCGTTCAACGCATCTCCACTCGATGTCGTCTGGGAAGCAGACATCGAGCAAGTCGTCACCGAGAAGCTATTCGCGAACGCGATCATCAATCCGATCACAGCGCTCTGTCGTGTCGAAAATGGTGCGGTCGCTTCGCCGCCTTGCCGTGACATCGCCGATGCCGTCTATACGGAATTGTCCACATTGTTTGATCTTCACGTGCCGTATACATATATCGAGACCATCATTGAAAAAACGGCCCATAACCGGTCTTCCATGTTACGTGACATCGAAGCAGGGCGCCAGACCGAGGTCGACGCCATCTTGACACCGCTGTTGAAACGGGCCGACGAGCGAGGCATCACATTGACCGTCATTCCCGTCCTACAAAAATTAATTTTAGGAGCGAGCGTATCGTGCTAGTGTATATCGTTTCATTTCCACTCGTCATTTGGTTTATGGTGTATATGATACTTAGAAAAATTATGCCGAAATCGGTTAATACGTTCAAACTCGTCTGTGATGCCGGCGTGGTCCTATGGTTCTATGCGTGTGGGATTTTGCTCGAGGCGATTGTCGGGGTCGATGTGTTCTGGCTGCTGCTCGCCGTCTGTGCCGCCATCTTCCCTGCCAACGCCATTTGGCAGCGGGTTCGCCATGAGGATGTCGTCTATTCGAAGATGTTCGTGCACGGGTGGCGCCTATTGTTTTTGTTGCTCGTCCCGGCCCACTTCGTCTTGTTCACGATCGGCATCGCACGCGAGATGATGTATTAATCGTTTGAAAGGAAGTCGTTATACGTGAGGATAGAGTCGCTAGATGCCATGTACGCCCCGTCGTCTCCGATGATGCAGGTGGAGACAGGCTATTCGAAATGGCTGGACTATAAAGGGATGGACGAACTCGAGGCGAGGGCTGACGAACTGACCGGACGTTCGTTCACGCATTTGCCCGCGCTTGTAACTATATTGCGAGACCAACAAACCGTCCACGGTCCGATGTCTCCCGCGCTCGAATCAAAGCTCGACGCGTTGGCTCGTGGCGAGGCGTTGACGATGGTGACCGGACAGCAAGTCGGGGTATTCGGTGGTCCGTTGTTCGCGGTGTATAAACTGTTGACCGTGATCAAAAAAGCCAAACAGGCAGAAGCGAAACTGAACAAACCGGTCATCCCGATTTTTTGGATGGCGACCGAGGATCACGACTATGCGGAAATCAACCACGTGTTCGTGAGCCAACCGTTGTCGCGTCAATTGCGTAAAGAGGCGCTATCGACGGTCCCGCTCGCCGGCAAGGCATCGATCGGGGAGTTAGAATTCGATCGACTGAAAATTGAGCTCGTGCAAATGCTACAGCGTGTGCTGTTATCAGAGACGGAGACGCCATACACGACGACACTTTATCAAGAGCTCGTCGCCGTGCTCCAAGCGAGCCATTCGTTCGCCGAATTTTTTGGGCGGATGATGCGCCGGTTCGTCGGAGAAGACTTCATCCTGTTCGACCCGCACCAACCGGAAGTCCGGGCGCTCGAGCGCGACGCATTCAAGCGGTTGATTCGTGAACACGATCGTCTGAACACGGCGCTACGAGAGGCGTTCGAGGATGGCATGCCACACGTCGACTTGAACCGGGATGCGGCCCATCTGTTCTATCACGACGGCACACGCGAGTTGTTGACGAAACAAGACGGGGTGTTCACGACGAAACGAGGCCATCGATTCACCGAGGCCGAGTTGCTGCAACAAGTCGAGGAGCACCCGGAGCGGTTCTCGAACAACGTCGTGTCACGTCCGCTCATGCAAGACTTCTTGTTCCCGACGCTCGCTTATATCGCCGGCCCGGGGGAAATCGCCTACTGGCTTCAGTTGCGCCCGCTGTTCCATCTCTTTGGTTGGAACATGCCGCTCCTCATCCCACGGCTCGGGGCCGTCCTCGTTTCGACGAACGATGAGAAGAAGCTTGCCCAAGAAGGCGTGACGCTCGTCGATTACTTGACGAACCCGTTGCCGGACCATACGTTCGATGACGAGGCGTTCGACCAGAGTCTTTACGCCTACCGAACGCTCACGGAAGCGCTCGGTCGCGAAGCCGGGAAGCGGGGCCATCGATTTGACGCCAAGGCGCGACACGTACTTGATCGGCTCGCTGACGAGATGCGGGCCGAGGCGAAACGTGACCAATATCGGTTGAACAGTCGGCGGATTCATCTGTCGACAAGGCTCTTACCGATGGATGCGCCGCAAGAACGGATCTGGTCGATGGTACCGCTCTTGAATCGTCATGGCCTCGATGTGTTCAAACGGCTATTTGCCGCCTACGAACAGTCTGAATCGGAGCGATGTCTCGTTAAACTGTAAAATAAATACCAATGTTTTTTGATGGTTCCCTGAGCAATCAGGGAATCTTTTTTGTTTGTTACCTTTTTGTTTCCTCTTTTCGCTAAAAACCTATGCGGCGCTTGACATTTTTATGATAAAGTAAACGTAATAAAATAGTTGAAAAATGTAGGTTGAGAGGGTTTTTGTATGTTTGAGCATGAAACGGTTTTAAAAATGGAGTCCATTGAGGGATTGAATATTAAGCCAGACGGGATTTATGTCGATTGTACGTTAGGAGGAGCCGGTCACAGCGAAGAGATAGTCAAGCGTTTGACGACAGGCCATCTGTACGCCTTTGACCAAGACGACGTCGCGCTCAAGCACGCGAGTGAGCGGTTGGCTCCATATGAGGACCGGGTTACGTTCATTAAAAGCAACTTCGTCCATTTGAAAGATGAACTGCTGGCACGGGGAATCACCCAGGTCGATGGGGTATTGTTTGACCTTGGCGTGTCTTCGCCGCAGCTCGATGAGGCCGAACGTGGCTTTAGCTACAATTACGACGCGCCGTTAGATATGCGCATGGACCGTTCGCGTGAGCTATCGGCTTACCATGTCGTCAACGAATGGCCGTTCGGGGACCTTGCCCGCATCTTCTTTACATACGGGGAAGAGAAATTCTCGAAACAGATCGCCCGCAAGATCGAGCAAGCCCGTGCCGTCAAGCCGATCGAGACGACGTTTGAACTCGTCGAGTTGATTAAAGACGCGATTCCGGCGCCGGCACGACGAAAAGGCGGACACCCTGCGAAACGAACGTTCCAGGCGATCCGCATCGCCGTCAACGATGAATTGAACGTGTTCGACCGCGCCGTCCAAGACGCGATCGATCTACTCGCCATCGGTGGACGGATTTGTGTCATCACGTTCCACTCGTTAGAAGATCGGATTTGTAAGCAAGTCTTCAAAGAGAGAAGCCAGCATCCGCCGTTACCACCAGGATTGCCGGTCATCCCGAAAGAGTTTGAACCCGAGTTGAAGTTGATCACGCGCAAGCCGATCACGGCCGGGGACGTTGAACTTGAAGACAACCGCCGGGCCCGTTCAGCCAAGCTTCGGGTCGCAGAAAAACAAAAATAGACTGTACGTAGGAGGGATACCTGATGCCAGAAGCTGCTCGCAAGGCTTTGCAGCCTCAAGTTTCGCCGAATCGCAATCCGATTCCGCAAGAACGACCAATACCAGCTCCAAAACGACGTACGTTGACTTTGTTCGAATCCATCCTGTACCCGACCATGATCTGTTCAGTTGTCTTGTTCGGTGGCATCACGGTATCGAAACATAACGAAGCGTACAACATCATGCGCGACACGGCTCTGATCACACAAGAGACGAACACGATCGCGAAAGAGAATGAAGAATTGAAGTATGAGATCGCCCAACTAAGCTCACCTGAGAGAATCTATGCGATTGCTGAAAAGCTCGGAATGCAATTCAATGAGAACAACGTCAAGGTGATTGACTGATGAATTCTCTACAACAGAGTAAAAAAAGAGTGGCGTGGGTGGCGATTGTTTGCTTCACACCACTCTTTTTATTTTTTGTCGGTTGGTTCCTTTATTTGTCCGTCTTCCAGACGTACAAAGGGGAAAACATGCTCGCCTTCGCCGAGGAAGAACGCTGGAAAGCGGTCAGTACGTTAAAAGCGGAGCGGGGCGAGATTTTTGATCGGTTTGGACAACCAATCGCCATCAACATCCCGTCGTACCGAGTCGTGGCCGTGTTGAAGCTCGGCGGCGAGCGGGTAGAAAACAAGACGCTCATGCCCGAAGCGTTTCCTGAGGCCGCGAAGCAACTTGCGACCGTGCTTCCGATGACGGAAGGTGACATCTTGAAACGGCTCGAGCAAAACAAAGACCGTGGGCAAATCGAGTTCGGCGTGCCGGGTCGTGATTTAACGGTCGAACAAAAAGAAGAGATTGAAACGTTCAAGATTCCCGGGATCACGTTCGTCGAAGAACCGAAACGCTATTATCCGAACAAAGTGTTCGCATCAAGCGTCGTCGGATACGCCCAAAAGATTGACCAGAATGGGCGGATCGAACTCGTTGGAGAACTCGGGATTGAAAAGTCACTCAATGACGTCTTGAGCGAGTCGTATGGGCTGTATCGGTTCGAGAAAGATTTGGCCGGCCGTCAACTCGTCTCGAGTGACGAGCAATTGAAGGTTGACCCGGAAGATGGGGCGGACGTCCAACTGACGATCGATCACCGCATTCAACAGCTGCTCGATACGAAGATGGAAGAGCTGTATAAAGAGTACAAGCCGAAGAATGCGACGGCGATCATTATGGACCCGAAGACCGGCGAAATCATCGCCTTGTCGGACCGCCCATCATTCGATCCGAACACGCGTGAAATCAGCTCATACAGCAACTTCTCGGTATCGTCCCGCTTCGAGCCGGGGTCGACGATGAAGATCTTCACGTTGGCCGCTGCCATCAACGAAGGTGTCTACAACCCGAACGAACTGTACAAGTCGGGTTCATATAAGTATGGCAAGACCGTATTCAATGATTACAACATTACCGGATGGGGTACGATTCCTATGGTAGAAGGCGTCTGGCACTCGTCGAACGTCGCCTTTTCGATATTGGCGAACGAACGGCTCGGACTCAGTCGCTACGAGGATTATTTCAAAGCGTTCAAGTTCGACCAACGCACGGGCGTCGATTTACCGGGCGAGGTCAACAGCCAGTTCGATTTCGAGAGCCCGCTCAACGTCTTGATCACAGCATGGGGTCAATCGACGGCCGTCACGCCAATGCAAATCTTGCAAGCGACGTCGGCCATCGCGACCGATGGGACGATGAAGCAACCTCATGTCATTAAAAAAGTCGTGAACCGTGAGACGGGAGAGACGATTCGGACGACGAATCCGAAAGTCGTCGGGCAACCGATCACGGCCGAAGCGGCAAAACAGACGCGGGAAGCACTTGACGGCGTCGTCAATAGTGACGTCGGGACGGGGCAATTGTACGCCCTTGACAACTACCGCGTCATCGGGAAAACCGGGACCGCGCAAATCGCGGAGAACGGGAAGTATTTGAGTGGACAATATATCCATTCGTTCGTCGGCATGGCGCCGGAGGACGATCCAGAACTCGTCATGTATATCGCCGTCGACCGACCGAACAGCGACTCGTCGACGACGGGACCACGCATCATGGCACCGCTGTTCAAAGACGTGATGGACGTCGCGCTCCGTTACCGGAGTGTCGAGCCAGACAAACAGGCGAAGACGATCGATGCGTCGACGAAGACGACAGAGTCATTCGTCGGGCAAGGCCGTGACGAGGCGGTGAAGGCGGCCAAGGCGGCGGCATTCACACCGGTGTCACTCGGCAGTGGCGAAACGGTCATCGCGCAAAGTCCGGTCGAGGGTCAACCGTACGTCGTCGGCGAGCGTTTGCTGTTGAAGACGGATGAGTCGTTCACGATGCCGGTCTTGAAAGGTTGGTCGCTCCGTGATGTGAAACGGTTGGCGACGCTTTACCAATTGAATTTAGAAATAGACGGTACCGGCTTCGTCACGTCCCAGTCGATTGGGAAAGGCAAGCCCGTCAAGACCGGGGCGACGTTAAAAGTGAAGCTCCAGTCACCGTCGAACTAACGCAAAGGGATGAAGAGGGCCTCGGCTCTCTTTTCCTTTGTCACAGGAGGAAATGGTTATGGAACAGTTGACGATACAAACACTCGCATCTTGGTTCGGCATGAAGACAGATGATACGCGTGAGGTGCGCCACGTCGCAACCGACTCGCGAGACGATAACGCCGACGGCTTGTTCGTCCCAATCATCGGGGCGCGTGTCGATGGACACGATTATATCGAAGCTGCCGTCAAACAAGGTGCGATCGTGACGTTTTGGGAGCAAGACCGGCCGTTGCCGGAAGGGATTGTCGCCATTCCGGTCGCATCGCCGCTTCAGGCGCTTCAAGAGGCGGCGGCCCGCTACTTGGCAGAGATTGATCCAAAAGTCGTAGCCATCACCGGATCGAACGGAAAGACCTCGACGAAAGATATGATCGCCGTCGTGCTCGGCGAGACGTTTAAGACACACAAGACGGCAGGCAATTTCAACTCGGATGTCGGCTTGCCGCTCACCGTGTTACGGATGCCACGCGATACGGAAGTCGCCGTCCTCGAGATGGGGATGAACGGATTCGGTCAAATTGAATTGTTGTCGAAGCTCGCTAAACCGGATATCGCTTTCGTCACGAATATCGGAGAGTCGCACGGAGAACAAGTCGGGGGGCGCGAGGGCATCGCCAAGGCGAAACTCGAGATCAAAGCCGGTCTGAAACCGGGTGGCGTCTTGATCGTCGATGCCGACGAGCCGCTCCTCAGTGAAGCTGGCGGGTACCGCGTCGGTTATGAGGCGACCGCTGACGGCAAACTCGAGGTCGTGGAGGCGACGTTTGACGCTTCGATTTTCCGATACAACAACGAGTTGTATGAATTGAAAGTGCTCGGCGCCCACCAAATTCGCAACGCTGCCTATGCGATCGCTTGCGGACTCAAGTTCGGATTGGGACACGATACGATCCAACGCGGACTCGATCGGGTCCAGTTGACATCGATGCGGATGGAGAAGCGGATGTTCGGTGATGCGCACTTGATCAATGATGCCTATAACGCCAGCCCGACTTCGATGATCGCCGCCATCGAGACGATGAAAACACTTGAAGGGTTCACGCGACGTGTCCTCGTCCTCGGGGACATGTATGAACTTGGCGCAGATGAAGTCACGCAACACGAAAGTGTCGGCCGTGTCATCACGGCCCCGGTCACAGATTGCGTGCTCATCGGAGAGAAGGCGAAATGGATTGCGAACGGCATTACCGACCCGCGTGTGAACGTGACAACGGTGCCGACCGTCGAGGAAGCGAAAGTGCTTCTCGGCAGTTATCAACGCCCCCAGACTGTGATATTGTTAAAAGCATCGCGAGGACTGGCGCTTGAGCGCTTAGTTCAATAAAGAGAGTAGTGAGGTACGAACATGCTAATCAGTTTAATCGTCTTAATCAGTTCATTATTGACCGTATTGGTCGTCATGCCGCGGGCCATCCCGGCACTGCGTAACTTAAAGTTTGGCCAAGAAATCCGTGACGAAGGTCCGGGTTGGCATCAAAAGAAATCAGGCACTCCGACGATGGGAGGCATCGTCATTTTGCTCGCCCTCATCATCGGATTCCTCGTCTCGGTCGTCTTCGGAGAAGCCGTCGCCGGATTCGGGACGCTCTTGTTCGTGACACTCGCCTTCGGTGTGATCGGCTTCCTTGACGACTACATCAAAGTCGTCAACAAACGTAACCTCGGTTTGACATCGCTCCAGAAATTGATCGGCCAAATCGTCGTCTCCGTCCTGTTCGTCTGGTTCCTCTCACTCGGTGGGGAGCTCGACACGACGATTCAAATCCCGTTCACCTCGATCGCGTTTGAAACGGGTTGGTTCTATGTGGCCATCGTCATCTTCTGGCTTGTCGGTTTCTCGAACGCGGTCAACTTGACGGACGGTCTCGACGGTCTCGTCTCGTTCTCGGCCATCCCGACGTTCGCCTTCTTTGGCATCTATGCCCTCGGGCAAGATGAAGCCGGAATCGCTTGGTTCGCCTTCAGTGCCGTCGGCGCCTTGCTCGGTTTCCTCGTCTTCAATAAATACCCGGCAAAAATCTTCATGGGCGACACGGGGTCGCTCGCCCTCGGTGGTGCGGTCGCGGGTCTCGCCCTTATGCTCAAGCTCGAGTTGTTGCTCGTCTTTGTCGGTATCATCTTTGTCATCGAGACGCTCAGCGTCATTTTGCAAGTGCTCTCGTTCAAGACGACGGGCAAACGAATCTTTAAGATGAGCCCGATCCATCACCATTTCGAAATGGTCGGTTGGTCAGAATGGCGCATCGTCTTGACGTTCGGTGGAATTAGTTTGATCACGGCAGTCTTGTCGTTACTACTCATGTAATGGATGGTGGAAGACATGCAACAACAGTGGAACGATAAACGAGTCCTCGTACTCGGCGCGGCACGGAGCGGCATCGCCGCTGCCGCTTACTTAAGAAATGTCGGCGCGAACGTGACCATCAATACCGGGAGCGAACCGTCAACGGAAGAACGGATGAAAATCGAAGCGCTCGGCATCAACGGCGTCTTCGGTTCCCATCCGCTCGAATTGCTCGACACGACGGATATGATCGTCAAAAACCCGGGCATCCCGTATCACATCCCGCTCCTTCAAGCAGCGCTTGAGCGGAACATCCCGATCTATACAGAAGTGGAGCTCGCCTACTTGGCGACCGATGCCACGTTCGTCGCCATCACTGGTTCGAACGGGAAGACGACGACGACGACGCTCGTCCACGAATTGCTTAAAGGGGGAAGTCGTCCGGTGCATGTGGCAGGGAATATCGGTTTCCCGGCCATCGAAGTGGCATCGAAAGCGAAGCAGGGTGACGTCATCGTCATCGAGCTGTCGAGCTTTCAACTGATGGGCGTCGAACAGTTCCATCCGCAAGCGGCGGCACTGTTGAACTTGTCACCGGCGCATTTGGATTACCACGGCGACTTTGACTCGTATGCCGATGCCAAAGGAAACTTGTTCCGGAACATGACGGCCGCAGACCGTGTCGTCGTCAAAGGCAGCGACACGGAAGTGATGAAACGTGTCCCGTCCGGTCTTCCCGTCTCAATGTTCGGTTACGACAGTGGAGACGCACACGTAGTGGACGGTTGGATCACGCTTCATGGAGAACCGGTCATCCGCGTCGAGGACCTTGCCCTTGGTGGGGCCCATAACGTCGAGAACGTGTTGGCAGCCTTGTTGCTCGTCGAACCGTTCGACATTCCGCGAGCACACATCGAACGCGTCCTTCAGACGTTCGGCGGAGTGGCTCACCGTACAGAGAGCCTCGGGCGAGTGCTCGGCCGCCGGGTGTATAACGACTCGAAAGCGACGAACAACGTGGCCGCCGAAGCCGCATTGAACGGTTTCGAGGCCCCGATCGTCTGGGTGTGCGGAGGACTCGAACGTGGCGCCGACCTCACTTCTCTCGTTCCGGCGCTCGGCCGGGTCAAAGCGATTGTCGCTTATGGCGAGACAGCAGAGCGGTTCAAGTCGTTAGGTGAGGCCGAGCTGATTCCGTCGTTCGCGGTCGCTACGCTCGAGGCGGCGGTACCGCTCGCGTTCGAACAGTCGGCGACTGATGACGTGATCTTATTATCGCCGGCTTGTGCAAGTTGGGATCAATATAAGACGTTCGAAGAGCGCGGCGAACATTTCGTCCGACTCGTGAATTCATATGAGGAGGCCAATCGATGAAAGTTATGATTTCTGGTGGAGGGACGGGTGGACATATCTACCCGGCACTCGCTCTTCTCGACACACTCAAAGCGAGGCACCCGAACCTCGAGGTGCTTTATATCGGGACTGAGAACGGTCTCGAGGCTGACCTCGTTCCACGGGCGGGCGTCCCGTTCAAATCGATCCGGATTGCCGGACTAAAACGTTCTCTATCGCTAGACAACATCAAGACGGCGTATTGGTTCATTCAATCCGTCCTCACGTTACGTAAAGAGATGAAGACGTTTCGTCCGGATGTCGTCATCGGAACGGGCGGCTTCGTCTCAGGACCGGTCGTCTTTACGGCACAGCAGCTCGGAATTCCGACCATCTTGCATGAACAGAACAGCATCCCGGGCTTGACGAACAAGTTCCTCTCGAAGAAAGCCGACCGCGTCGCCTTGTCGTTCGCTGGTTCTGAGTCGCAGTTTCCCGGAGCCAACGTTCGCGTCATCGGAAACCCGCGTGGGAGCGAAGTGTTGAAGACGACCGTAGATGAGGCGGCCGTCCGTGCCGAGTACGGGATTGATGAGCGGCCGATCGTCTTGATTTACGGCGGAAGCCGCGGGGCAGAAGCGATCAATCGCGCTGTCATCGAAGCTATTCCCGAGCTCGCGGCTGAACCGGTGAACGTCCTCTACGTGACCGGGAACGTGCACTACGACAACGTCGTGGCCACCGCGCCAACAGCTGAAAACGTCCATGTCTTGCCATACGTCTACGATATGCCTGAGCTTCTCGCTTGCGCGAGCCTCGTCGTGTCACGGGCCGGCGCGTCGACGATCTCGGAGTTGACCGCGCTCGGTCTACCGAGCATCTTGATCCCGAGCCCGTATGTGACGGCCGATCATCAGACGAAAAATGCGTCAGCCCTCGTTGAGAGCGGCGCGGCCGAATTGATCAAAGAAGGAGACTTGACGGGCGAGACACTCGTCAAGTCGATCCGTCACGTATTGGCACATCATACTGAGATGGCAGAAGCATCGAAACGGCTAGGATTCCCGCAAGCTGCGGAATCACTCGCCGACCTCGTCGAAGAAGTCCGCCGATAAAGGAGAATAGACATGGAGACACGTCAGAACACCGTTCGTAGTTTAGAAGACCGTATCCCGTATATGAAAGATCAGCGTCGTAAAAAAGCGAACCGACGCTTGTCGACCATCTTGATCTTATTCGCGGTGCTGATCGCACTCGTCGTATATATGCAGACGTCGGTCTCTGACGTGAAGGCGGTGAACGTGAACGGTCTGTCCTGGCTGACAGAAGCGTACGTGCTCGCCGGGACGGACATCGATACGTCCACAAAAATCGTTCAAGTGTCACCGAAGGAGATTGAACGAGAACTCCGCGCCGTGCCTGGCGTGAAAGATGTCGACGTCGACCGCTCATGGTATAACATCGTGACAATCGATGTCGAAGAAGAAAAGATGATCGCGTACTCGCGGACGGATCAAGAAGAAGTCGTGGTACTTGCCGATGGCTCGCTTCATCCGACTGGCGGTATCACCGACCCTGAGAAGTTAAAGGACGGTCCACTCTTGCGTGAATTCACGGATAAAACGGAACTCGAAAAAATCGCGACTGAGCTTGAACAAGTCGATGACGCGATGCGGGCCCGGATGTCGGAGATCGTGTTCTCGAAACAAGACGGGGAATCGACCCGATATGAGATTTATATGAACGACGGCAACACGATTCAAACGCCGACGTTCAAGCTCAGTCAAACCGTGTCCAAATACGGTGAAATCTATGAAAACATTCCAAAAGGACAACGAGGAACTGTCGTCATGGATGGCGGATATTATTTCGTCCCGTATGAAAAACCGAAAGAATAATCTGATATTTTACAGTCCTTAGACACATAAGGGCTGTTTTTTTATCGATTGTAATCGAATTGACACCCCAAAACCGCTTAATTTGTAGGATTCTACCTTTTCTCACTATCTTATTTGTTGTAAACTTAGACGTGAGATATCTTGCCGGACCTAACAATATTTTTGGATATCTGTAACAATGTAACGGAATTCAAGTATAGAAATTAAAGCGCGGAGGTGTTTCCCTTTTGGAAGCGAATGGTTATGTGGCCGCATTGGATATAGGAACGTCAGAAATTAAGCTCGTCGTGGGTGAATTACTCGGGGGAACGCTTAACATTTTGGCGGAGGGGTGTGCCCCGTCTGCAGGAGTAAAACGTGGCGCCGTCGTCGACATCGATAAGACGGTTCAAGCCATCAAACAAGCCGTCGAACATGCCGAAGCGGCACTCGGTGATCAAATTCGGTCGGTATATGTTGCCATCGAAGGGGAACATATCCAAATCGCCCCATGTCACGGAATCGCGTCGGTCAAACGAGAAGACCAAGAAATCACGGATACAGACGTCATCGAAGTCATCAACTCGGCGCAAGTCATGCGTTTGCCGGACGAGATGAGCGTCATCGATGTGATCCCGTCGTCATTCACGGTCGATCAACAGACAGGTGTCGTCGATCCTCGGGGAATGCTCGGCTATCGTTTAGAGATGCACGGGAAGATGGTAACTGGTTCGAAGACGATTTTACATAGCATTCGTCGCTCCATCGAACGAGCGGGTCTGAAACTCGAAGGGTTCGTCCTCGGCAACTTGGCACTCGGTATGAGCGCGGCATCTGTCGACGAAATCGATCTTGGTATCGGATTGATCGATATCGGACATGAAAAGACAACCGTCTCTGTCTTCTATCGGGGCGACCTTGTCTACTCATATATCCTTCCTGTCGGAAGCGATCATATGACACGCGACTTGGTTTACAAGCTCAACTGTAAATACCAGGACGCCAAAGTGGCGAAAGAAGAATACGGACTCGCCCTTGAAGAAATGGCCGACGCATCCGAGGGCTTCTCGTTCACGAACATTAACGGAGAAGTCACGTTCGAACCGCAAGCAGAAATTAGTTATGTTTTAGAGGCAAGAATAGAGGAAATGTTTACACTTGTGTTGAATAGAGTGCAAAAGGTAGGCGTCCCGACGCTCAGTGGAGGATATCTCCTCTGCGGTGGGGCCGCTGCTTTACCTGGCATCCAAGAATTGGCGACTCGTGTTATGGGTCAAACGACGAGACTGTATCAGCCTTCGTCGATTGGCGTCAGACACCCGAAATACGCGACCGCGGTCGGCGTCCTCAAGTACGTGCTTATGAGCGATCATCACGTCTCGAAGTCACGACTTGAAAAGCCGGAAGAGCGCGTGACCGTCACGAAACCGGACGGCACGATGCCAAACGACCACGACCACGACGTGGATGTGGAGCGGGACGATCGCGAAACGAAAAATGGATTTGGCCGCTTAATGG
This sequence comes from Exiguobacterium sp. s64, assembly GCF_018618035.1. Classification (NCBI taxonomy): domain Bacteria; kingdom Bacillati; phylum Bacillota; class Bacilli; order Caryophanales; genus Exiguobacterium; species Exiguobacterium sp. s64. Next base: position 348,615 of record NZ_JACSLH010000001.1, read on the forward strand.
AAAAACTATTTGGCGTGTAAACTTGACGTTGTGTTAACAATTGGAAATTACGTAGGGGGATACCTGAAATGATGTACTTTGATGAGGCGATTGACGCCGTAGCAAAAATTAAAGTAATTGGAGTCGGTGGTGGCGGTTCAAACGCCGTCAACCGTATGATCGAGCACGGAGTGCAAGGTGTCGAGTTCATCGCCGTCAACACAGACGCGCAAGCACTCAACATGTCAAAAGCAGACGTGAAGCTTCAACTTGGCGCGAAATTGACGCGTGGCCTCGGTGCCGGCGCAAATCCTGATATCGGGAAAAAAGCGGCAGAAGAGAGCCGTGAACAGTTGATTGAAGCGCTTGATGGCGCCGACATGGTCTTCGTCACAGCAGGTATGGGCGGAGGAACCGGGACTGGGGCTGCACCTGTCATCGCTGAGATTTCGAAAGAAATCGGAGCGCTCACGGTCGGTGTCGTCACAAAACCGTTCATGTTCGAAGGACGCAAACGGATGCAACACGCCCAACACGGGATTCAAGCGTTCAAAGAAAAAGTGGATACACTCATCGTTATTCCGAACGATAAGTTGCTTGAAATCGTCGAGCGCAATACGCCGATGATCGAAGCGTTCCGTGAAGCGGATAATGTCCTTCGTCAAGGTGTCCAAGGGATCACAGACTTGATCGCCATCCCTGGACTCATCAACCTCGACTTCGCTGACGTGAAGACGATCATGACAGAAAAAGGCTCGGCCCTCATGGGTGTCGGTGTCGCGACAGGCGAGAACCGTGCCGTCGAGGCAGCGAAGAAAGCCATCTCATCTCCACTTCTCGAGTCTTCAATCGAAGGCGCGAAAGGTGTCTTGATGAACATCACAGGCGGACTTAGCCTCAGCTTGTTCGAAGTCACGGAAGCTGCTCAAATCGTACAAAGTGCCGCTGATGAAGAAGTGAACTTGATTTTCGGTTCGGTCATCAACGAAAACTTGAACGACGAGATCATCGTAACCGTGATCGCAACTGAATTCGCAGAAGAAGCGCAAGGGACGAACCCGTTCCTCCAGCAACCGAAGAAAAAACCGGAAGCTGAAGTGAACCGTGAGGCTCAACCGAAAACGCAAGAAGCTGCGCCACAAGATGAAGGGAACTTCCATAGACCGGTCTATGGCGGGGACGTCCCAGACGAGACGATCAACATCCCAGCGTTCGTAAGACAACGCCGTAACTAAACAACAGGGGGGTGCCGGTTCTCGGCATCCCTTTTTTCTAAAAAAGGAGAATCATATGCGACTGTTACATACATGGGAAACCGAGACGGATCGCTACCGCGCCTACGTCACGACCCGGACCGATGGGCATAACGAAGGCAACGTCGGACTCCACGTCGGAGATGACCCGGATCGAGTCGTCGCCAATCGGAACCAATTTTTCGAAGTGGCCGGTCTCGACCTCGCTGATTCGGTATGGGCCGACCAAGTGCATCAAACAAACGTCGAAGTCGTCGGAGACGCTGACCGAGGCAGAGGGGCGTACCGTTACGATGAGACGATTCCGGCGACGGACGGTCTCGTCACGACGGTTGACTCGTTACCGCTCGCCCTCGTGTTCGCTGATTGTGTCCCGCTGTTCTTTTGCGCCAAAGACCATGGCGTCATCGGTGTCGCACACGCAGGCTGGAAAGGGACAGTCGGTAACATCGTGGCCTCGATGACCGATGCATTTGCAACATTGGGCGTACCGGAACAAGATATTGATATGTTTGTCGGACCAGCCATCACGGCCGACCATTACGAGGTCGACCGCCGTGTCCTTGATGCGGTCGAAGCTGTCTCGCCGGCAGCTTATGAAGCATCAGTCTCGGACGAACAGGCAGGCCATGCCCATCTATCCCTGCAACGAGTGAACGAGACGCTCGCCGCTGAACGAAATATCGAGGTGACCCAATCGAACTTGTCGACCGTAGCCGATCGAAGCTTTTTCTCATATCGGAACGGAGATGCCAAACGTCGATTTGCGGCTGTCCTCGTCAAGGAGAAGAAATCGTGAGTATAGCGAATAATGTGAATCAAGTCAGACAGACGATCGACGCGCATCGGACCGATCAAGCGGTGACGCTCATCGCGGTCACGAAATCGGTCGGTCCCGACGTGGCGAACGCCCTTTATGCGGAAGGCATCCGCGACTTCGGCGAAAATCGTCCCGAAGGATTACTTGAAAAAGTCGAGCAGTTGCCGCCTGATGCCAAGTTTCATTTCATCGGCAGCCTGCAGACACGTAAAGTGAGACAAATTATCGACCATGTGGCAGCGATCCATTCGCTCGACCGTCTCTCGCTCGCCGAAGAGATCGATAAGCGCGCCCAAGGCGTGATCGATTGTTTCGTGCAAGTGAACATATCGGGCGAAGCATCAAAACATGGTCTCGAAAAAGAGGAAGTCATCCCGTTCATCGAGAACTGTAAACAGTATCCTCACGTGCGGATCATCGGATTGATGACGATGGCACCGTTCACAGAGGATGAGACGGTGATTCGGGAGACGTTCCGAAACTTGAGACAATTGCGCGATGACGTCGCAGGTCTTGCCTATCCGCATGCACCGTGTACCGAACTGTCAATGGGGATGTCGAACGACTACACGTTGGCGATCGAAGAAGGCGCATCGTTTGTTCGTATTGGAACCGTACTTGTGCAATAATATATTTTAAGGAGGAATCCGTTATGTCAATCAAAAACAAAATGAAGGACTTCTTTGGACTCGAGGAAGATCCGAACAACCAGTTCGAAGGAGACGAGTATGCTGTCGCCGAAACGAAGACACAACCGATGACGGAGGCAATCGTCAAAACTGAGGACCGTCCGAAAACATCAAACAATATCGTCGCGTTGAACACGAAGAAGAAAGAACGTTCAAAAGTCGTCTTGGCCGAACCGCGTGTATTCGCCGAAGCCCAAGACATCAGCGACCAATTGAAAGAGAACCGGGCCGTCATCGTCAACCTCCAACGGATGTCGAAAGAGCAGTCTCGTCAAGTCGTCAACTTCTTGTCAGGTGTCGTCTATGCGTTAGAAGGGACGATGACGTCGATTGGACATAACACGATTTTATGTACTCCAAACAACATCGAGTTGACGGGATCGATCTCGAATTTGATTTCGGAGGACGAACTCAATAGTAAAGGGTGGTAACTGAATGGAAAATGCTATACCTGCGTTAGGCAACACGATCGTTACATTACTTGGGTATTATAGTTGGGTCTTGATTGCCTATATTTTATTATCGTGGTTCCCAAATGCGCGCGAATCTAAATTTGGTCAAATTTTATCGTATCTATGCGAGCCGTTTTTAAACCCGTTTCGTCGAATCATCCCACCAATTGGCGGGATGCTCGATATCTCCCCAATCGTCGCTTTATTTGTGCTACGGATGGCACAATTTGGAGTGCGAGCGATTTTCGGTATTTAAATGAGCGTCTTCGATCATTATCGTCCGAATGAGCGCCCGTTTGTCGAGCAAGTGCTCGATTGGGTTCAACAAGTCGAGGACAACTATGTGTTTAAAGTGACGGACTTTTTAGATCCACGCGAGCAACAAATCGTCCGGCAACTCGTCGGGAAGCAGCTCGCGATTTATGAGGACGGCGGATTTGAAGGCGCGGAACGGCGTCGACTCATCCTCGCTCCGGACTATTACGAGCTCGATCCGAACGATTTTGATATCGCGATTCGTCAAATCGACTATCCAACCAAATTTGTCGAATTGACGCATCGTCAAGTGACGGGTACGCTCTTGAACGCTGGGTTGAAGCGTCAAAAATTCGGAGATGTCGTCCTCGACGACGGCGTCGCCCAATTCGCGACGACGCGTGAGGCGGTCGGGTTCATCGAGATGAACGTCGACCGGGTCGGCAAGGCCCGGATTCGCATCTCAGAGGTACCGCCCGAGTCCGTGCTCGTCGTGCCCGAAGTCAAATGGAGCGACGAGTTCGGAATCGTCTCATCGCTCCGGTTTGACACGGTCGTCAGCGAAGTGCTCGGATTATCAAGGCAAAAAGCGCAGGCGCTCGTCAAACATGGAGACTGCAAAGTGAATCATAAACCGATTGACGATGCGAGCTTCATCCTTGAACCAGACGATTTGGTCTCGATCCGAGGGTATGGCCGTGTCAAATTGACGGCGATTCTCGGCTCGACGAAACGTGAGAAAATAAAAATCCAGTATGGCATCATACGTTGAACTTAGGAGGAAAGTCGAATGGCGTTGACACCGATTGATATTCATAATAAAGAGTTCTCGACTCGTTTTCGCGGGTACGATATCGATGAGGTCAATGAATTTCTAGATCAAATCATCAAAGAGTTTGAGCTATTGATTCGTGAGAATAGAAGGTACGAAGAACTCGTCAACGATATGCAAGCCCGTATCGACTACTTCTCCTCAATGGAAGACACATTGAACAAATCGATTATCGTCGCCCAAGAGGCAGCTGAAGAAGTGAAGACGAACGCGGCGAAAGAAGCGAGTCTCATTTTGAAGCAGGCCGAACGCGAGGCGCTCGCCCGTGAGGAAGAAGCGTCACGTAAAGAACAGCTCGCTGAGCGCGAAGTCATTCAAATGCTCAAAAAAGTCGAGTTGTACCGGACCCGCTTCCGCGTCCTCGTCGATGCTCAGATGGAGCTGTTGAACAGCACGGAATGGGACACGATTGTCGGGGAGCCGCCGGTCCAGACGGTTCTTGACGATACGACCGAACTTGCGTATAATGACGACGAAGTCATACCAACCAAACATCACGGATAATACACAATACGTCGATTAGGACACGTCGATAAAGTCATACCTACGAAGCGACTTAGGGAAGGTGCAAGCCTAAGAGAAAGACTTTATCGGTATCCCCTATGAGTGTCGGGCTGAAGTTAGTAAGCGCGACCGCCTGACCTCGTTATCGGTTACCAAGAGCGGTCTCGGGGCTTTCCCTGAGATTAGTAGGGTGGTACCGCGAGTCGACCAACTCGTCCCTATTAGGGGCGGGTTTTTTTTGTTGTCAAAAAAAGATGCAGGAGGAGTTTCAATGAACTACAAAGACACACTATTGATGCCTGAAACAGAATTCGCGATGCGCGGAAATCTGCCAAAACGCGAGCCAGCCATGCACGAGGCTTGGGAACAGATGGACCTATATAACCGCGTCCAAGAAAAAAATGCCGGAAAGCCACAATACATCCTGCACGACGGACCTCCGTATGCGAACGGCGACATCCATATGGGCCATGCGCTCAACAAAGTATTGAAAGACATCATCGTCCGCTTCAAATCATTGAACGGCTACCAGTCACCGATGATCCCGGGCTGGGACACACACGGTCTCCCAATCGAGAACGCGCTTCAAAAAGCAGGCGTCAATCGTAAAGAGATGACCGTCGCCGAATTCCGCGAGAAGTGTGCGGCGTACGCGATGGAACAAGTGAACTCGCAACGCGAGCAGTTCAAGCGTCTCGGACTGATGGCTGATTTTGACAACCCGTATATCACGCTATTGCCGGAATATGAGGCGGCTCAAATCCGCTTGTTCGGGACGATGGCCGAAAAGGGTTACATCTATAAAGGGAAGAAACCGGTCTACTGGTCACCGTCTTCTGAATCGGCCCTCGCCGAGGCAGAAATCGAATACTATGACAAGAAGTCACCGGCGATCTACGTGGCATTCCAAGTCGTCGACGGCAAAGACGTCTTAGCGACAACGGACCACTTCGTCATCTGGACGACGACACCATGGACGATCCCGGCCAACCTTGGGATCGCGGTCAGCGACGAGTTGACGTACACGCGCATCGAGCACGACGGCAAAGGATACATCGTTGCCGAAACGCTCGTCGAAGACGTGACGACGGCACTCGGCTGGACGGATTACACAGTGAGCGGTTCTTGGAACGGGCGCGAGTTCGAACACATGACGGCTCAGCACCCGCTTTATGACCGGACATCGCTCGTCATGATTGGCGATCACGTCACGGCTGACGCGACAGGTCTCGTCCATACGGCACCAGGTCACGGGGAAGACGATTACCGTGTCGGACAAGCTTACGGACTCGACGTCCTCTGCCCGGTCGACGACCGTGGTTATATGACAGAAGAGGCGCCAGGTTTCGAAGGTTTGTTCTATGAAGACGCAAACAAACAAATCGGCATGAAACTTGAAGAGAACGGCTACCTCCTCAACTTGAAATTCATCAAGCACTCGTACCCGCACGACTGGCGTACGAAAAAACCGGTTATCTTCCGCGCCACACCGCAATGGTTCGCGTCAATCAAAGATTTCCGTGCCGACATGCTTCGTGAAATCGAAGAAGTGAACTGGGTACCGGAGTGGGGCATGACGCGCCTTTACAACATGGTCCGTGACCGTGGGGACTGGGTCATCAGCCGTCAACGGGCATGGGGCGTCCCGATTCCGATCTTCTACGCCGAAGACGGCACGGAGATCATCACGAACGAGACAATCGACCACATCGCCAACTTGTTCCATGAGCACGGCTCGAACGTCTGGTATGAGCGTGAAGCGAAAGACTTGTTGCCAGAAGGCTTCACACACCCGAACAGCCCGAACGGCGAGTTCCGGAAAGAACTCGACATTATGGACGTCTGGTTTGACTCAGGTTCGTCTCATGCGGGCGTACTCGAACAGCGCGATAACTTGCGCCGTCCGGCCGACTTGTACCTTGAAGGCTCGGACCAATACCGCGGCTGGTTCAACTCGTCACTCTCGACGGCAGTCGCGACGACGGGCAAAGCGCCGTATCGCAACGTGCTCAGCCACGGCTTCGTCCTCGACGGCGACGGCCGTAAGATGTCGAAGTCACTCGGCAACACGATCGCACCGAACGATCTCGTCAAACAATACGGAGCGGAAATCGTCCGTCTTTGGGTATCGTCGGTCGACTATCAGTCGGATGTCCGCGCATCGCACGATAACTTCAAACAAGTGTCGGAAGTCTACCGGAAGATCCGCAACACGTTGCGCTTCTTGCTCGGTAACTTGAACGGGTTCGACCCATCGATGCGTGTCGCCTTCGAAGACATGCCGGAAGCGGACCGCTTCATGGCGACAAAACTCAAGCAACTTCAGACGAAAGTCGTCAAAGCGTACGACACGTTCGATTTCATGGCTGTCTATCACTTGAGCCATAACTTCTGTGTCAACGAGTTGTCGTCGTTCTATCTCGACTTCACGAAAGATATTCTATATATCGAACGTGAAGACGACGCACGTCGTCGTGCCGTTCAAACGGTCATGTATGACACGGTCGTCACGCTCACGAAATTGCTTGCACCAATCCTCCCGCACACAGCGGACGAAGTGTGGCAAGAAGTGCCGGCGAAGACAGCTGATAGCGTCTTCTTGACAGACCTTGAGGCAGTGGCACCTCTCACAGAAGATGAGACGGCATTGCTTGCTAAATGGTCGAAGTTCCTCACGTTCCGTGACGACGTGTTGAAAGCGATTGAGATCGCCCGTGGCGAGAAGTTGATCGGTAAACCGCTCGAAGCAAAACTACAAGTCGCGCCAAAAGGTGAGACGAAACAGTTGCTCGAGACGATCGATAACGTTCGTCAGTTGCTTCAAGTGTCGCAACTCGATTACGTCGAATCGGCCGATGTCGATTATACGACGGCCGAAATCAGCGTCATGAAGGCTGACGGTGCCGCTTGTGCCCGTTGCTGGACATACTCGACCGAACTCGGTCAAAATGCTGAACATCCAGAGCTTTGCCCGCGTTGTACTGAAGTCATCGCATAAGCCGGACCGGAGTGGCGATCGTCCACTCCGGTTTCTTATGACTTGAAAGGAGAATCTGATGAAACGTTATTACGGATTAGCACTTTTCCTCATCTTGCTCGACCAAGTAACGAAATGGATTGTCGTCCAAACGATGACGATCGGGCAGTCAATCGAGCTCATCCCTGAATTGCTCTACTTGACGTCTTACCGCAATAAAGGCGCGGCCTGGGGCATGCTCGAAGGGCAGATGGTGTTCTTCTTCATCGTCACCGCGGTCGTCGTCGTCGGCTTGATTTATTTCTTGCATAAAGAAGTGAACGGATTCGATCTGCTCGGTTATAGCGTCGGGTTATTGCTCGCCGGTGCAATTGGGAACTTCATCGACCGTCTATTCCGTGGTGAAGTCGTCGATTTCGTCGACACGTATCCGTTCGGCTACAACTTCCCAATCTTTAACGTCGCCGATATGGCGCTCACGTTCGGGGTCATCTTCATGATCATCGGCGTCTTGTTCGAAGAAAAATTAAACAAAGAAAGGGGACAATCGTAATGGAAACTTACACATTTGTCGCCGAAGAAAAGGCACGTATCGACAAATGGATGAGCGAACAAAGTGACTGGTCACGTTCGCAAATCCAAGACTGGATCAAGGCGGGGGACCTCCTCGTCAACGGCCAGGTCGTCAAGCCGAACTATAAACTGCAAGAAGGCGACGAAATCGTCGTGACGGTCCCGGAGGCCGTCGAACTCGAGGTGTTGCCAGAGAATATCGAGCTCGACGTCGTTTATGAGGACGAGGATGTCATCGTCGTCAACAAGGCACGCGGCATGGTCGTCCATCCGGCGGCTGGTCATACATCAGGCACGCTCGTCAACGCACTCCTTTATCACTGTGACGATTTGTCAGGCATTAACGGTGTCAAACGACCAGGCATCGTCCACCGCATCGATAAAGACACGACCGGTCTCCTCATGGTCGCGAAAAACGATGTGGCCCACGAATCGCTCGCGAGCCAGTTGAAGGATCGTAAAATCAAGCGTGAATATATCGCTCTCGTCCACGGCGAAGTTGCCCATGAGCTCGGGACGATCGAGGCGCCAATCGGGCGTGACACGAACGACCGTCAGCGGATGACAGTGACGGACAAGAACGCGAAAGAAGCGATCACGCACTTCCGTCTGCTCGAGCGGTATAAAGACTTCACACTCGTTGAGTGTAAGCTCGAGACGGGACGGACGCACCAAATCCGTGTTCATATGCGTTATATCGGCCATCCGCTCGCTGGTGACCCGAAATATGGCCCGCGCCGCACGATTCAATTGAACGGACAAGCTCTCCATGCGGCGACGCTCGGTTTCTTCCATCCACGCACGGACGAATGGCTCGAATTCGAGGCGCCGCTCCCGGCCGACTTCGAAGCGGAACTTGCAAAATTGGACAAAATCGAGAAAACGCGTTGACTTTCAACCGATTCCGATTTATAGTCTAGGAAGCATAACACCTTTAAACCCAGTCCAGAGAGGCTGTGAAAGGATTGTGGCTGCGGCCACGACACGTCGATTATTTGAGGCAGAGGTCTGCCCTCATATATGAAGACTTCCTTTTCCAGCCGGATGAGGAAGTCTTCTTTTTGTATAATTTGAGAGAGGGGGGAAACGTTTGAAACGTTCTACCATATTGGATGAAGCGGCCATCCGCCGTGCACTTACCCGAATCGCTCACGAGATCATCGAGCGCAACAAAGGAACGGACAACGTCGTGCTCGTCGGGATTAAAACCCGAGGCGAGACGCTTGCCGACCGACTCGCCCGCCGCATCGAAGAAATAGAAGGCAAACCGATCGCGCTCGGTAACTTAGATATCACGCTGTACCGGGATGACCTGTCTAAGAAGTCACTTGACCCGGAAGTGAAAGCGACTGAACTGCCACACGACATCAACGGCAAGACGGTCGTCTTGATTGACGATGTCCTTTACACGGGCCGGACGGTGCGAGCCGCCATGGACGCACTCGTCGACCACGGTCGTCCGGATTACATCCAGCTCGCTGTCTTGATCGACCGGGGACACCGCGAGCTACCGATTCGCCCAGACTTCGTCGGCAAGAACGTCCCGACCTCGAAGTCAGAACAAGTCGTCGTCCGACTCAGTGAAGTCGACACGACAGACGAAGTGTTTATCAAACAGCAATAATCCAAAACCTTTAAGGTGGTCCAGAGAGGCCAGGAAGGAGAACCACATATGAAACCCATCCTCAACATCCACGAGCGTCCCGCTCACTTACCGCAATGGCTGCTCTTCAGCCTGCAGCACGTCTTCGCCATGTTCGGAGCGACGATTTTAGTCCCGATTTTGACGGGCCTAAACACGTCCGTCGCCCTCGTCGCCTCCGGTGTGGCCACGCTCTCATTCCTAGCGATTACCCGCTTCAAAGTCCCGACCTATCTCGGGTCAAGTTTCGCCTACATCGCCCCGATTATCGCCGTCAGCCAGCAATGGGGTGTCGAAGCCGCCTTGTTCGGTGGCATCATCGCCGGATCGGTTTACGGTGTCGTCTCGCTCATCATCTATAAGACAGGTGTGAACTGGTTGCTGCGCCTCTTGCCGCCAGTCGTCGTCGGTCCGGTCATCATGGTCATCGGCTTATCGCTCGCACCGGTCGCCATCGACATGTCGATGAACAAAGACGGTGCCTACAATGGAACGTTCATCACCGTCGCGCTTCTCACGCTCGGCATCACGATGTTCGCTATGACGACGTTCAAAGGAGTATGGGGCGCCGTACCGATCTTGTTCGGTATCATCGGTGGTTACATCATCGCCGCCCTGTTCGGCATCATCGACTACTCGGCGCTCGGTCAAGCGAGCTTGTTCCAACTGCCTGACTTCACGATGGTGTTCGTCGACTACATGCCGATGTGGCAAGTCGGAGCACTGCTCGCCATCGTCCCGGTCGCGCTCGTCACGATGACGGAACATATTGGCGACCAAATGGTCACGTCAAAAATCATCGGACGCGAAACGATGAAAGATCCAGGTCTCCATCGGACACTCCTCGGCGACGGGGTCGGGAAAGCGGTCGCCTCGGCGCTCGGTGGTCCACCGTGTACGACCTACGGTGAGAACAACGGGGTCATGGCCATCACGAAAGTGTACAGTGTCTACGTCATCGCCGGAGCAGCGCTCATGGCTATCAGCTTTGGTTTCCTTGGTCACGTCGAAGCGTTCATCTCGACGATCCCGAACCCGGTCAAAGGCGGCATCTCGATCCTCTTGTTCGGAGTCATCGCTTCGAACGGTCTGCGGACGATGGTCGAAAGCAACGTCGACCTCGCTGAGAAACGCAATCTCATCATCGCCTCGGTCATCCTCGTCATCGGACTTGGTGGGGCCATGGTCCAACTCGGAAGCTTCCCGGTTCAAGGGATGGCACTCGCCACAGTCGTCGGGATCCTCTTGAACGCCTTCTTGCCGAAAGAAGAAGCGGTCCACGAAGCTGCTGCCGAAACAACTGAAGATACACGACAAGCAAGTAACTTTTAATTCGATCCCGTGAGGTCGGCAAAGTGAAGGCTCGTTTATTTGGGTGTAGTCTACCCAAATAAAGGCGTCCCTTCACGTAGGTGAAGAGACGCCTTTTCTCTTTGCCTTCACACAAAAGGAGGAGACGAACATGAACTTAATCAAACAACAACCGAAGCATTTTGTCAGTCTGGATACGCTCTCGCTCGATGAGATCATGGGATTGATCGAGGAATCGCTACGTTACAAACAAGGGGACATGCCACCCTTGTTCGACGGCAAGACGGTCGCGAACTTGTTCTTTGAAAACTCGACGCGAACGAAAAATTCGTTTCAAATGGCCGAACGGCACTTGAAAGTACAAGAGATTCCGTTCGACGTGGCGACGTCATCGGTGACGAAAGGCGAGACGCTGTACGACACGTGCAAGACGCTCGAGGCAATCGGGGTCGATGCCCTCGTCATCCGCCATCCGGAGTCGGGCTATTACCATGAACTCGTTGAAAAGTTGAACATCCCGGTGTTGAACGGCGGTGACGGGAGCGGGGAGCACCCCTCGCAGTCACTGTTAGACCTCGTCACGATCTTTGAAGAGTTCAAGACGTTCGAAGGGTTGAACATCGCCATCTGCGGTGACCTCGTCCATAGCCGCGTCGCACGTTCGAACGCAAGCGTATTGAAACGCCTGGGGGCGAACGTCGTCGGCTGCAGCCCCGCCTCTTGGTGGGACGAGTCGATGGGGCTCGAGCATCGGGACCTCGACGATGTGTTAGCGGACTGTGACGTCGTCATGCTGCTCCGCGTTCAGCACGAACGCCACATCATGGGCGACATCTTCTCGAAGGAAGATTATCATGCGCGCTACGGGTTGACGCCCGAACGCGTCGACCGAATGAAAGGACGAGCGATCATCATGCATCCGGCACCGGTCAACCGTGACGTCGAGATCGCCGGCAGTTTGATTGAACATCCGAAGTCGAGGATCTTTCCACAGATGACGAACGGCGTTTACGCCCGGATGGCCATTTTAAATCGAGCATTAGGGGGACAATTATGATACTTCAACACGCAACTTGGTATGACGGGAACACGAAACGGACGACGAATCTATTGATCGAGGACGGCGAAATCCGCTCGATCGACTATGACGGCACGACCGAAGGACATGAAGTGATCGATGCGACAGGGAAGCTCCTCATTCCGGGGCTCGTCGATGTCCACGTTCATTTGCGCGAGCCGGGCGGGGAGAAGAAAGAGACGATCAAAACGGGGACCGAGGCGGCTGCGGCCGGCGGGTTCACCACAATCTGCGCCATGCCGAACACACGTCCCGTCCCGGACGACCGGGCGACGATGGACCAGCTCCTGGCTAAAATCGAGCAAGACGCAAGCGTACGCGTCCTTCCATACGCCGCCATCACGAAACGACAGCTCGGCACCGAACAAGTCGACATGGCTTCGCTCGCAGATGCATTCGCGTTCACCGATGACGGCGTCGGCGTCCAATCGGCGGCGATGATGCGTGAGGCGATGCGGGAAGCGAAACGTCTCGATAAGGCGGTCGTCGCCCACTGCGAGGACAATACGCTCAAGGCCGGTTCGGTCCATGAAGGCCGGTTCAGTGAAGAACACGGCATCCAAGGCATCCCGAGCCTCGCCGAAAGCATCCATATCGCCCGTGACGTCTTGATTGCCGAAGAGACGGGCTGTCACTATCACGTCTGCCACGTCTCGTCACGACAGTCGGTACGTGTCATCCGCGACGCCAAACGAGCCGGCATCCGGGTGACGGCCGAAGTGACACCGCATCACCTCGTTCTCTGTGAAGACGATATCCCGGGCCTCGACCCGAACTTTAAAATGAATCCGCCGCTCCGGAGCCGTGACGACCGTGAGGCGCTCCTTGAAGGCTTGTTCGACGGGACGATCGATATGATCGCGACGGACCACGCCCCGCACACGGCCGAAGAAAAAGCAGCCGGCATGGAACGGGCCCCGTTCGGCATCACCGGATTCGAGACAGCGTTCCCGCTCTTGTACACGACGTTCGTCAAGACGGGTCAGATGGAAGAAGCGGCGCTCATCGACTGGATGACGAAACGTCCGAGCGACGTGTTCGGGTTACCGTACGGTGTGATTGAAGTCGGACGGGCGGCAGACTTTGCCCTCATTGATACGGAGACGGAGCAAGTGGTCGATCCGACGACATTCCGCTCGAAAGGAAAAAACACACCGTTCGCGGGGATGAAACTGGCAGGCTGGCCGGTGATGACGATCGCGGCTGGGAAAATCGTATATAAGGGGAGATTCGATGAAACGAACATTATGGCTTGAGGACGGCACTTCATTTGTAGGAACAGCATTCGGCGCAGATGTCGAGACGATCGGGGAAGTCGTCTTTCAGACCGGGATGACCGGGTATCAGGAGATGTTGTCGGACCCATCGTACTGCGACCAGCTCATCGTGTTGACAAACCCGTTGATCGGCAACTACGGCGTCAACCGGGAAGATTTTGAGACGACCGTACCGATGGCGAAAGGACTCATCGTGAAAGAAGTGTGCGATTTGCCTTCGAACTTCCGCTCGACCGCAACGCTCAGTGATACGCTTCTCCGCTTCAATATCCCAGGTCTATCAGGGGTCGACACGCGGATGTTGACGCGTCATCTCCGCTCACGTGGCGTCATGCGCGGTGTCATGGTCGATGGGGAATCGACGTGGGCATCGGTCCAGCATCGCTTTGACGTCCTTCTTCCGACCAATCAAGTCGAGCGCGTCTCGACAAAGCGGGCGTATGTCAGCACGGGCCGCGGGCCGCGTATCGCCCTCATCGACTTCGGTGCGAAACTCGGCATCATGCGTGAACTCGTGAAGCGCGACTGTGAAGTCGTCGTCTTGCCGCACGACGTGACGGCCGACGAAGTGATGCGCTATGAACCGGATGGCGTCATGCTGTCGAACGGACCTGGGGACCCGAAAGACGTCCCGACGGCGTTGCCGCTCATCGAGCGCCTCATGCCGGTGTTGCCGATTTTCGGAATTTGTCTCGGCCATCAGTTGATCGCACTCGCGAGCGGGGCCAATACGTTCAAACTCCCGTTCGGCCATCGCGGCGCCAACCATCCGGTGCTCGAACTTGAGACCGGCGCGGTGACAATCACATCCCAAAACCACGGCTACGCGGTCGATGAGGCATCACTCGCGACGACCGGACTCATCGTCACGCATCGCGCCGTCAACGATGGCACGGTCGAAGGGGTGAAGCACTTGCATCATCCGACGTTCTCGGTCCAATACCATCCGGAAGCGGCACCGGGTCCATATGACGCCAACGACTTATTTGACCGCTTCATGCAGATCGTCCAAGAAAACAAACAGAAAGTAGGAATGTGACATGCCAAAACGACCAGATATTCAGAAAATCCTTGTAATCGGATCCGGCCCGATCGTCATCGGACAGGCGGCAGAATTTGACTATGCTGGTACCCAGGCGTGTCTTGCCTTGAAAGAAGAAGGATACGAGGTCATCCTCGTCAACTCGAACCCGGCCACGATCATGACCGACCCGACGACGGCGGACCGCGTCTACATCGAACCGCTCGAACCGGAGTTCGTCGAGCGGATCATCCGTCAAGAACGTCCGGACGCGCTCCTCGCCACACTCGGCGGCCAGACCGGCCTCAACTTGGCGATGGAACTCGACCGCCGCGGCGTGCTTGAAGATTGCGGCGTCGAATTGCTCGGGACGAAATTATCGGCCATCGAACAGGCTGAGGACCGGGAACAGTTCCGCGACCTCATGTATAAACTCGGGCACGGGGTCCCGGAAAGCGAGATCGTGCAGTCACTCGAGTCGGCTTGGGGCTTTGCGGAACGGATCGGCTACCCGATCATCATCCGTCCGGCGTACACACTCGGAGGAACCGGTGGCGGGATCGCCCATGACCGGAATGAATTTGAGCAGTTCGTCGAATCGGGACTGAAAGCGAGCCCGGTGACACAAGTGTTGCTCGAAAAATCGATCGCTGGCATGAAAGAAGTCGAGTATGAAGTGATGCGCGATTCGAGCGACCAAGCGATCATCGTCTGTGCGATGGAAAACTTTGATCCGGTCGGGGTCCATACGGGCGACTCGATCGTCTTCGCACCGACACAAACACTGTCTGACCGCGACTATCAGATGCTTCGCAGCGTCTCACTCGACATCATCCGCGCCCTCGGCATCGAAGGCGGATGTAACATCCAATTCGCCCTCGACCCGGACAGCTTCACGTATTACGTCATCGAGGTCAATCCGCGTGTCTCGCGCAGTTCGGCGCTCGCCTCGAAAGCGACGGGGTACCCGATTGCCAAGCTGGCTGCGAAAGTGGCGGTCGGATACAAGTTGTCAGAACTGAAGAACCCGGTGACGGAGACGAGTTACGCCTCGTTCGAACCGGCTCTCGACTATGTCGTCGCTAAAATCCCGCGCTTCGCCTTCGATAAGTTCGAGACGGCTGATCGTCGCCTCGGCACGCAGATGAAAGCGACCGGGGAAGTGATGGCGATCGGCCGTAATTTGGAAGAAGCACTCTTGAAGGCCGTCCGTTCGCTCGAACTCGGGACAGAAGACTTGGCCGTGCCACGCCTCGCGCAACTAAGCACCGCGGAGCTCGATCGCGAACTGACGACACCGACGGATGAGCGGTTGTGGATGCTCTATGAGGCGCTCCGTCGCGGCTACTCGACAGAACAGTTGCATGAGCTGACAAAAATCGATCGTTTCTTCTTATCGAAACTCGCTCGGATTTGGCAACAAGAAGAGACGCTTCAGCATGAGCCGCTTTCAAAAGAACGCCTCATCGAGACGAAACGTCTCGGCTTCAGCGATAAGATGATCGCCCGAATCACGAATGAGACTGTGGAGACGGTGAAATCGCTTCGGAACGACTGGGGCATCAGCCCGGTGTATAAGATGGTCGACACGTGTGCGGCCGAGTTCGCTTCGGAGACACCATACTTTTACGGGACGTACGAAGTCGAGAACGAGGCCGTGAAGACGGACAAACCATCGATTCTCGTCCTCGGTTCGGGACCGATCCGGATCGGGCAAGGTGTCGAGTTCGACTACGCGACCGTCCACTCGATCCAGACGATCCGTGACGCAGGCTACGAAGCAATCATCATCAACAATAACCCGGAGACGGTGTCAACCGACTTCTCGATCTCGGACCGGCTCTACTTCGAACCGCTCACGACCGAAGACGTGCTCGAGGTCATCCGCAACGAACAGCCGCTCGGCGTCATCGTCCAGTTCGGCGGTCAGACGGCAATCAACTTGGCGGCCTCGCTCGAAGCAGAAGGGGTCCAAATTTTAGGGACGTCGCTTGAAGATATCGACCGCGCTGAAGACCGGAAAGCGTTCGAAGCGACGCTCTCGGCCGAACGACTCGCCCAACCGCCGGGCAAGACGGCGGTCACGGTCGAAGAGGCCGTCGCTTGCGCCGATATGCTCGGTTATCCGGTACTCGTCCGCCCGTCATATGTGCTCGGAGGTCGGGCGATGGAGATCGTCTATGAGCGCTCGGAGCTCGAACGGTATATGCGCCACGCCGTCGTCGCCTCGAAAGACCGTCCCGTCCTCATCGACCGCTACTTGACGGGCATCGAGATTGAAGTCGATGCCATCTGTGACGGGACCGACGTCTATATCCCGGGCATCATGGAACATATCGAACGGGCCGGCGTCCACTCGGGTGACTCGATCGCCGTGTATCCGCCGCAACGATTGAGTGAGGCATTGAAAGAAAAAGTCGTCGATTACACGATCAAACTCGCCAAGGCGTTCCGAATCAAAGGGTTGCTCAATATCCAGTTCGTCTACGCGGACGACTTATATGTCATCGAGGTCAACCCGCGGGCGAGCCGGACCGTCCCATTCATCTCGAAAGTGACGGGCCTGCCGATCGCGCGCATCGCCACGCAGACGATTCTCGGGACGAGTCTGAAAGATTTAGGGTTAGGGACCGGCCTGCATCCAGAAGCGGACGCGATTTCGGTCAAAGTGCCAGTGTTCAGTTTCGCGAAATTAAAAGAAGTCGATCCGTCGCTCGGGCCGGAAATGAAATCGACCGGTGAAGTCATGGCGACAGACCGTACGCTCGAAAAAGCACTGTATAAAGGGCTCGTCGCCGCCGGCATGACGATCGCCTTGAAAGGGAATGTCCTATTGACGGTCGCCGACCAAGATAAGGAAGAGGCGCTCGACATCGCCCGCCGTTTCAATCGACTCGGATTCCGCCTGATGGCCACGTCCGGTACGGCGCAGGCGCTCTCAGCAGACGGCCTACCGGTCCATCCGGTCGGGAAAATCAATGAGTCTGGTGAGACGATGCTGAGCGTCATCGAACGAGGAGAAGTCGACATCGTCTTGAACACGACGACGCGTGACGCCCTCGCGACGAAAGACGGGTTCATCATCCGTCGGGCCGCGGCCGAGCAAGGCGTGCTCTGTCTGACGTCGCTCGATACGGTTAAGGCGCTGCTCCAAGTCATCGAGAGCCTGTCGTTCCAAACAACGAGTTTGCCGGAGTTCACGACATTCGGGGTGACCGTATGAGACAACTCGCGACCATTTTATCGAACCGATTGATCGCGACAGCGACGATGGAGATGAAAGTCGAAATCGCACCGCAAGAAGTCGCGCCGGGCACGTTCTTCCACGTGAAGACGTCAGAGCTGTTGCGCCGGCCGCTCTCGGTCGCGAACGTCGAAGGCAACGTCGTCACGTTCCTGTATAAAGTCATCGGCAGCGGGACGGCAGATTTGGCCGCTCGTCGGACGGGAGACGTCTTGGACGTCCTCGGACCGCTCGGCAACGGTTTCCCGCTCGAGCAAACAGGCAAGCGTGTCGTCCTCGTCGGTGGGGGCATCGGGGTGCCACCGCTCTACTACACGCGGCGTCTGCTCGCCGCACGCGGGATTGAGACGGTGGCGATTCTCGGGTTTGATACGAAAACGAGCATTTTTTATGAAGACGCGTTCCGTGAACTGGGGGAGACGATCATCACGACGGTCGACGGAACGTATGGGGAAATGGGATTTGTGACCGGCCCGCTCGCGCGGGTCGAGGCCGATGTGTTGTTCAGCTGTGGACCGGAACCGATGTTGAAGGCAGTCGCCGCATCACATATCGAAGAGCGATATATCTCGATCGAGAATCGGATGGGGTGTGGCATTGGAGCTTGTTTCGCTTGCGTGTGCGAAGCGCCAGGCGGTTACGTCAAAGTGTGCAGTGACGGACCGGTATTTCGTGCGGAAGAGGTGACGCTATGAGATTACACGTCGATTTGCCAGGCTTACAGTTGAAAAATCCGATCATGCCGGCGTCAGGCTGTTTCGGATTTGGTGAAGAGTTCGCCAAACTCTATGACTTATCGATATTAGGCGGTATTATGATTAAGGCGGCGACAGGCGAGTCGCGATTCGGCAACGGCACGCCCCGTGTCGCTGAGACGGCACAAGGAATGCTGAACGCCATCGGCCTTCAAAATCCAGGTGTCGACGCCATCATCGAAGACAAGCTTCCGTTCCTGTCGGGATTTGATACCGAGATCATCGCCAACGTGGCCGGCTCGACGCCAGAAGAGTATATTCACGTCGCCCGCCAGATGAGTGCCGACCCGACCATTAAAGCGCTCGAGCTGAACATTTCATGTCCGAACGTGAAGTGCGGCGGGATGCAGTTCGGGACCGATCCTGAGATGGCGGCCGAATTGACCCGGCTTGTCAAAGCGGCGTCAACGAAACCGGTTTACGTCAAACTGTCTCCGAACGTCACATCGATCACGGCGATGGCCAAGGCGGTCGAATCGGCCGGTGCCGACGGGATCACGATGATCAACACGCTCGTCGGGATGCGCATCGACGTCACGACCGGACAACCGATTCTCGCCAATCGAATCGGGGGCTTGTCTGGCCCTGCCGTCAAACCGGTCGCCATTCGGATGGTGTATGAAGTCGCTCAGGCCGTCGATATCCCGATTATCGGGATGGGCGGCGTGCGGACGGTGGACGACGTATTAGAGTTTATCTACGCAGGTGCCTCAGCGGTCGCGGTCGGAACGGCCAATTTTGAGAACCCGTACGTCTGTCAAGAAATCATCGAAGCGTTGCCGGGACGACTTGACGAACTTGGCATCGATCACATTTTAGACATCAGGGGGAAAGCTTATGAACAGACTGTATCTCGCGCTTGATGTCGAGACGGGCGCCGACGCGTTCCGTCTATTGGAACGAATCAATCAGAAACCAGCCGTCAAAGTCGGGATGGAGCTGTTCTATCGGGAAGGGGGGCGTTTTGTCGAGCAACTCGTCGACAATGGATACCCCGTCTTTTTAGACATCAAAGTCCACGACATCCCGGAGACGGCACGGCGGACGCTCCGTCAAATCGGCCGCCTCGGCGTCGAGTTGACGAACGTCCATACACTCGGCGGCGAGACGATGATGCGCTACGCCTTAGACGGCTTACGTGATGTGACCGATACGACGAAATTGATTGGGGTCACCCAGTTGACGTCTACCGATGAACGGATGCTTTCTGAAGAATTAAACATCAAAGGCGGTCTGGAGCAGGCCGTCCTTCGCCAGGCAGCCATGGCCGATCGGGCCGGACTCGACGGGGTCGTCGCGTCCGTGCATGAGGCCCATGCGATTCACCAAGCGCTCGGCTCATCGTTTTTGACCGTGACGCCGGGTATCCGGATGAACGAGACAGTAGACGATCAAGTCCGGACCGCCACACCAAAAGCGGCGCGTGAGGCCGGCGTGTCGGCCATCGTCGTCGGCCGGCCGATCACCCGGGCCGAAGACCCGAACGCCGCATATGAATACTACTTACAGGAATGGAGTCGAACGTATGAGACAAATCGCTGAAGCTTTATTACAGATCGAGGCCGTGACCCTTTCTCCCGAGAACCCGTATACATGGTCGAGCGGGATGAAGAGTCCGATTTATTGTGACAACCGTTTGACGCTCAGCTATCCTGATGTCCGCAATCTCATCATCGATGCGCTCGTCGAAGCGATCCGTCCGCTCAACGCCGATGTCATCGCCGGGACAGCGACAGCGGGAATTCCTCATGCGACGCTTGTCGCCGACCGGCTCGGCTTGCCGCTCGTCTACGTCCGTTCGAGTGCGAAAGGACATGGGAAAGGGAATCAAATCGAAGGTCGGTTCGAGCCTGGCGCTCGTGTCGTCGTGATTGAAGATTTGTTGTCGACCGGTTCATCGAGCATCGAGGCCGCCAAAGCGATCCAGAAAGCCGGCGGGGAAGTGATCAAGATTCAAGCGATCTTTTCCTACAGTCTGAGCCGTCTTCACATCAATCTATTGGACTCCGGCTTCACTGCGCATGCACTGATTACACTGTTGGATGTGCTCGAGGTCGCCGTCAAGAAGCGAATCATCAGTAAAGAAGAGGCTGCTACTTTACGTGACTGGCGAAATGATCCGACAGGTTGGAGCGCTCGTGTCACATCGTAATTTACCTTTCTAAGAATCCACCTCCGGGCGGATTCTTTTTCAATTGGTAACATGGCATACTGAACGTGTTAGAATAGGGAAAGTAGTTAATAAAGGAGATGTGTATGGCGTATTCTAGAATGAAGGGAAAGTCCTTGAAAGCTCGCTTTCAAGCGATCCCGAAACATCGTAAAATCGCGTTCGGACTCGTCTTCACCGTCTTGCCCCTCATTTTTTTCTTGAATTTATTCGTATTCAGCCATGTGTTGGCACTCGGGGACACGTATGAGGACCGATACCAGATGAAGAGGCTTCGGCTCGAGACGGCGCATGGTAACGTCGAATTTGTTCGGAGCACGAATGAGAAGGTTCAGATTGAAGTATTGCAGACGAACTCGAAAGAGCGTCGCATCAAAGTCAAATCGGTCGGCGACACAATCTCGGTCGTCGAGCGGTATGGCCAACTGAGTCAATTCGGCAGTCGGGCGAGCGATGAGCCGTCCCGTTATAAGATTCGCGTCGCCTTGCCGAGCTCGATGACGTCGATTGATGTCGAGGCCGAGCAAGTGACGGGACAAGGATTGATCGCTAAGACGATTGTCTTGGAGGCGAACGCAGTCAATGTAAAGAAACTCGAAAGTGATCGACTTCGTGTCGAGACGCGGAGTGATGCGACATTAGAGACCGTCCGGGTCGTCACGGGAAATATCCGCTCCTATCGGAATGCGACCGTGGGTGACATCGTCGTCAATCAAAGCTTGACGGTTCAGACCGAGGCTGGGACGCTCGCCTACGAGCCGCGCAATGCGACCGGACAAGTGAACGTCACCACGTCCGGCAACGTGACAGCATCCGAGCGGTTCAAGGAAATCGGGGGCGGCGTGTATCATCTGTCGAACTCGAACCGACCGAATATCGAACTCATTTCCGAGACAGGAAAGGTCGAACTTAAATGATCAACAAACGTTACATCCCTAAAGTCGGACTCCGGACATTAAAGACGGGGATTGCCGTCGCCATCACGATCGCCTTGTCGTGGTACGTGTTTGGCATCTATTCAGGCATGGGGGCCATCGCGGCCGTCGTCGCGATGCAACCGACCGTGAAACGGTCATCAAATATCGTCTTCAGTCGAATCTTCGGGACGATTGTCGGGCTCATGTGCGGTCTCTTGATCGTCTACGCGTTCGGAGTCAACCCGATCTCGATCGGGCTCGCCGTCATCGTGGCGCTCACGCTCAACACGACGTTCGATAAGACACACATGTCGACGTACGCGGCGTTCGCAATCGTGCTCATGCTCGAGAACCCGACGACCGACTTCTTCCATTATGCGTGGACCCGTTCGCTTTTGACGGCCGTCGGTGTTTTCGTCTCACTCGGAGTGAACTATGCGTTCCTGCCGCCTCGTTATGAAGATCGGTTGCTCAGTGAGATTCGAAAGACATCGGCCTACATGTTCCACCATTGGCGCGAACTTGTCGGATCCCCATCAGAATTGCTTGAGACGCGGGCCCGCATCCTCGGGCATCAGGAGCTGCACATGATGCTCCAAGAAGACATGAAAGTGACGAACGTGACATTGAAGCATTTGACGATCAAACAGTATCGTCTATTGATTCACCTTGAGGACAAGCTCGTCTTGCTGCTCGAGAGTCTCGCCGAACACCGCGAGGCACTATTATTGATTGGTGAGGAAGAACGCCGGGCGTTCGAATCCGAATTTTTATATCTCCTTGCGCATCATCACGACATCCTCTACACGTGTGACAAGCCGTATTCGCTGTTCACGTTGCCGCATGAGGATCTATCCGTTTCTGAAATCTTACACGGGCATTTGCTCGACTATCATGAACAGCTCGAAGCGTTCAAACATAATCCGAAATGAAGCAAGGCCCCGTTTTAGCGACGGGGCCTTGCTTTATGATTGATTGAGAGCTCGTCCTTTAGGCGCCTTCGCTTTCCACAGGCAATCCCGGAGCCGCATCGCGACTAGCGTCGCTGCTGGGTCTCCGTCGGATTGCTATCCTGTAGGAGTCTCCGGCGCCACGTACAAGCAATCTTTCATCTTTACGTATTAGAGGAAAACCAAAAAGAAGCAGGACCAACCGATGTCCGGGCCGGCACCCGAACTCCTAGGGGAGAGCGATGCAAGGATGACCCCGTAAAGTGCGGTACGCACTGTGGAGGCATCCGCATCGCCCCAGGAACGGAGGGTGCCGGCGAAGGCGATAGTAAGCATCGATTTCTATGCAAGTCACAAACAAGACCACGTCATGTGACGTGGTCTGAACTCATTGCTGGAGTGATTTAACGAGCCGCTCATCCGGCGTGACGTACACCGTCTGCTGATCCGTATAGATGACGAATCCAGGCTTGGCGCCGCTCGGCTTTTTCACATAGCGCGCTTTCGTGTAATCGACCGGCACACCGCTCGAGGCACGGGCCTTCGAGAAGTAGGCGGCGACTGTCGCGGCTTCGAGCAGCGTCGTCTCGTCGGGTTCGCTCGAACGAATAATGACGTGTGAGCCGGGAATATCTTTCACGTGGAGCCAAATCTCGTCGCGACGTGCGAACTTGAACGTCAAATAATCGTTTTGCGTATTGTTCTTCCCGACGAAGAACTCTGTCCCCGTCGACGACGTATACGCTTCGAGCGAAATTTTCTTCGTCTGTTTCTTCTTTTGATTCCGTTGTTTCATATAGCCGCCTTCAGCCAATTCTTCCCGAATCTCGACGATATCGGCAGGCGAGGCGACATCGAGTTGGGCGACGAGCGTCTCTAAATAGTGAATCTCGGCGTCGTTCAATTCGATTTGCTTTTGCACTTCGATTTTGGCGACTTTCAACTTGTTGTATTTCTTATAGTAAGCTTGTGCGTTTTCGTTTGGCGTCTTGAGCGGATTGAGCGGGATGTCGATCATACCGCCTTCTTCGTCGTAGTAGTCGACGACGTGAGCGACGGTCATACCTTTCTCGAGTTGGAACAAGTACGTCGTCAACAGTTCACCGTATTTTTGGAGCTCATCGGACCGTTCCGTCGCCTTCAAGTCGTCGAGCAGACGCTTCCGCTTCAAGATGTTCTTCTCGAGCTCGGACTTGAGCAAACGTTCGACATCATGCGCCTGTTGTTTGACGCGGTCCCGGTTCGCTTTTTCATAGAAGAAGCGGTCGAGGACGTCTTTGCTCGTCTCGTAGCGTTCTTCGGCGGTAATCTCTCCTGACGTGAGCACGATCGGACTGAAACGTTCTTTTCCGGAAGCGAGCTGTTGGAAAACGAACGGTCCTTCGAGGTCGGCCATCACACCGAAGAACGCCTCTTCGATGCTCGCCCGGTTCGGGAGTTTGGCCCGATGGACGATTTCTTGTGCAATCTGCGGGCTCAGGCCTGCGAAACTGGCGACAAGTTGTTTATCAAGTTTTCCGGCGTTCCAATCGATTCGCTTCAAGCCCGCTTCACGTTCTGTCAACGGGTCGCACTTGTCTTGGGCCGGCGGCAATAAGTAATCGCTGCCCGGCATGATTGTCCGGTACGTGTTCTGTGACGGTGGCAAGTGCTTGATCGCGTCCAAAATTTTGCCGTCCTCGTTCGTTAACACGACGTTCGAGTGTCGTCCCATCAATTCGATATACACTTTCTTGTTCTCTTCGTCGCCGAGCTCGTTTCGTGAACGAATCGACAAGACGATGACACGGTCGCGTCCGATTTGTTCGACCGCCGTGATGAAGCCACCTTCGATATGTTTGCGGAGCATCATGCAAAACATCGGGGGTTCTTGCGGGTTCTTGGTCGGATTATCCGTTAATTGGAGCCGCGCGTACATCGCGTTCGCCGAAACGAGCAATTGGACGCTTTGGCGGTTCGATCGGACTTGAATCATCAAGTCGAGGGAATACGGTTGGTGCACGCGATTGATTCGCCCTCCGACAAGAGCTTGTAATTCTGTTACAACACGATATGTCATTAATCCATCATATGCCACTAGTCTCATCACCTTTGTTCTTTTTCTGTCTCTACGTTATCAGATTCATGGAAAATATGGTACGATGAAGTAGGAAATCCGAACTTCTTCTTGCCGGAACAATTGATTGACTGCTATTATAATTAAATGTGATGTTAGAAGATGGAGGTCTTGCAGTGAATTTTAAAGAACGAGGATTATTAATCGTCTTGTCTGGCCCGAGTGGCGTCGGTAAAGGGACAGTGTGCCGCGTGCTCCGTGAGGAAGAGGACAACAACCTTCAATATTCGGTCTCGGCGACGACCCGGAAACCGCGTGAAGGGGAAGTGGAAGGCGTGCATTACTTCTTTAAGACGAGAGAACAATTTGAAGACATGATCGAGCACGATCAATTGCTCGAACACGCTGAATTTGTCGGCAACTATTATGGGACACCGGTCGAATGGGTTCGTGAGACACTCGAGAGCGGAAGAGACGTCATCCTTGAGATTGAAGTCCAAGGTGCTTTCCAAGTGAAAGAGCGTTTCCCGGAAGCGGTCTTTTTATTCTTGGCTCCGCCAAGCTTGCAAGAATTACGCAACCGCTTAGTCGGTCGAGGTACGGAATCGGAAGATGTGATCAAGCAACGCTTGCTCGTCGCCCGGGAAGAAATTGAATTGATGGATGCATACGATTACGTCGTTACGAATGATGAAGTGGACAAAGCGATTGATCGTATCAAAGCGATCGTGACGGCCGAACATTGTAAACGTGAACGTGTCGCATCTCTCTATAAAAAAGCCATGATGGAGGTCATTTAATGTTATACCCTTCGATTGATGCCTTACAACGTATCATCCCGTCGAAATACACGATCGTGACGGTGGCCGCGAAGCGGGCCCGCCAAATCCAGGACGGAAAAGCACCGAAAGTCGCCGCGCCAAAATCGTATAAGCCGGTCGGTCAAGCGCTAGAAGAATTGTATTCGGGTGACACGACAATCATCACGAACGAAAAAAACAACGGATGAAGTGTGACCCAAGTCGGATACGACTTGGGTCTCATTGTCTATAAGGGGGAGAATTGTGAATGTTGAACGATCGGAATATCTTGCTTTGTGTGAGCGGTGGGATTGCGGCGTATAAGGCGTGCGCGCTCACGTCGAAACTTGTCCAGGCTGGTGCGAACGTTCGGGTGGCAATGACCGCGTCAGCCGAAGAATTTGTCGGGAAAGCGACGTTTCAGGCGCTCAGTCGAAACCCGGTATACACCGACGTGTTCGAGGAACATGACCCGACCAAAATCGCCCACATCGACGTTGTCGATACGAGTGACTTGATCGTCGTCGCACCTGCCACGGCGAACATGATCGCGAAACTCTCGGCCGGTATTGCCGATGACTTCATCACGACCTCAATCTTAGCGGCGAAATGCCCGGTCATCGTCTCACCGGCGATGAACGTCAATATGCTTGAACATCCGGCCACACGTCGCAATATCGAAACGCTCAAAACGTTCGGTTATCAAATCATCGAGCCCGGTGTCGGCAACCTCGCCTGCGGCTGGATTGGGGGGGGACGTCTACCGGAACCGGAAGACCTCGTCCGGATTATCGAGAGCCAGTTCGTCCCGAAACATCTGCTCGGGAAGCAAGTATTGATTACGGCAGGGCCGACGGTCGAACGCATCGACCCGGTCCGTTTCTTATCGAACGACTCATCAGGCAAGATGGGCGTCGCGCTCGCCGAGGCGGCCCGCGATATGGGTGCCTTCGTCACGCTCGTCCATGGTCCGCTGCAAGTACCGATACCGGACGGTGTGACCGCCATCGCCGTCGAATCCGGGAAAGATATGCTCGAGACGGTGCTCGCACGCTTTGATGACCAAGATCTCGTCATTAAATCGGCAGCCGTCGCCGACTATCGTCCGAAGACGATCCACACCGAGAAACACAAAAAAGTACACGGGGCGTTGACGATCGAGCTTGAAGAGACGACCGATATATTGAAGACACTCGGCGAGAAGAAGACGCATCAGCTCCTCGTCGGTTTTGCGGCCGAGACGGAGAACCTCGAGCAACATGCACGCGATAAAATCGCCCGCAAGCGGGTCGACTACCTCGTCGCGAATGATGTGTCGAAGCCAGATATCGGCTTCCGCTCTGACGACAACGAGGTCATGTTGTTTCGCGCGGACGGGGCGCATGTCCGCTTGCCTCGTCAAAGCAAACGCGAGCTCGCCGTCGAGTTGCTCACCCACTTTAAGGAAGATTTACGATGATCGCCCACGTCCATGTCGACGCTCCGGTCATCACGATCGACCGTCCGTTCGATTATGAGGTCCCATCCCAGTTCGAGACATTGATCGAGCCGGGCATGCGCGTCTCGGTCCCGTTCGGCTCACGACGCCTGCTCGGGATCGTGACTGGTGTCTCGGAAGGGACGCGTGAAGGCTTGAAGCCACTTGAAGCCCTGTTAGATGAAGAATCATCTCTGACGGACGAGTTGCTCGACTTATCCACACACGTGAAAGAGACGACGCTCTGCTTCCGGTCGTCGGCGCTTCTCGCGATGCTACCGGCGGCGCTGAAAGTGAGCTATGACAAAGAAATCAAGGGCGAGACGCTCCCGGACGGCGTTCGGGCCGGTACCCATCTTTCCGAGTACCCGAAAGAGACGCAGTCCATCATCTTGGCGCTCGCCAAAAAAGGGGACATCTTGCTCGCGCCGGTGTTAAAAGAGAAACGGACTGTCAAGACGGACCTCGTCATCGAACTGATTGATGCGACTGTCATCCCGGGCCGTGCGAACAAACAACAAGAAGCGATTGAGTTGCTAAAGGACGTACCGCGCATGTATTGGTCGTCGTTACGTCAAATCGGGCTATCGCGCGCCCAACTGCAAAAAATGGAGTCGCTCGGTGCCGTCAAAGTGACCGAGGTCGAACTGAATCGCGACCCGTATGCCACGATCGAACAGGTCGTTGAGACGGTCCAATTGAACGAGAGTCAAGCGACGGCCGTTCATGCCATCCGTGACGCGGAAGCCGGGGAGACGTTGCTCCTGCATGGGGTCACCGGCAGCGGGAAGACAGAAGTCTATCTCGAAGCGATCGGTCAAGTCGTCGATGAAGGCAAACAGGCGATTTTGCTCGTGCCGGAAATTTCGCTCACGCCGATGATGGTGAAACGGTTCAAGCGCCGTTTCGGCGACCGGGTCGCTGTGCTTCATAGCGCCTTGTCGCAAGGGGAAAAATATGATGAATGGCGGAAGATCAAGCGGCGTGAAGTCGATGTCGTCGTCGGGGCACGCTCGGCCATCTTCGCCCCGCTCGAGAACATCGGCCTGCTCATCTTAGATGAAGAGCATGAGACGACGTACAAGCAAGAAGAGAACCCGCGCTATCATGCGCGTGACGTTGCGATTTGGCGGGCCCGATACCATGGTTGCCCGGTTGTCCTTGGTAGTGCGACCCCGTCACTCGAGTCTTACGCCCGCGCCCAAAAAGGCGTCTATCGCTATCTGCAATTGAGTGAGCGATACGGGGGCGAGATGCCGCCGGTCCATATTATCGATATGCGGCGTGAACTCGCCAAAGGCAACACGACGATGTTCTCAGAAGATTTATTTGTCGCCATCAACGACCGCATCGCCAAAAAAGAACAGTGCGTCATCTTGCTCAACCGTCGTGGCTTCACGACGTTCGTCATGTGCCGTGACTGCGGGGAAGGACTCACTTGCCCGCACTGCGCCGTCAACTTGACGTATCACCAACACGGTGACCGACTCAAGTGCCACTACTGCGGCTATGAGATTGGGATGCCATCAAAATGTCCGACATGTGACAGCAAGAAAATCAAACAGTTCGGCACCGGCACGCAAAAGATCGAGACCGAGCTGTTGAACCGCATCCCCGAGGCGCGAATTATCCGGATGGACCAAGACACGACGTCCCGAAAAGGGTCGCACGAGCAACTGTTGAAACGCTTCGAGGATGGAGAGGCTGACATTTTGCTCGGCACTCAAATGATCGCCAAAGGACTCGACTTCCCGAACGTCACGCTCGTCGGGGTGCTCGCGGCGGATGCGACACTCGGCATGCCCGATTTCCGGGCGACCGAGCGCACGTTCCAGCTCGTCACCCAAGTCGCGGGGCGGGCCGGTCGAGGTAGTCTACCAGGCGAGGCGTACGTGCAGACGTACAATCCCGACCATTACGTCATCGAGACGGCGAGCGAGCACGACTATGAATCCTTTTTCGCTCGCGAGATGCAGTTGCGGCAAGTCGGCAACCATCCACCGTATTGGTACGTCACGCTTGTCACGTTCGCGGCCGAAAGTCCGCTCGTCGCCCAAGCCGAGGCCGAGCTGTTCGCCTCTGATTTCGTCGAGGCGCATGTGGCCCAGTCACGGCTGAACGGACCGATGCCGGCACCGTTGTCTAAACTAAAGAATTTGTTCCGCTATCAGTTGTTCATCAAAACGAAACATCCTGAGGCGCTATATCCGGTCCTCGCCGCGTTGCAACAGGCACGCGCGAAGGCGATCAGTAAAAAAGAGTATCAATTGAGTATCGACGTAAACCCATACGTATTCATGTGAGGTGGAACCAGATGTATAAAGTAGTAGAGATTCCAAATGAGATTTTACGGGTCACGTGTGATCCGGTGACGAAATTTGATAAAAAGTTGCGTCAGACGGTCGATCGACTGTTCGACACGATGTACGAATATGACGGCGTCGGCGTTGCCGCCCCGCAAGTCAACTTGAACCAACGGCTCGCCGTCGTCCATACGGATGATGAGACCGGTCCGCTCGTATTGATCAATCCAGAGATCATCGAGACGTCGGGAAGCGAGGTCGGCCTTGAAGGGTGCTTGAGCATCCCGGGAGAGTTCGGATTCGTCGAACGGCATGAGACGATCGTCGTCAAGACGCAAGACATGAAGGGCCGCTACCAACAAGTGAAGGCGAGCGGTTTCTTCGCCCGGGCGATTCAACATGAGATCGATCATCTCGACGGGGTGTTGTTCACAGACAAACTCGCCGTGCCGGAAAAAGGGACGGATCAACGCATCGTCTTCATGGGCACTCCGACGTTTGCCGTATCCGTACTTGAGCGCTTGCTCGAAGAAGGATACAATGTCGTAGGTGTCGTCTCGCAACCGGACAAGCCGGTCGGACGAAAACGCGAACTGAAACCGACGCCGGTGAAAGAGTGTGCCCTGCGCCACAACATCCCGGTGTTACAGCCTGAAAAGGTGCGCACCGATTATGCGGACATCTTGGCACTTGAACCGGATTTGATCGTGACGGCGGCGTACGGTCAAATTGTTCCGACCGAACTGTTAGAAGCGCCGAAACATGGAGCCATCAACGTCCATGCCTCGCTCTTGCCGAAACATCGGGGTGGTGCTCCAATCCATCAAGCCATCCTCGACGGAGACAAAGAGACGGGCGTCACGATCATGTACATGGTCGATAAGCTCGATGCCGGCGATATGATTGCCAACACGGTCGTACCAATCGAAGAATTGGACACGGTCGGTACGTTGTTCGACAAGCTCGCGGTCGCAGGGTCTGACTTGTTAATCAAGACACTTCCTGCCTTCCTTGCTGGTTGGATTGAAGCCGTGCCGCAGGACGAGCGTGACGTCACGTTCGCACCGAACATCAGACGGGAGCGGGAACAGATTGACTGGACCCGTTCCGGCACAGACATTTATAACCATATCAGAGGGATGAATCCGTTCCCGACGGCGTTTACGACAATTGCGGGTGAACGGGTCAAACTGTTCTTCGGGTCGAAGACGACAGGGACGGGTGAACCGGGAACGATTGTACGGCTTGAAGAGGATGGGTTTGTCGTCGCGACAGGTGACGCGGTCGCTATTAAAGTGATCGATTTGCAACCATCTGGTAAAAAACGAATGGACGGGGCCACATTTATGCGTGGGGCCGGCCAAAAGTTACAAGTCGGCGATCGACTAGGAGGATAATATGAACGTACGAGTTGCAGCGCTTGATACGCTAATCAAAATCGAACAAGGCGGCGCCTATTCGACGATTGCGGTCAACGACCTATTGAAACAAAAAAAATTAGCGACGAAAGACGTCGGCCTCTACACGGAGCTCGTCTACGGGACGCTCGGTCGGAAACGGACGCTCGATTATATTTTAGAGAAGCGGGTCCAAAACCCGAAAAAATTGGACAAATTTGTCTTGCCGCTCTTGCGGATGAGCGTCTATCAACTGTTTTATCTCGACAAGATCCCGGATCGGGCCGTGTTGCATGAAGCGGTTGAAATCGCGAAAAGACGGGGCCATTCGGGAACCGGCAAGTTCGTCAATGGCGTTTTGCGCAACGTCGTCCGGGATGGGTTCCCGGATTTGAGCACGCTGCCAGACGCTGAACGGATTGCCATCGAACATAGCCATCCTGATTGGCTCGTCGCCGAATGGGTGGAGACGTATGGTGTCGAAGCGACCGAGGCGATGTGTAAATTGAATAACGAACCGGCGCCGGTCACAGTCCGGGTCAACCGCCAACGTGTCACCGTTGACGAGATGATTGAACGGCTCGCTGAAGTCGATGTCGTTGCCACGCGGTCGGAACTATCAGCGGACGGGCTCGTCATCGAGTCCGGAAACGTTCACGCGACGGCGTTCATCGACATGGGCTTGTTGTCGATTCAAGATGAGAGCTCGATGATTGTCGCCGATGCGCTTCAAGCCGCGAAGACAGAACGCGTGCTCGATGCTTGTGCCGCCCCGGGCGGGAAAGCGATGCATACGGCCGAACGCATGGACGGCGGAACGCTCGTCGCGCTCGACTTGCATCCGCATAAAGCGAAGTTGATTGAACGACAAGCGAAGCGTCTGCATATCGATGGAGTGACCGCACTTGCCCTCGATGCCCGTCAGGCCGGTGACAAGTTTGAACCGGAGAGCTTCGATCGGATTTTGCTCGATGTCCCATGTTCAGGACTCGGCGTCATCCGCCGCAAGCCCGATATCAAATGGACAAAAGACAAATCTGCTCTCGCCGGACTGCCGAAAGTCCAGCGTGAAATCATCGACGCCGTCTTGCCACTCCTCAAACGAGGTGGTACGCTAGTGTACTCGACATGTACGATCGATCCGTCTGAGAATGAGCAACAGGCCGATTACATTTTGTCGAACGGATTGACGTGGGATGAGACACTCCAGGACCGTCTTCCACAAGTATTGCGCCCGATGGTGTCATCGGACCGCGCTGAACTCAAATTACTCCCGACGACGTTCGGGACGGACGGTTTCTATATCGCCGCATTCAAGAAAGAGGTATAAACATGAATCCAAAAGCAGTTGAAAAAAATCCATTGGTCGGTGCCAAGCCGTCACTCTATTCCCTCACGTATTCAGAACTCGAACAGTGGCTCATCGAAGCAGGAGAAAAATCGTTCCG
This sequence comes from Exiguobacterium sp. s64, assembly GCF_018618035.1. Classification (NCBI taxonomy): domain Bacteria; kingdom Bacillati; phylum Bacillota; class Bacilli; order Caryophanales; genus Exiguobacterium; species Exiguobacterium sp. s64. The sequence continues at coordinate 380,795 of NZ_JACSLH010000001.1, forward strand.
CGCGAAACAGTTATATGACTGGATGTACGTCAAGCGTGTGACATCGTTCGACGATATGACGAACGTCTCTAAACCGCTCCGCGAGAAATTAGACGCGGCGTTCCAATTGACGACGTTGAAAGAACTCGTCCGTCAAGAATCACAGGACGGCACGATCAAGTTCTTGTTCGAGCTTCAAGACGGTTATTCGATCGAGACGGTGCTCATGCGTCACGAGTACGGCAACTCGGTCTGTGTCACGACACAAGTCGGCTGCCGGATTGGCTGTACGTTCTGTGCCTCGACACTCGGCGGTTTGAAACGTAACTTAGAAGCCGGTGAAATCACGGCGCAAGTCCTCGACGTCCAACGCGCACTCGACGCAAGTGGAGAGCGAGTCGACTCAATCGTCGTCATGGGTATCGGCGAACCGTTCGATAACTACGACGAATTGATGCGCTTCTTGCGCACGGTCAACCACGATGACGGCTTGAACATCGGTTCACGCCATATTACGGTGTCGACAAGTGGGATCGTACCGAAGATTTACAAGTTCGCCGATGAAGGGATGCGCATCAACTTCGCCATTTCGCTTCACGCGCCGACGACAGAGATTCGGACTCGTCTCATGCCGATCAACCGTGCCTACAACTTGGATAAGTTGATGGAAGCCGTCAACTACTATACAGAGAAGAGTGGTCGCCGTATCACGTTCGAATACGGTTTATTCGGTGGTGTCAACGACACGGAAGAACACGCCCATCAGTTGGCGGACTTGTTGAAAGGCGTCAAATGTCACGTAAATTTGATTCCAGTCAACCACGTGCTCGAGCGCGACTACGTCCGCACACCACGTAAACAAATTTTTGCCTTTGAAAAAGTGCTCAAAGACCGAAAAGTGAACGTGACGATTCGTCGCGAACAAGGTTCGGATATCGATGCGGCTTGTGGGCAGCTTCGAGCGAAGGAGCGCGAACAAGAAACGAGGTAATCAGGAAGATGGAATTAGCATACCGAACCGACCGGGGGCAAGTGAGAGCGCAAAACGAGGATGCCGTCTTGATTTTAGGGGACGAGCACGCCGGGATCGCACTCGTGGCCGACGGTATGGGAGGGCATGAAGCCGGGGAGGTCGCGAGTCAGCTCGTCATCGAGCAGTTTCGTCGTGCCTTCCCGACGCTGCCGGCCTCACCGATGGAGATGGAGAATTGGTTTCGCCACAACGTGGAACTGGCCAATGAGCAAGTGCTCGACTTCTCGAAACAAGCGAACCTGCTCATGATGGGGACGACGATTGCCGGTGTCTGCTGGCACGACGAGACGATCGTCATCGTCCACGTCGGGGATAGTCGTGTGTATGCCTTGCGTGGCGATAAACTTCAGCAGTTGACAGAAGACCATTCCTACGTGAACGTGTTGAAGCAACTCGGGGAGTTGACCGAGGAAGAAATGCGCGTCCACCCGAAACGTAATATCATCACCCGTGCGATCGGCTCGAAAGAGCATGTCGAACCTGATCTGCAAGTGTTTGCCGAACCCGAGTTTGACACGATTTTAATCTGTACGGACGGCTTGACGACGCATTTGACCGATGACGAGATCAAGCAAGTCTTGGAACGTCCCGTCTCGGCGGACGTCAAGGCGGATCAATTGATCGATCGAGCCAACCGTTTGGGTGGGAGTGACAACATCACTGTTGCCCTCGTCCAGTTCACAGATAGAAAGAGAGGATGAATCCGATGCGAAGTGGAGAACGAATCAACGATCGTTATCGGATCGAACAGCAAATCGGCAGCGGCGGCATGGCAAATGTCTACCGGGCTCACGATGAGATTTTAAACCGAACCGTCGCCATCAAGGTGTTGCGATCTGAATTCTCGCATAATGAACAATTTATACGCCGGTTTGAACGAGAAGCCCATGCGGCGACGAGTCTGAACCATCCGAATATCGTCGCCATTTACGACGTCGGAGACGAACGCGACATCTATTACATCGTCATGGAACATGTCGACGGGATGACGCTGAAACAATATTTGCAAGAAGAGTACATATCTGTCGACGAGGCGCTTCGCATCATGGGACAGATTTGTGATGCGATCGACCATGCCCATGCGAATCGAATCATTCATCGGGACATCAAACCGCAAAACATGATGATCGATCAGAGCGGCAACGTCAAAGTGACGGACTTTGGGATTGCGGTGGCCATGTCGAACGCGACGCTGACCCATACGATGTCGGTCCTGGGGTCGGTCCACTACTTTTCCCCGGAGCAAGCGCGCGGAAAGTTCGCCGATGAGAAGTCAGATATTTATTCGCTCGGCGCCGTGCTCTATGAACTCGTGACCGGCCGGGTGCCGTTCATCGGCGAGACGCCGGTCGCCGTCGCGCTGCAGCATCTGCAAGACGACCCAATTCGACCGATGGATTTGAACCCGAACATCCCGCAAGCGCTCGAGAACTGTATTATGCAGGCGCTCGCGAAGTCACCGGGCGCACGTCATGCCTCGGTCGCCGCGTTCAAAAAAGATTGCATGACGTCACTTGATTCAGAACGTGCGAATGAACCGAAGCGGTCGAACGCTGAGCAAGATGCGTTTGATCAGACGCTCGTCATGGCGCCAGTCGTACCGGATGAGCCAAACGTCAAAGAGGCGCCCGAGCAACCGGTCGCAGTAAGTGAACCTGTGAAAGACAAACCGAAACGGAAGAAGAAGTGGTGGCTTTGGCTCTTGCTTGCGCTCCTGTTGATTGGTGGCGGGATCGGGGCTTACGTCATCGCTGACGAGATGTCCCGTGCCGTCGTCCCGGACGTCGTCGGCATGACGAGCGACGAGGCGACGACCGAGCTCGAAACGGCCGGTTTTGTCGTCGAGGCAACTGAACGGGCAAGTGACAACATTGCCGCTGGCGACGTCATCTCGCAGACACCGCAAGCCGGACGGAAGCCGAAACGTGGGACGACCGTGACAATCGTCGTCTCGGCCGGAAAAGAAACGGTCGAGATGCCGGATGTTGAAGGACTGTCCCAGTCGTCGGCCGAACGGACGCTCAAAGATCTTGAGTTCACGGATATCGAGATTCAGTCGGAGGCATCCGAGACGGTCGATAGCGGGGATGTCATCTCCCAATCGATCGCCCCAGGCAACGAGGTCGTCCCATCTGAAGAGACGGTGACGCTCGTCGTCTCGACCGGCAGTAATAAAATCGAACTCGCCAACTTGGCGGGCTATACGTTCGAGGAAGCGACGACGTATGCCGAACAGAATAGCTTGAAAATCGTCAAACGTGATGAGTATTCAACGAGCGTTCCTGCAAATCAAATCATCCGCCAACTCCCGACGGCAGGAACGGCAGTCGACCCGGGGACGGAACTGACCGTCATCGTGTCACAAGGGGTCGAACCGACCGACGTCTCAATCGAACGGGAAGTCAACGTCGAAATCGAGCCGCCGCCCGAAGGGGAAGAGGCTGAAGCGCTCGAAGTCGTCATTCGGACGGTCGATGCCCGTGGCGAAGTCGAGGTGTTGCGTGATAAGATAACGGAGACGACGACTTACTCGTATACGCTCGTCATCGCACCGGACGAAGTCGGAACCGCGACGATTGAAGTCGATGGCGAAGTTGTTCGCACGGATACGGTGACTTACGCACAAGCAAAAGAATCACAATGAAGAGGTGGCGTGCGCGTCGCCTCTTTTTCTAAGGAGGTAATGGAATGAAAGGTACGATTATTCGATTACAAGGCGGGTTTTATGACGTCATGACGGAAGAGAAACAAGAGATCCGTTGTCGCGCCCGCGGCAATTTCCGAAACCGGAACATCTCACCTGTCGTCGGCGACGATGTCGACATCCAAGACCAAGGGGATGGTACCGGTTATATATTGGCTGTTGACGAGCGGTCGAACCATCTCGTCCGTCCGCCAATCGCCAATATCGATCAAGCGTTCTTGTTATTCTCGGTAAAAGAGCCGGCGTTCTCGTTCCATCTGCTCGACCGTTTCCTCGTCTTGATTGAATCGAAGCAAGTCCATCCGATTATCGTTTTGACGAAAATGGACTTGTTGACGGAGTCGGAACGGGAGAAGATTCATGAAGCAGCGGCCTTATACCGTTCGATCGGCTATGAGGTCATCGAGACGTCGACCGAGGACGGATCGGGAATCGAACAAATTCGTGGGTCGTTTAAGGAGAAGACGAGCGTATTCGCCGGACAGACCGGGGTCGGCAAGAGCTCGCTCTTGAACGCGGTCGCACCTGAGCTTGAACTTGCGACCGGGAAAATCTCGAAATCACTCGGGCGCGGTAAGCATACGACGCGTCACGTCACCCTTATCACGCTTGCCGACGGGCTCGTGGCCGATACGCCTGGTTTCTCGAGCCTCGAGTTCCCAGAAGAACTCGAAGTCGAAGAGATGCGCTGGTGTTTCCCTGAGTTCGTCGAGCGGCACGATGACTGTAAATTCCGCGGTTGTGCCCATTTGAACGAACCAGGTTGTGCCGTCAAAGCGGCCGTCGAAGCTGGAGAAATCGCTTCCACCCGCTATGAGAATTATGTTACGTTTATGGCAGAGTTAAACGATAGACAACGGAGGTACTGACATGATTAAAATTGCACCATCGATTTTAGCGGCGGACTTCGCCAATTTAGAGGCAGAAGTGAAGGCGGTCCAAGAGGCTGGAGCGGATTACATCCATTTTGACGTCATGGACGGTCAATTCGTCCCGAACATCTCAATCGGCCTACCGGTGTTAGCGAGCTTACGGAAGAAGTCGGACATGGTACTCGACGTCCATTTGATGATCGACCAGCCCGAACGGTTCGTCGAAGATTTTATCAAGGCCGGGGCAGACATCGTCACCGTCCACGTTGAAGCGACGAATCATTTGCATCGCGTGTTGCAACAAATCAAAGCGGCTGGCGCCAAGTGTGGTGTCGTCTTGAATCCGCATACGCCGCTGTCGTCGATTGAACATGTGCTCGGTGACGTCGACATGGTGCTCCTTATGACGGTGAACCCTGGCTTTGGGGGCCAGGCATTCATCGAATCGGTCGTCCCGAAAATTGCAGCGCTGAGCGAGATGCGCCAAGCGCGTCGTCTCGACTTTGAAATCGAGATCGACGGCGGTGTCAACGCAGAGACGGCGAAATTATGCATCGACGCTGGAGCTGATGTGCTCGTGGCTGGCTCAGCCATCTATAACGAGCCGAGCTATAAAGACGCAATCGATAGCATTCGTCACGCATCTCGTGTATAATCGTCAATAGAACAACAAATATTGTCGCAAGGGGTGTCACATTCTGTGGCTGAGAGGCATTTGCTAACCCTTTGAACCTGTTCCGTTCACACGGACGTAGGGATGTGGCGAAAATGCACGTTGCTACTCGATAGCAGCATGGCGTTTACGTCATGCTGCTTTTTGTCGTTCGCTCATATAATTAGGAGGGAATAAGATGAAACAACGTTTAAAACTACAGGCGCTCATTGAAATCTCATTGTTCGCCGCACTCGGCTTGATCTTTGATTTGCTCATCCCGTTCCGGATGCCGCAGGGTGGATCGATCAGCCTGGCGATGTTGCCAATCTTCGTGATGGCGTACCGCCATGGATTAAAAGGAGGACTGGCGACAGGAGCGCTCGTCGGAACGTTGCAACTGCTGTTCGGGGCTTACATCTTCACGCCGGTCCAGTTCCTGCTCGACTACACATTCGCTTATGGTGTCGTCGGTATGGCCGGACTGTTCGCCGGACAAGTGAAACGAGCCGCCAAGGACGAGGCGAAAAAGACGCTCGTCGTCTACTTGGTGCTCGGGGCGCTCCTCGGTTCTTTGCTTCGCTACGGCGCCCACGTTTTATCAGGGATCGTTTTCTTCGCCGAGTATGCGGAAGGGCCGGTCGTCGCCTATTCGTTTGCTTATAACATGACGTATATGTTGCCGTCCTTCCTCGTGTCGGCCGTCGTCCTCGTTCTCTTGTTCGTCTCGGCACCACGTTTCGCCACGCTCGCGACCCGGGACGTCCGCTAATGCGGGTGTTGATTGTGGCGGCTAGCCCGGAACCAATCTCGGGACTCCCTAGTGACGTCGATTACATCATCGGCGTCGACGGGGGGTACGAGACACTGTTGAACCAAGGGCTGAACCCGGATCTCGTCGTCGGCGATTTCGACTCTTTCACGGGCGAAGTGCCGATCGACGCCGTCCGTTACCCATCTGAAAAAGATGTGACCGACCTTGAGATCGCGCTCGAGGCGGCCCGTGGACACGGGGCGACGGAGATGCTCGTGTACGGCGCTCTCGGTGGACGCCTCGACATGACGCTCGGTAATATTGGGCTGCTCGAGGCGTATCCAGAGATGCGTTTGTTCACGGCCGGGCAAACCGTTCGTCTTGTCGGAACCGGGCGTCACGAGCTCCCACGTCAAGACGATCACTATTTGTCGCTCGTCCCGTGGAAGCGGGCGAACGTGTCAATCCGCGGCGTCAAATATCCGCTCGACCGTCACGATGTCGTCAGCCATGAGGCGCTCACAATCTCGAACGAGTGGGCCGGCGAATCAGCGGATTTGATTGTGCATGAAGGCACGGTGCTCGTGCTGTATATCAAAAAATGAACACAAAAAAATCCCATCGGCGAATGCCGCTGGGATTTATTTCGTTCGTGTATAAAAATTATACGCGTTCAACGAGACCTGATTTAAGAGCGCGAGCTGAAACCCAAACTCGTTTAGGTTTACCGTCAACGAGAATACGAACTTTTTGTACGTTTACACCCCAAGTGCGTTTTGTCTTGTTGAGTGCGTGCGAACGGTTGTTACCTGATTTAGGTGATTTACCTGTTACGTAGCATTTACGTGCCATGCGTTTCCCCTCCTTTTTTATGTGGGTTCGTCCTAATAGACACTCGTTTATATTAGCACGGGTTTTTTCACGATGCAACTAGAAAATCATAGGATGACAAGAAAAAAACTTGACATTACTGGAAAGGATTTTAATAATGAATGAGGGTTACGGCTACAATTGACCGAGTTTATGGAGCAGGTTCTTTTAATAACTAGGTACTTATTGTAGAATGTAGTGAAGGAATCATTCCGAATGAAGGAGGCTACTCCATATGGCAATTGAAATGAAGACAACATATGGCAATATTGACATCACGAACGACGTGGTCGCAACACTCGCAGGCGGTGCGGCGATGGAATGTTTCGGCGTTGTGGGAATGGCGTCTCAAGCTCAATTGAAAGACGGGATTGCAGAACTATTGAAGCGTGAAAACTACGCCCGAGGCGTGGTCGTACGTCAAGATGGAGAAGACGTACATATCGACATGCACATCATTGTGAGCTACGGGACGAAAGTGTCGGAAGTCGCATACAACGTGCAAAGCCGTGTAAAATACACGCTCGGTGAAACTTTAGGATTAAACGTTTCGTCGGTAAACATATTCGTACAAGGCGTTCGTCTGACGAATGACTGACGAGAACGAAGGAGGATTTGGTGTGGGTTTAAAACGTTTAGATGGATTGGTGTTCGCGAACATGGTCGCGAACGGTGCAGCCAACTTGAGCCAGAATGCGGATTATGTAGATTCGCTTAACGTCTTCCCGGTGCCGGATGGCGACACGGGGACGAACATGAATTTGACGATGACATCGGGTGCGAAGGAAGTGGCCGCACTCAACACGGCAAATATCGCTGACGTCTCATCGAAGTTTGCACGTGGTCTCTTGATGGGGGCACGCGGGAACTCCGGTGTTATTTTAAGCCAATTGTTCCGTGGCTTCGGTAAAGCAATCGAAGGAAAGACCGAAGTGTCGACAGTCGATTTCGCTGAGGCATTGAAACGTGGTGTCGACACGGCATACAAGGCGGTTATGAAACCGGTTGAAGGAACGATTTTGACGGTTGCTCGTGAAGCGGCCGACGAAGCGCTCCGTGCTTCAGAGTCGACGAGCGACTTCAACGAGTTCATGGAACGTGTGATCGTGGAAGCGAAAGCTTCACTCGAGCGGACGCCGGACTTATTGCCGGTCTTGAAAGAAGTTGGCGTCGTCGATTCGGGCGGCCAAGGCTTGCTCGTTATTTATGAAGGGTTCCTTGCGAGCCTTGAAGGAAAAGAGCTTGAGAAGCCACATGCACCGGTCATGGATGCGCTCATCGAAGCCGAACATCATGCCCACGCCGCGCAAGGATTCATGTCGACCGAAGACATCGAGTTTGGTTATTGCACGGAAATCATGGTTCGTTTCCAAGACGCGAAGTTGAAGGATGCCCCGTTCAACGAGGATGCGTTCCGCAACGAACTGTCTGAACTCGGGGACTCACTCCTCGTCGTCGCAGATGAAGAGTTGCTTAAAGTTCACGTTCACGTCGAGACGCCAGGCGACGTCATCACGAAAGGACAGCGTTACGGTGAACTCGTCGCTGTCAAAATCGAGAACATGCGTCAACAGCACTCGACCATTTTAGAAGAAGAACACGGCGCGAACCAACATGGCGTCCAACCGACGGCTCCGAAGGCGAAAGCGCCATATGCGATTGTCACGGTCGCGATGGGTGAAGGTGTCAGCGACTTGTTCCGTTCACTCGGTGCGGCTCACGTCATCGAAGGCGGTCAGACGATGAACCCGTCGACGGAAGATATCGTCAAGGCGATTGAAGCGGCCAACGCGGATCATGTCTTCATCTTCCCGAACAACTCGAACATCATCATGGCTGCCGAACAAGCGGCTTCGGTCGCACCTTGCGGCGTCTCGGTCATTCCGACGAAGACGGTGCCACAAGGACTTGCGGCAGCGATCGCGTTCAACCCGGAAGCCGATGTCGAGACGAACGAAAGCGTCATGAAGATGGCGGCTAGTACCGTCAAGTCTGGTCAAGTGACGTATGCGGTTCGTGATACGAGTATCGACGGCGTCGAGATTCGTAAAGACGACCACATGGCGATCGCCGAGAAGAAAATCGTCGCCTCATCGGCCTCGAGCCTCGAAGCGGCGAAGAAATTAGTCGACGCCCTCGTGGATGCCGACGATGAGATCATCACGATCTTGACGGGCGAAGGTTCGTCAGCAGAAGACGTGGAGGCACTCTCGGCGTACATCGAGTCGAAGAACGACGAGATTGAAATCGAGGTTCATGACGGGAAACAACCGCTCTACTCCTACATTTTTAGTGTGGAATAAGCTGTAACTCAGCCCTACCTTCTGTATAATGAAGGTAGGGTTTTTTTGAAAGGGGGAAATGCGATGAAATATCGCAGTGTGTTTGATATCATCGGACCGGTCATGGTCGGTCCATCGAGTTCGCATACGGCCGGAGCCGCGCGCATCGGCCTCATGGCTGGGAAGTTGTTCGGGCGAACGCCACGACTCGCACACATCACGTTTTATGGGTCGTTCGCCGATACGTATCGGGGGCACGGTACCGATGTGGCCATCGTCGGTGGGATCATGGGCTTCGATACGTTTGATTTGCGAATCCCGCAAGCGCTCGATATCGCGAAAGAGCGCGGCATCGAGGTCGTCTTTGAGACGAGCGATGCGCTGACGGACCATCCGAACACGGCCCGCGTCCGGCTAGAAGACGAGGACGGTACGTTTGAAATCGTCGGGATTTCAATCGGCGGCGGGACGATCGAGATCACCGAGTTGAACGGATTCCCGCTCAAATTGTCGGGCGGCGGGCCGGCACTCGTCGTCTTGCACCACGATCGCTTCGGGGCGATCGCGGCCGTGACGGGTATTTTGGCCCGGCATGAGTTGAATATTGGGCACATGGAAGTGAGCCGTCATGAGAAAGGCAAGCAAGCGCTCATGGCGATCGAGATTGATGATCATTTGTCAAAAGACGTGTTAGCGGAAATCGAGCGGTTACCTCAAATCGAGCGGGTAGCCATCTTTGGGGAATAAGGAGACACCAATATGTTTAAATCAGTAGAAGAATTAGTCAGAACGGCAACGGAACGAGGGATTCCGATCTCAGAAGTGATGATTGAGCAAGAAGTGCACGTCAGACGCTCGACGCGTGAAGACGTCGTCGGCATGATGGAACGCAACCTCGAGGTGATGGAAGAAGCGGTTGCGCGGGCACTCGAAGGCGTGACGTCTGTGACGGGGTTGACGGGGAATGACGCCGTGCTCATGACCGACTATATCCGCTCGGGCAAGTCGCTCGCTGGGGATTTGATTTTAGACGCGGTCGCCAAAGCGATCGGGACGAATGAAGTCAACGCGGCGATGGGACGCATCTGTGCGACCCCGACGGCCGGCAGCGCCGGTGTCGTACCGGGTACGTTGTTTGCGGTCAAAGAGCGTCTGGAAATGGACCGTGACGCGATGGTCCGCTACTTGTTCACGTCTGGTGCGTTCGGGTTCGTCGTAGCCAACAACGCCTCGATTTCAGGGGCGGCCGGTGGTTGTCAGGCGGAAGTCGGTTCGGCGACCGGAATGGCCGCGGCGGCCATCGTCGAAGCAGCCGGTGGGACGCCGGAACAATCGGCGACGGCGTTTGCGATCGCCTTGAAAAACATGCTCGGTCTCGTCTGTGACCCGGTGGCGGGTCTCGTCGAAGTGCCGTGTGTCAAACGGAACGCCATGGGTGGAGCGAACGCGATTGTCGCGGCCGATATGGCCCTCGCTGGTATCACGTCTCGCATCCCTTGTGACGAGGTCATCTCGGCGATGCATGAGATCGGCCAGATGATGCCGACCGCTTTGAAAGAGACAGCCCGCGGTGGACTTGCCAATACGCCGACGGCCCGCCGTCTCGAACGAAACATCTTTGGAGAGAAAGAAAATGTCGAGAAGTGAGGCGCTGACGACGCTCAAAGGGGTCGGGCCAGAGATGGCCAAAAAATTAGAGACGATGGGTCTCGAACGAATCGAGGACGTGCTGGAGCACGTTCCGTTTCGTTATGAAAATTATAATAGCGGCACGGTAACGACGGCCATCCACGGCGACCTCGTCAAATGGAGCGGTACCGTCCAAGCGGAACCGCTCGTCCGTTATTACAGTAAAGGCAAGAACCGGCTCCAATTTCGGCTATTGCTCGAGGAACGCTACGTCGTCCACGTGACGATGTTCAACCGGGCGTTCTATAAAGACAAGCTCACGCTCGGCGCCACCGTGACGGTCAAAGGGAAATGGGACATGAACCGGATGACAATCAGCGCGACCGACCTCGAGTTCGGTGAACTGTCGGACGGGCTGCAACCGATTTATTCGCTTCGGGCCGGGTTGACCCAGAAGAACTTCAGCCGGATCGTCAAGCTTGCGTTTGAACAGACGACCTCGTTCGAGGACCGCCTGCCGGAATTGATTCGGCAACGCTATCGTCTCGAGGATCGGGAGGCGATGTTAAAAGGGATGCATTTCCCTGATTCGGTCGAGACGTACAAACAGGCACGCCGCAGTTACGTCTATGAAGAATGTCTGCTCTATCAATTGAAGCTTCAGGCGTTCCGGAAGATGGAACGGTCGGGTAAAGGCCGTGCCCTCACGCTCGATAAGCCTCAATTGAACGAATTCGTCAAACAACTTGCGTTTCCGTTGACCGGGGCGCAGACGCGTGTCATCCGGGAAATCGTCGGGGATTTAGAAGTGCCAGAACGAATGAATCGGTTGCTACAAGGGGATGTCGGGAGCGGAAAGACAGTCGTTGCCGCGATCGCCTTGTATGCGACGGTGAGCGCCGGCTATCAAGGGGCGCTTATGGTCCCGACCGAAATTTTGGCTGAACAGCATCTCGCCTCGCTTCAAGCGCTGTTTGAGCCGTACGGGATTCGAGTCGGTTTATTGACGAGTTCGGTCAAAGGCAAGGCCCGTACTGAGTTGCTTCAGGCCATCAAAGCGGGGGACGTCGATATCATCGTCGGGACGCACGCCTTGATCCAAGGGCCGGTCGAGTTCTCGCGCCTACATTTAGCCATCACCGACGAGCAACACCGGTTCGGAGTCGAACAGCGCAAGATGCTCCGTGACAAGGCGGAGCTCGCCGACGTGCTCTATATGACGGCGACACCGATTCCACGGACGCTCGCCATCAGTGCTTTCGGCGAGATGGACGTTTCGACGATCGATGAGATGCCGGCCGGCCGGAAACCGATCGAGACGTATTGGGCCAAGACCGACCAAATAGACCGGGTCCACGCGATGGTCGACCGTGAACTGACGCTTGGACGCCAAGCGTACGTCATCGCGCCGCTCATCGAGGAATCGGACACGCTCGAGGTCGAGAGTGCGACCGCACTCTACGAAGTGTTGCGAGAACGCTTCCCAAATTACGCGGTCGGTCTCATGCACGGAAAACTGTCGAGCACCGAGAAAGATGACGTGATGAAGGCGTTCGCCAGCAATGCCCTTCAAATCCTCGTCTCGACGACGGTTGTCGAGGTCGGCGTGAACGTCCCGAACGCCTCGCTGATCATCATCCATGATGCGGAGCGGTTCGGCTTGGCGCAACTACACCAGTTGCGCGGACGCGTCGGTCGAGGCGCCGCCCAATCTTATTGTATATTGGTAGGAGACCCGAAGTCCGATGTCGGCAAACTTCGTTTGAAGACGATGACGGAGACGAACGATGGATTCGTCTTGGCCGAGAAAGACTTGGAATTGCGCGGGGCCGGTGATTTCTTTGGGACGGCCCAAAGCGGTCTTCCGAGCTTCCGCGTTGCCGATCCCGTACTTGATTTAAAAGTGATGGAGGTAGCGATGCAAGACGCGGTTCGTCTGCTCGGCAGCGAGGCGTTTTGGAATGAAGCGACGTATGCGCCGCTCCGTCAATACTTGAAGCGACTCGACTTACTCGTCGGTAGCCGCTTGGAATGAGAAACAACACTTGAAAATACAATCTAAAGAATATATACTGCTATTAGTACCAGGTATTAAGTTCTTTAGCATAGAGTTTAGGAGGGAACTGAATGCGGGTACCTAAGAAAGAGCGGCAACGCTTATTGCAAGAAACGATTGATCGTAACCCGTTCATCAAAGACGAAGAGCTGTCGAAGCAGTTCGCCGTCAGTATTCAAACGATTCGTCTCGATCGGATGGAGTTGAAAATTCCGGAAGTGAGAGAACGGATTAAGCATGTAGCCTCAGAACACCTCGATGAAGTGAAGTCGCTCGCCATGAGCGAGGTCATCGGTGATATGATTGACTTGAAGCTCGATGAATCGGCCATCTCGGTTCTCGACATTGAGAGAGAACACGTCTTTAGCCGCAACGAGATCGCCCGGGGACACGTATTGTTCGCCCAGGCCAACTCGTTAGCGGTGGCGCTCATCAATGATGAATTGGCGTTGACCACTAAAGCGGACATCCGCTTCAGTCGCCAGGTCCATCTTGGAGAGCGAGTCGTTGCCAAGGCTCGTGTGATCAAACTGCGTCGGGACGGAAGAACGGACGTCACAGTGGATAGTTATGTCGGCGAAGAGTGTGTCTTTAGCGGAGACTTCACGATTTATCGTCGCGGTGAGGAGGAACAGGCATGAAATTAGCAATTGATGCAATGGGCGGGGATCACGCCCCGAAAGCGATCGTGGAAGGCGTCAAGCAGTTTGCCGACGCATTCCCGAACGAATCGATGGAACTGTTTTTAGTCGGAGATGAGGTCAAACTCGCTTCGTACGGGTTGACCGACCCGCGAATCAAAATCGTTCCAGCGAGCGAAGTCATCACCGGGGACGACGAACCGGTCCGAGCCGTCCGTCGCAAAAAGGACAGCTCACTCGTCGTGGCGGCCAAACTCGTCAAAGACGGAGAGGCCGACGCACTCGTCTCGGCTGGGAATACCGGTGCTCTCATGGCGGCGTCACTATTCGTCATCGGACGGATCCCAGGAATCGAGCGCCCCGCGTTGTCACCTACGTTCCCTACATATACGGGTAGCGGTGTCGTCATTTTAGACGTCGGGGCCAACCCGGACTCGAAGGCCGAGCACTTGGTCGACTATGCGATCATGGGCTCGCTCTATGCCGAGCACGTTCGCGGCGTCAAACGTCCGCGGGTCGCACTACTGAACATCGGGACCGAGGCTGGGAAAGGAAACGCCCTCACGAAAGAGGCGTACCCCCTCCTTGAACAAGCCCCGGTCCACTTTGTCGGCAACGTGGAAGCGCGCGAGGCGATGTCCGGTGATGTCGATGTCATCGTCACGGAAGGGTTCGCCGGAAACATCTTGCTCAAAGGTGTCGAAGGTTCGTCGTCGATGCTCATGAAGATGATGAAAGAGCAGTTCACGAGCGATCTCGTCTCGAAGCTCGCCGCTCTCGTCTTAAAACCGAAGTTGAAGCGATTGAAACAAACATTAGATTATCGGGAACACGGTGGGGCCGGCTTGTTCGGAATCAACGCCCCGGTCATTAAAGCACACGGTTCGAGCGACGCGCTCGCCATCATGAGCGCGCTCAAACAGGCGAAAATCATGGTCGATCACGACGTCGTCGCGAAAATCAAACAAGCAAAAGCTACAAACTAATTCAAAGAAGGTGAGTACATGGGGAAAACAGCATGGGTATTTCCGGGACAAGGGTCACAAGCCGTCGGCATGGGCCAAACGTTCCTCGACAATCCTGAACAACTGCAAGCGATCAACCGTCGCCTCGGATTTGATTTACTCGACGCCATGGCGGCAGGATCAAAAGAAGAGCTTCAACGGACAGAAGTGGCCCAACCGGCCATCGTGGCGCATGCGGCATCACTCGCACAAGCTCACGCCAAAACGGGGGCCACTCCAGACTTGGTGATCGGTCACAGCGTTGGAGAATATGCGGCACTCGTCGTCGCCGGCGTCATCGACTTGGAAGAAGCGAGCGTGCTCGTCCACGAACGCGGCAAGCTCATGTCAGAAGTGAAGGATGGGACGATGGCAGCCGTCATCGGTATGACCGATGTCGACGAAGCGTTCCATGTGACGGAGAAAATCAGTGCTAGCGGGAACCTTGTACAAATCGCCAACTACAACTGTCCGGGTCAGTTCGTCATCTCGGGGCATGTCGATGCGGTCAAACAGGCCGAAACAGACTTGAAAGAAGCGGGTGCGAAACGCGTCTTGCCGCTGAACGTCTCAGGGGCGTTCCACAGCTCCTACATGATGCCGGCCGCGACGCGGTTCAAAGATGTGCTCGCTTCTTCGCCGTTCAAACCGGCGGCGATTGGGATCATTTCCAACGTCGATGCGGATGTCCATACCGACCCGGAAAAATTGAAAGCACTTCTCACTGAGCAATTGTACGCCTCGGTCCGATTCGAAGCGTGTGTTCGTAAAGCGATCGACGCTGGTGTCGACACGTTCATCGAGTTCGGTCCGACGTCACCGCTGTCAGGTCTTATCAAACGGATCGATTCGAAAGTGACGATCAAACAGGCGACGACGCTCGAAGAGGTGGCCGCGTTAGGAGGAGAAGTACGTGCATGACCAAGTAGCAATCGTGACAGGCGCATCTCGAGGAATCGGGGCCGCCATCGCGAAGCGTTTAGGGGAGGACGGCTTTCGGGTCGTCGTGAATTACTCGGGTAGTGTTGAGAAAGCGAACGCCGTCGTCAGCGAGATCGAAGCGAACGGTGGCGAGGCCATCGCCGTCAAAGCCGACGTCTCGAGCAGTGATGATGTGAAAACACTCATCAAGACGGCGGTCGACACGTACGGCCGCATCGATTGTCTCGTCAACAATGCAGGCATCACGCGGGACGGTCTGCTTATGCGCATGAAGGAAGCTGACTTTGACGATGTCCTGTCGACAAACTTGAAAGGTGCGTTCTTGACGTCGCAAGCCGCGACGCGGACGCTCTTGAAATCGAAGGCGGGCCGCATCATCAATATCGCTTCGGTCGTCGGGATCACGGGGAATGCCGGTCAGGCGAACTACGCGGCGGCGAAAGCGGGGCTCATCGGGCTGACGAAGTCGGTCGCGCGTGAACTCGCCGGACGTCACGTGACGGTGAACGCCGTCTGTCCTGGTTTCATCCAGACGGACATGACCGACGCGTTGACAGATGCGCAACGCGAGGCGACGCTCGGTCAAATCCCGTTCAATCGCTTCGGTCAGGTCGAAGATGTGGCGAACCTCGTCTCATTCCTCGCCTCTCACCAAGCGGCTTACGTGACGGGTCAGACGATCGCCGTTGATGGCGGCATGACGATGGCTTAAAATCAGAACTTTACCAATCGAAACACATTTTATATACTTTAATTTGGAGGGATTTTATCATGACAACAGAACAAATCTTAGTAGACGTACAAGCAGCAGTGGCAGAGAAACTCGGGAAAGATGTATCTGAGATCACAGCCGACAAATCATTCAAGGATGACCTCGGTGCGGATTCGCTCGAAGTAATGGAAATGGTCATGGACCTTGAAGACAAGTTCGATATCACAATCGAAGACGAAGATGCTGAGAAGCTCGCGACTGTTGGCGACGTCGTCGCTTACATCGAAACTAAATTGTAATCAAGCCTCCCACCGCTCGTCATGAGCGGTGGGCTTGTGCTTATACACGGAGGGAATTATGACAAAGGACAAGCGACGGTTTGACCGTCAAGGGTCGGCGCAACGGCGTCGGCGAAATGAGCTCGAGCGGTCACGGATTCTCGAGCAGTTTAAAGTACTTGAAGAACGGCTGTCGGTTCGATTCACGAACCAAGACCTATTGATGCAAGCGTTCACCCACTCCTCATACGTCAACGAACAACGCGGTCTGAAAAAAGACAATGAGCGCTTAGAGTTTTTAGGCGACGCGGTGCTCGAGTTGACGGTGTCTCGGTTTTTGTATGAGACGTATCCGGAGCGCTCCGAGGGGGAATTAACGAAGTTGCGGGCGGCCATCGTCTGTGAGCCATCACTCGTTAACTTTGCGGAAGCCTATGCTTTCTCTGATTTTATCTTGCTTGGGAAAGGCGAAGAGTTGACCGGCGGACGCAAGCGTCCGGCGCTACTCGCGGACGTGTTCGAGTCATACATCGGCGCGCTCTATCTGGACCAAGGGATTGAACCAGTCGAACAGTTCCTCGCCGAAGCGGTTTTTCCGAAAGTCTTGGCCGGTGTGTTTGAAGAACAGACCGATTATAAGAGTCAGCTCCAAGAAAGCGTCCAGCGAGAAGGTCTCGGGCCTGTCTCGTACACGATTATCGAAGAGCGTGGTCCGGCCCATAGCCGGGAGTTCGTCGCCCATGCCCGTCTGTCAGACGATATCGTCGGCGAAGGCATCGGCCGATCGAAGAAAGAAGCCGAGCAACTCGCGGCGAAAGAAGCGTTGATTGAATTCAACCGGCAGTACGCCGGCCTATAAAAAAAGGAGTGGACCTCAATGGGTCCACTCCTTTTCTGTCATCTCATCACGTCAATTGTCCGAGTTCTTCGACAATCCCATCCACTTCAGAGATCGACAGCGATGAGCGGTTCATCACGTAGTCGTAAATCTCTTTGACGGCCGAGGCGTCGGCACGGTTATATTCTTCCGCTTTGATAGCGCCGCGGTTGATGATGTTCATTTTGTCGAGAATTTCCTCAATCATTTGTTCGTTAGTCATCGGTCGTACCCCTTTCTACAGTTCTTTTTAGAATAGCATGATTCTAGCATTTTGACGAACTGGCAACTGTGGTAAAATAAACAAATGAATGCTTACTGAGGATAGGATGGTCACGATGCACTTAAAACGAATCGAACTCGCTGGCTTTAAATCGTTTGCCAAGCGGATTGAACTGGATTTTCGTCCCGGCGTCACAGCCGTGGTTGGGCCGAACGGAAGCGGGAAATCAAATATATCGGACGCTGTTCGCTGGGTACTCGGTGAGCAGTCGGCCAAATCGCTCCGCGGAGCGAAAATGGAAGACGTCATCTTTGCCGGCAGTGAAGGTGAGAACCATCGCAACGTCGCCGAAGTGACGCTCGTCCTAGACAACACGGACGCCCATTTGCGGTTGCCGTATGAAGAAGTCAGTGTGACGCGCCGTGTCACGCGGAGCGGCGACAGCGACTACTTCATGAACAAGAAGCCGTGCCGGCTTAAAGATGTGATCGACCTGTTCATGGATACGGGCCTATCACGCGATGCGTTCGCCATCATCGGGCAAGGACGGGTCGAGCAAGTCATCTCCGGAAAACCGGAAGATCGTCGGGCTGTCATCGAAGAAGCGGCCGGGGTGTTGAAGTACCGGCAGCGTAAAAAACAAGCCGAACGGAAGCTCCAAGACACCGAGTTGAACTTGTCTCGGGTCGATGACATTTTGTATGAACTCGCCGATCGGGTCGAGCCGCTCCGAGAGCAGGCCGCGCTCGCACGCGAGTATCAAGTCGCCAAAGCGCGCCACGATGAGCTCGAGACGGGTATTCTCGGCGCCGAGATCACAGAACTTGGTACGGGCATCGCTCGTGTGTCCGAGCAACTGCGGACGGCCGAGACGAATCTCGCCGAGCAAGACGGCGCGTTGACCGCGATTTCAGAAGAGCGGACGACGCTTGAGGCGACGCTCGCCAAAGATCGAGAAACGCTCGACACGCTCCATCAAGAAGAACGGTCTCAAGCGACCGAGCTGGAACGGTTGACAGGTGAGATTAAGCTCGCGAAAGCCCGTGAAGAGCACGGGGCGGAGACGAAAGAACGCCTCGAGCGCCAACGGGTCGAATTGGCCGAAGAGACCGAACAGTTGACGCAGAAGTTGAACGTGGCAAACGCGGATATGGCGTCAAAAGCTGAGGCGTTACATACCGTGGAAGCGGCACGCGCCGAACTTGACGTGCAATTGACGGCGGCGACGCGTGACTTTAACGCAGAAATCGAACAGCTTCAAGGAGAGGCGTTCGAGTTGGCGACGACACGGGCCACGCTGAGCAACCAACAGAAGCGGGAACGGCGCGATATCGAACAAGCGGAAGAAGCGAAAGCTCGTCTGCTTCGCGAAAACAAGGATCGCCTTGACGTGCGGACCGAACAGACGGCATCACTCGAGGCCGAACAAGCTCGTCTCGACGAGGCTCGGGACACGTGGGAGACGCTCATGGCGGAAGAAGCTGATTTGACCGAACGGGAAGCGACGCTTCGAGACAAATTGTCGCGGGCCGAGCAGTCGTACCACGACCTTGACCGCCGGCGTCAGAAGACCGAGGACCGGATCGAGTTGCTCGAACGGATGAAACAGTCGTACGAAGGCTATTTCCATGCGGTCAAATTTGTCTTGAAAGAACGGGGACCGGGCGTGCTCGGTGCCGTCGCAGAATTGATTCGCGTTCTCCCGTCGTATGAGGCCGCCATCGAGACGGCGCTCGGTCAGACGCAACAACATATCGTCGTCGAGACGGAAGAAGTCGGACGCCGAGAGATTGAACGATTGCGGAAAGCAAGTGCCGGACGAGCCACGTTCGTACCGATGACGAGCGTGAAGGAACGTTACGTCCCGGGTGAAGTCGCACACCGTCTCGAATCAGTCGACGGATTCGTCGGCATCGCCGCCGACCTCGTCGAGACGGACCCGGCCTACGAGAAGTTGAAACGGTCGCTCCTCGGCGCCGTGATCGTGGCCAATTCCCTCGAGGTGGCCAACCGGATCGCCAAGACGACGGGGTATCGCTATCGCATCGTCACGCTCGAAGGGGATATCGTCAACGTTGGCGGTTCGATGACCGGGGGTAGTCGGAAGCAAGGTGTCGCCTTGTTCACCCAGTCCCGTGAACTCGATGATTTAAAGCAAGGATTGACGCAAGGGTTGGCCATGCTTCACGAGCAACAGTTGCGGGTGTCGACGTACACCGATGAGATGTCCCGACTGCGTGCGTCGCTCCAGACGCTCAGGCTCAAGAAGCGCGAGGCCGAAGAGACGCTCCGTTCGACGGAACAGGCGTTTAGAAACTTGGAACGGGTGTCGCAAGACGCCAAAGCGCAACTCGAACTGTTCGACCATGAGATGGCGCGTTACGCCCAAACGATCACATCCGCCACGAATGAGTTGACAAGGCTCGCCGAAGAACTTGAGGCGACGGATGCATTGCAAGCCTCGATTCGGACCGAACTCGAGGCGCTCCGCGGCGAGCAAGCCAAAGGCGCCGAGACGACGGGGCAACTTCAGGCAGCCATTCGTCAAAATGAACTCGATCGTCAACGCAATATGCTCGACCTCGACCGCGTCCGCGCAGAAGTCGAGCGGCTCGAGGCCGAGGTCGCTAAACAGACGTCCCGTCTCGGTCAGATCGAGCGTGAGCTCGAACATGTGGCAAGCGGCCGGGTCGTCTCGTCTGCCGAGCTCGAGCTCGAGCACGTCGAGGCGGTCAAACAGATGGACGGATTGAAAGAGCGGATGGCGGTGCATACGAAACAGCTTCACGCCGAAGAAGAGTCGTATCGCATCCTCAGACAGCGTGAACAACAGGCGTCGGACGTGCGTCGTCGGGTCGAGGCGGATGTCCGCAAGCTCGAGACCGAGGCGAACGAGCTCGAGTTGAAGCGGAAGTGGAAACTCGACGCACTCGAGGAACGAGGGCTCGTCCTCGATTTGCTTCCGACCCTCACGATTCCGCTCGATGAGGCGAAAGAAGAGTTCAAACTGCTCGTTCGTCAAATCGAAGAAATCGGGCCGGTCAACTTGAACGCGATCGAGGAGTTCGACCTCGTCAATGAACGCTTCATGTTCTTGTCCGAGCAACGGGACGACCTCGTCAGCGCCAAAGAGGATTTATACGACATCATCACCGAGATGGACCGTGAAGTGACGCGCTTGTTCAAAGAGACGTACACGCTCGTTCGTGGTCACTTTAAACAGACGTTCAACGAGCTGTTCGGCGGGGGGGAGGCCGATTTGAAACTCGTCGACGAGTCCGACTTGCTCAACACGGGCATCGAGATCGTCGCCAAACCGCCCGGGAAGAAGTTGCAGACGCTCAGTCTGTTATCCGGCGGAGAGCGGGCCTTGACGGCGATCGCGCTTCTGTTCGCCATCCTGAAAACGAGACCCGTCCCGTTCTGTGTGCTCGATGAAGTCGAGGCGGCTCTCGACGAGGCGAACGTCCATCGGTTCGGGGAATATATCCGGACGCTCTCAATCGATACACAATTCGTCATCATCACCCACCGTAAAGGGACGATGGAGGCGGCGGACACGCTCTACGGCGTGACGATGCAACAAAACGGTGTCTCCGAGGTGCTTTCGGTCGAACTATCCGAAGCGAAGCGCGTCGTCGAGACGGAACAAGAGATGGAGGAATTAAGTTGAGTTTTTTTAAGAAGTTAAAAGATAAATTGACGACCTCGACACAAGAGGTGTCGCAAAAGTTTACCGACGGATTGACGAAGACACGAGACGGATTTGCCAGTGCCGTCAACGACCTCGTCTATCGGTTCCGCGAAGTCGATGAGGATTTCTTCGATGAACTCGAGGATTTGCTCATCCAGGCGGATGTCGGCGTGACGACGACGATGGACCTCGTCGAAGATTTGAAAGAGGAGGTGAAACGTCGCAATTTGAAAGACCCGGTCGCTGTCCGTGACGCCCTCGTCGAAGTCGTGGCGAACCGTCTCCAAGAAGACGAGGCGGATCGTGAGTTGAACATGCAGGACGGATTGACGGTCATCTTGTTCGTCGGCGTCAATGGTGTCGGCAAAACGACGACGATCGGCAAACTCGCCCATCAATTGAAGTCGGAAGGGCGTTCGGTCATGCTCGCGGCAGGCGACACGTTCCGGGCCGGTGCCATCGATCAGCTCCAAGTCTGGGGTGAACGGGTCGGAGTCCCGGTCATCCGTCAAGCCGAAGGGTCGGACCCGGCTGCGGTCGTGTTCGACGCTGTGCAGGCAGCGAAATCACGCGGCGTCGACGTCTTGATCTGTGACACGGCCGGACGTTTGCAAAACAAGGTCAACTTGATGAAAGAGCTCGAGAAAGTGAAGCGCGTCATCGAACGTGAAGTACCGAACGGGCCGCACGAGGTATTGCTCGCGTTAGATGCCACAACGGGACAAAACGCGATGGTTCAAGCGAAAGCGTTCAAAGAAGCGACGAACGTGAGCGGGATCGTCCTCACGAAGCTCGACGGGACGGCTAAAGGAGGGATCGTGCTTGCGATTCGAAACGAGCTCGATATCCCGGTCAAATATGTCGGCCTCGGTGAGAAAGTTGATGATTTACAGGCGTTCGACCCGGAACAGTTCGTGTACGGATTATTCGGGGACATCTTCGAAGAAAAACAACAGACAAACGATGACCTCGCCTAACTTTCACTGTTAAGAAAAAAACTTGACAAGAGGTGGGGACGGCTGTACTATTGGTAGTTGTAAAGGGATTTCACTTAACATGTGGAGGTGGAGGTCATGTCGCTCGAAAAGACGAATCGAATGAACTATCTGTTCGATTTTTATCAAGCGCTTCTCACACCGAAACAGCGCAACTACATGTCTCTTTATTACCTAGATGACTACTCGCTCGGAGAGATTGCGGAAGAGTTTGAAGTCAGCCGTCAAGCGGTCTACGATAACATAAAGCGTACCGAAGCGATGCTTGAGCAGTATGAGGAGAAGTTGGCCTTGTTCGAGAAATTCGAACAGCG
The DNA here is from genome assembly GCF_018618035.1 of Exiguobacterium sp. s64. Taxonomy (NCBI): domain Bacteria; kingdom Bacillati; phylum Bacillota; class Bacilli; order Caryophanales; genus Exiguobacterium; species Exiguobacterium sp. s64. The sequence continues at coordinate 403,306 of NZ_JACSLH010000001.1, forward strand.
GCAACAACTGCTTCAAACGCTCAAACGTCAAGTCGAGCACTCGCCCGATTTGACGGAAACGATTTCGGCGCTTGAGAATTTAGAGTAGGGGGCTGAAGCATGGCATTTGAAGGATTATCCGAACGGTTGCAATCGACACTGGCGAAAATGCGGGGGAAAGGTAAAATTTCCGAAGCAGATGTCAAAGAGATGATGAGAGAAGTTCGTCTCGCTCTCCTTGAAGCCGATGTCAACTTCAAAGTGGTCAAACAGTTCGTCAACGACGTGAAAGAGCGGGCCATCGGCCAAGACGTCATGAAATCGTTGACACCTGGCCAACAAGTTGTCAAAATCGTTCATGAAGAGCTAACGAACTTGATGGGAAGCGACGTCGTCCCAATCACATTTAACCCAAAACCACCGACAGTCGTCATGATGGTCGGGTTACAAGGTGCGGGGAAAACGACGACGACCGGTAAGCTCGCGAATTTGATTCGCAAAAAGCATAACCGGAGTCCACTTCTCGTCGCGGCAGATATTTATCGGCCTGCGGCCATCAAACAGCTCGAGACGCTCGGCAAGCAGCTCGATTTACCGGTGTTCTCACTTGGCGACCAAGTGAAGCCGGAAGAAATCGTCACAAAAGCGCTCGAGTACGCCAAAACCAATCATCACGATTTCGTGTTGATCGATACGGCCGGTCGACTTCATATTGACGAGACGCTCATGGGCGAGCTCGAAAACGTGAAGACGATTGCCAAACCAAATGAAATCTTCCTCGTCGTCGATGCGATGACGGGTCAAGATGCGGTCAACGTGGCCGATAGCTTCAATGAGAAACTCGGAATCACCGGCGTCGTGCTCACGAAGCTCGACGGTGACACACGTGGTGGGGCAGCCCTTTCAATCAAGGCAGTCACGGGAGCGCCGATTAAGTTCGTCGGTCTCGGTGAAAAGTTGGATGCCCTCGAACCTTTCCACCCGGAACGCATGGCGTCACGGATTCTTGGAATGGGTGACGTGCTCACGCTCATTGAAAAAGCCGAGTCACAGATGGACCAAGATGCCGCGAAAGAGCTTGAAAGCAAAATTCGCGACGCATCGTTCACGTTCGATGATTTTATCGAGCAATTGGGTCAAGTGAAAAACATGGGCCCGATTGATGAATTGCTCTCGATGTTACCTGGTGCAGGTAAGATGAAAGGGTTGAAGAACGTCCAAATCGACGAGAAGCAACTCGATCATGTCGAGGCGATCATTCGCTCGATGACGAAGCATGAGCGCTCCAATCCTGAAGTGCTCAACGCGAGTCGTCGCAAGCGGATCGCAAAAGGGAGCGGTCGCTCCATCCAGGAAGTGAACCGTCTCATCAAACAGTTCGATGACATGAAGAAGCTCATGAAGCAGATGTCAGGACAAATGAAAGGGAAGAAAAAAGGTCTCGGCCTTCCATTCTTCTAAGAAAACTTTTGTCAGTCGGACAAAAAAGCAGTATACTATTAAAGTTGTCAATTCTTAAACACATGATGGAGGTATATTACCATGGCAGTTAAAATTCGTCTCAAGCGCATGGGCGCAAACAAATCACCTTTCTACCGGATCGTTGTAGCTGATTCACGTTCACCACGTGATGGCCGCTTCATCGAGCAACTCGGTCACTACAACCCGGTTGCAAAACCAGAAGCAGAAGTTCGCATCAACGAAGAACTCGCTCTCAAATGGTTGGCAGACGGCGCGAAGCCATCTGACACAGTACGTAACTTGTTCTCTAAAGCAGGGATCATGGAGAAATTCCACAACGCGAAAAACGCGAAGTAAGGATGTGGCCGACCTTTTATGAGGTCGGCCCATTTTTGTGAGGAGGCATAACAATGGAATGGTTATACGTAGGTAAGATCGCCAACACCCATGGCTTAAAAGGAGAATTGAAGTTGCTCGCCGCGACCGATTTTCCGGCGGAGCGCTTCAAGAAAGGCGAGACGCTCTATTTAGACATCGACGGCAAGAAAGTGCCGTTCGAAGTGACGACGTATCGTCCACACAAGCAGTTCCATCTCGTCACGTTCAAAGGGCTCGAGAACATCAATCTCGTCGAGAAATATAAAGGGATGAAGCTGTATGTCCACGTCGAGCACGTCCACGAGTTGCCGGAACATGAGTTTTATTACCATGAGATTATCGGCTGTGAAGCTGTCGTCGATGGTGAGGTCATCGGAGTCGTCGATGACATCTTCGAGACCGGCGCGAACGACGTCTGGGTCATCAAACGTCCTGGCAAGTCGGATGCGCTCATCCCGTACATCGAATCGGTCGTGAGCGACATCGATGTCGAGGCGAAACGTGTCGTCATCACCCCGATTCCGGGAATGATCGACGATGAAGATTGATGTCTTAACCTTATTCCCTGAGATGTTCGCCCCGCTCGATCATTCGATCGTCGGACGGGCGCGCACGCTCGGTCACGTCGAGATGGCGTTCACGAACTTCCGTGACTTCTCGACGAACAAGCACCACAAAGTCGACGATTATCCGTACGGGGGCGGGGCGGGCATGCTACTCACCCCGCAACCGATTTTTGACGCCTTTGAGGCGATCGCGAAGACGCGACCCCGTGTCATCGTCACGACACCGACCGGACGCCGTTTTGATCAACGAATGGCAGAAGAGTGGGCGTCCGAGGAACACCTTATCTTTTTGTGCGGTCATTATGAAGGGTTCGACCAACGGATCCATGACGAGCTTGCGACGGACGAAGTGTCAATCGGCGATTTCGTCATGACCGGCGGTGAGCTCGCGGCGATGGTCATGATCGATGCCACGGTGCGCCTCATCCCGGAAGTGCTCGGTGACCAGGCGAGCCACGAGGACGACTCGTTTTCGACGGGACTCCTCGAATATCCGCACTATACGCGTCCAGCCGACTTCCGGGGTCTCAAGGTACCGGACGTCCTCTTGTCGGGCAATCATGCCAACATCGAGACGTGGCGTCGTGAACGGTCACTTGAACGCACGTATCGACGGCGGCCGGAACTGCTCGAGCAAATCGACCTGTCGAAGGCGGATAAAAAATTTATTGAATCGTTGCGCGATTGACCAAATTATGCTATGTTTGAGCATGTGGGTTAACCCCCACCGATTACCGATGTTCCGCTGTTGGATGCTTGGGCAGATGAAGATATGAACATTGAAGAAAAAGGAGAACAATTCATGAACACACAAAAACTGTTCCGTGAAATCACAGAAGAACAATTCAAATCGGACGTACCTGCTTTCCGTCCTGGTGACACAGTACGTGTCCACGTTAAAGTCGTAGAGGGAACGCGTGAGCGTATCCAGATCTTCGAAGGCGTTGTCATTAAGCGTAAAGGTGGCGGCATCAGCGAAACATTCACAGTCCGTAAGATTTCTTACGGCGTAGGTGTTGAGCGTGCATTCCCGCTTCACTCACCGCGTGTCGCGCAAATCGAAGTCGTTCGTTACGGTAAAGTCCGTCGTGCGAAACTCTACTACCTCCGCAACCTTCGCGGTAAAGCAGCACGTATTAAAGAAATCCGTCGTTAAGATGGGGATTAAGCTTGTCGCTTGCGACAAGCTTCTTTTTTTCTAGTACAATAAGTTCAAACGGACAGAGGAGTGAGGCAAGTTGAAAGAAGTGTTCAGTTGGCTTAAGGCGATCGTCGTGGCGCTCGTCATCGCGTTCGTGATCCGGACGTTCATCTTTGTACCTGTCATCGTCGAGGGAGAGTCAATGATGCCGACGCTCCAAAATGCCGATCGCATGATCGTTAGCAAAATTTCGAACTACGTCGGTGAGCTCGATCGGGGCGATATTATCGTCTTCCACGCGACGGAATCAAAAGACTATATTAAACGCGTCATCGCCATTCCTGGCGACACGCTCGAATATCGGGACGATACGCTTTACTTGAACGGCGAAGCGGTCGAAGAACCGTATTTAGAGGATTTCCAGGCCCAGATGAACGGCTTTCCTCTTACCGAAAACTTCACGCTCGAACAAGTGACGGGCGAAACGGTCGTCCCGGAAGGTTCGTACTTCGTGATGGGTGACAATCGACAAAACTCGAAAGACAGCCGTGAAATCGGCTTTGTCCCGAAAGAGGACATCGTCGGCAAAACGAACTTCGTGTTCTGGCCGCTCGGCGATTTCGGGACCGTACAAGAATAAGGTGGTGTTTTTTTGGCAATTCAATGGTTCCCTGGCCACATGGCCAAGGCACGAAGACAAGTAACAGAAAAGTTAAAGCTCATCGATGTCGTCATCGAACTCGTCGATGCACGCGTCCCACAATCGAGCCGTAACCCGATGGTCGATGAGATCACAGAAGGCAAACCGCGTCTCATCGTCTTGAATAAAGCCGATATGGCCGATCCCGTCGTCACCGACGACTGGCTCCGCGCCTTGAAGCGTGACGACGTCGAGGTCGTCGCCGTCGACGCGAAACATAGCAAAGGCTTGAAGCAGCTCATGTCGGGTGCCGAGAAGCTCATGCAAGAGAAGCATGACCGCATGCGTGAGAAAGGCCGGAATCCCGGTCCGATCCGCGCCCTCATCATCGGCATCCCGAACGTCGGGAAATCGACGCTCATCAACCGCCTCGCTGGACGCAATATCGCTGTCACTGGCGACCGTCCGGGTGTCACGAAGCGTCAGCAATGGATCAAGATGAAAGGCGGCGAGATGGAATTGCTCGATACGCCGGGGATTCTATGGCCGAAGTTCGAGGACCAGATGGTCGGTTATCGCTTGGCGGCGACCGGTGCCATCAAGGACGATATTTTGAACCTTGATGATATCGCGCTCTATGCGGCCCGTGAGCTATCGGCCCGCTATCCGGAACAGGTGAAAGAGCGATTCAAAATCGATCAACTGCCGGAAGACGCCGTCGAACTGCTCGAATTGATCGGGAAGAAACGTGGACTCGTCAGCGGCGGCTACGTCGATTTCGAGAAGGCGAGCGAATTACTATTGAACGAACTACGTCATGAGAAAATCGGACGGGTCTCTCTTGAGACACCGGCCGACCATGACATGGCGTGAAGTCCTGTGCAAACAGGGCTTTTTTGAATAGGAGGAACAGCATGACGATTCAAGCGATTAAACAACGGCTACAGACGGTCCGATATGAAGAGTGGGAAGCAGTCCGGGCCGAACTGAAGGATGACCCGCGCGCAGGCGTCCAGACGTTGCTCAGGCAGCGTGAGCGCCAGTTCAAGGTCGAACGTGAGCGCCAGGACGATTATGCGGCCCGGAGCGTGTTCGAGGACGAGTTGAAGGCAAACGGTTATGTCCGCATCGGTGGCGTCGATGAGGTCGGTCGAGGACCGCTCGCCGGTCCGGTCGTCGCCGCGGCCGTCATCTTGCCGGAAGGATTTTATCATCCGGGCTTGAACGACTCGAAACTGATGTCGCCATCAGCACGTGAAGTCGCGTATCGGGCCCTCATGGACGAGGCCATGGTCGGCGTCGGGATCGTCGACGCCGACGTGATTGACCGCGTCAACATTTACGAGGCGACGAAACTCGCGATGATGGAGGCGGTCCGGCAACTCGGTGAAGTCGATGCGCTCTTGATTGACGCGATGACGCTCGAGCTCGACATCCCGCAACAATCGCTCATCAAAGGCGACGCCCGGAGCGTATCGATCGCGGCGGCGAGCGTCGTCGCCAAAGTCGTCCGTGATAACATGATGGAAGACTACGCCGTCCTCTATCCCGGCTACGGTTTCGAACAGAACGCCGGTTACGGGACGAAAGCGCACTTGGCCGGACTAGCGGAACATGGGATCACGCCAATCCACCGAAAATCGTTCGCGCCGATTAAACATATGTAGGAGGGGTCATCATGCGGATCGATCATCAAGGCGTCATGCCGTTCAAGGTCACGGAACAGAATTCGCGGCAATTGCTCATCGGCAATACGGTCGTCGGTCGGGTGCTCCAGCTGCTGCCGGGAGGCGAGGCGGTCATGCAACTGCCGCAAGGCTTGTTCCGGGTCGGGGTGAACGCTGACGTCAAAGAGAATGTTACGTACAAGATGGTCGTCACCGAGCTCGAACCAAAGCTCGTCTTGAAAGTCGTGCCGCAACAAGCAGAAGCCCTTGCGCAAGCCGCACGGTCCCCGCTCGCCCTTCTAAGTTCGGAACTCGGTCGGCTCGCCCGTCAGCCGCTCGACACGCCTGAATCGCTTCAGGCGCAAGGGCGTCAACTGCTCGAGAGCGGAGCCGGGTCGGATGTGAAGCAACTCATCGGCGAGTTGTTCAAAGCGAAAGGGGACCCGAAGTTCGAGCAGTTCGTCCGGGCTCAGGAGACGTTCAATGCCCTTCAGACGCCGCCATACGTCGCTCAAGCATTTCACATACCGCAATTAGGACCGTTTGAACAAGTCCGATTCCGCCTCGAGGCGCCGAAGGGCGAGATGATTGACGCCGACCACGCACGCATCGTCCTATTTTTGGAGACACCGAAGTTTGGAGAGACGGGTATCGATCTGCTCGTCCAAAAGCGACACGTCACGATCAAAGTGTTCAATGAACGGCACGATTTGAGCTCGTTCGTCAACGCTTATGAGCCGTCGCTCAGCAAGGCGCTTGAAGCGAGCGGCTATGAACTGTCACGCTTCTCGTTCGAAGAAAAGCGGGAATCCGTGCCAGACACGTTCGCCCCGCTCGGAAAGGTGGACCAACGCATATGACGGACCGTAAGCAAGCGATCGCCTTGTCCTACGAGCAATCGATGGATGCCCCGCGTGTCGTCGCCAAAGGGGGCGGACTCGTCGCCGAGCGCATGCTCGCGCTCGCGCAGGAGAATGGGGTCCCGATCCATGAGGACCCGGCGCTATTGTCACTATTGTCCGCTTTACAGATTGAGGAGCATATCCCGGACGACCTTTATCAGGTCATCGCCGAGCTTTTCGTGTTTCTTTATCAGATGGAACAAGGAAAAATCGAAGATGTCTAGGGGTAGATGTGAAAAAAAGATGAAAACTTAAAGCAAGAACGATAGACAGCGCTTTCAGTTTTTCGTTACAATAGACGTGCCGATATTAAAGGGGACTAAGGGGGAAACGAAATGAATATCCATGAGTATCAGGCGAAAGAATTGCTTCGTGCGTTCGGAGTGGCCGTACCTACGGGCTATCCGGCGTTTAGTGTTGAAGAAGCAGTTACAGCCGCTGCCAAGCTAGACGGTGAACTAAAAGTTGTCAAAGCCCAGATCCACGCAGGGGGCCGCGGGAAAGCCGGCGGTGTCAAACTTGCGAAGACGGATGAGGAAGTCAAACAGTATGCGTCAGAGATTCTCGGCAAGACGCTCGTCACGCACCAGACTGGACCTGAAGGAAAAGTCGTGCAACGCCTTTACATCGAAGAAGGATCTGCGATTGATCAAGAATTCTACTTAGGACTTGTGCTTGACCGTTCGATCGGCCGAATTGTCATCATGGGTTCATCAGAAGGCGGTATGGACATCGAAGAAGTCGCTGAACATACGCCAGAAAAAATTCATAAAGAAGTCGTCGACCCGGTCGTCGGACTCCGTCCGTTCCAAGCGCGCCGTCTCGCCTTCAAGATGGAAGTGCCGACCAAGCTCGTCAACAAGTTCAGTGACATGGTCATGAAACTGTACAAAGTGTATGTCGAGACGGATTGCACGATCGCAGAGATCAACCCGCTCGTCACGACGAAAGACGGAAACGTCATCGCCCTCGATGCGAAGCTCAACTTCGACAGCAACGCGCTCTATCGTCATACAGACATCGTCGATCTTCGTGACACGACGGAAGAAGACCCGCGTGAAGTCGAGGCGTCGAAACACGACCTCAGCTATATCGCGCTCGATGGAAATATCGGTTGCCTCGTCAACGGAGCCGGTCTCGCTATGGCGACGATGGATATCATCAAGCACTACGGCGCCGAACCCGCTAACTTCCTCGATGTAGGTGGCGGTGCGACGAAAGAAAAAGTAACGGAAGCGTTCAAATTGATTTTGTCAGACGACCAAGTCAAAGGCATTTTCGTCAACATCTTCGGTGGCATCATGAAATGTGACATCATCGCTGAAGGTATCGTCGCGGCGACGAAAGAAATCGGTCTCGATTTACCACTCGTCGTCCGTTTAGAAGGCACGAACGTGGATGCGGGACGACGCATTCTCGATGAATCTGGACTTGCGATCACTTCGGCGAGCTCGATGGCTGACGGTGCAGAAAAAATCGCGGCACTCGTTCGATAAGGGGGAAACGACATGAGTATTTGGGCGAATCAAGATACAAAAGTGATCATTCAAGGGATCACGGGGAAACAAGGTCTGTTCCACGGCGAACAGATGCTGGCTTATAACACAAAATTGGTCGGAGGCGTGACACCTGGAAAAGGTGGCACGACCGTACTTGACGGCGTACCAGTCTTCAACACGGTGTCAGAGGCCGTCGAAGCAACGGGCGCGAACGCATCGATCATCTACGTACCACCGGCCTTCGCAGCCGATTCAATCATGGAAGCGGCCGATAGCGGGATTGAACTGATCATCTGTATCACAGAAGGCATCCCGGTCATCGACATGATTCAAGTGAAACGTTACCTCGAGGACAAACCGGCCCGTCTCATCGGACCGAACTGCCCGGGAATCATCACGCCAGGAGAAGCAAAACTTGGCATCATGCCAGGCTATATCCATACGAAAGGCCACGTCGGGATCGTCTCGCGTTCAGGGACGCTCACGTACGAGGCGGTCCATCAGTTGACGACGGCCGGGATTGGACAATCGACAGCGGTCGGAATCGGTGGAGACCCGGTCAACGGGACGAACTTCATCGATACGCTCCAAGCGTTCAACGAAGATGAGGACACGAAAGCGGTCATCATGATCGGTGAAATCGGTGGAACGGCCGAAGAAGAAGCCGCCGAATGGGTGAAGGCGAACATGACGAAGCCAGTCATCGGCTTCATCGGCGGTCAAACCGCTCCTGAAGGGAAACGGATGGGCCATGCGGGCGCCATCATCTCAGGCGGAAAAGGAACGGCCGCCGAGAAAATCAAGACGTTGAATGCCAACGGAATCGAAGTCGCCGAGACGCCTGCCGTCATCGGAGAGACGCTCATCCGGGTGTTGAAGCAAGAAGGATTGTATGAAGCTTGCGTGACGGGTCAACCGACCACGTAAACCATTCGGAAATGAGGGATGCGCGCCATCCCTCATTTTTTTAGAGGTGATTGTGATGAATCAAACAATCGCTCGATTCGCGGCTGAACGGCTGCCTGTCGAGTTCGTCCATCATTACTTATCGCATCCGGGTTCGAGCACTCGTCCCTTCCATCCGAACGTCTGGAACAAAGCAAAACGGGCGCTTCGTTCAACGGTCACGTACGACCGTTTTTTGACGTGGGAAGACGACGCGTTCCCGCGCGCGTTGCTCGACATTCCGAACCCTCCGTATTGTTTGTTTTACCGAGGCGATTTAGAGGTACTACAACAACAAACGACTGCTTTGGTCGGAAGCCGTGAATTGAATCGCATCAGCCATCGTCTCGTCGAGCATTTCTACCCTTTAATAGAAGAAACTGTCTCGGTATCGGGCGGTGCGCTCGGCATCGATGGTCTCGTCCATGAGTTGGCACTCCAGCATAACCGTCCGACGATCGCTGTCCTCGGAGCGGGCTTTTCACACATGTATCCTCAAGCGCATGCGCCGCTGTTCGAACGAATTTCGAGACACGGGTTACTCCTCACCGAATATCCACCGGAAACACCTGTCAAAAAATTTCAATTTTTAGAACGTAATCGTCTCGTCAGCGGACTCGGCGATCAGCTCGTCGTCATTCAGGCCCGTCAGAAGAGCGGGACGATGAATACGGTCGGACATGCGCTCGAGCAAGGAAAGACGGTGTTTGCGGTACCTGGAAGCCCGCTTGATCCGCTCGCGGCAGGTCCGAATCGATTGATTGAGGACGGGGCGATTCCATTGACGACTTCCGACCAAATTCTAATGCGTTCAAGGATTGGACGTTGACAAACGAGCGACAACATGAATATTATGGTAGGGATTTAAAACGACCTCTAAAAGGGGAGCAGATGTATGGCAAAATATTTGGTGATCGTCGAATCACCGGCAAAAGCAAAGACAATTAAACGTTATTTAGGATCGAATTACACGGTCAAAGCGTCAATGGGTCACGTCATCGATTTACCGAAAAGTCAACTCGGTGTCGACGTGGAACATGACTTTGAACCGAAGTACATTACGATTCGTGGAAAAGGCCCAGTTTTGAAAGAATTGAAGACGGCAGCCAAAAAAGCGACGAAAATCTTTCTCGCGGCTGACCCGGATCGCGAAGGGGAAGCGATCGCCTGGCATCTAGCGCGTGCCCTTGGTGTCGACGAAACGACAGAATGTCGGGTCGTCTTTAACGAGATCACGAAAGATGCGATCAAGGAGTCATTCAAGCACCCACGTAAAATCAATCACGATCTCGTCGACGCCCAACAAGCGCGGCGAATTTTGGATCGTCTCGTCGGATACGGGATGAGCCCATTATTATGGAAGAAAGTCAAAAAAGGCTTATCGGCCGGACGTGTCCAATCAGTGGCCGTCAAAATGATCATCGACCGGGAGCGGGAGATCAACGCCTTCGACCCAGAAGAGTATTGGACGATCAAACTCATGCTCAACCATGAAGGCGAATTGTTCGAGACATCGTTTTATGGGAAAGACGGGAAGAAACTGGAGCTCAAGAGCGAGGCAGACGCCGACGCGGTGCTCAACGCGATCGACGACTCGTTCAAAGTCATCGATGTCACGAAGAAAGAGCGGAAGCGGAACGCCTCGCTCCCGTTTACGACAAGTTCGCTCCAACAGGATGCGGCCCGTAAGCTCAACTTCCGTGCCAAGAAAACGATGATGCTCGCGCAACAGCTTTACGAAGGGATCGACCTCGGTAAGAAAGAAGGTACCGTCGGTTTGATCACGTATATGCGTACCGATTCGACACGGATCTCAGATTTGGCGAAAGAAGAAGCGAAATCGTATATCGAGTCCACGTTCGGTGAAGAGTATGTCGCATTGCAGAAACAAAAAGAGAAGAAGGCGGCAAACGCCCAGGATGCCCACGAAGCGATTCGTCCGACGTCGGCGTTACGTGACCCGGCCTCGGTCAAAGCATACCTGTCACGCGATCAGCTCCGACTGTACAAGTTGATTTGGGAACGTCTCGTGGCGAGCCAAATGGCGCCGGCTATCCTCGACACGGTAAAAATCGACGTCGAATCGAACGGCATGATTTTCCGTGCCAACGGGTCGACCGTCAAATTCCCAGGTTTCATGAAAGTGTATATCGAATCGAAAGATGATGATATCGAAGATACGAATCCAGAAAAAGAAGGGTTGCTCCCACCGCTCGAAGTCGACGACCTCGTCAAGTTCGACACGATCGAGCCGAAACAGCACTTCACCCAACCGCCGCCGCGCTATAGTGAGGCACGGCTCGTCCGGGCGATGGAAGAGCTCGGGATTGGTCGTCCGTCGACATATGCACCGACGCTCGACACGATTCAAAAACGTGGTTACGTCGTCCTCGAAGAGAAGAAGTTCGTCCCGACGGAGCTCGGTGAACTTGTCATCGAGATGATTGACGAGTATTTCAACGATTTCATCACCGTACAGTTCACGGCCGACATGGAGACGCTCCTCGACTCGATCGAGAACGAGGAAGTCCAATGGACCGACGTCGTTGCCCCAATCTATCGCAGTTTCGAGAAACGCTTGAAACGGGCCGAGGCCGAGATCGAGAAGATCGAAGTGAAAGATGAACCGGCTGGCATCGACTGTGAAGTATGCGGTGCGCCGATGGTCATCAAAATGGGCCGCTACGGTAAATTTATGGCGTGCTCGAACTTCCCGAACTGTACGAACACGAAACCGGTACAAGTCGAGATCGGCGTCCCATGTCCGAGCTGCAAAGACGGACAAGTCGTCGAACGACGCAGTAAAAAAGGTCGTCTGTTCTACGGCTGCTCGAACTATCCAGACTGTGAGTTCGTCTCATGGGACAAACCGGTCGCGAAACCGTGTCCGGAATGTGGTAAGATGATGGTCGAGAAAAAAATCAAAGACGGCGTGAAATATCAATGTACGAACTGTACCCATGCCGAGGTACATCAGTTAGAGGAGGATTAACTTTGCAGCAACGTGTAACTGTGATCGGAGCGGGCCTCGCCGGCTCCGAGGCGGCTTGGCAACTCGCGAAGCGCGGGATTAAAGTCGATTTGTATGAAATGAGACCGGTGCGAAAGACGCCGGCACACCATACGGACCAATTCGCGGAATTGGTCTGCTCGAACTCGCTCCGGGCGAACGGGCTCCAAAATGCGGTCGGTGTCTTGAAGGAAGAGATGCGTACGCTCGACTCGCTCATCTTGAAAGCGGCGGATACGGCGAGCGTACCGGCCGGCGGCGCTCTCGCCGTCGACCGTCACGACTTCGCAGGATTCGTGACCGACACGTTGAAAAACCATCCGAACGTGACCGTGCACAACGAAGAGATCACGGCGATTCCGGACGGGATCGTCATCATGGCGACCGGGCCGCTCACATCGCCTGATCTTTCGGCTTCGCTCAAAGCGTTCACTGGTGAAGACTATTTGTACTTCTACGACGCAGCCGCTCCAATCCTGGACGGCGAGACGATCGACCGGGACAAGGTTTACTTGAAGTCACGTTACGATAAGGGCGAAGCGGCCTACCTCAACTGTCCGATGACGGAAGAGGAGTTCGACTTGTTCTATGACGAACTCGTCAAAGCCGAAGTCGTCCCGCTCAAAGAGTTCGAGAAAGAGATTTACTTCGAAGGCTGCATGCCGTTTGAAGTACTCGCCCAACGCGGCAAGAAGACGCTCTTGTTCGGACCGATGAAGCCGGTCGGCCTCGAAGATCCGAAGACGGGCAAACGTCCGCATGCGGTCGTGCAATTGCGGCAAGATAACTCGGCCGGGACGCTCTTCAACTTGGTCGGTTTCCAGACGCACCTGAAGTGGGGCGAACAGAAACGAATCATTCAATTGATTCCAGGTCTTGAGAACGCCGAGATCGTGCGTTACGGTGTCATGCACCGGAACACGTTCATCAACTCACCGAGCCTCTTGAAACCGACGTATCAGGCCCGCACACGCGACACGTTGTTCTTTGCCGGCCAGATGACCGGTGTCGAAGGGTATGTCGAGTCGGCGGCCTCCGGTCTCCTCGCCGGGATCAACGCGGCGAAGCTGATCGCTGGGGAAGAGCTCGTCGTCCTCCCACGTGAGACGATGCTCGGTTCGATGGCGCACTACATCACGACAACGGACGGGAAACACTTCCAACCGATGAACGCGAACTTCGGTCTCGTGCCGTCGCTTGAAGATGCTCCGAAGAAGATGAAGAAACAAGAACGTTATGAGCGTTATGCGAACCGTGCCCTCGAAACGATTCAACAGTATAAAGAGATTTAAGGGAAAGGAGCCATTTTGGCTCCTTTTTGATGAATCTAAATTTCAATTGTGTAATTTGTACAACACTTTGAAAATTTTCAGATTATTGAAGAGGTATCTATTGTCACCTCTGACTGTGTATGCTATGCTAATTTCGATTTGATGGGAACATGCGTTTTTAAGCTGAAAACGAGGAGGCGAGAGGATGAGATTCGTTGACGATCAACAATCGTTTTTGCGCTATTGCCAAGTCGAACGCCGACTGTCTCCTCATACAAAACGCTCTTACGAGCAGACGCTCGACCAGTACGCCGTTTATTGCCAATCGACACATCAAGATCCTTATGATGTGCAGTCGGCGCGGCGTTATTTATATGCTCTTTATGAGGCAGACACCGCCACGACGACGGTCGCCCAAAAAGTATCGTGTCTCAAACAATTCGGGAAATTTGTGGCACGTGAAACGGGCGGTGAACCGTTGTTTCATGGTTTGACGTCACCGAAACGGCGAAAGACGCTACCGACGTTCGCCGTGCCGAGCGAGGTCGAACAGCTTTTGAAGGCAGCCGAAGGGCAAGACGACCCATTCCTACGGGCACGTGATGTCGCGATCGTCGAGATGTTGTACGGGACAGGCATGCGTGTCGCCGAGTTGTGCGGCATGGACGTGTCGTCTTACGATGCGGGCCTCGCGTTTGTCCATGTCGTTGGGAAAGGGAAGAAAGAACGTTACATCCCAATCGGACAGTTCGCCATCACGGCGCTCGACCGTTACTTAGACATGCGGCAAACGTGCGCGACGACTCAGGAAACGGCATTATTTCTCAGTCAAAAAGGGAATCGGGTGACAACGGACCAAATTCGCTACGTTATGAAGCGACTCCGGAAGCTGGGAGGCCTTCACAAGCCGTTGACGCCACACTCACTCCGTCACAGTTTTGCGACGGACCTGCTCGAGCGCGGGGCGGACCTTCGCGCCGTCCAGGAACTGCTCGGACACGAGTCGCTCTCCACGACCGGACGTTATACTCACGTCTCGACCGAGCGTCTGCGAGCGGTCTATCAAGCTACACATCCGAGAAAGTAGGAGGTCATCAGATGTTTCATGCAACCACGATTTTCGCGGTCCACCATAACGGACACGGCGCGATGAGCGGAGACGGACAAGTCACGTTCGGGAACGCCGTCATCATGAAAAACAAGGCCAAAAAAGTACGACGTCTTTATGGCGGCAAAGTCGTCGCCGGATTCGCCGGCAGCGTCGCCGACGCGTTCACCCTTTTCGAAAAGTTTGAATCGAAACTTGAGATGTATAACGGAAACTTGCCGCGTGCGGCCGTCGAGCTGGCCAAGGAGTGGCGTGGAGATAAGATGCTCCGCCAACTTGAGGCGTTGTTGATCGTCATGGACAGCGATCACTTATTGCTCGTGTCTGGGAACGGGGAAGTGATTGAACCGGACGACGGCATCTTGGCCATCGGTTCGGGCGGAAACTACGCCCTCGCCGCCGGACGTGCCCTCGTGCGGCATTCGCCGGAGAAAACTGCAGAAGACATAGCCCGTGCCGCTCTCGAGATTGCTGGGGAGCTGTGCGTCTACACGAACGACCAAGTCATCGTAGAAACGATCGGAGGCGATTCTGAATGAAACGTGAACTGACACCCCGCCAAATCGTAGCGGAGTTAGACCGCTTCGTCATCGGACAGAAAGATGCGAAGCGCGCGGTCGCGATCGCGCTCCGCAATCGCTATCGGCGTCAAAAACTGAGCGCCGACTTGCGCGATGAAGTGACACCGAAGAATATCTTGATGATCGGACCGACCGGTGTCGGGAAAACGGAGATTGCGCGACGGTTGGCCAAACTCGTCGGGGCACCGTTCGTCAAAGTCGAAGCGACGAAGTTCACGGAAGTCGGTTATGTCGGCCGTGACGTCGAGTCGATGGTTCGCGACCTCGTCGAAGATTCGGTCCGTCTCGTGAAGGAAGAGAAGAAAGAGGGCGTGAAAGAACAAGCCGAGGTCGCAGCGACCGAACGCATCCTCGACGCCCTGCAAGGGAAAGCCAAGGTCGAGCCGACCGCATCCAATCCGTTTGAGGCGCTGTTCGGGGGTCAAGGTCAAAAGACCGAGGAACCGACGAGCACACAGTCGTCCGATCGCGCGCAACTGCGCCGCTTGCTTGAACTCGGTGAGCTCGAAGAACGGTTGATTGAGGTCAACCTCGAAGAAAAACAGACCGTCGACTTGTTCCAAGGACAAGGCATGGAAGGGTTATCGAATCTCCAAGACATGCTCGGTCAAATCGTGCCGAAAAAACGGAAAAAGCGCAAACTGCCAGTCCGTGAAGCACGACCGCTCATCATCGCTGAAGAAGCGGAGAACTTGCTCGACATGAACGAGGTTCATGACGAGGCCGTCCGCCGCAGTGAACAGATGGGGATCATCTTCGTCGATGAGATCGACAAGATTGCGACGAAGTCGCAAGATCACGCCGGTGTCTCGCGGGAAGGGGTCCAACGTGACATTCTCCCAATCGTCGAAGGGTCGACCGTCGTGACGAAGTATGGCCCGGTCAAGACGGACCACGTGCTGTTTATCGCCGCCGGCGCATTCCATATGGCCAAACCGTCCGATTTGATTCCTGAACTTCAAGGTCGGTTCCCGATTCGCGTCGAATTGGGCAGCTTGACCGAAGAAGACTTCGTCAAGATCTTGACCGAGCCGTCCCAGGCACTCATTAAGCAGTACACCGCTCTTCTCGAGTCTGAGGAGATCAGTGTCGAGTTCACGCATTCGGCCATCGAAGAGATTGCTCGTATCGCCACGCACGTCAACCGAGAGACGGACGACATCGGTGCCCGCCGCTTGTACACGATCATGGAGCGCGTGCTTGAGGACTTGTCGTTCGAGGCGGCCGATATGCCACAGACACACGTTCAAATCACACCGGCTTATGTGAAAGAAAAAGTCGGATCGATCGCGGAAGATCGAGACTTGAGCCAATTTATACTATAAGATTCTGTATGCACATACAGGGAGGAAAATAAGAATTATGAACTTACTAGACAAAACACGCCAATTGAACACGATGCTTCAACAAGAGGCAAGCGCGCACGTTGATTTTAAAGAAATGGCGGACAAAATGCGCGAAGTACTCGAAGCGAATACGTTCATCGTGAGCCGTCGCGGCCGCTTGCTCGGTTTCGCGATCAAACAACAGATCGAGAACGAACGGATGAAGGCGTTTTTAGTCGACCGCCAATTCCCGGAGCCTTATGCCTCGAACTTGTTCAACGTGAAGGAGACGACAGAAAACATCGGCATTGACAGTGAATATACAGCCTTCCCGGTCGAGAACCGTGAACTGTTCCTCGACTCGATGACGACGATCGTCCCAATCATCGGAGGCGGCGAACGTCTCGGGACACTCGTACTCGGTCGTCTCAACAATGAGTTCACGGAAGACGACCTCGTCTTGGCAGAATATAGCGCGACGGTCGTCGGAATGGAGATTCTGCGTGAGAAAGCGGCTGAAGCCGAGGCGTCGGCCCGTAAGAAGGCGGTCGTTCAAATGGCGATCAACTCGCTCTCTTATTCAGAGCTCGAAGCGATCGAACATATCTTCGAGGAGCTTGGTGGAAACGAAGGGCTGTTAGTTGCTTCCAAAATTGCCGATAGAGTGGGAATCACACGTTCGGTCATCGTCAATGCGCTCCGCAAATTGGAAAGCGCAGGCGTCATCGAATCACGTTCGCTTGGTATGAAAGGAACGTATATTAAGATACTAAATGACAACTTCTTGTTCGAATTGCAAAAGTTGAAATCGAATTGAAATAAAGACAATTCAGTATATGAATTATAGGAAAGTCTATTGAACCAGGACTTTCGGCTTATAAAGTCGCTTCCGATACGTCGGGGGCGACTTTTTTTAGTGCAAAAGTAATTATTTTCAGAATTCGTCGTAAATTCGACAAAAACAGAAGATAGCATTTACCTGTTTTGAAAAAAATATCTTTCAACACTGTTACAGATTTGTTTCAATGTAATAGTAGATTTTCCAAATAAGGTATATACATGCATTCTTTTGGTGAAAGTGAGTGAAACGCATGAATTGGATTGGCACCGACTATCAATTAATGAAGCAAGCAATCAATCATTCGGTCGTAAATCAGAAGGTCATCAGCCATAACCTGTCAAATATCGATACCCCGAACTTCCGGGCGAAACAAGCCGTGTTCGAACAGACGTTGAACAACGAGATGCGTCTCAAATTGGCGGGTGGACGTCCGAGCGAGCGAGCGGCAACGACAATCACGGACCGGGCCGGAGGAGCGATGCGAAGTGACGGGAACAACGTCGACCTCGACTATGAAATGAGCGAGTTGGCCCGGAACCAACTTCAATACGAAGCGATGATGGAACAATTGAACCGCCGGCTCGGCGGACTCAAGACCGTCATTAGAGGAGGACGTTAACGATGGGGATGTTTGATAGTTTTCATATCTCGGCGACGGCATTGACGTCACAGCGGCTTCGGATGGACACGGTATCCGCAAACATCGCGAACGCCCAGACGACAAGAGGCAAACTCGTCGACGGAGAGTGGCAACCGTACACGCGGAAAATGACCGTCTTGCAGGAAGCACCGTTTCGACAACAGTTGTCCGCCGTCAGCGGCGGCGTCGAAGTATCACAAATCGTGGAAGATGAAAGCCCGTACAAGCTCGTCTATGACCCGAGCCATCCAGATTCGGATGACCGCGGCTACGTTCAAATGCCGAACGTCGACCTGTTGAAAGAAATGGTCGATTTGATGGGGGCGACCCGGTCATACGAGGCAAACATCGCTGCAATGAACGCCACGAAAGCGATGCTCGTCAAAGCGATGGAAATCGGTAAAGGATAAGGAGTGACAAACGATGCAAATTAACCCGATACAGTTGATCGGTACACAACCGACCGTCACGCCGACGGTAAAAGAGACACCGTCTCAGTTCGGTACGTATTTGAACGAGGCGATGCGCTCGTTGAACGATGTCCAACAAGCGACGAGTTCAGCCCGGGCCGACCTTGCTGTCGGCAAAGCAGATTTACATCAAGTCATGATTCAAAGTGAAGAGTCGTCGATTGCGATGCAACTCGCCATTGAGGTGCGAAACAAAGCGGTCGAGGCCTATCAAGAAATGATGCGAATGCAAGTTTAATGTAGAGGATGACGAGTTGCGATGAATGAAAAGTTAAAAGAACGATTCGGTTCACTGACCGGTTCCCTTCAAATGATGAAGACGAACCGTAAAATCTTTTGGGGCCTCGTCATCGCCGGCGTACTTCTCGTCGCGGTGGTCTTGACCGTCTGGCTGTCGCGCCCGAACATGGCTCCGCTTTATACGAACCTGTCCGCCCAAGAAGCGGGCGAGGTGACGGAGAAGCTGACGGCTGACGGTGTGAAAGCCGAAATTAAAGCGACATCGAACGGCGTGAGTGTATACGTACCGAGCGAACAGGTCGATCAATTGAAAGTCAGCCTCGCGGCAGCGGGCATCCCGAAGTCAGGCGCAATCGACTACAGTTTCTTCAGTGAAAATGCCGGTTTCGGAACGACCGACCGCGAGATGGCCGTCATCGAACGGAGTGCGATGCAGACCGAGCTCGAGCGGTTGATCACACAGATCGAAGGGATCAACCAAGCGAAAGTCATCATCTCGATTCCTGAGAAATCGGTCTTCTTGGCGGAAGACCAGGGCGAGCCGACGGCGTCGATTGTCTTAAATTTAGGAGCAGGTACGAATCTTGAACCGGCGACGGTCAAAGGGCTCTACCATTTGATTAGTAAGAGCGTACCGAACTTGAAACCAGAAAACATCTCGGTCATGGACCAATATTTTACGTATTACGATTTGGACCAAACGACGACGGCAGGAGGATCATCCACCGATCCGCTCGTCTTGAAGCGTCAAGTTGAGAAAGATGTCCGTCAACAGATTCAACAGATGCTTTCCGTCCTCTTAGGAGAGCGGAGCGTCCTCGTCTCGGTTACGGCCGATATCGACACAACGCAAGCGGCAGAAGAGCAGAACCTCGTGACACCTGTCAACGAGGACAGCATGGAAGGGATCGTCACATCGGCCGAACGAATCGCCGAAGCGTACACCGGCGGTACCGGCGCGGCGACCGCGGCGGGCACGGCCGAGAATGACACGGTCAATTTCCCGGCCGCCACCGGCACCGGGGAAGAAGAGAGCGAAAAGAATCATGAAATCATCAATTATGAAGTCAACCGCATCACGAAACAAATTCAAAACGCACCGTACTCGATCCGTGATCTCGGTGTTCAATTGATCGTCGAACCGCCGAACGGGGCGACGACGATTGATCCACAACTCGAAGGTGACCTCGAGACGATGATGTACTCGATTATCCGGACGTCACTCGCCAAGACCGGCGAGGCGCTCACAGAGGCGGAACTTGAACAGAAAGTCGTCGTCGTATCGCGTCCGTTCGCTGAGACGGAAGAAGCGGCTGCGGTCGAACAACCTACCCAGTGGTGGATGTATGCGGCAGCAGCAGGGGGCGTCGTATTGCTCGCGCTCTTGTTCTTCGCGATGCGTAAACGCAAACGTGAACCGATTGCCGAGTCGAACGAATGGGAAGTCCCATATGAAGACGAAGTACCGGACCTTGACCTTGAAGAACGAGGCGAAGGGGCCGTCAAGAAGAAACAGTTGGAGAAATTGGCAGAGAGCAATCCTGAAGAGTTCGCCAAACTTCTCCGTACTTGGATGTCTGAGGAGTGAGTACTGTGAATTACGCAAAACAAGCGAACCGGGAAAAAGCGGCCATGCTCATGATCTCGCTTGGACCTGAGGTGGCTGCGAACGTCTACAAACATCTGTCGGAAGAAGAGATGGAGCAGTTGACGTTACAAATCTCGGCCTTGAAGAAAGTATCGTCCGAACAAAAAGAAGCGATCATGGGCGAGTTCCACGAGCTCGCCATGGCACAAAGTTATATCACGCAAGGCGGGATCGGGTTTGCGAAAACGGTGCTCGAGAAAGCGGTCGGAGAAGAGAAAGCGATGGCCCTCATCCATAGGCTCACATCGACGCTCCAAGTTCGACCGTTCGAGTTTGCCCGTAAGGCCGACCCGAAGCAGTTGCTCAACTTTATCCAGAACGAGCATCCGCAGACGATCGCCTTGATCTTGGCGCATCTCGAACCGGTCAAGTCGGGACAAATCCTATCGGAACTCCCGCCTGAAATTCAATCGGAAGTCGCCAAGCGGATCGCGACGATGGATCGACTCAATCCGGACGTCATTCACGAGATTGAACAGATTCTCGAGAAAAACTTGTCCCAGACCGATATGCAAGACTACGCCCAATCTGGTGGCATCGAAGCGGTCGTCGAAGTGCTCAACGGGGTCGATCGTACGACCGAGCGCACCATCCTCGATGCGCTTGAAATTGAAGACCCGGAACTGGCCGAGGAAATCAAAAAACGGATGTTCGTCTTCGAAGATATCGTCACCCTCGATTCACGTGCGATTCAACGAATCATCCGCGAAGTGGCAAACGACGACCTATTGCTTGCCCTCAAAGTGTCGTCCGAAGAAGTCAAACAGATCATCTTCAAAAACATGTCACAGCGAATGGTCGAAACGTTCAAAGAAGACATGGAATTCATGGGGCCTGTCCGGTTGCGTGACGTCGAAGAAGCGCAAAGCCGTATCGTCGGCATCATCCGTCGCTTAGAAGACGTCGGAGAGATCGTGATCAGCCGCGGCGGAGGAGATGACATCGTTGTCTAACGTGATTAAACGCTATTATGCGACACCGCTCGAACCACAACGGATCGACTCGAAACCTTTTCTTGAGCCGGTATCGGTGGAGCATGACGACCAAGAGAATGAGCAGTTGGAACAAAAGCGTGAACAACTCCGTTTAGACGAAGAAGCGCTTCAGAGTCGCCGTGCCTCGATGGAACAGGAACTCGCGGTGCTGAGAGAGGAAGTGTTGACGTCAGCCCGACAAGAAGGGTTTGACGCAGGATTTGACCACGGTAGACGGGAAGGCAAGGCGGAGTACGACGAGTTGATGACGCGGCTGAATACCGTCGCCGTCGAACTTGAACAACTGTTCGATACGAAGTGGCGGGACGCGGAGCGACAACTCGTCGCCCTCGCCCTCGAGGTCAGCGCCCGCGTCACAACAGAGCTTGTCCGGAAAGATGAGGCGCTGTTCGCCGACCGGATTCGAGAACAGTTGCTCCGTCAGCTCGACGCCGAGTCGTTGACGGTGTACGTCCATCCGACCCGTCTCGCTTCGATTCAACGTTTCGATTCGGAGTGGGCGACACCAGACGGTCCGCCTTTGAAATATCGGGCGGATGCCGGTTTAAGCGAGACGAGCGTCCGGATCGAGACACCTCACCACGGTGACGAACTCGATTTGACTTACAGCTTTGAACGCATCCAATCCAAAATCGAGGAGGTTTTGGCCGATGGCGCTTATTGACCACGTCCTTCAGTCAATCACGGCATCCGCCGAGGACGAATACGTCCGGAAAGTCGGCCGGGTCTGTCGAGTCGTTGGACTGATGATTGAATCGACGGGGCCGAGCGCTTTTATCGGAGAGCGCTGTCTGATCGAACTCCCGTCCGGCCAACATGTCGAGGCGGAAGTCGTGGGATTCAATGAGGCCCGCGTGCTCCTCATGCCTTACGGGGAGACGACCCAGATCGCTCCGGGCTGTATGGTCAAAGGGACGGGTCGGATGCTCCAAGTCCCGGTCGGTGACGAACTGATCGGACAAGTGCTCGATGGTCTCGGCCGTCCCTTGTCCGGTGAAGCAGTCACTCCGGGAAAACGCTACGATGTCCTTCGGAAGCCACCGAACCCGCTCGAGCGACCGCGGATTTTAGATGTCTTGTCGACCGGCGTCCGCGTCATCGACGGTCTGTTAACAGTCGGTAAAGGGCAACGGGTCGGGTTGTTCGCGGGTTCAGGAGTCGGGAAGTCGACTCTGCTCGGGATGATCGCCAAACGCTCATCGGCCGACATAAACGTCATCGCTTTAATCGGTGAACGTGGCCGTGAAGTGAAAGAGTTCATCGAGAAAGAGCTCGGACCAGAAGGGATGGCCCGCTCGGTCGTCATCGTGGCGACGAGCGACCAACCGCCTCTCGTCCGATTGAAAGGGGCTTATACGGCGACAGCCATCGCTGAATACTTCCGGGACCAAGGCAAGGAAGTCGTCCTCATGATGGACTCGGTGACCCGCTTTGCCATGGCGCAACGGGAAATCGGTCTTGCGACCGGTGAACCTCCGACGTCAAAAGGGTATACCCCATCCGTGTTCGCGATGTTGCCGCAACTGTTGGAACGAAGCGGTACCGCTGTGACGGGCTCGATCACCGCTTTTTACACCGTCCTTGTCGACGGGGATGATATGAATGAACCAATCGCAGACGCGGTGCGAGGCATACTGGACGGCCACTTCGTCATGGACCGTTCGCTCGCGAACCGTGGCCAGTTCCCGGCAATCCACGTCTTAAAGTCGATTAGCCGTGTCATGAACCAAATTGCGGGGCCGATGCACCGTGAGGCCGCCCAAACGTTCCGCGGCTGGTTGGCGACGTACTTGGACGCCGAGGACTTGATCAATATCGGGGCCTATAAAAAAGGGACGAACCCGGCAATCGATACGGCGATTGAGCAATACCCAGAGTTATTGACTTTTTTAAAGCAATCCATCGAAGAAGAGGCCCCGCTCGAGCAATCGCTCGAACGTTTGGCCAAGATCGTGCGAGGTGAACCATGAACAGACTATTGTTAGAACGCATCATGCCGATCGCGGAACATGAGAAAGAAGAGTCCGCGACGGAGATGAGACAACAGAAAGCACGGTTCGAGACGGGGATGGAGGCGCTCTATCGGCTCGTGTTGACGTACGAGTCGCTTATGAAGAGTCAAGATGAACAGGATGGCGTCATCGACCTGCTCATGTCGCAATATCGTGAGCAGACACGCGAACGGCTGAAACGTCAAATCGAGACGCAACAGCTCGTCGTCCAGCAGGCGCGCAATCGGTACCATCTGTCACAAGAGCGCTTGCTCGGAAAAGTCGTTGAGGAAAAGAAATATGTAACGCTGCATGAAAAAGTCAGTCAACATGAAGTGGCTGCGACGAAGCTCATCGAGCAACATTTCATCGATGAGCTGGCAGTGATTCATCACGGGAAAGGGAAGTAAACCGATGGAAAAAGACAACTCGAAGCGGGGAAGACAGCTACTGGTCGCGCTCGTTCTCGTCCCGGCCATCTTTCTACTCGTTGGAGGGATCGTCGTCATGAACTATGCGATGGACCGTCCGTTGTTATCGGTCCCGTTTCTAGAGATTGGTGCGAAACAAGAGCCGGAAGAAAAAGTGAAGACGGACGTGAACGTGACCGGAATCGACGCGGATACCGCGAATCGTTTGAAAGTGGCGAACGCCGAGATTGAGAAGCTTCGAGCGGACAATGTCGAGTTGACGAACGAAGTGAAGGCGCGCCAAGAGGAAGTATCGAAGTTGATCAAAGAGCGTGACCGGCTCGTCGCGGAATTGGCGACGGCAAGTGCGGCGGAAGAAGAAACCTCGGACGTCTCTCGCGTCTATGAAGAGATGTCCGCGAAACAAGCTGCTGCCATCATGAATGAACTCGAGAGCCCGCAAGTGGCCAACTTATTGAAAGAATTGTCACCGAAGCAACAAGCCGACATTTTAGGACGGATGGATGCCCAACAGGCCGCCGTCGTGACCCAGTTGCTCCAATGACAGGAAAGGAGGACGTGATGATGAATATCGCCTTACTCGCCCAATCGCTACAAGGGACGACCCAAAAAGGCGGGGAAGCGGCTGCGACCCCGACCGGACAGTTTTTGGAATTACTCTCGGCGATGCTCGGGACCTCGACGCCATCTACAGAGGTGGCGGTCGCCACGGAAGACGAGGAATCGCTTCCGCTCGAGAATGTATCGAACCGATTGGAGCAATGGCTCCAACAGCCCGACAGCCTGCAATGGTTGAAATCACTGCCGGCAGATGCTTACCGAAAGTTTATGGATGCTTATATTGGGATTTTAAATCAAGTCGCCCCGGATCAGTCAGCGACAACTCTTGAGACGACATCGGCCGTGACGCCCGCACTCCTCGCTGGACAAATGGCGGCGCCGACAATCTCGTTCACGCTGACGAAAAAGGAAACGGAAGCACTCGTTACACCCGTGCCGACCGACCAAGTGGAGGAGAACGTGCGCATCATCCAACAAGTCGTTGCGCAGTTTAAAGGGACGCTCGGACAGACCCCTAAGTCTATACCCGAACTTACTCAAACCGAAACACAAGTTGCGCAATTGCAACCCTCGGTAAAAGAGACCGAATGGATGCCCAAAGGGATGACCTGGTCGAAACCGCAAATTGATTCGGAAATGGTGATGTATGCCTCGAAAGGTTCACTGCCGGAGAATTTGCAGGCCCGAATCGAAGCCGCTTTGCAACGTGCACCGTTCAAGAGCGGAGCCGACGGATCCAAAGTGTTCACGGTCCGCCTCTATCCTGAACAGTTAGGCGAGCTCGTCGTCAAACTCGAACGTCAAAATGGGGAACTCGTCGTCAAACTGTTTGCGAGCAACCAAGAAGCGAAGCAGTTGCTTCAGTCACAGGTCCAACAGTTGCAACAGACGCTTCAACCGCTGACACAAAACGTCCGTGTCGAGATCAACTTGACCCAACAGGCGCTCGAGACGAAAGAGTCCGGATTCAACGAGTTCGACCAACCGGAACCGGAACAGCAGGAACAACCGAAAGGAGAACCAGAAGATGACGACCATCCAGCCGAAGACGAGTGACTATACGTTACCGGATCAATCGATGCCGAAAGCAACGAACCAATATGATCAAAGCATGTTTTTGAAGCTGTTGCTCGCGCAACTCGCCAACCAAGACCCGATGTCACCGATGGAAGACCGTGAGTTCATCTCCCAGATGGCCCAGTTCTCTTCTCTCGAACAGATGCAGACGATTTCGAAACAACTCGATTCGGCCCTTGTCGATCGGCAAATGGCTTCGATTTCGGAGTTCAGCAATATGATCGGGCAAACGGTCGCTTATACAAACGAAACGGAAACCGAGACGATTAAAGGCTCGGGACGTGTTCTCTCGATTTCGAAGACCGAAGCCGGCTATGTGGCCGACCTTGAAGACGGAACGTCCGTCAACGTGTACAACATCACTTCCATCAAACAAGCATAGGAGGATTCATCATGTTAAGAGCAATGTACTCAGGAATCAGTGGTTTAAAGAACTTCCAATCCAAGCTTGACGTCGTCGGGAACAACATCGCCAACGTCAACACGTTCGGCTATAAAAAAGGTCGGGTCACGTTCAAGGACCTCGTCAGTCAGCAAGTTGGTAGTGCGACCGCGGCGAACGGAGTCAGCGGCGGGGTCAACCCGAAAGAAGTCGGTCTCGGGGGCACGATGGCGACCGTCGACAACGTCTATAACCAAGGAGCCATGCAAAACTCAGGGCGAGCACTTGACGTCGGGATCTCAGGAGAAGGATTCTTCGCCTTGGATGTGAACGGTCAAACGCAATACACACGGGCCGGTAACTTCTATACAGATAACACGGGCGACCTCGTCAATGGAGATGGAGCCTACGTCCTCAGTACGACGGGTGACCGCCTCAACATCCCAGCCGGTGCGAAGTCACTCTCGATTGGTAAAGACGGACAAGTCAGCTACGTGAACAATGCCGGGGAATCGACGGTCGTCGGTCAAATCCAAGTTGTCACGTTCGCCAACAATGCCGGACTCTCGAAAGTCGGAGCAAACAACTTCATTCAATCGCAAAACTCAGGTGAACCGAACATCGGCATCCCTGGACAAGATGGACGTGGAGAACTCGTCTCGGGCGCGCTCGAGATGTCGAACGTCGACTTGTCGGAAGAGTTCACAGAAATGATTGTCGCTCAACGTGGTTTCCAAGCGAACACTCGTATCATCACAACATCGGACGAGATCCTCCAAGAACTCGTCAACTTGAAACGCTGATGATTCGCGTCACGACACTCCGGGGTGAAGAACTCGTATTGAACGCCTTGTTCATCGAGACGGTCAAGGCCGAACCGGATACGATCATTCACTTGTATAACGGAAAAACGTATATCGTCAGCGAGACGAAACAACAAATCATCGACCGGACGACGGCATTTTATGCCTCGATCGGTCTGATTGGAACGACAGGCATACGAGGTGAAGAAGATGAGTGAAGAAAAACAAAAAGGTGGCGCCATGAAGATGGTGCTCATCTTGCTAGTCGTCCTGCTCGTCATGGGCGGGGCCGGATTCATGACTTATAAATATTTGTTCGGAGACAACGTGACGGCGAAAACGAAACCGGTCACCGCCGAAGAGTTGGCCGAACGTAGCTTCACGACAGACGACATGACAACGAACATTCAAGATGAGCGTTTCATCAACGTCCAGTTCACAATCGTGACCGATGCCGCTGAAACGAAAGAAAATCTCGAACTTCGCAAGTTTCAAGTGCATAACGTCATCCTTGGTGATTTGGCCGGCATGACGAAAGCCCAGTTGACGACGAAGGAAGACATGCAGAAATTTGAGCAGTCGCTCCGTAAACAATTAAACGGACTGTTGGAGTCAGGTGAGGTCCAACGAGTCTATATGACGAAGAAAATCATACAGTGAGGTGGCATCATGGGAGAAGTCTTATCTCAACAAGAAATTGATGCCTTGCTATCGGCGTTAAGCAGTGGCGACGTCGAAGCCGACTCCTTTTTAAATCAAGAAGAAGAGCGGAAGGTTCGGCAATATGACTTTAAACGGGCGGTCCGCTTCTCGAAAGACCAAATCCGAAGTCTGACCCGAATCCATGAACATTTCACGCGCATGTTGACGACGTTCTTTTCGGCTCAGCTCCGGACGTACGTGCAGTTCACGGTCAATTCGGTCGAGCAGCTCCCGTACGATGAATTCATTCATTCCATCCCAAGTATGACGATGATCAACTTGATTGAGGCTCCGCCGCTCAACGGCCGCTTCATCATCGAGGTCAACCCGAACATCTCATATGCGATGCTCGACCGTCTGCTTGGTGGTCCAGGAGTCGAAATCGAAAAAGTCGAGAGCTTCACAGAAATCGAGATGCGCATCTTGACCCAGTTATATAAACGAGCGTTTGCCGGATACGGGGAGGCGTGGGAGTCAATTGCCGAGATCAAGTCAGAGATGACCGCGGTCGAGGTCAATCCGCAGTTTCTTCAACTCGTCTCGCCAAACGAGACGGTCGTCCTTATCTCGATCGGTGTCACCATCGGCGAAGTGAGCGGCACGATCAACGTCTGCTTGCCGTTCGTGACGATCGAGCCGGTGTTATCCAAACTGTCGAGCCATTACTGGATGCAGGAGGCCAACCGCCGCAATGCGAGCGGCAACAGCAAGGAACCGCTCAAAGCCCAATTGATGAACTCGACGGTTGAGGTCGTTTCTCTGCTCGGAGAGACGACGATCACGTTCGGTGACTTGTTACATTTAGAGGTCGGGGATTGTTTGACGCTCGACCAATTGGTGAAAGACCCATTATCCGTCATGGTAGGGGAAAATAAAGTGTTCAAAGGGCAAGTCGGTGTGAGCGGGAAGCGGATGGCCGTCCAAGTGCTCCACCGGGTGAAGGAGGAAGAGCAATGAGTGAGATGTTGTCACAAGATGAAATAGACGCGTTATTACGAGGGACGAGCGACTCGTCAAAACCAGAGGCGAAGCCCGAAGAGCATCTTGACTCGATGGAGAGCGACGCCTTAGGAGAGATCGGGAATATCTCGTTCGGTAACTCGGCGACGGCACTATCGACGTTACTGCAACAAAAAGTAGAAATCACGACCCCAATCGTCAGTGAAGTCAAAATCGATGCGCTCCGTGAGCGTTATCCAACACCGCACGTGGCGCTTCGCGTCGGTTACACAGAAGGTTTGAAAGGCGAAAACGTCCTCGTGTTGACACGTGAGGATGCGGCCATCATCTCGGATTTGATGCTCGGCGGGAACGGGATCGATGTCGATCCGGAAGGGTTGGACGAAATTCGACTCTCGGCCGTGCAAGAAGCGATGAACCAAATGATGGGGGCAGCGGCGACATCTTTGTCGACGGTGTTCTCAAAAAAAATTGACATTTCACCGCCTCTCGTCGAAGTGTTCGATGCGACGAAGACCCAAACGATCATCGATCGTCTCGAACTTTGGGAGACGATGGTGTTGATCGAGTTCAATTTGAAAGTCGGTACGTTGATCGACTCAAAAATCGTTCAAATCGCACCGATTCAATTCGGGAAACAGCTCGTCAATGAATTGATGACGGCCACATCCCCTCAGCCGGTCGTGCCTGCTGCGGCCGCCCCGAAGCAAGAAGCACCAAAAGCACCGGCCGCACCGGCTCCCCAACAACCTGTACGTCAGGAAGTGAAGTCGGCACCGGAAGTCGCTGTCAGTCAAGCGGAATTCATGCCGCTGCATGCGCCTGCGACGAACGATTCGATTCCCGCAAACCTCGGTCTGTTGTATGACGTGCCGCTCAGCGTGACGGTCGAGCTCGGGCGGACGAAACGTTCGGTCCGCGAAGTGCTTGAGTTGTCGCAAGGATCGATCATCGAACTCGATAAACTTGCCGGTGAGCCGGTCGATATTTATGTGAACCAACAACGGATTGCCCGCGGCGAAGTCGTCGTCATCGAAGAGAACTTCGGGGTCCGTGTAACAGAAATTATCCAACCGCACGAGCGGATTGGCATCGTTTAAGGAGGAAGAACAATGAGTGCAAAAATTTTGGTGGTAGATGATGCGGCGTTCATGCGCATGATGATTAAGGATATCTTGACAAAGAATGGATTTGAAGTCGTAGGGGAAGCGGAGAACGGTGTGGATGCGGTCGCAAAATATCGTGAACTCATGCCGGACCTCGTCACGCTCGACATCACGATGCCAGAGATGGACGGTTTGGCCGCTTTGAAAGAAATTCGTGGCTTTGATTCAAACGCGAAAGTAATCATGTGTTCTGCGATGGGACAACAAGCGATGGTGATCGACGCAATTCAAGCTGGGGCGAAAGACTTCATCGTCAAGCCGTTCAATGCGGAACGGGTCGTCGAAGCGGTTTCGAAAACGGTCGCACAATGAACAAGTGGTGGTTGATTATCCTTCTCGTGGTCGGGCTAAGCGTCCCGGCCACGGTCGAGGCCGCCACCGTCGATCAACAGTTCGAGCAACAACAGCCAGACGCTGAAGACCAGCCGGTGAAATCGGCCGTCTCATCAGTCGGGACAGCGATCAAGCTCATCTTGAGCATGGTCGTTGTCATCGGCGGTTTTCTCGTCCTCGTGCGTTGGTTGAACGCACGCACGCAAGGCGTCAAAACGGCACAGCATTTGACACATCTCGGCGGGGTACCGCTCGGCAAAGACCGATCGGTACAACTCGTCAAGCTCGGCGAACAAGTTTACGTGCTCGGAGTCGGTGACTCGATTCAACTGCTTGATCGGGTCGATGCCGAAGCGATGGATGAAGCGATCCACGACGCGCCAGCCTTGAACAACTCGAACACGTCGGCTTTTCTCGACACGTTTAAACAGCAATTGGCCCAGATTGAAGAAGTGAGGAAGAAACGATGACGACGATTGAACAACTGATCAACCTAGAGACAACAGATAGCACATCGACTTCGATCAAATTGTTAGTCGTGTTGACACTGCTCACGCTCGCGCCATCTTTCTTAATCTTGATGACTTGTTTCACGCGCGTCGTCGTCGTACTTTCCTTTATCCGTCCGGCGCTCGGTACGCAGCAAACACCGCCGAACCAACTGATTATCGGGCTCGCCCTGTTCATCACGTTGTTCGTCATGTCACCGGTGCTATCGGAGTTGAATGACAAGGCACTATCGCCATACATGGACGACCGAATCAGTCAAGACGAGGCGTTCGAAGAGGCGGGGAATACGATGAAGCGGTTCATGGCCCAATACACGCGCCAAGAAGATTTGCAATTATTCATTAAATATGGGAACTATGAGCAACCTGAGTCGGTCGAAGACGTCCCACTCCTCGCGATGGTTCCGGCCTATGCGATTAGTGAACTGAAAACGGCATTTCAAATCGGATTCATGATCTTCTTGCCGTTCTTAATTATCGATATGGTTGTGGCGAGTGTCCTTATGTCGATGGGGATGATGATGCTTCCACCGGTCATGATCGCCTTGCCGTTCAAACTGTTATTGTTTGTGTTGGTGGATGGATGGCACTTGATTGTGGAGTCCTTGCTTAGAAGTATGTAGGAGGAACGAATATGACGCAGGAAATGGTCATCTATTTGGCGACGGAGAGTGTGTGGACGTTA
Organism: Exiguobacterium sp. s64; assembly: GCF_018618035.1. Taxonomy (NCBI): domain Bacteria; kingdom Bacillati; phylum Bacillota; class Bacilli; order Caryophanales; genus Exiguobacterium; species Exiguobacterium sp. s64. The sequence goes on from NZ_JACSLH010000001.1 coordinate 434,213, forward strand.
TTAAAAATCTCGATGCCGCTCTTGTTGATTTCACTCGTCGTCGGTCTCGTCATTTCGATTTTACAGGCGACGACACAGATTCAAGAGCAGACGTTATCGTTCGTCCCAAAAATCGTCTCGGTGTTTATCGGGCTCGTTATCTTTGGGCCTTGGATGCTGCAACAGATCGAAGGGTTCACCCGATTGATTTTTGAACTGATGGTCGAGGTCGCCTCGAAATGAACGCGGTCGATTTTATCAGTCTATACGGTTTGACGTTCGCACGTCTGTCCGGTTTCTTCGTGAGCGTCCCGTTGTTTTCATCCCGACAGCTACCTGTCATGCATCGCGTCGCCTTCAGTGCTTTTTTAGCCTACTATGCGATGTTCACGGTGACGGAGCCGCTCGAGCTTGGGCAAGCCTATATCTTGCAAGTGTTATACGAAGTGCTGATCGGCTTGGTGCTCGGCGTATTGATCAATATTTTGTTCTTTGCGCCCCAGATTGCGGGAGGGGTCATCGATTTGCAGCTCGGACTCGCGATGGCATCGGCGTATGACCCGATGTTCGGAGGCCAGTCGCCATTGATCGGACGTTTTTATTACATCTTCACATTGTTTATCATGCTGTCGAGCAATTTACATTTACTGCTGATCGATGGCATCTATTATAGCTTTCAAATATATCCACCGGGCCAGCCGATCATCAACTTTAGTGAAGCGTCGCTCATGATGGCCGTGAAGGTCGTCACGATGACGATGATGGTCGCTTTACAGCTCGCCTTTCCGCTCATGGCATCGCTCTTGCTTGTCGACATGGCGCTTGGGTTCTTGGCGAAATCGGCCCCGCAGTTCAATATTTTTGCAATCGGATTCTCATTCAAACTGATTGCAGGTTTCTCGGTCATGGTCGTCATGATGGGGTTGACCTTGAACGGCATCAGCCAGTTCATCCCGATTTTACAAGAAGTGTTGCGTGATTTTATGACATTGCTAGGAGACGCCTCATGAAGCCTCTATATACCTTATCGGTCGATCTTCAATTTTTTGCAGGAGAAAAAACCGAAAAAGCGACCCCGCGTAAGCGGGAGGACTCGCGCAAGAAAGGCCAAGTCGCCAAGTCGGCCGATTTGACCGGCGCGTTCGCCTTGTTCGCGATGTTTCTCATGTTATCGTTTTTAGGTCCGTATCTCGGCAAGCAACTGTTCGGGTTGACGAAGGATTTGCTCGGTACGAGTTACTTGTTGTTCGACTTATCGAATGGATTGTCCGGGATGCTTACCGACTTGTTGCTTCGTGTCGGTTTGATTGTGGGACCGTTCTTCGTCGTCGCGGTCGTGTTCGGGATTTTGATCAACTATCTTCAAATCGGGACGTTGTTCTCGGCAGAGGCGATCCAACCGAAACTCGAACGCATCGACCCGATCAAAGGGGTCAAGCGGATTATCAGTATGAAAGCGGTCGTCGAATTTTTAAAGTCCTTATTCAAATTATTGATTATCCTGACGACTGCTGTTGCCGTGCTCTGGCAGAATCAAAAAGAGCTGTCCCGGATGGCTGTCGAACATGTCCGTGAATCGGTCATCGCGCTCGCGAGCATCACGATCGAACTTGGACTATGGGTGAGCGTCGCCTTGCTCGCACTCGCGTTGCTCGACTTTTTCTATCAACGATTCGATTTTGAGAAATCGATTCGCATGTCGAAACAAGATGTGAAGGACGAGTATAAAAACAGTGAAGGTGACCCGCTCATCAAGTCAAAAATCAAACAACAACAACGGGAGATGGCGATGCGCCGCATGATGCAAGAGATTCCGAACGCGGACGTCGTCATCACAAACCCGACCCATTATGCCGTCGTCATTCGCTATGACGACACGAAAGACTTTGCGCCGCTCGTCGTCGCCAAAGGCGTCGACCAAGTCGCCTTCAACATCCGCGACGTGGCCAAAGAACATGACATCCCGATTGTGGAAAATAAACCGTTGGCCCGCGCACTTTACGCCCAAATGGATATCGGGGAAGTCGTTGACGAGTCGTTTTATCAGGCGATCGCTGAAGTGCTCGCGTTCGTCTATCAATTGAAACAACCGTCTTGAGGAGGAGTATGTGTTGGCTGTAAAAGCGAAAGATTTCGCGGTATTGATCGGCGTTCTTATGATCGTCGTCATGCTCGTCATCCCGTTACCGGGGTTCATATTAGATTTTTTAATCATTGTTAATATACTGATCGCCTTGCTGATTTTGCTCGTCGCGATGAACGCCCGCGAAGCGCTCGACTTCTCAGTCTTTCCTTCGCTCTTGTTGATCGTGACGCTGTTCCGGCTCGGATTGAACGTGTCGACGACGCGGTCGATTCTTTCGACCGGGTACGGGGGAGAAGTTATTGCGACGTTCGGGAACTTCGTCGTCGGAGGAAACGTGCTCGTCGGGTTCGTCGTCTTCCTTATCCTCGTCATCATCCAGTTCGTCGTCATCACGAAAGGGGCGGAACGCGTGTCGGAAGTATCGGCTCGCTTCACGCTCGACGCCATGCCTGGTAAACAGATGGCGATTGATGCCGACTTGAACTCAGGATTGATTGACGACAAGGACGCTCAAATCCGTCGAAAAAAAATTCAAAGTGAAGCCGACTTTTACGGATCGATGGACGGGGCCTCGAAGTTCGTCAAAGGGGACGCCATCGCCGGGATTATTATCGTCGTCATCAACTTGATTTTTGGAATCATCATCGGGACCGTCCAAATGGGCCTCCCGGTCGGTGAAGCGTTCCAGACGTTCTCACTCATGACGATTGGGGACGGGCTTGTCGGTCAAATCCCGGCGCTCCTTATCTCGACGGCGACCGGCATCATCGTCACGCGTGCCGTGTCGGATGGGAATTTAGGAGAAGACGTCGTCGACCAGCTCGGTCAAAATCCGACGCTCCTCTATATCGCCGGCTCGATTGTGATCATGCTCGGGTTTATCTCACCGAGTCTGCTCCCGGTGACGGTCATCATCGCCGGTGTCGCTTTCTATGGGGCGTATGCGATGCGCCGCAACATGAAACGAGTCATCGATACACCGCTACCGGAAGAAGAACCAATGGCACCGACGGAGACCGTCGTGTCGCTGCTACAAATCGATGCCATCGAGTTCGAGTTCGGTTACGGACTTATCCCGCTCGCCGATGAGTCGCAGGGCGGCGACCTGCTTGACCGGGTCGTCATGATTCGTCGTCAGCTCGCGCTCGAACTCGGCTTCATCTTGCCGACGGTCCGAATTCGAGATCATTTGCAACTGTCTCCGAACGCGTACCGCATCAAAGTGAAAGGCAACGTCGTCGCTGAAGGGGAGCTGTTGCTCGATCATTACTTGGCGATGAGCCCTGGCATCGAAGACCCGGAAGTATACGGCATCGAAACGACGGAACCGGCGTTCGGCCTCCCGGCTCTCTGGATTGACGAAGAGACGCGGACTCGCGCTGAAATGAGCGGGTACACCGTCGTCGATCCGCCATCGGTCGTCGCGACGCATTTGACGGAGACGCTCAAGAAACATTCGGCAGACCTTCTCGGCCGTGAAGAGACGAAACAACTCGTCGAACACTTGAAAGAGACGCACCCGGTGCTCGTCGAAGACGTGACACCATCCGTCCTATCGATTGGCGACATTCAAAAAGTGCTCCGTCATCTATTGAAAGAACACGTCTCGATTCGCAATTTACCGCTCTTGTTCGAGACGATGGCCGATTATGGAAAAGTGACGAAAGATGCCGATATCCTCGGCGAATATTGCCGCCAAGGCCTGTCCCGTCAATTGACGGACCAAGTCAGCCCGCCGGACGGACCGCTCTACGTCGTCACACTCGGTGGCCAGACCGAACAGCTCATTCAAGACGCCGTTCAAAAAACCGAGTTCGGCAACTATTTGGCGCTCGACCCGGAACAGGCGCGCGAGATTATCGAACGCTCGGGTGAGCAACTGTCGATGTTCGAACGCTACGGGGCTTCGGCCGTCATTTTATGCTCGCCGACGATTCGTTTGTTCGTGAGACAACTGCTCGAACGATATTATCCAGACGTACCGGTTCTCGCCTACAACGAGCTGCTCAGCTCGATTGAAGTGAAAAGTATTGGGGTGATTTAAATGCAAATCAAAAAATATACCGGCAAGACGATGGCGGAAGCGATGGCGAAAGTCAAACAGGAGTTTGGTGACGACGCCGTGATTTTGAACTCCCGTCAAGTGAAGAAAGGCTGGCTCGGCCTGTTCGCATCGCAACACGTCGAGGTCATCGCCGCGCTCGAGAAAGCACCGCTCGCTGTCAAACCGCGTGCCGCGACGAAACCCGTCGCACCATCGAAGCCTGTGAAGGCTACGACGCGTCCACCGCACCAAACGAACGAATCAAGTCAGGCGGCGACCGTGTCGACGTCGAGACGGTTGCCCGCAGCGCTGGCGCATGTCGAATCACTGCTCGCCTCCGAGTCGTTCCGTGGTGAGACGTGGGACGAAGCGATCAACGAGCTGTATTACACGACAAAATCGGTGGAAGTCGTCGAACGCTACGTGCGTGATCAAATCCGGAGTTCCTTCTTGGCTGTCCCCGAACCGAAACGGTATATGATGCTCGTTGGTCCGACCGGGGTTGGCAAGACGACGACGCTCGCCAAACTTGCCGCTCACTACAAACTCGAGCATGGGCTCTCGGTCGGTCTCATCACGACGGACACGTACCGGATCGCGGCAATCGAACAATTGAAAACGTACGCCGAGATTTTAGACATCCCGGTCGAGGTCGCCTACGACTTCAATGACTTCAAACGAGCGAAACAACTGTTCGCACGGAAAGACATCATCTTGATTGATACGGCCGGTCGCAACTTCCGCGACGAGGCATACGTCGAACAGTTCGAGCGACATCACGATTTCTCGGAAACGAGCTTGTCGCTCGTCCTCAGCTTGACGTCGAAGATGCGGGATATGGACATGATTTATCGCCAATTCGAACCGTTGCCGCTCCAGTCGCTCATCTTCACGAAAGCCGATGAGACGAGTGACATTCACGCGATGTATCGGATGGTCCGCGAGAGCGGACTGCCGGTCGCTTGGCTGACGGACGGACAAGAAGTGCCGGACGACCTTGTCGCCGGAGAGCCGGACCGATTGACGGATCGTTTACTTGAGAAAGAAGGGTGGACCCAATGGACCAAGCAAGACGTCTGAGGGCGAAAACGGAGACCGCACCGACGACAATCGCTTTTGCGAGCGGGAAAGGCGGGGTCGGTAAAACGAACGTCTGCGTCAATACGGCCATCGGTCTCGTCGAGCTCGGGAAACGTGTCTTGATCGTCGACCTCGACATCGGGATGGCGAACGTGCACATTTTATTGAACGCGTCGCGGTCACGAACGATGATGGATTCGGTAAAAGCGCGAATTCCGCTCGCCGCCTCGGTTCAGAAAGACGTGCATGGTGTCGATATATTACATGGGGGAAGTGGGCTCGACGAACTAGTCCAATTCTCACATGCAGATATGCAATTTTTTATGCGTGAACTCGAAGTGCTGACCGAATACGATTATGTGTTATTCGACATGGGGGCCGGGGCGACAGACACGTCGCTCCAGTTCATCGAGGGATGCGATGAGATGTTCCTTATCTTGACGCCTGAACCGACCTCGCTCATGGATGGATATGCCTATACGAAGCTCGTTCATCGTCAAAGTCCGGACTTACCGCTCGGTGTGATTGTCAATCGGGCCCAATCGGGTGAAGAAGCGCTGCAATGTTTTGAACGAATGGAAGTTGCATGTGAGCAGTTTTTAAAGAAATCGATTCGATTCCTCGGGTATTTACCAGATGACGCCACGGTCAGACGAGCGGTCATCGCCCAAGTCCCGTTTTACCATCTGGACCGGAAGAGTGACATCAGTTGGCGGCTTGAACGGATTTTAACGACATTGACCGGGACACCGCCGAAGCCGCGTCATTTTATGGAACGCTTGATGGGGAACTTGAAACGTCAGTGGAACCGAGTCTAACGACAGGGAGGCATTATAGATGGACGTGAACGAATACTTAGGATTGTTTTTAGACGAATCTCAAGAACATATCCAATCGGTTAACACCCAGCTGTTGAAACTAGAACAGACGGGCAGTCAGGAAGCGATTCAAGAGATTTTCCGCTCGGCACACACGCTCAAAGGGATGTCGGCGACGATGGGATACGAGAGTGTCGCCAACTTGACGCATGAGATGGAGAGCGCGCTCGATTTGGTTCGAGCCGGAAAGAAAGAGAGCAACCAGTTGTTGCTCGATACGATGTTCTCGGCCATGGAACAAATCGAAGAGATGATCGCTGATATCGAGACGGGAGGCAGAGGCGCAAACATCGATGTGACGGCGACAGTGTCCGCGTTCCAGTCATTTATCGGTAGCACTCCGAAAGCAGTCGAGGTGGTCGATGAGACGGTCTTCACGGCCGACCTATATACCGATTCGGTCATCACGCAAGCGAAAGAGACCGGCTTCGAAGCGTTCCAACTTCATGTGAAGCTATCGGATGCCGTCGTGTTGAAAGCGGCGCGCGCCTACATGGTGTTCGATCGCCTCCAAGAACTCGGCGAAGTCGTCCGGACGGTTCCTGAGACCGAGGCGATCGAGCAAGAACAGTTCGATCTCTCATTTGACGTCTTGTTCGTGTCTCAGGAGTCAGCGGACGTGATTGAGCATGCCGTGTCCCAAGTGTCGGAAGTCGAGCACGTCCAAGTGACACCTTACACGAGTGCGGCAGCCGGTGCGCCGGAAGTCGCCGTCAGTGCCGAGAGCGTCGCCGTGGCCGAAGTGAAACCGAAAGCGGTGGAGGCGGACGAACCGAAAGAACAGGCCGTCGCACAAGCGAAGACGATTCGTGTCAACTTAGAGCGGATCGATCGTCTGATGAACTTGTTCGAAGAATTCATCATCGATCGCGGTCGTCTTGAGCGGCTCGCCGACGAAGTCGGTCAACCTGAACTGAACGAAACGGTCGAGAAAATCAAACGCGGTACGAACGAACTTCAATCGCTCGTCTTGACCCTCCGCATGATGCCGATCGAGCAAGTGTTCAATCGCTTCCCGCGCATGGTGCGTTCGGTCGCGAAAGATATCCATAAAAAAGTCCAACTTGAGATCACCGGTGCTGAGACCGAGCTCGATCGGACAGTCATCGATGAGATCGGTGACCCGCTCGTCCATTTGATTCGTAACGCCATCGACCACGGCATCGAGTTGCCGGAAGTCCGCCTCGAAGCCGGGAAGCCGGAACAAGGTCGACTCGCGCTTCGCGCTTACCATGGCGGCAACCGTGTCTTCATTGAAATCGAGGATGACGGGGCAGGGATCAATGTCGATAAAGTCCGCTCAAAAGCACTCGAACGAGGCGTCATCACGCCTGAAGAAGCGACGGCGATGACGGACAACGAAGTAGCCATGCTCATCTTCGCACCTGGATTCTCGACGGCAGACGTCGTCACCGATCTTTCAGGTCGCGGCGTCGGACTAGACGTCGTCAAAAACAAGATCGAATCGCTCGGCGGGGTCGTCACGCTCGAGACGGTCGTCGGACAAGGGACGAAATTCCAAGTCAGCTTGCCACTCACGCTCTCGATCATCTCGGCGATGCTCGTACAAGTCGGCGATGAGACGTACGCCGTTCCGCTGTCATCGATTCTCGAGACGACGCTCCTCGACGAGGCCGACATATTGACGGCCCATCGCGAACGCGTCTTCGACTTCAGAGGTCAGCTCGTCCCGCTCGTTTACTTGAAAGAAATGTTCGCGATCGAAACGGAAACGAAGACGCAATTCCCGGTCGTCGTCGTCCGCAAAGGAAACAAGCTCGTCGGTGTGGTCGTCAATGACTTGATTGGCCAACAAGAGATCGTCATGAAGCCGCTCGGAACTTATCTCGAGGGCATCCCGGCCATCTCTGGTGCGACGATACTCGGAGACGGGCGTGTCGCCTTGATTGTCGACAGCAACGATCTGTTCTAAGGAGGAAGAAGGATGGAACAAAAATGGGTAGTCTTTTCATTGGGATCGAACACATACGGAATCGATGTCCAGTCAGTCCGCTCGATTGAACGGGTACAACCGGTCACACGCGTCCCGAACGCGCCGGCTCACGTCAAAGGTGTCATCAATCTGCGCGGGGTCGTCACACCGGTCATCGACCTTCGGCTCCGTCTCGGTTACGAGGCAGTCGAACCGACCGAAGAAACACGGATTTTGATCGCTTCACTCAATCAAGGCGATGCCGGCTTTATCGTCGACCGGGCCAACGAGGTCGTGGAAAGCGAAGACGTTCGCATCGAGCCGATTCCGGAGTCGAGCCGAGACATGTTGTCGGCTCACTTGACGGCGATCGCCAAAGGTGAGGACAAATTGTTCTCGCTCCTCGACGCCAACGCATTATTCGAGGAACAGCATGCTGAGTGAGTTCGAGCAAGATTTATTGAAAGAACTCGGCAATATCGGTTCTGGTCATGCCGCGACGGCATTGTCGACGCTCTTGGGCAAGCCGGTCACGATCACCGTCTCATCGGCGGAGATGGAACCGATCACATATTTGCCGGAACGCGTCGGCGGGCCGGAACGTCACGTGGCGTCCGTCTTGTTGGAGCTCGGCGGTGACATTAGCGGCATGATTCTCATCTTGTTTCCGGTCGATGATGCCGAAACAATGGTCGCTTCCCTCATCGGAAGCACGTTCTCGTTCCAAACGGCGGACGAGCTCGGCCAGTCGGCATGGGAAGAAATCGGAAACATCATGAGCGGGGCTTACGCCCGGGCGCTCGGGGATTGGCTCGATACACCAATCTCCATCCAAGTCCCGGCGACAGCGGTCGACATGGCGGGTTCGATCGTCGAATTCGTCGTCACGTCGGTCCAACCTGAGGAAGATGCGGCACTCTACATCGATACGACGTTCCGCATCGATGAGAAAGTAAGTGCTGGGCATGTGTTGTTCCTACCGACGCATGGCTCGCTCGAACGGATACAACAGCGGTTGATTGGCCATGGCTGAAGTCATCAAAATCGGCATCGCGGAATGGAAGCAGACGACCGCGCCGAACAAATTGCGAACGGCAGGACTCGGTTCGTGCGTCGGCGTCATCTTGTATGACGTCCGGCTCCAAGTCGCGGCGATGGCCCATGTCATGTTGCCGGATTCGGCGATTGCCCGGAAACACCAAACGGTTGAAGTAGGAAAATATGCGGATACGGCCATCGATGCGCTCGTCGCGTCGTTGAAACGGGCCGGAGCGGGTCGGCTGCAAGCGAAGATGGCCGGCGGCGCCCAAATGTTTCAATTCAAGTATGAGAACGAGGCGATGCGGATCGGTGAACGAAACGCCGAAGCCGTGCGCAACGCACTGAAAGCGCACCGTATCCCGCTCATCGCAGAAGACTGTGGCGGGCATAACGGACGGACGATCGAATTTGATGTGGCGACTTGCGTCCTGTCGATTCGAACGGTCAGCGTAGGAACTAAGGAAATCTAGGGGGGATCGACATGACGACTCAGCTTACCGAGTTGTGGGATCGTTGGAACACTGACCGCGATATGGATACAGCGAATGAACTATTGGCGCACTACGAGTTCCTCATCCATTATCACGTGCAACGAATGATCGTGACGCTCCCGAAGAGCGTCGAACGCGACGAATTGAAAAGTTTGGGTTACATGGGATTGTACGATGCCCTCATGAAATATGATCCAGAACACAACAACAAGTTTGACACGTACGCGGCGTTTCGGATACGTGGCGCCATCATCGATGGGCTGCGGAAAATTGATTGGTTACCGCGTTCGGTGCGCGAACGCGTGAAAAAAATTGATCACATCGCCGAACAACTCGAGCAGAAGTTGCACCGGGCCCCGACGAAAGAAGAACTCGCGAGCGCCTGCGAACTGCCGGTGTCGGAAATCGAGAAGGCGATGGCGGAAGGGTACTTCGCGAACATGTTGTCGATCGATGAAGCGGTGACGCTTCAAGAAGAAGGCAAGGTCATGTCCGTCACGTATTTCGACCCTGACTCTGAAAAACCGGAGGATACGCTATTGCAGCGCGAGCTGCTCGACGTGCTGACGACCGAAATCGAGCACTTGTCCGAGAAAGAACGTCTCGTCGTCTCGTTGTTCTACTTCGACGAGTTGACGTTGACCGAGATTGGCGAAGTGTTGGAACTGTCGACGTCACGTATCTCCCAAATCCATTCCAAGGCGTTAAAGACGTTAAAGCTTGCACTTGGACGTTCGTATTTAGAAGAAAAGACATCGTGAAGGAGGGATGGAGATGACCATCGTATATATCGCAATCGCCTGTATCGTCGCTTACGGACTGCTGATCTTATTTCGTCAAGTCCAGGCGTTGACCGCTCGCGTCACGCAACTCGAGCACGAGAAACGTGAGACCGAGGCCCTCCTGTTGTCGTTCATGGAATCGATGAACGATGTCGTGAAACAACCAGCGTCCTCAAACGAAGAGGTTGCCGGTGCTCAGTCGACCCATGCGGAGCCAAAACGAGAGACATCGGATGACGATACGCAATCAGCACCGCACGTCGAGGACGTTTTACTGAACCATTCGGTCCGGGAGACGGCCCGACTCCTCGGAAAAGGTGAGGGAGAAGTCGCCCTTTATGCCAAACTTCGCAAAAAGTGAGAGTTGCCGGATTGGCGGACATATGCTATAGTATTTTTTGGTGTTAAACACATCACACACGTCTCGGGATGGTATTCCTCGGTGCCGAAAGGTCGGAATACAACGATGAACGAGGCGGAGGACTTTTTTAAACCACAAGGAGGAAATTTATCATGGCAGTAATTTCAATGAAGCAATTGCTCGAAGCTGGTGTACACTTCGGTCACCAGACACGCCGTTGGAACCCAAAAATGGCGAAATACATCTTCACGGAGCGTAACGGCATCTACATCATCGACCTTCAAAAAACGGTCAAAAAAGTAGACGAGGCGTACAACTTCGTTCGTGAACTCGCGGCAGAAGGCGGAAACGTCCTCTTCGTAGGTACGAAAAAACAAGCTCAAGACACGATCAAAGAAGAAGCACTCCGTTCAGGTATGTACTTCATCAATGAGCGTTGGTTGGGTGGAACACTCACAAACTTCTCAACAATCAAAAAACGTATCAACCGTTTGAAGCAGCTTGAGAAAATGGAAGCTGACGGTACGTTCGAAGTACTTCCTAAGAAAGAAGTCATCATCTTGAAAAAAGAAATGACACGTCTTGAGAAGTTCCTCGGCGGAATCAAGGACATGCCAGGTGTTCCTGATGCACTCTTCATCGTTGACCCACGTAAAGAGCGGATCGCGATTGCAGAAGCTCACAAATTGAACATCCCAATCGTTGCGATTGTCGACACAAACTGTGACCCAGACGAAATCGACTACGTCATCCCAGCGAACGACGATGCGATTCGTGCCGTTAAATTGCTCACTTCGAAGATGGCAGATGCAATCATCGAAGCGAAACAAGGCGAAGAAGAAGTAGCTGAAGAAGCGGTAGCTCCAGAAGTTGAAGCGACAGAAGCTGAGTAATCAGTCAGACAACAGGTGATAAAGGGAAAGCCTTTTATCACCTTTTTTTAGGACACGTATATAAAGCCTTAGTGCTTTTTCTTAAAAAATTGTAAGTTTTACAAGGAGGAATTTCCGATGGCAGTTACAGCAGCAATGGTAAAAGAACTTCGTGAAAAAACAGGTGCAGGTATGCTCGATTGCAAAAAAGCACTCACTGAAACAAACGGTGACATGCAAGCAGCAATCGACTTCCTTCGTGAAAAAGGGATCGCGAAAGCAGCAGCTAAAGGCGACCGTATCGCAGCAGAAGGTTTGACGGCAGTAGCGGTTGAAGGCAACAAAGCTACGCTCGTCGAAGTTAACTCAGAAACAGACTTCGTTGCGAAAAACGAGAAGTTCCAAACACTCGTTTCAGACGTAGCAAAAGCTGTTCTTACTTCAGGCGCAACGACAGTTGAAGCGGCACTCGCTTCTGAATTCGTAGCTGGTAAAACGCTTGAAACACACATTCAAGAAGAAGCTTCGACAATCGGAGAGAAAATCTCACTCCGTCGCATCGCTGTCCTTGAAAAAGCGGACGATGCAGTCTTCGGCACGTACCTCCACATGGGCGGCCGCATCGGTTCAGTCGTTGTCCTCGACGGTACAACAGACGAAACAGTTGCAAAAGACGTAGCCATGCACGTAGCAGCAGCACGCCCACTTTACGCGACACGCGACGAAGTATCGGCTGAAGAAGCAGATCGTGAGAAGAAAGTCTTGACTGAGCAAGCCCTCAACGAAGGCAAGCCTGCCAACATCGTCGAGAAGATGATTGCGGGACGTATGAACAAGTACTTCGAGGAAATCTGCCTCGTCGACCAAACATTCGTTAAAGACGCTGACTTCAAAGTTGGGAAATACGTAGAGTCTAAAGGCGGCCGTATCAACTCATTCGTACGTTACGAAGTTGGAGAAGGTATGGAAAAACGCGAAGAAAACTTTGCTGAAGAAGTAATGAACCAACTTAAAAAATAATCTGCATCATTCACATGGTGCTATCAAAATTGGGAACACGTCTGTATAACCTTGAGTTAGTTCGTTAAGGGAGCGTGTTCCCTTTTTTCAAGCAAGAGGAGGCAAAGTATGGAACCGAAATATAAGCGAATTGTGTTAAAATTGAGTGGGGAAGCGCTCGCTGGAGATCAAGGGTACGGGATTGACCCGGCCATCGTCAATTCGATCTCTGGGCAAATTAAAGAATTGGTCGCCTTGGGCGTCGAAGTTGCCGTCGTCGTAGGCGCCGGGAACATCTGGCGCGGCAAGACCGGTAGCGAGCTCGGCATGGACCGAGCGAATGCGGATTACATGGGCATGCTCGCCACGGTATTGAACTCGCTCGCGCTACAAGATAGCCTTGAAACGAACGGTGTCCAAACACGCGTCCAAACCTCAATCGAAATGCGCCAAGTGGCTGAACCGTACATTCGTCGCCGGGCGATGCGTCACCTTGAAAAAGGTCGCGTCGTCATCTTCGCGGCAGGGACGGGGAACCCGTACTTCTCGACAGACACGACAGCGGCACTCCGCGCAGCGGAAATCGAAGCTGACGTCATCTTGATGGGAAAAAACAACGTCGACGGCGTCTATTCGGCCGATCCGAAACTCGTTCCGGATGCAGTCAAATACGACACGCTCACGTACTTGGACGTCTTAAAGGACGGTCTCCAAGTGATGGATTCGACAGCCACGTCACTATGTATGGACAACCATATCCCACTGATTGTATTCTCATTGCTTGAAGAAGGAAACATCAAACGTGTCGTACTCGGGGAACATATCGGGACGGTAGTAGGAGGAATCAATTCATGAGTGTAAATGACGTATTGAAAACTGCTGAAGAGAAAATGGAGAAAGCCGTTTCCGCGCTGAAGCGTGACTTCGGGACACTTCGGACGGGACGCGCGAGCGCGTCGATCTTGGACCCGGTTCAAGTCGATTACTACGGCGTACCGACACCGCTCAATCAAGTCGCGAACATCAATACACCGGAAGCACGCCTTCTCTTGATTCAACCATGGGACAAGTCGATGGTGTCTGACGTTGAAAAAGCGATCCAAAAAGCCGACCTTGGTCTCTCGCCGTCGTCGGACGGGACCGTCATTCGTCTCGCCATCCCAGCTTTGACGGAAGAGCGTCGCAAAGAGCTCGTGAAAGTGACGAAGAAATATGCGGAAGAAGCGAAAGTCGCTGTCCGTAACGTTCGTCGTGACGCCAACGAGAACTTGAAAAAGCTTGAAAAAGATGGGGACTTGACTGAGGACGACCTTCGCGGTTACGCGGATGACGTTCAATCGTTAACGGATTCGTATATCAAAAAGATTGATGAATCTGCAGCGACGAAAGAAAAAGAAATCATGGAAGTGTAATCACGGAAGTGGTATACCAAAAAGCTGTGTGGGGACCCTTTTACTGAGAGGGTCCCTCTTTCATACAATCAGGAGGATAGAGTATGTTTAAATGGGTGAATCCTAAAACGAAGACCGAGGCGGAACTGAGCATCCCCGAACACGTCGCTATTATTATGGACGGCAACGGCCGTTGGGCGAAAAAGCGTGGACTCCCTCGCATCATGGGTCACCGGGAAGGGATGAAATCGGTCCGGGAAGCGGTTCGCACCGCCCAAGAACTCGGGATCCGTTCGTTGACGCTCTATGCGTTCTCGACGGAGAACTGGACGCGTCCGGAAGAAGAAGTCAACTTCTTGATGAAATTGCCGAAACAATTTTTAGAGACGGACTTAAAAGAACTGGACGAACAAAATGTTCGCGTCCTCGTCGCAGGTGATGTGTCAAAATTACCGCGCGGCACGCGGGATGCAGTCGATGAGGCTCGTACTCGCACGGCGACGAACACAGGTCTGGATCTCGTCTTTGCCTTAAACTATGGTGGCCGCGACGAGCTCGTACAAGCGATGCGCCATATCGCCAGCGATGTAGCGGCAGGGAAGATTCAACCGGACGACATCGATGACGCCATGATCGGACAGCGTCTCATGACAAATATGCAAGACGTCGATTTGATTATCCGGACGAGCGGGGAACAGCGTCTCTCGAACTTCTTGCTCTGGCAAGGGGCGTACGCTGAACTCCATTTCACAGACGTGTTATGGCCTGAGTTCAAACGAGACCACTTCGTCGAGGCAATCGAAGCGTATAACGCGCGGACGCGCCGGTTTGGTGGGGTGTGACATGAAGACTCGAATTATTACCGGTCTTTGGGCCGGTGCCATTTTTGTCAGCTTGATCGCCCTCGGGGGCAGTCCGTTCGTCATCTTGATGGGTGTGCTCGCCTTGATTGGACTGAGCGAGTTCACGATGATGCGCAATCACAAGTTGACGGCGTTTCCGTTCCTTGTGACGTCGCTCCTTGTAGCCTTCCCGTTCGTATTGATGTTGCTCGAGCGACAGCTTGTCATGGGCGAGATGCCGATGTCGACGAATCAATGGATGGTGCTCGGTTTAATGCTCCTCCTGTTTTGGACGGTCGTCACAAAAAACCGTTTCACGTATGAAGACGCGAGTTTTTATTTTGTATCTGCTGTCTATCTCGTCATCGGTTTCTCTAGTTTTGCGCTCGTCCGTCTTTCGGAGGATGGGCTCGTCAAAGTACTTCTCGTCCTGTTCATGATTTGGGCGACCGACTCGGGTGCTTACTTCACGGGCAAAGCAATCGGTAAGACAAAACTGTGGCCCTCAATCAGTCCGAACAAGACGATTGAAGGGGCGGTCGGTGGGATCATCTCGTCTATCGTCGTCGGTCTCGTCTACGTCCTCGTCGAACCGGTGTTGCCGATTCTCGAAGTAGTGGTGCTCGCGGTCGTCGTATCCGTCGTCGGGCAACTCGGGGACTTGGTACAGTCGGCGTATAAACGTCAATTCAACGTAAAAGATTCGGGTCATCTGTTACCGGGACACGGTGGCATTTTGGACCGCTTTGATAGTATGATCGCGGTATTCACCGTCATCTGGGTATTTAATTTGTTATAAAGGAGTGTCAAGATGAAGCGAATCAGCTTAATCGGGGCGACTGGTTCGATTGGCGTACAGACATGTGACGTCATCGAACAGCACCCCGACTTGTTTGAACTTGAGGCCTATGCCTTCGGAACGAATGTAGATGTAGCCGAGGAATGGATCAACCGCTTGCGGCCGAAATACGTGTCCGCCAAAGACATCGAAGTGCTCGAACGACTCAAACCACGACTTACATACGAACCACTCTTTTTTATCGGACTTGAAGGGTTGATCGAATGTGCGACCGCAGAGCGGGCTGACATCGTCGTCACAGCCGTCGTCGGGGCTGTCGGTCTTGAGCCGACGCTCGCTGCCATCGAGGCAGGTAAAGACATCGCTTTGGCGAACAAGGAGACGCTCGTCACGGCGGGCCATCTCGTCACGGCAGCCGTCAAGAAGCATGGGGTCAGCCTGCTTCCAGTCGATAGTGAACATTCGGCCATCTATCAATGTTTGAACGGTGAACGCCGAGAGGACGTCTCGAAAATCATCTTAACGGCATCAGGCGGGAGTTTCCGTGACAAGTCGCGGGATGAATTAGACGGCGTGACCGTCGCAGAGGCGCTCGCACATCCAAACTGGTCGATGGGGGCGAAAATCACGATCGATTCGGCGACGATGTTCAATAAAGGACTCGAAGTCATCGAAGCGCACTGGTTGTTCGATATCGATTATAATGATATTGAAGTGGTGCTTCATCGTGAGTCCATCATCCACTCGATGGTCGAATTCAAAGACGCCGCCGTCATGGCGCAGCTTGGAAATCCGGATATGCGGGGACCGATCCTCTATGCGCTCTCCGGTCCGAAACGTCTTGAAATCGAGGGGAACAAGCGGTTAAACTTGAGAGAAATCGGAACGCTTCACTTCGCAGAAGCCGACTTGACGCGTTATCCGGCCTTACGCCTCGCGTATGAGGCCGGACGCGCCGGTGGTTCGATGCCGACGGTGCTTAATGCGGCCAACGAGGCGGCTGTCGAGCTGTTCTTGAACGGGGAGATCGCTTTCCTCGATATTGAACGGATCGTTGAACAAGCGATGGAGACACATACGGTAATTGCAGAACCGACGCTCGAACAGATCCTTCAAGTCGACCGAGCGGTTCGAGAACAAATTCAGCAAGGAAAGTGAAGGTGGGGAATAGACAATGACGACTTTTATCGCCATCGTTTTGATGTTTGGGGTACTCATATCGGTTCATGAATGGGGACACCTCGTCATGGCGAAACGGGCAGGGATTCTCTGTCATGAATTTGCAATCGGGTTTGGACCGAAAATCCTCTCGTTCAGAAAGAATGAGACGCTGTATACGATTCGCTTATTGCCAATCGGTGGGTATGTCAAAATGGCAGGAGAAGATTTTGAGCCGATCGAAGTGAAAGCCGGTCAACACGTCGGGTTACGCCTGACGAACGCCGGCACGGTCGATCGTGTCTACTTCCAGCCGGACCAGGCAAAAGACGTGCACGTCGTCGGGACGGTCGACAAGTTCGATTCGATTCGCGAATTGAAGATCCAGTTACTCGTCGATGATGAGGTCCGTGTCTATTCACTTGAACGGGACACGCTTCTCGTCGACCAAGGCATGGAAATTCAAATTGCCCCATACGACCGCACGTTCGGAGCTCAATCGGTATGGAAACGTGTGCTCGCGATTGCAGCCGGCCCAGCGATGAACTTCGTCCTTGCCTTCATCTTGCTTGTCATCGTCGGTCTCGTCCAAGGGACGCCAACGGACGATGGACGAATCGGTACGGTCCAACCAGACTCGGCCGCCGATCAAGCCGGGCTCGTCGCAGGCGACGAAATCGTCTCGATCGAGGGTCAACCGATCGACAACTGGCTCGATTTGCGGACGGTATTGGCCGATCGTGCCGACACGCCAACGGAAGTGACGTATATTCGGGATGATGCAGAACAAACGGTGACGCTCACGCCGCAAGCGGTCGAACAAAACGGCGAGACGGTCGGGATATTGGGCGTGACGAACGCGCTCGAGCGTTCACCGACGAAAGCCTTCACGACTGGGGCTGAGACGACGTGGACGATGTCGACGCTCATCTTTTCCGCGGTCGGTGATTTGGTTACCGGTCAAGTGGGCGTCGACCAATTGGCCGGACCGGTCGGGATTGTCCGCATGACCGATGAAGTGGCGGCGAGCGGGCTCATCATGCTCCTCAACTGGACGGCACTTTTATCAGTCAACTTGGCCATCTTTAACTTGTTGCCGCTCCCGGCACTTGATGGAGGACGACTCATCTTCCTCTTGTTCGAAGCGGTGCGCGGACGGCCGATCGATCCGAAAAAGGAAGGATTCGTCCACTTTATCGGGTTCGCTTTGCTCATGCTCCTCATGTTGATCGTCACGTGGAATGATATTCAATCATTCTTTAAATAATAATAGTAAGATCTAATCGGGTTATAGAAGGGAAACGTTGATACCTATGAAACAATCGAGACTGTTCATGCCTACGCTTAGAGAAGTGCCGGCCGACGCAGAAGCCATCAGCCATCAACTCCTCGTCCGCGGGGGCTTCATGCGCCAAAACGCCGCTGGAATTTATTCGTATCTTCCACTAGGCCACCGCGTGTTACAAAAGATTCAAACGATCATCCGCGAAGAGATGAACCGGGCCGGTGCCCAAGAATTGCTCATGCCAGCGATTCAACCGGCGGAACTGTGGGAAGAGACGGGTCGCTGGGGTATTTATGGTCCTGAACTTATGCGATTGACCGATCGTCACGATCGTCGCTTCGCCCTCGGTGCGACGCACGAGGAACTCATCACGTCGATCGTGCGCGATGAACTCAACTCCTACAAAAAGTTACCGGTCAACTTGTATCAGATTCAAACGAAATATCGCGACGAGCGTCGTCCACGTTTCGGACTGCTCCGGGGTCGTGAGTTCTTGATGAAAGATTCGTATTCGTTCCACGCCACACAAGATGACTTGGACGACGAATACAAGAACATGTATAACGCCTATTCCAACATCTTTGACCGCATCGGTTTAAAATATCGCCCGGTCGTAGCTGACTCGGGTGCCATCGGCGGGAAAGACACGCACGAATTCCAAGCGCTTGCCGATATCGGGGAAGACACGATTGTCTATACGGACACGTCGAACTACGCCGCCAATATCGAGATGGCAGAAACGCTCGACCGCTATGACATGCAAGCGGCCGAAGTGCTTGCCCTCGACAAGGTCGACACGAAAGACAATAAGACGATTGAAGATGTGGCGCGCTTCTTGAACGTCGACACGAAGACGACGATCAAGTCGGTCCTCTTCAACGTCGATGGCGAGACGGTCATGGCCATCGTTCGAGGTGATCACGAGGCGAACGACGTCAAAGTGAAGAACGCCCTTGGCGGACTCGACATCCAAATGGAAGAAGAAGCGACGATCATCGACTTGTTCGGCTGTGAGCCGGGCACGCTCGGACCGATTCATGCACCGGTCAAAGTCGTGGCCGATTACGCCGTCAAATATTTGGTCGACGCGGTATGTGGCGCCAACGAGGCGAACACCCATTATACGCATGTCAACGCCGAACGCGACTTGTCGCATTTGACGTATCATGACCTCCGTTTCGTCGTCGAAGGCGACATGGCACCTGACGAGTCGGGTCCGGTCCGCTTCGCTCGCGGGATTGAAGTCGGACAAGTGTTCAAGCTCGGCACGCGCTATTCAGAAGCGATGGGCGCGACGTTCTTGAACGAAGAAGGTCGGGCCGAACCGCTCATTATGGGTTGCTACGGCATCGGCGTCTCACGCACATTGTCGGCCGTCATCGAGCAACATCATGACGATCGCGGTATCGTTTGGCCGAAGAGCGTCGCTCCGTTCGATGTGCACTTGATTGCCATCAACACGAAAGACGAAGCGCAAGTCGAACTCGCGAACCGTTTATACGATGAGCTGTCATCGACGTACGATGTGTTGTATGATGACCGTAAAGAACGGGCTGGCGTCAAATTCGCCGATGCTGATTTGATCGGTCTTCCGATTCGTATCAACGTCGGGAAAAAAGCGAGCGAAGGTATCGTCGAAGTGAAAGTACGTGCCACTGGCGAAGTCCTTGAGACGACGGTAGATGAGTTGCCACGTGTGATCACGGCGCAACTGAACGAGGCAAAATGATCGATGAAGGTGACGGTTTCTTGCCGTCACCTTCATTTTTCGACATCGAATGATAAAAGGGGGGGACTTCTTACCCGTGGAAGCTAATCAAAAAATGCAATTGCTCTTGACCGATCTCGGCATCACGACCGAGACGGAACAATTCGACGATGCGGAATTGACGCGACTTGTCGTCAACAAGCAGCGCCGGACGTGGACGTTTTATTTCCAGTTGCAGCGCGTGTTGCCGTACGAGGTGTATCAACTGTTCATGAGTCGAATCGAGAGCCGGTACGCGACGTTCGCTGACGAGGTGTACGCGCGTTTCACGACGATCTCAGGCGGTGCCGAACAGGATTATATCGACTATTGGCCGCGTATCGTCAGTGAACTCAGCCAAGTGTCGGGTGCGATGCGCAGTTATTTCGCATCGGTCTCACCGCGCTTTGAGCAGAACAAATTGCTCATCCCGGTGCGCTCGGCCCCTGAGGCGAACTATGTCGATAAAGAGTTATGCCAAGAAGTCCAAGCGCTCTATAGCGCCTATGGCTTTATGAAGAAACCTTGCCAAGCGCTGTTCTCGGAGAATGAAGAAGCAAACCAAGCGCTCCGTGAACAAGTCGTGCAAGAAGATTTGGAACAAGCGAAGCTCGCGCTCGCAGCGCAATTCGCGAAGGCGACCGAGACGAACGATGAACCGGTCACCGAGGTACGGATGGGCGCCTTGATCAAAGACGAGATCGTCCCGATCAAGACGATCATCGAAGAAGAACGACGCGTCGCCATCCGAGGTCTCGTCTTCTCGGCCGAACGGAAAGAACTGAAGAGCGGGAAGAAACTGTTCACGTTCAAGATGACAGACTATACCGATTCACTCATCGTCAAAGTGTTCGCACGCGATGACGATGATGACCGGATGCTCAGCGCCGTCAAAAAAGGCATGTGGATCCAAGCGGCCGGCCGGGTCGAGGATGACAGCTTCATGCGCGAACTGTGCATGATGGCATCGCAACTGCAAGAAGTGAAAGTCGAACCGGCCCGTGACGAGTGGGCCGGCGAGAAACGCGTCGAATTACACGCGCATACGCAAATGAGCCAGATGGACGCGGTCACGAACGTGTCGGCGCTCGTCGCCCGGGCGGCCAAATGGGGCCATCGCGCCATCGCCATCACCGACCACGCCGGCGTCCAGTCGTTCCCGGAAGCCTATTACGCCGGGAAAAAGAATGACATCAAAGTGCTGTTCGGGGTCGAGGCGAACGTCGTCAATGACGGCGTGCCTGTCGCGTATCACCCGACCGATGTCCCGCTCGATGATGCGACGTATGTCGTCTTCGACGTCGAGACGACCGGACTTTCGGCCGTCTACAACAAAATCATCGAACTCGCCGGGGTCAAAATTAAAGACGGTGAAATCATCGACCGGTTCGAGGCGTTCGCCGATCCGAAACATCCGCTCTCGGCTACGACAATCGAGCTGACGGGCATCACGGACGACATGGTCCATGGCCAGCCCGATCCCGAAGTCATCGCCAAACAGTTCGTCGATTGGTGCGGGGACGGCATCCTCGTCGCCCATAACGCATCGTTCGATATGGGCTTCTTAGAAGCGACGCTTCGGAGCGGGGGGCACGAGCCGGATGACTATCCCGTCATCGACACGCTCGAACTCGCCCGGACGATTTTACCGACGCTCAAAAACCACCGCCTCAACACGCTCGCGAAGCGATTCGATATCGAGTTGACCCAGCATCACCGGGCCATCTATGATGCGGAGGCGACGGCGTACTTGCTCATGAAACTGCTCGAACTCGCCAAACAGATGTTTGAGATGCAGACGCATCGCTCACTGAACGCGAAAGTCGGAAGCGACGTCTCGAAAATCCGTCCGTTCCATGCGACGATTTATGCGAAAACGAAAAAACCGGGACTTCGTCACTTATACGAACTAATCTCGTTGTCCCACATCGATTACTTGTTCCGGATGGCACGCATGCCGCGCTCGGAAATCGTGAAGCGTCGTGAAGGACTCCTCATCGGTTCGGCGTGTGACAACGGTGAAATTTTTGACGCCGCCCTGAACAAGTCAGACGAAGAGCTTGAGAAGATGATGGCGTTCTACGACTTCATCGAGATTCATCCCCCGGCGCTCTATATGCATTTGATCGATAAAGAGATCGTCGCCAACGAGCTCGAGTTACGGGAAATCATTAAGCGGATCATTCGCGTCGCCGGACAGGCCGGCCTGCCGGTATGTGCGACCGGAAACGTTCATTACCTTGACCGGACAGACCGCTCATACCGAGAGATCTTGATTCGGACGCAAGGTGGTGCCAACTTCATCAACACGCGGAAAGAACTCCCGCACGCCCATTTCCGGACGACGAAAGAGATGATGGAAGAGTTCAAGTTCCTCGGGGACGAACTCGCCCGCGAAATCGTCATCACGAACCCGAATGCGATCGCCGATCAAATCGAGTCGATTCAAATCATTCCGGACGATTTGTACACACCGAAGATTGAAGGCGCAGACGATGAGGTCCGGAACATGAGTTACGACATGGCCCGTTCGATTTACGGAGAACAACTGCCGGAAATCGTCGAGGCCCGGCTCGAGAAAGAGCTGAAATCGATTATCGGACACGGCTTTGCGGTCATCTATTTGATTTCGCATAAGCTCGTTAAGAAATCACTCGATGACGGCTATCTCGTCGGTTCACGTGGTTCGGTCGGCTCGAGTTTCGTTGCGACGATGACCGAAATCACCGAGGTCAACCCGTTGCCGCCGCATTACGTCTGTCCGAAGTGTCAACATTCCCACTTCTTCGACGACGGATCGGTCGGGTCCGGGTATGACCTTCCCGACAAGCAATGTCCGGAGTGTGGGACTTGGTATACGAAGGACGGGCACGATATCCCGTTCGAGACGTTCCTTGGTTTCAAAGGGGACAAAGTACCGGATATCGATTTGAACTTCTCGGGTGAATATCAACCACACGCCCACGCCTACACGAAAGTGTTGTTCGGAGAGGATTATGTGTACCGTGCGGGGACGATCGGGACAATTGCCGATAAGACGGCGTATGGATATGTGAAAGGTTATGCGACCGAGAACGATAAGATTTATCGGAACGCCGAAGTCGATCGGCTCGTCTCGGGCGTCACCGGCGTCAAACGGACGTCGGGACAACACCCGGGGGGAATCATCGTCGTCCCGGATTATATGGACATCGCCGAAATTTCGCCGATCCAATATCCGGCCGATGATAAGTCATCCGAGTGGAAAACGACCCACTTTGACTTCCACTCGATTCACGACAACTTGCTCAAACTCGATATTCTCGGTCACGATGACCCGACCGCCATCCGGATGCTACAAGACTTGTCCGGTATCGATCCGAAGACGATTCCGACGGACGATCCGACAGTCATGAAAATCTTTTCGTCGCCGGACGTGCTCGGTGTCACGCCAGAGCAAATCGAATCGAAGACGGGAACGCTCGGGATTCCAGAGTTCGGGACAAAATTCGTCCGGCAGATGCTCGAAGAGACGAAGCCATCGACGTTCTCCGAGCTCGTTCAAATCTCTGGATTGTCTCACGGGACGGACGTCTGGATTGGAAACGCCAACGAGCTCATCTACAACGGGACGTGTGAACTGAAAGACGTGATCGGGTGTCGTGATGACATCATGGTCTACTTGATATATGCGGGCCTCGAACCGTCATTCGCCTTCAAAATCATGGAGTCGGTGCGGAAAGGGAAGGGCTTGTCAGAAGATATGGAGACGGAGATGCGGGCCAACGATGTCCCGGAATGGTACATCTCGTCTTGTAAGAAGATTAAGTACATGTTCCCGAAAGCGCACGCCACGGCGTACGTGCTTATGGCCGTGCGAATCGCCTACTTCAAAGTGCATCATCCAATCTTGTATTATGCGACGTACTTCACGGTCCGGGCCGGCGACTTCGATTTGTCGGCGATGATCAAAGGATCACAGGCCGTGCGTAAAGCGATGTCGGATATCCGTGAAAAAGGATTTGAAGCCACGGCGAAAGATAAAGGCCTTCACACCGTGCTCGAGCTCGCTCTCGAGATGTTGGAGCGCGGCATGAAGTTCCAAAACATCGATTTGTATCGTTCGAGTGCGACCGAATTCCTGATTGAAGGGAACACGCTCATCCCACCGTTCAATGCAGTCGATGGACTCGGGACGAACGCGGCGAAAGCGATTGTCGATGCACGTGCCGAAGGACAGTTCTTATCAAAAGAAGACTTGCGCAAACGGGCCAAGTTGTCGAAGACGATCGTTGAGACGCTCGATACGATGAAATGTCTCGAAGGCCTCCCGGATGAGAACCAACTCTCGTTCTTTGATTTTGGGGTGTAAGTTGCGAAAAAACGGGAAAATATGATATATTGGTATCGAACAATGTTGGATACTACGACGGAAAGGAGTAGGGAACCCTACTCCTTTCTTGTATGTAAAAGCCAGAAGGAGGGATGAGAGTGTCCAAAATAACAGAAGTCGTCGAAGCGATCGCGTTGCCGATCGTGGAGCGTGAGAACATGGAATTGGTCGATGTCGAATTCGTGAAAGAAGGGCCAGACTGGTTCTTGCGCGTCTATATCGACAAGCCGGGGGGCGTCGATTTAGATGATTGCGTCAACATCAACGAACAACTCTCGGAAAAACTAAACGATAGCGATCCGATCGAACAAGCCTATTATCTTGACGTCTCGAGTCCCGGTGCCGAGCGACCGCTGAAGAAGCCGACCGACTTTGAACGCGCGATTGGAAAGAACGTCTATATCAAGACGTTCGCCCCGATTGAAGGTGCTAAAGAGTTCGAAGGGATTTTGACAGAATATGACGGCGAGACCGCCGTCGTCGAGACACGTATTAAGACAAGAAAAAAAGCGATATCGCTACCGGTAGACAAAATTGCACAAGCCCGCCTAGCGGTCACGTTTAGTTAAGGAGAGGTAAAGATGGGGCCACAATTACTCACAACAATCGAACAGATTGCTAACGAAAAAGGAATCGAGAAGGAGATTATCATCGATGCACTTGAGCAGGCGCTCATTTCGGCATACCGCCGAAACGTCGCCAACCCGAATGAAAACGTAAAAGTTGAATTCGACCAAGTGACTGGTGATATTCGTGTCTTCGCACTTCTTGAAGTCGTTGAACGTCTCTCGCATCCCGAGCAACAATTGTCGCTCGAAGAAGCGCATGAGATCGACCCGAACTACGAGTTAGGGGACTTCCATAAAGAAGAAGTCACACCGAGCGACTTCGGTCGCGTCGCGGCGATGACGGCCAAACAAGTCGTCACGCAAAAGATGCGGGAAGCCGAGCGCGAGCGCATCTATAACCACTTCGTCGATAAAGAAGACGAGATCATGACGGGGATTGTGGAACGGTTCGACCCACGCAACTTGTATATCGGTCTTGAAAACAATATCGAAGCGGTGCTCACACCGAACGAGCAGATGCCGAATGAATCGTACCAGATTCATGACCGTATCAAAGTGTATGTGACGAAAGTCGATTCGACGACGAAAGGTTCTGGCGCAGCCATCCAAGTCTCACGGACACATCCAGGTCTGTTGCGTCGTCTGTTCGAGCTCGAAGTACCAGAAATCGCGAGCGGTACGGTCGACGTCATGTCGGTCTCACGTGAAGCGGGCGATCGCTCGAAGATTGCCGTCCATTCGGATATCGTCGACCCGGTCGGCGCTTGTGTCGGTCCGAAAGGGCAGCGTGTTCAAACGATCGTCGATGAGCTCAACGGTGAGAAAATCGATATCGTCCGTTGGTCGAACGACCCGAAAGAGTTCGTGAAAAACGCACTCAGCCCGGCTCAAGTCGTTGACGTGTACGTCAATGAACCTAGCAAGTCGACGACGGTCGTCGTGCCAGACTATCAATTGTCACTCGCCATCGGGAAGCGCGGTCAAAACGCCCGTCTTGCCGCGAAATTGACGGGATGGAAAATTGATATCAAGAGCGAAACGGATGCTGAAGGCATGGACTTGTATGATACGTACGCCGAAAAAGTTGAACCGGAGCCAGAAAATGTTCACAATGAAATGGAACAGACTGACTCGGTTGACGTCGCTCTCGAGCCGACAACGGTGAAAGAAGAGGAATGACCATGAAGCAAAAGAAACTTCCTTTGCGCAAATGTGTGGTCACGCAAGAAATGTTGCCGAAACAAGCGTTGATTCGTGTCGTTCGGACGCCGGAAGGCGATGTCGTCATCGATACGACCGGTAAATTGAACGGACGTGGGGCGTATTTGTCGAAAGATGCGGACGTGATTCGTTTAGCAGAGAAAAAACGGACACTCGATCATCATTTAAAAGTGAAGACAAGTGAAGCGCTTTATGAGCAGCTACTTCAAGCTGTTACAGGAGCCGAATCATGAGTCAGTGGGAATCATTGTTAGGCCTTGCCGCACGGGCGAGGAAAGTAACGATGGGAGAAGAGTTTGTGTTGAAGGATGTGCGAGCTGGCCGAGCCAAGCTCGTCATCCTTGCCGGAGATGCAGGAGCGTCTACGAGAAAACGGGTTACCGACAAATGTACATCGTATGGTGTTCCATTGATTGAAGTGAGCGACCGATATACAATCGGGGCTGCTTTAGGTAAAGACATGCGAGTCGTCGTGTCTGTGACAGAATCCGGATTTGCGAACAAGCTTAAGCAACTTCTCTCTTAACTATTAACGGAGGTGGATGCTTTGGGAAAACGCGTCTATGAATTTGCAAAAGAACAGAATGTAACAAGTAAACAAGTCATTACTCAGCTCGAAAAAATGAACAAGCCAGTGAAAAATCACATGGCTGTCTTAGATGAGGAATCGGTCAAGCAACTCGACCGTGTCTTCAACCCTGAGAAATACCGTTCGGCTGACAAGCAAGACAAGCCGGTTGCAACGAAACAAGCTGAAACGAAGTCTGCCAAGTCAAAACCGGCTGACGCGAAGCCTGCTGGCAAACAAGAAGCACCGAAAGCACGCCCACAAGCGTCTGGCGGTCAAAGCAACCAAGCGGGTAACCGTGGTGGCAACCGTTTCGGCAACAACCGCAACGACAACCGCAACAAAAAGCGCGGCGGTAAATTCAAAGGTAAACCTGCGAAAGCAGCCGTGCCATTAGAAGCGGATCCAAATTCGAAAACGAGTCAACGTAAAGCGGCTCGTTTAGCGCAAGAGTCTGAAATGGGCAACGTCATCAAGTACGAGGATGTCCTCAGCGTATCGGACCTCGCTGCGAAGATGGATAAAAAGCCAAACGAGATCATCATGAAGTTGATGGGTCTTGGTGTCATGGCGACAATCAACCAAACACTTGATGACGAGACGATTGAGTTGCTTGCAACTGAATTCGGTTACGAAGTCGAGAAAGAAGTCCTCATCGACGAGACGGACTTTGAAGAAGTAGAAATCGACTTCTCTCCGTATGAGCTTGTGGAGCGTCCAGCTGTCGTGACGATCATGGGTCACGTCGACCACGGTAAGACAACCCTTCTTGACTCGATCCGCAACACGAAAGTCGTTGCTGGTGAAGCCGGCGGGATCACGCAGCACATCGGTGCTTATCAAGTTGAAGTCAACGGTAAAAAGATCACGTTCCTTGACACACCAGGTCACGCCGCCTTTACGACGATGCGTGCCCGCGGAGCCGAAGTGACGGATATCGCGATTATCGTTGTGGCAGCGGATGACGGCGTCATGCCACAGACAGAAGAAGCCATCTCACACGCGAAAGCGGCAAACGTGCCGATTATCGTCGCGGTGAACAAAATGGATAAAGAAGGCGCAAACCCTGACCGCGTCAAACAAGAATTGACAGAGTTTGGTCTTGTACCGGAAGAGTGGGGCGGCGAAACGATTTTCGTACCGATTTCAGCTTTGAAGGACGAAGGAATCGATGAGTTGCTCGAGATGATCTTACTCGTCTCAGAAGTCGAAGAGTACAAGTCGACGCCGGAAATGCCAGCTCGCGGTTCGGTCATTGAAGCGAAGCTCGACAAAGGCCGCGGTCCTGTCGCTACGCTTCTCGTTCAACACGGGACACTCCGCATCGGTGACTCGATCGTCGTCGGTAGCACGTTCGGACGCGTCCGGGCCATGGTCAACGATATCGGTCGTCGTGTGAAAGAAGTCGGTCCATCGACTCCAATCGAGATCACAGGATTGAACGACGTCCCACAAGCTGGTGACCAGTTCATCGTGTTTGAAGACGAGAAGAAAGCACGTGCAATCGGGGAAAAACGTTACCAACGTTACCTCGAGTCACAGCGTCGCGAATCGGCTAAAGTGAGTCTCGACGACTTGTTCAGCCGTATTCAAGAAGGCGAAGTCAAAGATTTGAACGTCATCATCAAAGCAGACGTTCAAGGTTCGGCTGAAGCACTCGCTGGTTCACTCCGTAAAATCGACGTCGCAGGCGTTAAAATCAACATCGTTCACCAAGGTGTCGGTGCCATCACAGAAGGTGACGTCATCCTCGCTTCGGCAGCCAATGCGATCATCATCGGATTCAACGTCCGCCCAGATGGGAACGCCCGGTCGATGGCCGAGCAAGAGCATGTTGAAATGCGTCTGCACCGGATCATCTATAACGCCATCGATGAAATCGAGAGCGCGATGAAAGGGATGCTCGACCCTGAGTTCGTTGAAGAAATTACAGGACAAGTTGAAGTCCGTGACGTCTTCAAAGTCTCGAAAGTCGGTACGATTGCCGGCTGTTACGTCACAGAAGGTAAAATTTCACGCGACGCCGGCGTCCGCATCATCCGTAACGGGATTGTTGTGTACGAAGGAAAACTCGATACGCTCCGTCGCTTCAAAGACGACGTCAAAGAAGTCGCGGCAGGCTACGAGTGTGGGATTAAAGTAGAGAAGTTCGACGACATCAAAGTGGAGGACGTCATCGAGGCGTTCATCATGAAAGAAGTCGAACGTAAATAAAGCGAGGAGGGAACACGTATGAACATTCGTGCCCAACGCGTCGCAGAGCAGATGCGTAAAGAGATTACAGATATCTTGCTCCGTGAAGTCAACGACCCACGTACGAAGAACGCTACAATTACAAGCGTCGATGTGACGGGAGATTTACAGCAAGCGACAGCCTACTACACGGTGCTTGGAGACGACGCCGAAGTGAAGGCTGAGACGCAAGCTGGTCTCGATAAGGCGAGCGCATTTATTCGCCGCGAGATCGGGAGCCGCATCCGTCTTCGGAAAACGCCAGAATTGTCGTTCGAATACGATTCATCGGTCGCATATGGTAGCCATATCGATTCATTGATTCGTGATTTAAATCGGAACGACCAATAAATTGAAGGGGGGACTCGCGTCTCCCCTTTTTTGATGGGAGGAATCCAGATGGAACCAACAGGTGTATTGATTTTAGATAAAGACAGCGGCATGACGAGCCACGACTGCGTGTTCAAGCTCCGTAAATTGTTCCAAACGAAGAAAGTCGGTCATACCGGCACGCTCGACCCCGAAGTGACCGGTGTCCTGCCGATTTGTCTCGGCCGGGCAACAAAGCTGTCACGTTTTCTGACCGATGAAGGCAAACGGTACGCCGCCGAGATTACAATTGGGACGGCGACGATGACCGAGGATGCTCATGGCGAGGTCGTCGAGACGCGCGAAGTCGGTCCAGAGGCGTTCACTGCTGCAGACATCGATCGCGTCCTCGAGACGTTGACAGGAAAGATTGAGCAAATCCCACCGTACTTCTCTGCCGTCAAAGTGAACGGCAAGAAATTGTACGAATACGCCCGGAAAGGTCAGACGGTGGAACGACCGCGCCGCATCGTCGAGATTCATCGCCTCGTCCGGACGAATGACCCGGTCATCGAAGACGGTGTCTGCCGTTTCCGTGTCGACGTCGAGTGTGGCAAAGGCACATTCATCCGGACGCTCGCCGTCCAAATTGGGGAGCGTCTCGGCTATCCGGCTCATATGAGCGACCTGCGGCGGACGAGGTCTGGTTCGTTCGAGGAGACGGCCGCTGTCACGTTGCAACAACTCGCCGACCTCGAGACGGTCGAGGAACGCATGAACCACCTCATCCCGCTCGAAGAGGTCATCAAGCGTTGGCCTGCCATGACGATTCCGGCCAATCGGGAGCGGTATATTCGAAACGGGGGGCGTTTGAACGACGTCTCGCTCGAATTTGAACTGTTTACTGTCTATAATGAAGAAGGAATTCCACTTGCCCTCTATCGACGGCTTGACGGAACAACAGACGCAAATGTCGAGGTCATGTTGACCATCGACTAAAGGGGAGATTGAAGTATGGAAACGATCCATCTGACGTATCCTGAGACACCAGACCTGGTCCCTTCGGTCATGGTGCTCGGATTTTTCGACGGCGTCCACACCGGACATCAGGCCGTGATTCGGCATGCACAGGCGCAAGCGAAACAGCTCGATGTACCCGTGACCGTGATCACGTTCGACCCGCACCCGAAACAAGTGCTCTCAAACAAACCGGATGCGGTCCGTTATATCACACCGCTCCAGCGGAAATTGAACCGAATTGCCGGACTCGGTGTCGAACGGTGTATCGTCATCACGTTCACGAAAGAGTTGGCGAGCCTGTCACCGCAACAATTCGTGGATGACTATTTGATCGGTGCCGGTGCGGTCCACGTGACGGCAGGATTCGACTACTCGTATGGTAAATTCGGTGAGGGGACGATGGAGACGCTGCCGTATCATGCGCGCGGTCGCTTCACCACCTCGGTCGTCGCTGAACAGACGAGCGGCGGCGAAAAAGTGTCGTCGACGCGGATTCGTCAGTTGCTCGGTGCCGGAGACGTTGATGTGGCGAGCGAGCTGCTCGGTACGCCGTATGTCATCTGCGGGGAAGTCATCCACGGCGACGCCCGGGGCCGGACGATTGGCTACCCGACGGCGAACGTCGTCATGGACGCGTCATACGTCATGCCGCGCCTCGGCGTCTATGCGACACGTGTACGGCTTCAGGACGGTCGGACGTTCGACGCAATGACGAACGTCGGGCGGCGTCCGACGTTTTATGCGACCGGGGACGTCTCGATCGAGAGCCACTTGTTCGATTTCTCAGAGGATCTATACGGGCAACTGATCGAGATCGAATGGATGCATTACTTGCGTGACGAGCGGGCGTTCGACGGGCTCGACGCACTCATCGCTCAACTCAAGCAAGATGAGACAGCCGCCCGGGCAATCCTGTCTTGACTTTGAATGGGTGGTACGGTATCCTAATTTGGTACGCAAAGTACACCGCTTCGCTTGGCTGGACGATTCACCAACGACGGCTCGGCAACGCGGCAATTTTCTATTAAATGGAGGTGGAGAGGCAATGGCACTCTCAAAAGAACGTAAAAACGAAATCATCGCGGAATACGCGACAAAACAAGGTGACACTGGTTCACCGGAAGTTCAAGTTGCAGTATTGACTGAACAAATCAACACTTTGAACGATCATCTTCGTACACACAAGAAAGACCACCACTCACGTCGCGGTCTTTTGAAAATGGTTGGACGTCGCCGTAACTTGCTTACGTACCTTCGTAACAAGGACGTTACACGTTACCGTGAATTGATTCAACGCCTTGGTCTCCGTCGTTAATCCGAACGGACCATGTGACGGACTGGGACACTTGTTCCTAGTCCGTTTCTTCTTTTTTGGGAGGAAAATCATTAGACATTCATATGAATGAGTTACATAATAAACTAGATAAGGTTTGAGAGGAGAATGTTCATGTTAGGTACGAAACAAGTCTTTTCTACTGAATGGGGCGGTCGTCCGCTATCTGTAGAAGTCGGGCAACTTGCGAAACAAGCAAACGGCTCGGCACTCGTCCGTTATGGGGACACGGTCGTGCTCGCCACGGTCACAGCATCGAAAGCGCCGAAGGATTTAGATTTCTTCCCGCTCACGGTCAACTATGAAGAAAAATTATACTCGGTCGGTAAAATCCCAGGAGGTTTCCTCCGTCGGGAAGGACGTCCTGGAGAGAACGCGATTTTGACATCACGTCTCATCGACCGTCCGATCCGTCCGCTTTTCCCTGACGGATTCCGTCACGATATTCAAGTCATGATCTACGTCATGTCGAACGATCCAGACTGCTCGGCTGAAATGGCCGGTATGCTTGGAACGTCGATCGCACTCTCGATTTCGGACATCCCGTTCGACGGGCCGATCGCCGGAGCGACAGTCGGACGTGTCAACGGTGAGTTCGTCGTCAACCCGACGACAGCTCAACTCGAACAGACGGACCTTGAGCTCCAAGTCGCCGGAACAGCAACTGCGATCAACATGGTTGAAGCAGGCGCGAACGAAGTACCGGAAGACGTCATGCTCGAGTCAATCTTGTTCGGTCACGAAGAGATCAAGAAATTGGTCGCGTTCCAAACAGAGATCGTCGAAGCTGTCGGGAAACCGAAGTTCGAATATACGGTATCGAAGTTTGACGACGCTTTGTCGGCTGAGCTCGAAGCAGCACGTCCAGAAATCAACGCCGCGGTTCAAGTCGAAGAGAAGCATGCACGTGACGTAGCAATCAACGAAGTGATTGCCAAATACGTAGCTGCATACGAAGAATCACTCGCTGACGAACCGGCCAAGTTGAAAGAAGTATCTGGCATCTTGAACAAGTTCGTCAAAGACGAAGTCCGCCGTTTGATCACGGTCGACAAAGTTCGTCCGGACGGTCGTCGCCCGGAAGTCATCCGCCCGCTCGCATCAGAAACGGGCTTGTTGCCACGCGCCCACGGCGTTGGGTTGTTCACACGTGGACAAACACAAGTCATGTCGGTCGCGACACTCGGCGTCATCGGAGATGCTCAAATCATCGACGGCATCGGGTTAGAAGAGAACAAGCGCTTCATGCACCACTATAACTTCCCGCCGTTCTCGGTCGGAGAAGCTCGTCCGGTGCGTGCGCCAGGTCGTCGTGAAATCGGTCACGGTGCCCTAGGAGAACGTGCACTTCTTCCAATCATCCCGAAAGAAGCCGACTTCCCGTACACGATTCGTCTCGTCTCGGAAGTACTCGAGTCGAACGGTTCGAGTTCACAGGCCTCAATCTGTGGTTCGACACTCGCCCTCATGGACGCAGGTGTGCCGATCAAGGCACCAGTTGCCGGGATCGCAATGGGTCTCATCATGGAAGGCGAACACTATACGGTCCTCACTGACATCCAAGGTCTCGAAGATCATCTCGGAGACATGGACTTCAAAGTAGCAGGAACGAAAGACGGGATCACGGCGCTCCAAATGGACATCAAAATTGCCGGGATCACGCGTGAGATCTTGGAAGAGGCACTCGAACAAGCACGTTCAGGCCGTCTCCATATCTTGAACCATATGCTTGAGACGCTCGACGCACCGCGTCCGCAGTTGTCGAAGTATGCACCGAAAATCGTGACGATGACGATCAATCCGGACAAGATCCGCGACGTGATCGGACCGGGCGGGAAGATGATTAACAGCATCATCGACCAAACGGGTGTCAAAATCGATATCGAGCAAGACGGTACAGTCTTCATCGCGTCGACCGATCAAGAAGGCATCGACATGGCGATGGCGCTCATCGGCGACATCGTCCGCGAAGTCGTCGTCGGCGAAGAGTTCGATGCGACGGTTCGTCGTATTGAGAAATTCGGCGCTTTCGTTGAGTTGTTCAAAGGCAAGGACGCGCTCGTCCACGTCTCTGAGTTCAGTCTTGATCGCGTCGCGAACGTCGAAGACGTCGTTAAACTCGGTGATACAATTAAAGTCCGCGTAACGGAAATCGATGACAAAGGCCGAGTCAATGCCTCGCACAAAGTGCTCATCCTTGAAGGATTGTCACCGGAAGAACGCGAAGCATACGAAGCGAAACGTAAAGCGCAGCGCGAGAGCCGTCCACCACGTGACAGCCGTCCGCCGCGTCGTGACGGAGACCGTCGTCCGCCACGCCCGACAAACTAATCATGATGGCCATCGTCTGGTGCGATGGCCTTTTTCATAGGAGTGATAACATGGAATGGATCACATTAGACAACGGCGTCCGCATCGTGATTGAACCGATGGCGGATGTCCGCAGCACGTCGACCGGTGTCTTTATCAAAGCCGGCACTCGGACCGAAGACATGACCGAGATCGGCATCAGCCACTTGATTGAACATATGCTATTCAAAGGAACAAAGACGAGAACGGCAAAAGAGATCGCGTCGTTCTTTGATGAACTTGGCGGAAGCGTGAACGCGTTCACGTCAAAAGATCATACGTGCTATTACGTGAAGACGCTTGACGAGCACGCGGTCATCGCCTTCGACGCGCTCGCCGACATGCTATTCGATTCGTTGTTTGATGAGACGGAGCTCGAGAAAGAAAAGCGGGTCATCTTAGAAGAGATTAAAATGTATGAGGACACCCCGGAAGATCTCGTCCACGAGCTGCTCGCGAAAGCCGTCTATAAAGATGATATTCTCGCCGAACCGATTCTCGGGACGGAAGCGAGCGTCCTTGGACTATCTCGGGAGCAATTGCTCCGCTACGTCGCTTCGACGTATACAGGCAACCGTGTCGTCGTCTCAATCGCCGGCCACGTGCCGCAAGAGTTGGTCGAGGCGGTCACGAGAAGGTTTGCCGACCTTCCATCAGGGGAATCACCGAAAGAATCGACGACGCCGATCTTGTATAGCGACGTGGTGAAGAAACAGAAAGAGACGGAGCAAGCGCACCTGTGCTGGAACTTCGAGGCGATTGCCGCCAAAGACGATCGATTGCCGCATTTAGCCTTGTTGAACAATGCGATCGGGGCGACGATGTCGTCACGGCTGTTCCAGTCGATTCGAGAAGAGGAAGGCCTCGCCTACTCGATTTACTCGTACTATACGACGTTCGACGACCACGGGACGTTCACCATTTATATCGGAACGTCACCAGAAACGCTCGCGCAAGTTGAGACGATCATGACGCGTGAGCTCGAAACGTTAAAAGCGGATGGGCTGTCCGATGAGGAAGTCGAGAAAGGGAAACGACAACTGAAAGGGTCGCTCGTCCTTGGGAACGAGAGCACGAACGCACGGATGAACCGCAACGGGCGCAACCTCGTCCTGCTCGATGAAGTCGAGGAGTTGAACGAAGTGCTCGACAAAGTTGATCGCATTGAAACGCGTGACGTCAACACCCTCATCAATGAGGTGCTCGGCCACGCCCCTGCCAAATCATATGTCCTTCCGTCCGAAGACTGACTTGAAACCGAATTGTAAGTTCTCTACACTGATTAAGAGGTATTCTTTACTTTGGACAGGAACAGGTGAAAGAAGGGAAAGACTTGAACTTAACGGATTTAGCTAACCACATACAATTGATTAATCAACCAAACCTACAAGGCATCACGGTGACCCATGTGACGACCGACTCGCGCGAAGTCGTCCCAGGGACGCTGTTCGTCGCCATTAAAGGCTATACAGTCGACGGTCACGACTACGCTGATTTAGCAGTCACAAAAGGCGCAGTCGCCGTCGTCAGTGAACGGCCACTCTCTTTGAGTGTGCCGAACTTGATCGTGCGTGACAGCACGCGTACGGTCGGTCTATTGGCGTCCGCGTTCTATCAATATCCGTCTGAGCAGATGCGTCTGTTCGGGATCACGGGAACGAACGGCAAGACGACGACGACGACCATTTTACGTGATGTTCTCACCGAGCTCGGACATAGCACCGGCTTGATCGGCACGGTCGAGGTACGCATTAACGATACGGTCGTCCCGAGCAAAAACACGACACCGCAAAGCTCTGAGCTGCAACAGTTGCTCGCCCGGATGCACGAAGAAGGCGTCACCGATGTGATGATGGAAGTGTCATCGCACGGACTCGAACTCGGTCGCGTCATCGGCACAGATTTCGATATCGTCGGCTTCACGAACTTGACGCATGACCATCTCGATTTCCATGGTACGTTCGAAAACTATGCGCGAGCGAAAGGCTTATTGTTCGCTCAACTCGGACAGATGGCGTCGCGTCACAAAGTTGCCGTGTTGAACGCGGATGATCCGTACAGCAAGCTGTACGAGACGATGACGGGCGCCCGAGTGATCACGTATGCAATCGACGAGATGGCCGATGTGACGGCTTCAGATATCGTTCAGACGCTGTCAGAGACGAGTTTTAGCCTCAACTACCAAGGGGAGAGTCATCCGTTGACCGTTCAATTCATCGGCCGGTTCAACGTGTACAACATCTTGCTCGCGACCGGGTGTTTGATCGCTGCCGGCTATCGTTTGCCCGAGATCGTCCAGGCACTCGAGTCGATTCATCCTGCCAAAGGGCGGATGCAACGTCTCGACGTACCAGGGTATAACGTCTATGCGGACTATGCGCATACACCGGACGGCATCGAGCAATGCTTGAAATCACTCGTCGGTGTCCCGAAAGAGAAGATTGTGTTCTTGATCGGTACAGGCGGGAACCGTGACGTTACGAAGCGGCCGACGATGGGAGAGATGGCCTCGAAATATGCGGGGACGGTCGTCATCACGACGGATGACCCGCGTTTTGAAGCGTACGACTCGATCACGAGCGGAATCGCCGCCGGGATGACCCACGACAATTTCGTCGAGATTGGGGACCGGGAAGAGGCTGTCCGTTATGCGGCCCGGTTGGCCGAACCAGACAATATCGTCGTCTTGGCCGGAAAAGGGCATGAGAAATATCAAATCATCGGTAATGAGAAAATTCCGCTAGATGAAGAAGCAATCGTCCGAGCGACAATTTTGAAGACGGAGGAAATATGATTTATGGCAGTACAACCGATCACCTTGACAGAGAAAGAGCATGACGATTTCGTCAAAACACACGACCGTGGGGACTTGCTTCAGCTTTCTAGTTGGGCCGACGTCAAACGACAAAACGGCTGGTTCGCCGAGCGGGTCGCCGTCGCGAACGATGGGGTGACAAGCGGGGTGGCGTTACTCTTATTCAAACGTGTACCGAAGCTCCCATTCACACTCTGCTATGCGCCACGCGGCTTCGTCGTCGACTATGACGATGTGGCTTCTTTACGGGCATTGACCGAGGAGGCGAAGCGGGTCGCCAAGGCGAACAAAGCGATCGTCGTGAAAATCGATCCGAATATCGATCGAGATGAAGTGCCAGGTCTATTGACCGAGATGGCGAGTCTCGGCTTCGCCCATAAAGGATACGGTGGTGGGTTTGATTACGCCCAACCGCGGTTCACGATGGAGACGGATTTACGCCCGAGCGAGAAAGACATCTTCGGCAAATTCCATCATAAATTCCGCTATAACGTTCGTTTGGCCGAACGGAAAGGGATCGTCTGCACGGAAGTCGGGCGCGACGGGCTTAAGACGTTCGCCGACTTGATGAAAGTGACGGGCGAGCGTGACGGTTTTGCCATTCGTGGACTTGACTATTTCGAGAACCTATACGATTGTCTGCAACCTGATGACGCCCGTTTGTTCTTGACGAAACTCGAGCCGAAACTCGCACTCGACCAACAGATGGCCACACTCGAAAAAGCGGAGCGTGACCTTGGGAAAATCGAACGGTCACTCGAGACGGAAACGGTCGAGAAGAAACGGACGAGCTTGTTGAACCGTCAAAAGCAGACACGTGAGCAAATCGAGAAGATTCAAGCCGCGTTACCTGAACTGACGGAGTTACACGAGAAATACCCGAACGGTCTCGTCTTGTCGGGCGGTCTGTTGACGCTTGCCGGACGACGCTCGTATTATCTGTACGGGGCATCCTCGAACGAGTTTCGTGAGTTCATGCCGAACCACCTCATGCAATGGACGATGATGCAAGCAGCCAAGGCGAGCGGGGCCGAACGCTACGATTTCGGTGGCGTATCGGGTAGCACGGAGCCTGATGACGAGTATGCAGGGCTTTATGCGTTCAAGTCGGGCTGGGGAAGCGATTTGATCGAGAAAGTCGGCGAGTTCGACCTCGTCTTGAATCGTCCGCTCTATTTCGCCCTCGAGACGGGATTACCGCTCGTCAAAGGACTCCGTAAACGGTTGCGCCGATGAAATGGACCGGCGTTTTGACGTTCGCGATGACGGCGTTTTTAGTCGGAATCTTTTTAGCGTACACGTTGTCACGTCCGGGCCCGATGCCATGGGTCGATGAACCGACATTTGAAACGGGAATGTGTGAACGCAACCCGGGCTCGGAAGATGTCGTCGTCGAGCGAAGTGAAAAGGCGTTCGCGAAGCTTCATCCGCACGTCCGCGAGCGGAGCGAGTCGTTCGTGCGCCTGGCCTACTCTTGCCTCGGCCTCGAGGTCCGTCTGACGTCGGGGTATCGGTCGGCCGATGAGCAGAACGCGCTCTATGCCCAAGGGCGCTCGAAACCGGGACAAGTCGTGACGAACGCCAAGGCGGGACAAAGTTACCATAACTATGGGCTCGCCGTCGATTTCGTCATCATCCACAATAACCGTGCCG
Source organism: Exiguobacterium sp. s64 (assembly GCF_018618035.1). Lineage (NCBI taxonomy): Bacteria > Bacillati > Bacillota > Bacilli > Caryophanales > Exiguobacterium > Exiguobacterium sp. s64. The sequence goes on from NZ_JACSLH010000001.1 coordinate 472,422, forward strand.
ATTACAATCTCGAGTCGGACCACAACCGATCGGACGAACCCGATTGGCAAGAGTTAGGAGAACTCGGCAAAGCACTCGGCTTCGAATGGGGCGGGGATTGGAGAAGTTTTCCGGATTACCCGCATTTACAAATGGACTTCGGCTTGTCGATTCGCCAACTCGCTTCCGGGAAACGTCCGGACGACAAAGCGACGATGCCACTCGCCGATGTGATGAAACCTCTCGTCAATTGAACGGAAATGTTGGCATATCAGCAGTTTTCCGATACAATATTCAGTAGCGATAAGTGGACGAAACAGAATATGCAACATCTAGGAGGTTTTTGTTAGTGTCAAAAAAGAAGACAGAGAACGTTAGCGTCTTTGCGCTTGGAGGCGTAGGCGAAATCGGGAAGAACATGTACGTCGTGGAACTAGACGACGACATCTTCGTCATCGATGCCGGCCTTATGTTTCCAGGCGATGAGATGCTCGGGATTGATATTGTCATCCCAGACATTACGTATTTAAAAGAAAATAAAGATCGGGTACGCGCGATTTTCATCACCCATGGTCACGAAGACCATATCGGTGGGCTCAGCTACGTACTCCGTGATTTGAAGCACGTTCCCGTGTATGGGACGAAATTGACGCTCGGTTTAATCGAGCTCAAATTGAAAGAGGCGGGCTTGTTAAAAGAAGTCGACCTCCGATTGATTGACGCCAAAACGAAATTGACTATCGCTGATCATTTCATCACTTTCTTCCGCGTCAACCACTCAATCCCGGACTGTGTCGGTGTCTGCATTCAAACGTCACAAGGCGCCATCGTACACACGGGCGACTTTAAGTTTGATTACACGCCAGTCGATGGGAAACAGTCGGACTTTAACAAGTTGGCAGCCATCGGCCAACGCGGCGTCCTCTGCTTATTGTCAGATTCGACGAATGCGGAACGCCCTGGCCAAACTGGTTCGGAGTCGCTCGTCGGCGCCGAGTTGAACGATGTCATCTATCAAGCTGAGGGCCGCGTCATCGTCGCCTCTTTCGCTTCGAACGTGCACCGTCTTCAACAAGTGTTCGCGGCAGCCGAGGCGAACGACCGCAAAGTCGCCGTCGTCGGTCGCAGCATGGTCAATATCGTCGAAGTAGCGCAGAAGCTCAACTACCTTCGCTTCAAGCCGAAGACGCTCGTCGAGCTGTCGCAAGTGAATCGCTTGCCTGACAACAAAGTCGTCATCTTGACGACCGGTTCGCAAGGCGAGCCGATGGCGGCCTTGACGCGCATGGCGCGCAACGCCCATAAGCAAGTGAACATCCGCTTGAACGACACGGTCGTCATCGCGGCGACACCGATTCCTGGGAACGAGAAGTCCGTCTCGAAGACGATCGACCTTTTGTTCCGCTCAGGAGCGAACGTCATCTATAACCAACGGAAAGTACACGTCTCGGGACACGGTTCGGCCGAAGAGCTCAAGCTCATGCTGAACCTCGTCAAACCGAAGTACTTCCTTCCGATTCACGGAGAATACCGGATGCAGATGGCCCACTCGAAACTCGCCGAGCAAGTCGGTATGAAATCGAACAACATCTTCATCGTCGAAAAAGGGGATGTCGTCGAGTTCACGGGACGTAAAGCTCGGATGAGCCGGAAAGTACCGGCCGGCAACGTCTTGATCGATGGAATTGGCGTTGGGGACGTCGGGAACATCGTCCTCCGTGACCGTCGTCTCTTGTCACAAGACGGTGTCGTCCTCTGTGTCGTCACGTTGAACCGGAAACAGAAGAAATTGATTTCAGGACCTGAACTCATCTCGCGCGGATTCGTCTATATGCGTGAATCCGAAGAGATGATCTCAGAAGCGAACCGCATCGTCACGAAACAGATCGAGAAGAGTCTCCAGGCTGGAAGTGATTGGACCGAGTTGAAATCAAATATCCGCGAGCGGCTCAGCGTCTACTTGTTCGAACAGACGAAACGTCGTCCGATGATCTTGCCGATCATCATGGAGATTTAAGGAATTGAGATTGAGGCAAAAGTCATCAGACTTTTGCCTCGTTTTTTTAGGAGGAATCTAAGGTGGCACAAAAATCGAGAAAAACTCCGGCGAAGCGGAAGCGACCGACGACAAGGCGTGCGAAAAAACAGCCAATCCCACTACGTACATATGGCTGGGTCATGTTCGTCATGTCGATCACGTCGTTCATCTTCTCCTTGTTCGACTTCGGTTGGGTCGGGAATCAGACGTCACTCCTCGCGACGACGTTATTCGGAGGCTGGGGGACACTCACGTATTTGGCAATCGCATTCACGTTGCTCGTCTTTTTAAACGAATTTCGTCCGATGCAACGGACGGGCATCCTGTTCCTGTTCGTCTCGTTTCTCATGTTCGGAGATTTGGTATGGGGAGCGGAACGAGGGACGATTAACGGGGCGCTGTATCAGCTCAACCAATACTTGCTCTCCGACTTTGGGATCATCTTTTTAGGCGTGCTCTGCATGATCATCGGGATCTCGCTCTTATCGCCGACGATTTGGCGGACGATCGGGTCGCGCCTGCTCGAGACCGGTACGGCCATCAAACAAGAGTGGCGCGACCGGGAGCGGGTCAAACCGGCTCCGGTGTCCAATCGGAAGAAGGCGGTTTCGGCACCGGCAAAAGTTGAATCGAAGCCGGTCGAAGCCGAGCCTGAAGCAGACGCGGTGACGATGCATGACATCCCGATTGTCGGGTTCAGCGAGAAAGTCGTCGCCGAGAAACGTCCGAAAACGGAAGAGGTGGCCTCGACGGAGGAAGTGACAGAGCTACCGACCGAGGACATGATGATGACGGCGTCACAAGACGTGTCGGACACGTATGAATTGCCGACGTTCACCATCCTCAGCGAACCGGTCGTGACCGACCTGTCCGGCGAGAACGCCCGTCTGAAAGCAAATGCGACAAAACTCGTCCAAACGCTCAAATCGTTCGGCGTCGGTGTGAAGGTGTTAAAGATTCATCTTGGCCCGACCGTGACGAAATATGAACTGCAACCGGATATCGGGGTCAAAGTGAGCCGCATCACGTCGCTCAGCGATGACCTTGCCCTTGCGCTTGCCGCCAAAGATATCCGGATCGAGGCACCGATCCCAGGAAAGGCCGCCATCGGGATTGAAGTGCCGAACCAGGAAGTGGCCCCGGTCTGTCTCCGTGAAGTGCTCGAGGCCGATCCGGTCAAGCGGGAGCAGTCGCCGCTCCTCGTCGCCCTTGGGCGCAGCATCAGTGGCGAGACGGTGACGATCGCCTTGAACAAGATGCCGCACTTGCTCGTCGCCGGGTCGACCGGTTCCGGGAAATCGGTCTGTATCAACGGCATGATCGTGTCGCTCTTGATGCGGACTCGTCCTGATGAAGTCCGGCTCATGATGATCGATCCGAAAATGGTCGAGTTGAACGTCTATAACGGCGTCCCGCACTTGCTGACGCCGGTCGTGACGGATCCGAAGAAGGCCGCCCAAGCACTCAAACAAGTTGTCGCCGAGATGGAACGACGCTATGAGTTGTTCAGCCGTTATGGTGTGCGGAACATCGAAGGGTATAACGAACTCGTCGATAAATCGGACGATGAGGACGCCAAACGTCTGCCGTTCATCGTCGTCATCGTCGATGAGCTCGCCGATTTGATGATGGTCGCCTCGAACGACGTCGAGGACGCGATCATGCGTCTTGCCCAGATGGCACGGGCGGCCGGCATCCACATGGTGCTCGCCACCCAGCGTCCGTCTGTCGACGTCATCACCGGCGTCATCAAAGCGAACATCCCGTCCCGCATCGCGTTCGCCGTCTCGTCGCAGACGGATTCACGGACGATCCTTGACGGGGGAGGTGCTGAGAAGTTGCTCGGCCGGGGTGACATGCTCATGCTCGCCAACGGGATGAACAAACCGATCCGTGTGCAAGGTGCGTTCGTGTCCGACCAAGAAGTCGAAACGGTCGTCAATCATGTCATCGCCCAGCAACGGGCCCAATACGTCGAAGCGATGATGCCGAAAGAAGAAGAGGTCACGACCATTGATTCGGACGATTCATTGTTCGAAGAAGTCGTTCAATTCATCTTGACGCAAGAGACGGCGTCCACTTCGATGATTCAACGAAGATTCCGCATCGGTTATAACCGGGCAGCCCGCTTGATCGATTCACTCGAACAAGCCGGATATGTCGGGCCGTCAGAAGGATCGAAGCCGCGGAAAGTGCTCATCAACCAACCCGAGGGTTAAAAAATCAAACGAACGATTAGGTATAACAAATCCTAATCGTTCGTTTTTTATCTAATTTTAGATAATCCGGTTCAAACGTGACGATCGGGGTCGACGTCATGTTGGGGCGAACTAATATAGCACATCTGACCTATTTGATTCATTAGGACATACTACTAAAAATGTTGAACCGCTTTCATTTTTTAATACCGTTTTCATTTTACGATTTCTTTTCAAAGCCTGCCAGAACAGGTAATATAGACTATGAAGTGTACATAATCCCTTCACTTTAAAATATTTCCCTGATTCCGAACAAAAAGTATTGCGTTCTATTTCTCGAATCCCTATACTTAATATTGGCAAGGACATTCATACGTCAGATGTCTGAGCACTGGTAAGAAATAGGTAAAGGTGGTGAGGCCCATGTCGATCAAGCTCGATCATCGCTTGCTCTATCTTCGCGTGATTGAGAAAATCAAGCAAGATATCGACGATGGTGTCTATCGTGAAGGAGAGAAACTTCCTTCAGAATTCGAGTTATCGAAGCAACTAGGAGTCAGTCGAGCGACACTCCGGGAAGCACTTCGTATTCTCGAAGACGAGAAATTTGTCGTGCGGAAACATGGCGTCGGGACATTCATCAGTTCAAAACCCCCGTTTACTTCAGGGATTGAAGAGCTGTTCAGCGTCACGGACATGATCATGCGCGCCAAAATGACACCAGGAACGAAAGTGTTGGTGGCCGAAAAGGTTCTAGCGACCGAGAGAGAAGCCGAGCGTTTAAAAATCGAACCGAACTCACCGATTTATCGGATCGTCCGGATTCGATATGCGGATGAGACACCAGTCGTCTACTGTGTCGATAAAATCCCAGCCCATCTCGTCTCGAATCCGAAGGCGTTGACGGAAGGAAAGTCATTGTTTGATGCGCTCGAAAAAGAGGTAGGACGTCGGGTCGCATATGCGATCACGCACATCGAACCGAGTGTGAACGCTGAAATTTCGACGCAACTTCAAACGGACCAACCGTTACTGGCATTGAAACAATTGCATTACGATGAGAGCGACTTACCGCTGCTCGATTCGGCGAACTTTTTCCGAGCGGACCGCTTCGACTTCCACGTCGTTCGCAAACGCGTCTAAGCACGTTCGTTTTATCCGGAAACGGTTATTTTTGGGGAACAGCGTGAAAGCGCTTTCTTATACCGGTGTAAAGACTACTGATGACATGACAACCTTAATTGTTATAATCCGAAAGGGGAAACACGACGATGAACAAGAAAAAAACGATTCTCTCAGCTTTAGCAGCAGGTCTCACACTCTCAACAGTACTCGCAGCATGTGGCGGGGATGACAATGAAGGTGCTTCAAACAACGAAGGCGGCGGCGAAGGTAGCGACTTCAAAGTAGCGATGGTAACCGATACTGGCGGTGTCGACGATAAATCGTTCAACCAATCAGCTTGGGAAGGTCTTACGAAGTTCGGGAAAGACAACAGCTTGACTGAAAACGAAGGCTTCAAATATCTTCAATCATCAAAACAAGCGGACTATCAGCCAAACTTGCAGCAATTGGCACGCGATAACTTCAACTTGATTTACGGAATCGGCTTCTTGATGGGCGAAGACATCAAAAAAGTTGCTGATCAGTTCCCAGACAACAACTTCGCGATCGTCGACATGGTCGTCGATGCGCCGAACGTCGCATCGATCACGTTCAAAGAGCAAGAAGGTTCGTTCCTCGTCGGTGTTGTCGCAGGTCTTACTACGAAAACTGACAAAGTTGGATTCGTCGGCGGCGTTGAGTCTGACTTGATCAAGAAGTTCGAGAACGGTTATAAAGCTGGCGTCATGGCCGTTAACCCGGATGCGACAATCGACGTGAAGTACGCGGAAGACTTCAACTCAGCTGAAAAAGGTACAGCCATCGCTTCGGGTATGTATGGAGCAGGTTCTGATATCGTGTATCACGCAGCAGGTGGTACAGGGGTAGGGGTATTCACAGAAGCGAAAAACCGTAAGAAGAACGGCGAAGATGTATGGGTCATCGGTGTTGACCGTGACCAGTACGAAGAAGGTCTTCCAGAAAACGTAACGCTTACTTCAATGGTAAAACGTGTTGACACGGCTACTTACGAAGTATCGAAACTTGCAATGGAAGATAAGTTCCCTGCCGGCGAAATCGTTGAGTTCTCGTTGAAAGATGATGGCGTAGGGATTGCTGAGACTTCGGATAAGAACGTTGCAGCTGACGTCCTCACAAAAGTTGATGAGTACCGTCAACAGTTGATCGATGGAGACATCACGGCTCCAGCGACTGACGCTGAGTTCGAAGAGTTCATGAAAACAGTAAAATAATTCATTGAGTTAGGGGGGACCCATGCGGTCTCCCTTTACTTAAAGTTAGGGGTGGACTTTCTTGGAATATGTAATTGAAATGCTCAATATTCGCAAAGAGTTCGGAACGTTCGTTGCCAACGACAATATCACCCTCCAATTGCGCAAGGGCGAGATTCATGCGTTGCTCGGCGAGAACGGTGCCGGAAAATCGACGCTCATGAACGTCCTATTCGGTCTTTATCAGCCGGAAGGCGGGGAGATTCGCGTGCGCGGGGAGAAAGTGAACATTGAGAATCCGAACATCGCCAACGACCTTGGAATCGGTATGGTACACCAACACTTCATGCTCGTCGAGAAGTTCACGGTGACCGAGAACATCATCCTCGGCTCAGAGCCAAAGAGTGGATTGACGGTCGACCGGGCCACGGCGCGTAAAAAAGTGATGGACATCTCGGAACAATACGGCCTCCGCATTGATCCGGATGCCAAAATCGAAGATATCTCGGTCGGGATGCAACAACGTGTTGAAATTTTGAAGACGCTCTATCGGGGCGCTGAGATCTTGATTTTTGACGAGCCGACCGCTGTATTGACGCCACAAGAGATTCAAGAACTCATTCAAATCATGAAGCGTTTGATTGAAGAAGGCAAATCGATCATCTTGATCACGCATAAACTGAAAGAGATCATGCAAGTCGCCGATCGCTGTACGGTCATCCGTCGCGGACGTTATATCGGCACCGTCGATATCGATGAGACGGTCAACGAAGACCGTTTGGCTGAAATGATGGTCGGACGTGAAGTTAATTTTGATGCGGAATATTCCAAGGCAGATCCACAGCAAGTCGTCCTCGACGTCCAAAAACTCGTCGTCAAAGACAGTCGCGGGCTCAAAGCCGTCGACGGCTTGGATTTACAGATTCGTTCAGGGGAAATCCTCGGGATTGCCGGGATTGACGGGAACGGACAGACCGAATTGATTGAAGCCATCTCGGGCTTGAAGAAACCCGAGTCTGGAAAAGTGATGTTGAACGGGAAAGACGTGACCGGGTTCGCGCCGCGCAAAGTGACGGAGTCTGGTGTCGGCCACATCCCGCAAGACCGGCATAAACATGGCCTCGTCCTCGATTATACGATTCGCGACAACATGGTGCTCCAAACGTATTATAAAGAGCCGTTCTCGAAGCGCGGTTTGATGAACTATAAAGCCGTGGCTGAGAAAGCGAAAGCGTTGATTGAGAAGTTTGACGTCCGAACTCCATCGGTCGACGTACCTGCCCGTGCCTTGTCGGGTGGTAACCAACAGAAAGCCATCATCGCCCGTGAAGTCGACCGGTCACCTGACTTGTTGATCGCGGCGCAACCGACGCGAGGTCTTGACGTCGGGGCAATCGAATTCATTCATGAACAGCTCATCAAAGAGCGTGAAAAAGGACGCGCCGTCTTGTTGATCTCGTTCGAGCTCGAAGAGATTTTACACGTCGCGGACCGAATCGCCGTCTTGTATGAAGGGAAGATTGTCGGAATCCGTGATCCGAAAGAGACGACGGAGCAGGAACTCGGCTTCTTGATGGCCGGCGGTAAGAGAGGAGAAGAAACAGTATGAATAAGCTAAGTTTTAATCGACTGCTCATCCCACTCTTGTCGATTTTGATGGGTCTCCTCATCGGGGCGATCGTCATGCTCATCGGTGGCTATGACCCGATTCGAGGGTTCTCGTCGTTGTTTGAAGGCATGGTCGGCAGCCCGTACGCAATCGGTGAGACGCTTCGCGCCGCGGCACCGCTCATCTTCTCAGGTTTGGCCGTCGCGTTCGCGTTCCGGACCGGCCTCTTCAACATCGGCGTCGAAGGCCAAGTGTTGATTGGCTGGGTGGCAGCGGTGTATGTCGGGATCAACTTTGACTTGCCGATGTTCATCCACTTGCCGCTCGCGCTTCTCGCGGCCATGTTCGCAGCAGCGCTCTGGGCGTTCGTACCTGGTTTCTTGAAAGCCAAGTTCCACGTCCACGAAGTTATCACATCGATCATGATGAACTATATCGCCTTGTACACGACGAATGCGATTTTGCGCAGTGTCATCGGGGTAACGAACGAACGCACCGAATCCATTAAAGATTCGGCGTCGCTCGCGTCACCGATGCTTCAAGAATTGACGACGTTCTCGCGCTTGCATTGGGGTGTCCTCATCGCCGTGCTCGCAGCGATCGTCTATTACTACATCTTGCAACGGACGACGCTCGGTTATGAGCTTCGTGCCGTCGGTTTCAACAAACACGCATCACAGTACGCAGGAATGAGCGTCAACCGGAACATCATTCTCTCATTCGTCATCTCGGGTATGTTCGCAGGACTCGCAGGGGCGATGGAAGGTCTCGGTACGTTCAACGGCATGACGCTCAGCGCCTCGTTCACCGGAGTCGGTTTTGACGGGATCGCCGTCGCGCTCCTCGGTGCGAACACGGCCGTCGGTGTCGTCTTGGCAGCTATCTTGTTCGCTGGACTCAATATCGGCGGACTCGCGATGCAGCTCGGTGCGAACATCCCATCTGAGCTCGTCAAAGTCATCATCGCCGCGATTGTCATCTTCGTGGCTTCAGGTTACGCCTTTAACTACGTGATTGACAAATTCAAAGGAAATCGTAAGAAAGGAGTGGAGAAAAAATGAGCTTCTTAGAAGTCCTCTACATCGTCGTGCCGGTTGCCTTAGCCTATGCGACTCCACTCATCATCGCGGCGCTCGGCGGCATCTTCAGTGAACGTTCGGGTGTCGTCAACATCGCCTTAGAAGGCATCATGGTCATCGGTGCTGCGACAGGAATTATCACGACGCTCACGTTGACAGATATGGGGCTGGGCGGTCTCAGTCCATGGATCTCACTTTTGGTCGCTATGGTCGTCGGTGCGCTCTTCTCGCTCTTCTTGGCGGTGCCGGCCATCCTTTGGCGGGCTGACCAGACGGTACTCGGGGTCGCGATCAACATGCTCGCGATTGGACTCGCCATCTTCGTCGTCCGTGTGCTTTACAACAAAGGGCAGACCGACTTCATCGAGTTTCGGATTGCCAAAGAGAACGTGCCGATTCTATCGGATATCCCGGTGCTTCGCATGTTCTTCATCAACGTGCAGTACACGTCGTTCATCGCGATCATTCTCGCGTTCGTCGTCTGGTTCGTCATCTTCAAGACACCGTTCGGTCTTCGTCTCCGTTCGGTCGGGGAACACCCGATGGCGGCTGACACGATGGGGATCAACGTCACGAAAATGCGCTTCATGGGCGTCATGCTCTCAGGAGCGTTCGGCGGACTCGCTGGTGCAGTGTACGCTGTCACCGTCACGACAAACTTCAGCGGGACGACGATCGTCGGTCAAGGTTTCTTGGCCATCGCCGCCATGATTTTCGGGAAGTGGAATCCGCTCGGCGCGCTCGGTGCCGGTCTGTTCTTCGGATTCGCCCAAGCGTTGTCGATCATCGGTAGCAACTTGCCGGTCATCAGCAATGTGCCGCAAGTGTTGCTCTTGATTGCGCCGTATGCGCTCACGATCCTTGCCCTCGCAGGTGTCGTCGGACGTGCGGATGCACCGAAATCGGTCGGTATCCCATATATTAAAGGGAAACGCTAATCATCAAAAGGACAAATGTCCATTTCATCCAGGTTGTTTGACGCTTAAGTCAAACAACCTTTTTTGTTATACTGGTGTAGAGGTGAGATAATTGAAAAAATGGTGGCAACTGCTGATCGCCGTCGTGCTGAGCGTTTCGCTCGCAGGCTGCTCCGTCGATGACTGGTTCGCCGAACAAATCGACCCGCCAGAATCGCTCGTCGAACTCGAGTCCGATTTTCCGTCGGCGTCGGTCGCGCAACAAGTCGCACGGCCGCTCGGTAAGACCGAGACGGTCACGCTCGACCGCGTCATCGATGGAGATACGCTCAAAGTCGAGTTTGAGAACGGGGCGACCGAATCGATTCGTCTCTTGCTCGTCGATACGCCAGAGACGAGCCATCCGACGCTGCCGGTCCAACCGTTCGGGGAGGATGCGAAATCATTCGTCGAGCGTTGGCTGCCAGAAGGAGATACGATCACGCTCGAATATGACGTCGGGCGCTACGATCGTTATCAACGGACACTCGCCTACGTCTGGTATGACGAAGTGATGTTGAACGAGGAATTGTTGCGCCGCGGGTTGGCGCGTGTCGCCTATGTGTACGCGCCGAACACGCAACACGTCGATGCGTTTCGGGAGGTCGAGCGGGCCGCGCGTCAGGAATTGCTCGGGATTTGGAGTCTTGAGGACTACGTGACCGGCAACGGCTTCGACCATGAGGCGACCGAGCCGGCCCAGCCGAAACGAGACACGGATGGATGTGACATTAAAGGGAATATCAATCGGGACGGAGAGAAGATTTATCACGTTCCGGGCGGGGCGAGCTATGAGCGAACGATCCCAGAAGAGATGTTCTGTGCAGAGGAAGAGGCGCGTGAAGCGGGTTTCCGGAAAGCGACGCGATAAAAAAAGACATGTGCGCCCTTCAGGCACACATGTCTCTCTTATTCGTACTTGAGTGCGTCGCCGTCGAATGATTCGTCCGCGACTTTAATTGAGTCGGTCGGGCATCCTTCGAACGCGTCCATCAAGTCCTCATACAATTCGTCCGGGACTTCGATCGTGCCCGTGTTGTCGTCCATCAAGTTGAACGCGAGGCCTTCGTCGTCATAGTCGAAGATGTCTGGGGCGGCTGCTCCGCAGGCCCCACATGCAATACATGTATCTTTATCAACAATCGTAAATTTTGCCATTTGTAACCCTCCATACGTTTCGTCTCTCTGCATAGAAATGATTTTCTACTGACTATGAGTAATTGTAGTCTACATACCCAAATATTTCAATGAGGAAACGAATAACGTTTTGGAAGCATAATTTTGACCGAGGAGGTGGAACGATGGTTCATTTAGCGGACGGGGTGTTGTTGCTTTCGATTGAGCGCTTGAAAGGGGAGCGCAGCGAGCGCAGTTTGTTTCATGTGTTGAACGGCAAACGTTCGGCGACGACACTGCAAGATGCCTTTTTTTATGATTTGGAACCAATTTTCGGATTGTTCCCCTATACGAAGTACGACTATGAGAAACTGCTCGCCTCGTTCGAGAAGCGAGGCTGGCTCAACCGTTCGAGCTTCACGTTGACCGAGGCCGGCAAGATGCTCGCTTCGCCGGAGGCGGTCAGTGAGCTGTTCGACCGTCTCGGCGGTGAGTATCGGGACTATACGACGATGACGTGGAAGCGGCTCAGTTTGTTCGTCCAGACGTTCATGTCGCTCGAGCATGAGCGGACGTTCTATCCGGTGCAGGCCGATCGGTTGGCCGAACGCTGGGTCAAACAGATCGTCCGGACCGAGCGGGAGTGGCAACCGCTGATCCACAGCTTTCACCAGGAGCTTGAAACGGCGCTTGAAGAAGTGGGGGACCCGTACGCGACCGCCGTCGTCTATCGGTTCACCGGTGCGTTCGAGACAGGATACACGTATGAACAAATCGCCTCGCTTCTCGATGTCGATGCGCGCACGGCGCGGCTCTATTTTTTGGCCGGGTGGAATGCGCTCCTGTGGAAATTGCCAAGGGATGCCAAGTTGCTTGGCTTCGCGCACGGCTTGTCGAGCGAGCGGATGACGTTGTCGGCGCGTGAGTCGTATGAGCAGTTTTCGGCTGGTCGAACGTTCCAACAAGTCCAGTCCCAGCGACGGTTGCGCACGAGTACGATTGAAGACCACGTCGTCGAGATGGCGATGTATTTAGATGAGTTCCCGCTCGACCAATTTGTTCCGTTTGAGCAAATCAAGCAAGTCGAGCAGTTGCGTGACGAGTCGAGCTGGGCGCTCAAGCCGATTTTTGAACAAATCGACGGGATCAGTTACTATCAAATCCGATTGGTGTTCGCGAGATTGAAACGAGGTGAGACATTTGTTTGAGAAGACGTTGAAGCGGGTGTTCGGCTACGACAGCTTCCGTCCCGGGCAACGGGATGTGATCGAAGCGGTCGCCGACGGCCAGGACGTGTTGGCCATCATGCCGACCGGAGCGGGCAAGTCGTTGACGTTCCAACTCCCGTCTTATCTTAAAAATGACGGGCTGACCATCATCGTGTCACCGCTCTTGTCGCTCATCGAAGATCAGATGCTCCACATCCGTGAACGGGGCGAGCGGGGAGTGGCGCGATTGACATCAATGGAGACGCTCGAGGAGAAACAAGACATCTTGAACCATTTGAAGCGTTATCGCTTCTTATACTTATCGCCCGAACAACTCGCCGTGCCGCACGTGACGCGGGCGCTCGCTCGGACGCGGATTCAAATGCTCGTCGTCGACGAGGCCCACTGTATTTCGCAGTGGGGCCATGAGTTCCGACCTGAGTATGCCCGTCTAGGCGAGTTGCGTAAACAACTCGGTAGCCCGCAGTGCATGGCCGTCACCGCGACGGCTCCGGAAACGGTGAAACGGGATATCATCGAGAAGTTGGCGTTGTTCTCGCCGGCGCAGTTCGTCCATTCGGCAAACCGGGCTGAGATTCGACTCATCGTCGAACGTCTCGAGTCCGAGGACAAGATGCGGCGGTTGAGCGAGCTCGTCCATGACGTCCCGAAACCGGCCGTCATCTATACGGCGACACGGCGTGAAGCCGAAGCACTCGCGCTTCATCTTGACGACGCCTTGTTTTATCACGGTGGCATGTCGACTGAGGACCGCCGGCTCGTACAATCGCAATTTTTGCGAGATGAAGTCGCCATCATGGTATGTACGAGTGCGTTCGGGATGGGTGTGAATAAAGACAACGTCCGTTCGGTCATCCATTATCAAATCCCGGCCACGCTCGAGGCGTACATGCAAGAGATCGGTCGTGCCGGACGAGACGGTGAACCCGCATTTGCCGTCTTGCTCTATGCCGAAGGCGACGAACGCATCCAACAGTTTTTGATCGACCAACAATATCCGAAAGACAAAGACATCCGTCTCGCGTATTTGGAACGCGACAACGGCACGAGTCTGGCCCAACTGCCGCGTCTTTTGCGGTTGAACGAGGAAGACCCGGTCTGGGGATTGTTGAACCAGATGCTCGCCGAGCGGACGCTTGCCGAGGCGATCGATTGGGTAAAAGATAGAAAGCGGGCCCGCTATCGTCAACTTGGACAGATGATGGACTACGCCCTCATCAAGACGTGCCGGCGCGATTACTTGTTGAACTATTTCTCGGAACAACCGGTCAAACAAGCCGATTGTTGCGACGTGTGTGGGGAGATCGTATTCCCGCCGTCGGTTCAAATTGTGTCTAAAAATGTGACAGATTGGAAACATCGTTTATCTCGTATCTTCTCCTTTGATTGATATCATAGTAAAATGATAAAAAAGGTAAAGGAGGGCACACGTTGCGACATCGGAACCAAGCGGACTCACTTCGTGAACAAGTGGTGGACACGTTGCCGTCTCGCGCTGAAAGACAAGAGCATGAGCGGAAAGAAAAATTGAACGACAATTGGCTGAAACGGCCGCTCGCTATGATGCTGACATTGACGATGTTTGCCATTATTCTCGTATTTTTATATATAGGTCGTCATACAATATTTTTCTGACAATACGACGGGGACGTCGTATTTTTTTATGAGCAATCTCTGTTTTGTCGAACCAATCGCACAATCTCACCAATTTCTCACAGGAATTGCACAATAAAACAGGTAAAGCGCTTCAGATGGGTCTATACTAAATAAGAAGAACTTGTAGGAAAGGAGGGGCTGCTGTGCCGAAGTACTCCATTAAGACGGTCGCGTCGCTCACCGGGGTCAACCCGACGACGATTCGAGCGTGGGAACGCCGCTATCAATTCATCGTTCCAAGCCGGACCGAATCCGGTCATCGATTGTATTCCGACCAAGACGTCGAAAAGATTAAATGGGTCGTTGAAAAACAACGGGAAGGCTTGACCGTTTCCCAAGCGATTCAACAACTTCATGAAGCCCCGAAGCCGAAGCCTGCCCGCCTCTATGACGAGGAGCTCATGGACGGGTTGCTCGAGGCGTTACTTTCATTTGACGAACGCAAGGCGCACGATTTGATCAATCGTGCCTTTAATACGTTCAGCTTTGAGAAGGTCACGAAAGATATCATTGGTCCGTTGTTGGTGGAGATCGGGACGCGTTGGGAGAATGGGGACATCACGATCGCGCATGAGCATTTTGCGACCGCTTTTTTGCGGGCCCGATTGTCGACCCTCTCGCTGCAGATGCCGATGAATCCATTTTTACCGCGGATCATTTGTGTGTGTGCCCCGGGTGAGATGCACGAGATCGGTCTGTTGTTCGTGACGCTTTATTTGCGTCAATATGGATACGACGTGATTTTCCTTGGTGCGGGCTTCCCGAAAGAGGATTTAAGTGAGGCGTTGCACGATATCCACGCCAAGTGCTTGATCTTCTCCTGCACGTTGACGGAACATCTCGAGGACCTGAAAGAGGCGATGCGATTTATCCAAGCGGATCATCCCGATCTCGTCATCGGGGCCGGCGGATATGCCGTCAGCCTTCACGCGTCCGAGTTTGAGTCGGCCTTCCTTGGAGATACGCCCGAGGCATGGACCGAGTGGTTGTCAACTATTTGACAGGTTGCACAAACGAGAGTAGCTTATAAAGTAGGATTGATTAATCTTTGGAGGTTTTCGTTTGAGATTTGAAAAGCAAACTAAAGAACATTTAAGGGTATATTTGACGGCGAGTGACCTTTCGATTCGAGGGATTGCCATCGATACGATCGTTGGCGAGAGTGGTCAAGACTTGTGGCGGGAATTGCTCGAGACGGCGGAAGCGGAATTCGGTTTCATGCCCCAAGGCACCGTCGACTTGAACGTGACAATGTTTCCCCGTGATGGGCTCGTCATCGACGTCCAAAAAGTCGAGGCAGCCGTCCCGGATGCGGATCAAGAACAAGTCGAGATCCGTTTGACGATCGATGTGATTCATCATCTGATTTATCAGTTTGATGATATCGAGGACGTCATCAACGCCTCGGTCCGTCTGTTCCCTCACATGCAGGATACAGAACAGGGCGGGGCGCTCTACCATTATGACGGACACTATTATTTACACTTCGTCGAAGTGCTCAAACCGGACGTCGAAGAGCGGTTGGCCGCCATCTTGTCGGAATACGGCCGCACGACGACCGTCAGCCCTTACGTCATGATGGAGTATGGCAAGACGATTCAAACTGAACAAGCCGTGAAACAGCTGTACGATACGTTCGCGTAAGTATGGCTTTTTTACTGTTCTGTTTCTATTGTTTTCGGCCGACACATGGTATGATAAAACTTGAATTTTTGAGAAGTTAGCCGAAGGAGAGATTTGATGAAAGTCGCGGTATTATATGGTGGTGTATCAGGTGAGCGGGAAGTGTCGCTCACGAGTGGTAAAGGAATGATTGAAGCGCTCGAAGCACGGGGTCACGACGTCGTGGCGATTGATTTTCACCCGGACCGGGCCAATGAGCTGTTGACGCTTCAAGCCGACGTCGTCGTCAGCGCCCTGCATGGCAAATACGGCGAAGATGGCCGTGTTCAGTCGCTTTTAGAGATGGCCGGATTGCCGTACACGGGGTCGGGCGTTTTGGCATCAGCGCTCGCGATGGACAAAGCCCGTGCGAAAATTATTTTCGCCGCTGCCGGCATTCGCATCGCCCGTGACGTCCTCATCGAGTCGGGCGACGACATCGACGCAAAAATCGTCGAGTGGGGCAGTGAGTTTCCATGTGTCGTCAAGCCGGCCCAAGAAGGGTCATCGAACGGATTGACAATCGCGATGGACGAAGCGATGCTCCGTGAAGGGATTGATAAAGCGTTCGCGTGCGATACGGCTGTCTTGGTCGAGCAATATATTAAAGGCCGTGAGTTGACGGTACCCGTCCTTGGGAATCACGGGGCTGAGGCCGCACTCCCGGTCATCGAGATCATCCCGAAAAATGAATTTTATGACTATGAGTCGAAGTATTCAGAAGGTGGATCGATTCACGTTTGTCCGGCCGAGTTGCCGGACGCGTTGACCGAAGAAGTTCAAACGGCTGCCATCAAAGCGCACCGTGCCCTCGGTTGCAGCGGTTATTCTCGTTCGGACTTCCTCGTCTCTGAAGATGGGCTCGCTTATATTTTAGAGACGAACACGCTTCCGGGTATGACACCGCTCAGCTTGTTCCCGGACAGCGCCCGGGCCGTCGGGATCTCGTACGGTGAGCTGTTAGAGCGATTCATCGAACTGGCACTAGAAAAGTAAGAAGGGAATTCCCCCTTCTTTTTTCATTTTAGAAAACGCTTTCATTATTTTTGTAAAAGCCTTTCAAATTGGGCGCGTATCAGCTATACTTTTAAACGAATACGAGGTTGATTCTTGGGGGAGAATTGACAATTTAGGGGAGGAAACCTTCATGATTACGGATCAAGAAAAAGGTCATCAAAAACGAAAAAACATCCTTGAATCGACACAAGAAGTGATACACGAGGCGCTTGATAAGCTCGGGTATCCAGAAGAGATGTATGAGCTCTTGAAAGAGCCACTTCGGATGTTGACCGTCCGCATCCCGGTACGTATGGATGACGGATCGACAAAGATTTTCACAGGATACCGGGCGCAACATAATGACGCGGTCGGACCGACGAAAGGTGGGATTCGCTTCCACCCGAGCGTGACGGAGGTCGAAGTGAAGGCGTTGTCGGTCTGGATGAGCTTGAAGGCCGGAATTGTCGACCTTCCATACGGTGGCGGTAAAGGCGGGATCGTCTGTGATCCGCGTGAGATGAGTTTCCGTGAAATCGAACGATTGAGCCGGGGTTATGTCCGAGCCATCAGTCAAATCGTCGGACCGACGAAAGATATCCCAGCGCCGGACGTGTTCACGAACTCGCAAATCATGGCGTGGATGATGGATGAGTATAGCCGCATCGATGAATTCAATTCGCCGGGCTTCATCACTGGTAAACCGCTCGTGCTCGGTGGCTCGCATGGACGTGAGACGGCGACGGCAAAAGGTGTCGCCATCATGATCCGGGAAGCGGCGCTGCGCCGTGGGATCGAATTGAAAGGGGCGCGTGTCGTCGTCCAAGGGTTCGGGAATGCTGGTAGCTTCTTGTCGAAGTTCATGCATGACGCCGGGGCGAAAGTGATCGCCGTCAGCGATGCATATGGTGCGATCCACGATGAGAACGGGCTCGATATCCCGTATCTTCTCGATCGTCGAGATTCGTTCGGGACGATCTCGACGCTCTTCAAGAACACGATCTCGAACAAAGAAATGTTAGAACTCGACTGCGACATCTTGGTCCCGGCCGCGATCGAGAACCAAATCACCGAAGACAACGCCGACAACATCAAGGCGTCCATCGTCGTCGAGGCCGCCAACGGACCGACGACGAACGAAGCGACCCGCATCTTGACAGAGCGCGGCATCCTGCTTGTCCCGGATGTGCTCGCTTCGAGCGGTGGGGTAACCGTCTCGTATTTCGAATGGGTTCAAAACAACCAAGGATACTATTGGACGGAAGAGGAAGTGGAAGAGAAGCTTGAGAAAGTGCTCGTTCACTCGTTCAATACGGTGTATAACACGTCATCGGCCCGTAAAGTCGACATGCGTCTCGCCGCCTATATGGTCGGTGTACGCAAGATGGCGGAAGCATCGCGTTTCCGCGGTTGGGTATAATTAAACAGCAAAAAGAGGGAGAACCTGGCGCCAGGTTCTCCCTCTTTTTGTCGATTACGTGGTCACACCGTTACGCTCCCGAAGCGTCTCGGCGATCGCTTGGCCATGGAAGCGGCCGTTCTCGATAAAGATTTTATTGGCATCATTTCCGGCGGCGACGACACCGGCGATGAACAAGCCGTCGACGTTCGTCTCGAACGTCGTCTCGTCAAACGAGGGCACACCGGTCTCCTCATCGACTTGGACCCCGGCATCAGCGAACAGCCCATGGTCGGGCAAGTAGCCGGTCATGGCGAGGACGTGGTCGGTCTCGAGCCGCTGTTCTTCACCGTGCTGACGATAGACGACGTGATGCGGTTCGATCCGAACGATCTCCGCTTCGAGCTCGAGTCGCACTTTGTCATGACGGACGAGCGAGTCGAACGTCGGCAGGACCCACGGTTTGACGGACGGACTGTAGCCGTCCCCGCGATAGAGTACCGTGACGTGGGCGCCGGCCTTCTCGAGCTCGATGGCCGCGTCGACCGCGGAGTTCTTTCCGCCGATGACCGTCACACGTTGTCGGTAAAACGGATGCGCCTCTTTGAAGTAATGCGTGACGTGCGGCAACTCTTCACCTGGGACGTCCAACGTACGAGGACGGCCATAATACCCAGTGGCTAAGATGACATAATCGGCCTGGCGTTCTTTGACGCCGTCGCGGTCATGGCGTGACCGAACGATGAACCCGTCCTCGGAACGCGTGACCGTTTCGACCGTCTCAAACGGTTGGACGTCGAGACCAGTCCGGCTGACGACTTCCCGATAGTAGACGAGCGCGTCTTGACGACGCGGTTTCAAATCTTTACAGATAAACGGGATATCCCCGATTTCGAGCAAGCTGGCAGAAGAGAAAAACGTTTGATGGGTCGGATACCGATAGATGGCATCGACGATATTGCCGCGCTCGATGACCGTGCACGAGATGCCGATCCGTTCTAATTCGATCGCAGCCGACAGCCCACATGGTCCGGCGCCGACGACGATAGCATGTTTATTCAATGAAATCACCTCATCCCTCATTGTATGGAAGGACGAAACGGTTGGCAAGCCGCCAACTCACTGTTGGAAGCTGAAGCTATGTTCCATGACCGCTTGGGACGAACCCGCCTCGAGCTCGACAAGGAGGCGAAGTCTCGCTTTTTGTGAGTTCAGACCGTTCGAGAAGATGATGCCCATCTCTTTCAGTTGCTGGCCACCGCCGACGTAGCCGTACACGTCTTGTACGATTCCGTTAAAACAACGGCTGACGATGACGACCGGCATCCGCTCGACGAGCATCTCGAGCGCGGGGACGATTGACGGTGGGACATTCCCTTGCCCGAGTACTTCAAGGACGAGCCCGTCATAGCCGAGCGCGAGTACCGCCTCGAGCAGGTCCGGCTCCATCCCGGCGACGACTTTCAGCACCGCGACCCGTTTCGTGATCGATGGAATCATTTTCGGTTGTTTTGTCGTCGGCTGACTGTAAATGAGGACGTGATCTTTCGTCACCATACCGACGTTGCCGAAGTGGACCGATTTGAACGTGTCGACCGAGGACGTGTGCGTCTTCGTGACGTTGAAGGCGGAGTGGATTTCACCATTGAAGACGACGAGCACGCCTTTGCCGCGTGCCACATCACTTTGGGCGACCCGAAGCGCCGTGATGAGATTGAATTCGCCGTCCGAGCCGACCTCGTTTGACGAGCGCATCGCTCCGGTCAACACAATCGGGACCGGTGCACCAAGCGTGATTTGTAAGAAGTAGGCCGTCTCTTCGAGTGTGTCCGTCCCGTGAGTGATGACGACCCCATCGTACGTGTCTTGTGTCAATTGTTGATTGATGAACTGGGCGAGCTCGAGCATTTTCTCGGGCGTCATGTGCGGCGACGGGATGTTCGAGAAATGTTTCGTTGTGATATTCGCGATGTCGGTCGCTTTCGGTAACGTCGCGTCGATCGGATTGACTTCGCTCGGCATGACATGTCCCGACCCCGATTGAGACATGGCGATTGTGCCGCCGGTGTGGATCAGTAATAAATGGTTCATAAACAGACCTCCAACTTTTTTGTTCGTTTCTTCCAATTTCTAGGTGCGACCTACTTTTTCTTTCTTCTATTTCAGTGTATGCTTAACGTGAGAAAGGAGAGATGCATCATGATTGCAATCGCCTTGTCTGCGGTTGCGCCAGGGTTCGCCCTTCTTTCCTACTTCTATCTCCGGCATGAATTGGAAGCGGAACCGCTCGGCTATGTGATCCGTTCGTTCGTCGCCGGGGCCATTCTCGTCTTTCCGATCATGTTCGTGCAGTATGCGTTCGTGGAAGAAGGGGTGCTCGTGGGCCCGTTTTGGAAGGCGTTCGTGGCCACCGCGCTATTAGAAGAGTTTTTTAAGTGGTTCATGATTTATTATACAATATACATACATAAAGTCTTTGATGATTACTACGACGGGATTCTCTATGCGGTCGCCTGTTCACTCGGCTTTGCCACGTTAGAGAATTTTCTATATTTATGGGTGTACGACTCGATTGAAATCGCCATTTGGCGTGCTGTGTTGCCGGTGAGTGGGCATGCGCTCTTCGCTGTCGTGATGGGGTTTTGCCTCGGCCGGGCCAAACATTCCGCTCATGAGCGCTTCTGGCTGTTCACAGCCGTCATGGCGGCGACATTGTTGCATGGCATGTTCGACTATATCTTGCTCGTCGAACCGATGAACAAAGTGCCGGCTGTCGTCTATATCGTCGTCTTATGGATGGTCGCGCTTTTGCTCGTGCGGACCGCCAATCGCTCCAACCATCGCCAGTACAAATAGAATAAAAGGGGAATCGTTTCATGTTAAAAGTAGGACAAGAGTTACGGGTAGAAGTCGAAGGGAGAAAAGAAGGAAAGACAAAAATCGCGGCTATCAACGACCAAGTCGTCTGGATTGAGTCCCCGAGTGAGACGGATACCTTAAAGACGTTTTTCTTGCACGAAGACGAATCGATGCGTGTCTATTTCTTCGTAGGAGAAGAGCAGCTCTATGCGTTTGATACGGTCGTAACGAGACGGGTGAGCGATGCGCAACTGACGCTTCGCTATGCATTCCCGATGCCGGATGAAAAGAAAATCAAGCGCGTGCAGCGCCGTGAATATTTACGTGTCCCTGAAATGATCAATGTGACCGTATCCGCCGAGGACGGCCAGGCGTTCCCATCGTTTGAGACGACGTCGCTCGACGTGTCGGCCGGCGGTATGCGCATCATCTCCAATCGAGCCCCGGTCGCGGTCGACGAGGCCATCATCGTCACGTTCCATATTAATGATGACCGGGGCGTGCTGCAGACGTTCCGCGTCAAGAGCCGCCTCGTACGGATTCACGAACAGGCGGCGAAACAAGAGTTGTCGCTTCGTTTCGAAGAATTATCGCACCGGGACCAGGAAACGATTTTACGTTATTGCTTCCGGGCCCAGCTCGAAGCGAGAAAACGGACGGGCTCTGTATTTTCTTCACGTTAAAAAACTGGTATGATGTTCTCGGAACAAATGACCGAGAGGAGGCGGGTATCGGGATGAGCCGATACCCAATTTTTATGAATAAACCGTTACAGATTGCATTAGATGGACCGGCCGGAGCCGGGAAGAGTACGATCGCGAAAACGCTCGCTAAAAAACTAGGGTATGTCTATATCGATACGGGTGCGATTTATCGTGCCGTCACGTATCGTGCCCTCAGAGACGGGGTCGGTCTCGAAGACGGGCCGAAACTCGCCGAGATGATCGGCAACATGGATTTACGGCTCGTCCCGTCCGAGAACGGACAACGTGTGTTCGACGGCGCCGACGAAGTGACCGACGTCATCCGGACGAGCGAAGTGACGAACAACGTCAGTTTCGTCGCACGCCAGCCGGAAGTACGGGCTGCCCTCATGGATTTACAGCGCGACCTCGCGAGTAAAGGCGGAATCGTCATGGACGGCCGCGATATCGGGACCCACGTTTTGCCGTCAGCCGATTTGAAAGTGTTCATGACGGCGACGGTCGAAGAACGGGCCCGCCGTCGCCACGAAGAGAACGTGGCGAAAGGGTTGCCGAGCGACCTCGGACAGTTACAGCTTGAGATTGCCCTCCGCGACAAGCGCGACTCGGAACGAGAGGTCGCTCCGCTTCGCCAAGCGGACGACGCGCACTATCTCGACACGACCGAGTTGTCGATCGACGGGGTCGTCGAGGCGATCGAGCAATTGATGAAGCAGGTGATTGAACGATGAGACCACTCAACAATGGGCCGTTCGGCATGTATCGTCTCGCGGTGGGCGTCGTCAATATCATTCGCCGGTTGAGTTTCCGCGTCGAATATATCGGACGGGAAAACGTCCCGCTCGACGGGTCGATGATCGTCTGTTCAAACCATCAATCGAACTGGGACCCGGTACTTCTCGCCGGGGCGATGCCGAAACAACGCCAGCTCCGCTTCTTTGCGAAGAAAGAGTTGTTTGAAGTCCCGGTATTGAAACATATCTTGAACCGCGCTGGTCAAATCCCTGTGTCACGCGGAGAAGGCGACCGCCAGGCACTCCGTGTCGTCTTGCAAAAGTTGAAGGAAGACGAGGTCATCTCGATCTTTCCGGAAGGGACACGCTCGAAAGACGGGACGCTCGGAAAAGCCCAGGCCGGAGTCGGGTTCTTTGCGCTCCGCTCGGACGCGTCGGTGCTTCCGGTAGCCATCATCGGCACATATAAGTTCCGTTCGAAGCTTAAAGTCGTGATCGGCAAGCCAGTCGACTTGAGCGGGCTAAAAGCGGAGAAGGCGAGTGCTCAAAACGCGGCCGATTTGATTATGGCGACGATCGGTGATTTGTACATGCAGCATTCACGGAACGTTCGTTAATTTCAGGTTTAATCTCGCGCTAGGAAAGGAACTAACCTGATAACACCTTGACAAATCTTTCGAATTATAAGAAGTTTATACTAGGTGTAAGCGCCTTAGGGCGTTCCTTTTTGTACTCATCGTGAGGGGGTAGTGTTGGAATGGTCGAAGAAATGAAAGATATGCCTGATTTTGAGATTAATCGAGGTCAAATTGTGACCGGTACTGTCGTCAAAATCGAGGACAAACAAGCGTTGATCGATATTGGTTATAAGACCGAGGCAATTTTACCAATCAGCGAAGTATCAAGCATGCATTTAGACGATTTAAACGAATCACTCCATGTTAACGACGAAATCCGTGTCAAAGTGAAAAAGGTCACGGACGAAGAGGTGGTCGTTTCGAAGAAAGACGTGGATGCCGAGGCAGCTTGGGATCAAATCGTCGAGAAATTCGAATCTGGTGAAGTGTTCGAGGTCATGGTAAAAGACAAGGTCAAAGGTGGACTTGTCGTTGACATCGGTATCCGTGGATTTATCCCGGCTTCGCTCGTAGAAAACCACTTTGTCGAAGACTTCTCATCCTACTTGAATAAACCGATTACGGTTAAAGTCGTCGAGATTGACCGCGAGAAAAATCGCGTCATCTTGTCGCATAAAGCGGTTGCTGAAGCTGAAATGAGCGCGAAGAAAGCGGAGACGCTCGAATCGCTCGAGGTCGGTCAAATCATCGAAGGGACGGTTCAACGTCTCACTGATTTCGGTGCATTCGTCGATATCGGCGGCGTCGACGGACTCGTCCACATTTCGGAAATGGCCCATAGCCGGGTAGAGAAACCGAGCGATGTTGTGACTGAAGGAGACAAAGTCAAAGTGAAAGTGCTTGGACTTGACCTCGACAACGAGAAAGTGAAGTTGTCGATCAAAGAGACGCAACCTGGACCGTGGGAATCGGTGGAAGGTAAAATTCAACCGGGCGACGTGATCGACGGGAAAGTCAAACGTCTCGTGACGTTCGGTGCTTTCGTCGAAGTCGCGCCGCAAGTCGAAGGTTTGCTGCACATCTCGCAGATTGCGAACCGACACATCGCGACGCCGTCTGAAGTGTTGTCAGAAGGCCAAGACGTGAAAGTGAAAGTGCTCGATGTCCATCTTGATGAGAAGAAAATCTCACTCTCGATGCGTGCGCTCGAGTCGAGTGATTCGACGCGTGAAGACGCGGACCAATCGCTGCTTGACGAGTATAGTGACCAAGGAGGGTTCTCTGTCTCTGAATTGACAGGAGAAGAGACCTCGGACGATTCTAAATAAGACGGTCGTTCAAGCGGGAGCCAGACTCCCGCTTCTTTTTGTATGGTCACAGAAATAGCGCTGTGATATGATAGTACAGTTGCAATTAGAAACGATCAGTTATTGAATGAAAGTTAGAGAGGTGTTTATATGGGAATTCCAGCAGTGGCCATCGTAGGCCGCCCGAATATTGGGAAATCCACGATTTTTAACCGGATTATCGGAGATCGCGTGTCAATCGTCGATGATAAACCGGGGGTAACACGCGACCGCATTTATGGGACGGGTGAGTGGTTGAACCGTAAGTTTCATTTAATCGATACAGGCGGGATCGAGGTCGGTGATGAGCCGCTTCTCGTTCAAATGCGCCACCAGGCCGAGCTTGCGATCGATGAGGCGGACGTCATCATTTTCATGGTGAACGGACGCGAAGGCATTACAGCGGCAGACGAAGAAGTGGCGAACTTGTTGTTCCGTTCGAACAAACCGATCGTCCTCGCCGTCAACAAAGTCGATAACTTCGAGATGCGCGAACTCATGTATGAGTTCTATTCGCTCGGATTCGGCGATCCGTTCCCGATTTCGGGGACACACGGACTCGGGCTTGGAGACTTGCTCGACAAAGTTCTCGATTTGGCGCCAGATAAAGATGACTATGAATACAATGAAGAAGTCATCCAGTTTTCGCTCATCGGACGTCCGAACGTTGGGAAATCGAGCTTGACGAATGCGATTCTCGGTGAAGAACGCGTCATCGTCTCGGATATCGCGGGGACGACTCGTGATGCGATCGATACACCGTTCACACGGGATGGGCAAGAGTACGTCATCATCGATACGGCCGGTATGCGTAAACGCGGAAAAGTGTATGAATCAACCGAGCGTTATAGCGTCATGCGTGCCCAAAAGGCAATCGAACGTTCGAACGTAGTCCTCGTCGTCATCGACGGCGAAGAAGGCATCATCGAGCAAGACAAACGCGTCGCCGGCCTCGCCCACGAAGCGGGGAAAGCCATCGTGCTCGTCGTCAACAAGTGGGATGCCGTCGACAAAGACGATAAGACGATGAAGAAGATGGAAGAGAAGATTCGTAAAGAGTTCTTGTTCCTCGACTACGCGCCGATCGTATTTTTGTCGGCTCTCACGTCGAAACGTCTTCAGACGTTGCTTCCGGTCATCAAAGAAGTGGCCGAGTCGCACCGTCGTCGGATCTCGACGAGCGTGTTGAACGACGTCATCGTCGACGCGGTCGCGATGAACCCGACACCGACGGACAAAGGACAGCGACTCAAGATTAACTACGCGACGCAAGTGGCCATCGAGCCGCCGACGTTCGTGTTGTTCGTCAACGACCCAGAGTTGCTTCACTTCTCGTACAAACGTTATCTAGACAACCAGATTCGCCGCGCATTTGACTTCACTGGTACACCGATTCATATCGTGGCGCGTCAGAAAAACTAGTAATGGGGGTGCCTTCTATGGCAAAAGTTGCTGTCATCGGCGCAGGGAGCTGGGGAACGGCGTTATCACTCGTCCTCGCTGACAACGGACACGACGTCCTGCTTTATGGACGTGAAGAAGAGCATGTGCATGAAATCAATACCGACCACACGAATTCGACGTATTTGAAAGATGCGCCGTTACCGACCTCGATTCGAGCGACGACGGACTTGGCAGAAGCGGTCGCCGGCCGCTCCATCGTGTTCCTCGTCGTCCCGAGTTCGGCGATTCGTCCGGTGTCTCGTGAGTTGAACGCACTTCTCACGGAGCCGGCCGTTCTTGTCCACGCCGCTAAAGGGATCGAACCGAAGACGCACAAACGTCTGTCGGAGATCATCGCCGAAGAAATCGATCCGGCGAAACGCCGGGCCATCGGTGTTTTGACCGGCCCGACCCACGCGGAAGAAGTGGCGGTCCGTAAATTGACGACCATCACGATCGCCTGCGAGGATTTGGACGTGGCCGATGAGATTCAAGAGTTGCTCACGAACGATCAGTTCCGGGTGTATTTGAACTCGGACGTCATCGGAGCGGAGTATGGTGGTGCCCTTAAAAACATCATCGCGCTCGCTGCGGGGATGACGGACGGCCTCGGTTACGGCGATAATGCCAAAGCGGCCCTCATGACGCGCGGGATCGTTGAAATCGCGCGACTCGGGGTCAAACTCGGTGCCAACCCGGCCTCGTTCTCGGGATTGACCGGGATTGGGGATTTAATCGTCACGGCCACGTCCCAGCATAGCCGTAACTGGCGTGCCGGGAACGCGATCGGCCGTGGTGAAAAACTCGAGGACGTGCTCGGTCATATGGGAATGGTCGTCGAAGGTGTTCGTGCCTGTGAGGCGGCGCATACGCTCGCTCGGGAAGCCGGTGTCGAGATGCCGATCACGGAAGCCCTTTACAACGTATTGTTCGAAGGCAAGAGCCCGCATGATGAAGTACAAAAGTTAATGAGACGCCCGCAAAAGCATGAGATGGAAGAAGTATTCCATTTCGAAGGCGGCGAAGAGCAAAGGGACTGACGTTTTCGTTCAGTTCCTTTGTTTTTTTTGCTACACTTATGTACGGAGAAAGAATTAAAGAGAAAGTCGAGGGGATAGACGTGACACCGTCACTCATCAAGATGTGGATTTCATTTGCGGGGATTGGAGCGTTTGCCATCGCCGCGCTTATGGTGGCAATCAGCCATACGAAGCTATCGGGATGGTTCGCGGCGCTCGTCCGCGTCATCGCATTCGTCATATTTTTATTTGGAACGATCATCATGATTTATGTGGTCGCTTCAGGACCGACAGGAGGATAACACGTGAAACGGATTTTGTTGGTCGCTAGTCTTTTGGCGGCGACCGTGCTCAGTGGATGTATGTTCCCGGACTCGAACCGGGTCGATAACGTGCCGTATGAAGATCAATTGACATCGGTCCAGACGGCCGTTGATTCGTTCAAAGAGACGACCGGTGTCTTGCCAATCAAAACGAAACCGGCTGAAACGCCTCTCATGGAGCGTTACCCGATCGAATTCGCCCGTCTCGTGCCTGGTTATTTGGCCGATCCGCCGGTGAACAGTTTCGAAGGGGGCGGTTTGTTCTTATATGTCCTTGTCGACGCCGAGACCGACCCTACCGTCAAGCTCATTGATTTGCGCGTGACCGAACGGTTGCAAACGTTACAGACGAACATTAACGCCTTTCGGGCCAAAGAAGGGAAATTTCCGTTTGACGGGTCGGTCGGCAAGAATCAATTCACGATCGATTATGATCTCATCTTCGTCTCAGAAGAACCGACGGTCCCGAGTCCATACACCGATACCGAGTTGCCAATCTATGTCGACGGGACCGGGCAATTATTTGTCGATTACCGGACCGACCTTGAAGCCGCCCTTGAGAACACGGATGTAGAGCCGAAAGTCGGGGAAGACATTCGGTATTTGCTCTATAATGACTCCCCGTTCGCCCCTGCTTATTCGCAAGGGTACACGATTAATGAACAAGGTGAGGTCGAGTTTTTAAACAACTGATCGTCGGAACGGGTCGAATATGGGCTTTTCACTTAAAAAATGTTGTCATATCAACGTTTGTACGATATGATTAATCCCGTAAACTCCCTGTGAGAGGAGGTGAATCGTGATGAACAAAACTGAATTGATCCAAGCAGTTGCGGAGAAAGCCAACGTTTCGAAAAAAGAAGCTACACAAGTTGTAGAAGCTACATTCGAATCTATCACTGAAGCACTCCAAAACGGTGATAAAATTCAATTGATCGGTTTTGGTACTTTTGAAGTTCGTGAACGTGCTGCCCGTAAAGGCCGTAACCCACGTACGAAAGAAGATATCGAAATCCCGGCGAGCAAAGTTCCTGCCTTCAAAGCAGGTAAAGCGCTCAAAGATGCGGTCAAATAATGTGCAATACATAAGTCGCCGAAAGGCGGCTTTTTTTGTGGTGGAAAGCGAGTTCACATGGCGTGAATGTGACAAAAATGTGCTATACTATGTCAGAATGACAACGAAGAGGACGAGGGGGAATAGCATGGAACAGATGACATACGAAACCGTTGTCACCGACCTTGCTCGTCAAATCGAAGAACGCATGACCCATCCGTATTTGACGAGACACGAGATTGTACCCGCAGTCGACATGCCTTTACTTCGTTGGATGGTCGAGATGATTGAAATCGAATCGAATCAACAACGTCAGCTCGTGCTTGCGACGTATTTTGCGCACCAAGCGCTCGAACTGCACGATCAAGTAAAGGATAGTCCGAACGGATCGCTCGAGCGGCAATTGAAAGTGCTCGCCGGCGATTATGCCTCGGCTCAATTTTATAAAATTCTGGCCCTGTTTCCTGCCGATTATAGCAATCGCTTCGGCCGGACGGTCCAGCTCGTCAATGGGGCGAAATGTACACTTGCGTTAGACGCAGACGTACCTGTCACGACGTGGATGGAAGCGAACTTCGGATTGATCAAAACGTTTTCTGAAGTGATCGGTCAGGCTTACTTGACCGCATACGGAAAAACGATCATCGAACGAAAGGCGGCGGAACTGCGCCAAGAACAACGAGAACAGCTATCGACGCTCCTGGCGCACGCTGTCGCTTAGAACGGAAAGGATGTTACGTATTGCAACCGAAAGAAAAAGAGCAAAAAGTATATGACGTGTTTCAATCAATCTCACCGAGCTACGATACGATGAACTCGATCATCAGCTTCCGTTTGCATAAATGGTGGCGCAAAGCGACAATGCGTCGCATGCAAGTGTTCCCAGGGGCTAAATGTCTCGACGTCTGTTGCGGGACGGCTGATTGGACGATTCAACTCGCCGAGGCGGCCGGGAATACCGGTGTCGTCAAAGGTCTCGATTTCTCCGAGAACATGCTCGCGGTCGGACAAGAGAAAGTGGAAGAATATCCGACAATCGAACTCATCCATGGTAACGCGATGGCATTGCCGTTCGGCGATCACTCGTTCGACTATGTGACGATCGGTTTTGGTCTTCGCAACGTTCCGGACTATATGACGGTGCTCCGTGAGATGCACCGGGTGTTGAAGCCGGGTGGGACGGTCGTCTGTCTCGAGACGAGCCAACCGACGGCACCGCTCTTCAGCGAGCTATATCGATTTTACTTTGGGTCGGTCATGCCACTGTTCGGTAAAGTGTTTGCCGGCTCGTATGATCAATATAAGTGGCTCCAAGAATCGACCGATCAATTCCCGGACCGGTTGACACTAAAACGGATGTTTGAGACGGCAGGATTCGAACAAGTCGAAGTGAAGGCGTTCTCCGGCGGTGCGTGTGCCATGCACTTAGGAAAGAAGTGGTGACCGATGTCTTTGAAGCGACTTTATCGCCACATGAACCGAGAGATTGAACAGATTGACCGGTTCTTGTCGACGCGAGTCCAAACCGATCATCCGGTCATCGAAGCGGCTTCGAAACAACTGTTAGACGCGGGCGGGAAGCGGATTCGGCCGGCGTTCGTCCTGCTTAGCGCCGGCTTCGGACAGACGAAAGACATCCGATTGACGAAAGTGGCGGCGAGTCTAGAATTGATTCATATGGCCTCGCTCGTTCATGACGACGTCATCGATGACGCCACATTGCGCCGCGGCAAACCGACCGTCATGGAGCGTTACGATGAACGGGTCGCGATGTACACCGGTAATACGTTGTTCGGTGAAGCGATTCGGCTCGTCTCTGAGATCGATTCCCCAAACGTGATGCAAATCATGGCTGATACGATGGAACTGATCTGTGTCGGGGAGATCAATCAAATCCAAGATCAATATGACTGGGCCCAGTCTCCGAAACGATATCTCGACCGCATCGCCCGCAAGACGGCGTTGTTGATCGAGACGAGTTGTGCGGCTGGTGCCGTCGTCTCGGGAGCCTCTCCTGACGTTGTCAAACAGCTGCGGTTGTTCGGCTATGATATCGGGATGGCGTTTCAAATGACGGACGACTTGCTCGACTTCACCGCAAAAAGTTTCCAACTCGGAAAACCGGTCGGTGAAGATTTGAAACACGGCCATAAAACGCTACCGCTCTTCTATTCAGCGGAAAATCCGGAATTTTTCGATCGGTTGCAACAAGTCAGTCATTCGTCTGATTATGCTTTGACGCACACGCTCGTTCGTGAAGTGCAACGCAACGGGACGCTCGAGCGGAGCCAACGGACGATCGACCGTTATGTGAACCGGGCGATCCGACGTCTTGACGGGTTACCGGACGTGGTCGACAAACGCTCCCTCATCGAGATTGCCGAGTACATCGGGAAACGAAAATGGTAATCGGCACCTTGTAAACCCTTTCAATAATGGTGATGACCGTGTAAACTAATAACGTACATGGTACACAGATCGATTTAGGGGGATTAGGGAAATGGAAAAAACATTTTTAATGGTGAAACCGGATGGCGTGAAACGTGGATTGATTGGGGAAATCATCTCGCGCTTCGAACAAAAAGGCTATACGTTGAATCGTCTTGAATTGTTGACACCATCAGTGGAAGTTGCACAATCGCATTATGCGGAACATAAGGAAAAGCCGTTCTTTGGAGAGCTAGTCGACTTTTTAACGTCTGGTCCTGTTGTGGCGATGGAATGGGAAGGCGAGAATATCGTCGCCGTCTCTCGGTTGATGATCGGGAAGACGAACCCGCTTGACGCACAACCTGGAACGATTCGTGGCGACTTGGCCTCGACGATGTCACAAAACGTCATCCATGGTTCAGATAGCGTGGAGAGCGCAGAGCGTGAATTGTCACTCTGGTTCGCCACTGAAGCATCACACGTTTGATGACGATAAAAGGGACGGGGGCCTCCTGTCCCTTTTTATATTGGTATTGAAGCGCTCTCACTCGTTTTGGCACGACATGATCTAGGAGAAGAGAAAGAATTGAGGTTGGAACTGGTGATAAATGATTATGCCATCTTCGTTAAAAAGTTTTATTTGAAGTCAGGGATCGACTTGAATTTATATAAAGAGGCTCAGATGAAGCGGCGGATGATTGCGCTTCGTGAGAAGAAAGGGTATGCCACGTTCATCGAGTATTTCAAAGCGATGGAAGCGGATCGAGGATTGTACGATGAATTTTTAGACCGCATGACGATTAACGTGAGCGAGTTTTATCGGAACCCCGTCCGCTGGCAGCAGCTCGAGACGGATATCTTACCCGAGCTCATCCGAAAAAGCCAAGGCAAATTGCGTGTCTGGAGCGCGGCCTGTTCGACCGGAGAAGAGCCGTACTCGTTAGCGATGCTATTATCGAAACATTTGTCACCCGCCCAGTTCACGATCATGGCGACGGACCTAGATGATGTGGTGATCGAAAAAGCGAAGCAAGGCAAGTACCATGAGCGGGCGCTCGTCGACTTGCCCCCTGATTTTCGGCAGCGTTATTTCACTCGCCGTGGGGACGACTATTACATCACAGAAGACATCAAGAAGTTGGTGACGTTTAAAAAACATAACTTGTTGGCCGACGTTTACGAGCGGAATTTTGATTTGATCGTCTGTCGCAACGTCTTGATTTATTTCACCGAGGAAGCGAAAGAGAAAGTTTATAAATCATTCCACCGTTCGCTTCGCCCGGGTGGGATCCTTTTCGTCGGGGGCACGGAGCAAATCTTTCAACCGAAACGGTATGGCTACAAGATGAAACAAAGTTTCTTCTACGAAAAATTTGAAGAGTGAGGTGGCGCACATGCGTTATTTGACGGCAGGAGAATCGCACGGTCCCGGACTCTCGATCATCATCGAGGGTGTGCCGGCCGGGCTTGAAGTCGACGTGCAGGCAATCAATGACGAGCTTGCCAAACGGCAATCGGGTTATGGTCGTGGCCGTCGCATGCAAATTGAATCAGACCGAATCGAGGTGAGGGCCGGTATTCGTCACGGGGTGACGACAGGGGCCCCTATTTCGTTTTGGATCGAGAACAAGGACCATACTCATTGGCGGAACGTCATGCAGGCCGAACCGGTCGACGCGGATGTTGAAATCAAGCGTCGCGTCGTCCGGCCACGGCCGGGTCATGCCGACCTCGTCGGCGGACTGAAGTATGACCATCGCGACCTGCGAGACGTGCTCGAACGTTCGAGCGCTCGAGAGACGGCGGCCCGTGTCGCTGTCGGGGCACTCAGCAAGCAACTGCTCGCTGCGGTCGGCATGTCACTCGTGAGCTATGTCAAAGTGATCGGCGGTGTCACGGCCGAGACATCATACGAGTCGCTCGACACGTTACACGCCGCGATTGAGGCGTCGCCGGTCCGGACGATGGATGAGGCGGCAGGTCAGGCGATGATGAATCGAATCGACGAGGCGAAAGCTGCCGGTGATTCGCTCGGCGGTGTCGTCTGTACGGAAGTGCATGGCGTCATCCCAGGCCTCGGGTCGTATGTCCAATACGACCGAAAACTCGACGCGGCCATCGCCCGAGCCGTCATGAGCGTCAACGCGATTAAAGGGGTCGCGTTCGGGGATGGGTTCGAGATGGCGTATCGACCAGGCTCTGAAGTCATGGACCCGATCGCCTATGGCCCGGACGGTTATACGCGGCTGAGCAACCATCTCGGTGGCTTCGAAGGCGGGATGACGACGGGCATGCCGATCGTCTGTACGGCTGTGATGAAGCCAATCCCGACGCTATATAAACCGCTCCAATCCGTCGATATCGATACGAAAGAACCGTTTCTCGCACAAATCGAACGGAGTGACGCCTGTGCCGTCCCGGCCGCCTCGCTCGTCGTCGAGGCCGTCGTCGCGTTTGAGCTCGCCCGCGAGTTATGCGAGACGTTCGGACATGACACGGTCAACCGGATCCAGTCACGTGTCGCCGCATACCGAGAGGAGATTCGGACGTGGTGACGCTCCATGTGAACGCCTCGACCCCGTACGACGTCACAATTGAACGAGGGGACGCCTGGCTCGACCGCGTCCCTTACTTCTCGTGCTCCACCGTCTGGGTGGTCACAGATGAGACGGTCGACCGGTTGCACGGAAGTGAGTTCCGGGACCGGCTCGAGCATAATCATCGGAACGTCGTCTGGTCGGTCGTCCGCCCGGGTGACGGCTCGAAGTCGCTCGACACGATCGAACGGCTCGTCACGGACGGATTGACGGGCGGTTGTGACCGGGATACGCTCGTCGTGGCATTCGGAGGTGGCATGGTCGGGGATTTAGCCGGCTTTTTAGCGAGCGTCTATATGCGCGGTGTGCGTTACATACAAGTGCCGACGACGATTCTCGCGCATGACTCGGCCGTCGGCGGGAAAGTGGCGGTGAACCATCCGTTCGCGAAAAATGCGATCGGTGCCTTCTATCAACCGGCGGGCGTCCACTATAACGTGGACCGTCTCGAGACGTTGTCCGCGAGGGACGTCTTGAGCGGGCTCGGTGAATTGATTAAGCACGCCTATCTGTCACGTTACGTCCTCGGTCACTCGTTTGAGACCGAGTTGTTCACAGCTTTGGCACAAGGGCCGCTCGATTGGGAAACGTGGCTCGCACGAGGAATCGAAGTGAAGCGATTAGTCGTCGAGGCCGATGAACGCGAACAAGGCGTGAGGGCGTGGCTGAATTTCGGTCATACGTTCGGCCATGCGTTAGAGTCGGCTGAGGCATACCGGTTGTCGCACGGGGAAGCGATTCTCTACGGGATGGTGTACGCCTTCCTCGTCTCCGGCGACGAGGAACGGGCCGAAACCCTCGCTTCATTCATGAGGCGGGAAGGCATCACAACGGTCAACTGGCAATCGTTTGACACGTATCTCGCAGGCATGGGACACGATAAAAAGAATCGGGACGGGCAGATCCGCTTCGTCCTGCTCGGCGCTGAGGTGACCGTTGCGAGCGTCACGGCCGAGCGACTCACTGGAGCGTTCCATCAAATGAAAGGGTGGTTTTGACATGGGATTGAATGGATTCATACGGGTACCGAGTGACAAGTCGATCACGCATCGCGCTCTCTTGTTCGGGGCCGTGGCGACCGGGGAGACGACGATTTATGATCCACTCCTTGGCGAGGATTGCCGGTCGACGCTCGAGGCGATCCGGCGATTAGGAGCGGACGTCATCGAAGAGCCGGACCGTCTCCTCATCACGGGGGCGAAGACGCTCACATCGGCCGAACTCGATTGCGGGAACTCGGGCACGACGATGCGTCTTTTGACAGGGCTTCTCGCGGGTTACGATGGGGAGTTCACGCTTACCGGAGACGCCTCGCTCTCAAAACGTCCGATGCGTCGGGTGACGGACCCGCTCCGACAAATGGGCGCGGACCTCGACGGGAAGTTCGCCCCGATCCAAATTCACGGCCGGACGCTGGCGGGCATCGATTACACGTTGCCTGTCGCGAGCGCGCAAGTGAAGTCAGCGGTCCTGCTTGCGGGACTTCGTGCGACCGGACCGACAATCGTGCGCGAGCCCGTCTTATCGCGGGACCATACGGAACGCATGCTGCCTTTGTTCAGTGGGCAATTGGACATCACGGCAGAGGACGGTGTCCGAACGATCCGGTTAGCTCCATCCGTGCTCAAGGGGGCCACGGTGGCCGTTCCGGCCGATCCATCTTCGGCTGCCTTTTGGTGGGCCGGGGCGGCGCTCGTCCCGGGCAGTCGCGTCACGACGACCGACGTCTGTTTGAACGAGACACGAATCGGATTTTTACGTACGCTCGAACGGATGGGTGTGAAGACGGAAGTGACGAACGTTCGTTTGCTCGGGGAAGAGTCGGTCGGCGACGTGACAGTGTCGACGAGTACACTTCACGGCATCCGCTTGGACGGGGATGCCATCCCGCACCAAATTGATGAATTGCCGTTGTTCGCTCTCGTCGCGTCGCAAGCGACGAGTCCGTCATCGGTCCGGGACGCGGGCGAACTCCGAGTGAAAGAGACGGACCGGATTCAGACGGTCGTGCACGAACTTTCGGCACTCGGGGTCGATGTGCGCGAAACCGAGGACGGATTTGACGTCTATCCGAGCCGGTTGCACGGGGGTCATGTCTCCTCGCACGGGGATCATCGCTTGGCGATGATGCTCCAAATCGCAGACTTATTGACGACGGACCGTGTGACGATTGAACATGTTGAGGCAGCTGATATAAGTTACCCACGATTCCGTGACGATTTACAACGCCTCGGCCGTGAGATAGAATAACGTCAATACGAGTAGCCGGTAGGAGGAATTATAAACATGTTAGACGAAATAGAATTGAATCATATTATTGAGATGCTCGAGAAAGGTGAGACCGAGCATGCCCTCATGCATCTCGAGTCGCTCGAGAAGGAAGGGTCGGACGAAGACCGTCTGGCCATCGCCGACATCTACCTCGAACTCGGGCTCGCCGATCGGGCCATGAACGTACTCGCGGCACTCTACGTCGACTACGCGGGCAATCCGCACGTCGCCTTGTCACTCGCCGAGGCTTACTTGGACAGCGACCGGGAAGAAGAGGCGATCGCCGTCCTCGAAAAGATTGATACGACAGACAAGGAAGCGCATATGCGCAGCCTCGTCTTGCTCGCTGATCTCTATCAATCTCAAGGGTTGGATGAGGTCGCGGTGAAGAAATTGATGGAGGCGCTTGAGGCGAATCCAGACGAACCGCTCCTCATCTATGGCCTAGCCGAGTTGTATGCGTCGATCGGTTCATTCGAACAGGCGGTCCCGCTCTATGCCCGTCTGCCGCACTTGAGCTTGCCGGAAGAACTCGACTATCAGGCGGACTACGCCGAGGCGCTGACGATGATCGGCTCGTTCGAAGAGGCGCTCAATGAGTATGAGAAAGCAAACGACCGCAACTTGAATACCGTGTTCGGTCACGCGATGACCGCCCATCGCATCGGTCGCGATGAAATCGCCGTGAAGCAGTTCGAGTCACTCCGGGCGATGGACCCGGACTTCACGTCGCTCTACTTGCCTTATACGGAAGCGCTCGACGCGCTCGGCCGCTTCGAAGAGGCATTGGATGTGATCGATCAGGGAATCGACCGTGACGACTACAACGACGAGTTGCGGACGGTGAAGGCGAAGCTGTTCTTGAAGCAAGGGCGGACGGACGAGGCGGTCACGGAACTCCGGGAAGCGCTCGCGCTGAACCCGGAATCGCTCCAGGCGACCGAGCTCCTCTTATCAGTCTTATTTGAATCGGGTGACATGGAGGCCGTCCTCGAGACGATCGACACGCTCGAAGAGCATTCGACGTCTCCGCTCATGACCTGGTACAAAGCGAAGGCGGCCTATGAACTCGAGGACTACGATCAAGCCGTCACGTTATACGGGTCGATCGAGCAAGTTTATAAAGAGGACGTGTCATTTGCCATCGAATGGGCTACACTATTGATAGAAGAAGGACAGCGTGCCGAAGCGCAACGAGTGCTCGAGCAAACGCTTGCGCTCACCGTCGATGTCGACGACCGCCAAGTTCTGGAGGAGCGGCTCGAACGGTTGACGGACCACGATTAATCGATACAAAGGAGATGGGGTCATATGGTCGAGCGGAAAAAGATGTTCTTAAAGCGATTCCTCGCTCATCATACGCTTCGCAAACGAGAAGCCAAGTGGATTATCGACTACTGGCTCAGACATCCAGAAAAACTCGGGAACGTTCATTTCGTCACGAACGCCTCGGTCTCACCGCGTAGCCTGATCATGACGGCGTACGGTTTTGACGGGGAACCGTTCCGTTACCGCCGGGGTGACCTCATCACGGTCAATCCCGAGAAGGCGTATCACGACATCCGGCTCCATGACGGCGCCATCTACGTGGAGCTCAACTTCCAAGGGATGATGATCGACGAAATGTGGATCGACATCGTTGAATTGAACCCGTTCGAACCCGTGGCCGAACTTAAGGATGAAGTGACGACGTCCGCGCAAACGGTCATCCGGGCCTCGGTCGCCCAATTCGAGGAAGAACGTCTGCTCGTCGAAATCGACAAGGCGCTCGACCGGCGTGACGAGAAATTGTTCCGCAATTTGACGAGTCAGCTGCATCAAGTGCGAGCCTCAAAATTATTTTAATAAAAACAAGCGCTTCCGTTATGGTCGGCGCTTGTTTTTTGGTATATTAATGACGTAGGAATACACAATAATTTCACATTTCGTTCATAAGTTTCGCATAGGGAACGTTTGTAGGTACGCTACAATGGACATGATGATGTATGTCTGGAGGAGAGGAGGAGGAAGATGAGGTTCGATGGCATAGACGCGATGAAATCGCTGACAGAACGCCAATACGTCGACACGCTCGTCGTCCCACTCGTCGAACTGGCGTTTGATGAGGACATGGTGCGTAAAGCCGAAGGGAACGAAGTCATTCAGGCGGTGGCACTTGAGACCGAACGGCAACTGTCGGGACGGACGATGCTCAGCCCGACACTTAGTTACGTCGACGTGGACGCTGGCCGGGCGACGGCAGAAGCGGTACTCACGAAAGCGGTGTCCTCTGGGTTTTCCCACGTGTTGTTCATCTCCTCGGATTTGCGTTTCAAAGGGTCTGAACTGCCGATTATGTTTGTTCCGCCGCTTGCTTTAAAAGGCATGTCCGGCGAGCAGTCGCACACGATGGTTCAAAATTTTGCGACGCAAGTCATTACCGAGCTTTCGAGCCGTTGGATGGCGACATGAAGCGGTTGACGTGGAGGTTTTATTGATATACTATTTTGTTGAGTGAGAAATTTTTGTGAAGAATGCATAAAGAATTATGGGGTTATGCACACGAATGAGGGGGGAACGAAATGGCTCAAAATGGGTCAAAAGTCACACGCCGTCAGTTCTTAACGTATACGTTGACTGGTGTAGGTGGCTTTATGGCGGCAACATTGATCAGTCCGATGGTCAACTTTGCGATCGATCCGGTCTTAAAAAAATCGGGAGCGGGCGATAAAGTAAAAGTCATCAGTCTCGACGACATCACGACTGAGCCGCAACGTGTCGACTTTAAGAAACAAACGCAAGATGCTTGGTATGAATTTGAAGAAACGCTTTCGGCGTGGGTATTTAAAGATGAGAGCGGCGAGATCATCGCCTTGTCTCCAATTTGTACGCACCTCGGCTGTCAAGTAGGATATGGTGGAGACCCGACTCGACCGACAGAGTTCTTCTGCCCGTGTCACTTCGGTCGCTATGAGAAAGATGGAACGAACATTCCTGGTACGCCTCCGACTGCACCACTTGCACGCTACGAAAAAGAAGAAAAAGACGGCTTCCTATACTTGGGCAGTCCAGTCGCACAGTTGTGAGAGGGGGAATAGTCGATGTTACAAAAAATTTATGATTGGGTCGATGAACGCGTCGACATCACGCCGTTATGGCGCGACATCGCTGACCATGAAGTTCCAGAACACGTCAACCCTGCCCATCACTTTTCAGCATTTGTTTATTGCTTCGGCGGTCTGACGTTCTTCACGATCGTGATTCAAATTCTGTCAGGGATGTTCTTGACGATGTACTACGTACCAGACATCATCAACGCGCACGCGTCGGTGTACTATTTACAAAACGAGATCGCACATGGACAAATCGTTCGTGGGATGCACCACTGGGGCGCATCGGTCGCCATCGTCATGTTGTTCTTACATACGCTCCGCGTATTCTTTACCGGATCGTATAAGAAACCGCGCGAACTCAACTGGGTCGTCGGTGTTCTCTTGTTCTTCGTCGTCTTGGCGCTCGGTCTTACAGGGTACTTGTTGCCGTGGGATATGAAAGCGTTGTTCGCGACGAAAGTTACGCTTCAAATTGCCGAGAGTGTCCCGGTCATTGGTGGCATTGCCAAGACGCTTCTCGCCGGTGGTGAGATCGTCGGCGCACGGACGCTCACGAACTTCTTCGCCATTCACGTCTTCTTCTTACCGGCGGCCTTGTTCGGACTCCTCGGAGCCCACTTCTTGATGATTCGTAAACAAGGGATTTCAGGACCGCTATAAGCCGATTCGAAGATATAAAGGGGGAGAAACGATATGCATCGCGGTAAAGGGATGAAATTTGTAACCGACTCTCGAGTAGGAATCTCGAATCGGAAACAAAATATTGCAAAAGACTATTCTGAATACCCAGGACGCACTGAGGCGTTCTGGCCGAACTTCTTGTTGAAAGAGTGGATGGTCGGTTCGGTCTTCTTGATCGGATTCATCGCCTTGACGATCGTCGAGGCACCACCGCTCCAAAACATCGCCGATCCAACGAACACGTCTTACATTCCGTTACCGGACTGGTATTTCTTGTTCTTGTATCAATTGCTCAAATACCAATTCGCAGCAGGGGACTGGATCCTTCTTGGGACGGTCATCTTGCCAGGGGTCGCTTTCACGGCGCTCTTGATCGCACCATGGCTCGACCAAGGACTCGAACGCCGTCCGGCGAAACG
The DNA here is from genome assembly GCF_018618035.1 of Exiguobacterium sp. s64. Taxonomy (NCBI): domain Bacteria; kingdom Bacillati; phylum Bacillota; class Bacilli; order Caryophanales; genus Exiguobacterium; species Exiguobacterium sp. s64. The sequence goes on from NZ_JACSLH010000001.1 coordinate 512,225, forward strand.
TCCGGTCGCCATCAGCTTCATGCTTCTCGGCGTCTTGTCAATTTTCTACTTGACGTGGGAATCGGTTCAAACGACACATTGGGATCAAGTGCATGAACAAGGAATCTTGGAAGTACCGGGCGAGGGCCCTGAAATCGATACGGCCGCACCAGGTTACGAGATTTACTCGGCGCAGTCATGTGTGAACTGTCACGGTCAGAACCTCGAAGGCGGGGCAGCAGCTCCTGCACTCGTCGGCACAGCATACACGGCTGAAGAGATCGCGGATATCGCGGTCAACGGTGTCGGTACGATGCCGGCCGGCCAATGGGACGGTTCGGATGAGGACCTCCAAGCCATGTCTGAATTCATCGCTTCATACGGTGAAGGCGGAGAAAACAACCAATAAACGATTGGTTCAAGAAGTGTGACCCGTCAAACGGGCCACACTTCTTTTTACTTTCGTTTCGTTGCGCTACAATGAAGAAAAAAAGGATGGAATTCTCGAATGATACATATGTTGCGCCCAATCCTGACACACCGGCTCGTGTTAGGACTACTCTTTCTCATCAATCTGCTCGGCACGATCTACGGGTACGTCTGGTATGAGCCCCAGCTTCGCGATACGCCGCTCATCTATTGGCCGTTCGTACCGGACAGCCCGACGGCCTCGCTCTTCTTCACGATTGTGCTCGGTCTATGGCTCGCCGGAAAGAAGTCGCCGCTCATGGAGACGCTCGCCTTCGTGACGCTCATCAAGTATGGGGTGTGGGCCGTCATCATGAACCTCTTGTTCTTGCGGGAACTCGGACCGGATGCGGAGACGTTCACCGTGCTCATGGCGGTCATGCTGATGGTGTCGCACGGAGCGATGGCGTTCCAGGCGCTGTTGTATGCACCGTTCATGACATGGACGGTTCGTTCGTTCGTTTTGACGCTCATCTGGGTCGTCCACAACGACGTCGTCGATTATGTGCTCGGCCAATGGCCGCGCTATCCGTCGCTCGCCGAGCATATCGCCTGGATTGGCTACGGTTCGTTCTGGTTGACGGGAATATGTTTTTTTATGGGATACCACCTCATCCTGCGCACTTCACTTGATAATAAGTTCATAAGAATGTAAAATCAGGGTATCAAATACACGCAGAGGTGATAGAGAACATGTCATTAGGTGGCTATATTTTCTATCTTGCACTGATTATGCTCATCCCATTATGGGCCCAGATGCGAGTGAAAAGTACGTACAAAAAATTTCTTCAACAACCGATTCAAAGCGGCGTCACCGGCGCCCAAGTCGCTGACTTCATCATGAAACAAAACGGCGTCAACAACGTCCGCATCGAGATGGTCGACGGACTGATGAGTGACCATTACGATCCGGTCAATAAAGTCGTCCGTCTCTCACGTGAAGTGTATCAAGGCTCGACGATCTCATCGGCTGCGATTGCGGCCCACGAGATCGGCCACGTCATTCAAGATGCGACCGACTATAAGATGATGCGTGTCCGCCACCGGCTCGTGCCGGTCGTGAACATCACGTCGAACTTGTCGTTCCCGCTTCTCTTAGGTGGTTTCTTGCTCGGCGCGATGGGCCTCGCCCAACTCGGTGTCATCATGATGCTCGGGGCGGTCGTGTTCCAACTCGTCACACTCCCAGTCGAATTCGATGCCTCGAAACGGGCCATGGCTGAACTGACGAGCCACGGAATCGTCACGGCAACCGAAGAGTCGGGTGCGCGCAAAGTGCTCAACGCGGCAGCATGGACGTACGTGGCGGCAACGCTCGTCGCCGTCGCCGAATTGATCCGCTTGGCACTCATCGTCTTCATGCCACGTGATGAGTAGAATCAACGGTCCCGTCTCGCGACGGGATTTTTTTTATCATGTTTGGAAAGGGGACCGAGATGTCAAAACCACAGTTGACGAGGGCGGGTCGTCTGCGTCTGATCGAACAACTCGAGACGCTTCGCATCGAGGGTCGGCGTGAAGCGCTCGAACGTGTCAAGGCGGCCCGGAAATTTTGTGACTTTCGAGAAGATGTGACGTATTTTGACGCAGTGCGTGAACAAGAGCGGATCGAGACGAAAATCAGCGAACTAGAGCGGACGCTCGCCGATGCCGTCGTCGTGGAAGAGGAAGCGACTGCCGGAGAGGTTGGATTCGGCGACACGGTGACGTTGCGAGAACTGCCGGATGGTGACACCGAGACGTACCAAATCGTCGGCGAGCTCGAGGCTGATCTGGCAAACGGGTCGATCTCCGCGACATCACCGCTCGGCAGTGGTTTGATGGGAGCTACCGTCGGTCAAACCGTCTCCATCGCTTCACCGGGCGGCACGCTCACGTTTGAGATTGTCCGCATCGAACGATAATGAAACAACGCCCCGTTCATTCGAACGGGGCGTTGTGCGTCGTGACTTATTTCAAAGGAATCCGGTTCTCATCGAACGTGAAGCCTTCACCACCGACCTCATAGACGTGGTGGAACGTGACGAAAGCGTGCGGGTCGATCTGTTTGACGATCGTTTTCAACCGGTTCACTTCGTTCCGCCCGACGACGACGTAGAGGACTTCAAGTTCCTTGTTCGAATAGCCGCCTTTGGCGAGAAGACGGGTCGTCCCGCGGTTCATCGTGGCGTGGATGCCGTCGGCGATGGCCGTGCGATGGTCGCTGATAATCATAGCGGCTTTCCCGGCATACGTCCCTTCCTGCATCGAGTCGATGACGCGGGCCCCGATATAGACGGCGAGGAGCGTATACATCGCCTCGCGAATATCGAGATACGTCAAACTGAGGACGATGACGAAAAAGTCGAACACGAGGAACGTCTTGCCGATTGACCAGCCGACGTAACGTTGCACGAGCCGGGCAATGATGTCGACGCCTCCGGTCGTACCGCCGTTATTGAAGATGATCCCAAGACCGACACCGATGAACAGGCCGGCGAACAAACTCGCGAGCACCATGTCGTCCGTCAAATCGATGACGAGGTTTGAGTACTTGGCAATGAGGGCGTACCAGAGCGAGAAGCTGAACGTCCCGATGAGCGTGTAGATGAACGTCGTCCGCCCGAGCAGCTTATAGCTGACGAAGAAGAGCGGGATGTTGAGCGCCAAGTTCGTGATCGATGGCGACCAATCGAACAAGCCCCGCAGAATCAAGGTGATGCCTGTGAAGCCGCCTTCCGCCAAGTTGTTCTGGACGTTGAAGTGGTAGACGCCGAACGCGAAAATAAAGGAACCAATCAAAATGAAAAATATATTGCGAAACCGAATCGGTAATTGTACCGTCATCTGGTTCACCTCCCATCTAGTAGCGTACTCGAAAAACCTCTCGATTGCCTACCCTGAACATATGACAATCGAGACGGAGTCCGATATACTTTTCACAGAAGAGGTGATTTTATGAAAATAGTAGCAATTGGGGCCCATCCGGACGACATTGAGATTGGCATCGCCGGTATGACCGCCCAATGGACCGAGGACGGGGTCGAGGTCCTATACGTCGATTTGACGAGAGCCGAACTGTCATCGAACGGGGACGTCGTCACCCGGGGGAAAGAAGCCGAGATGGCCGACCGTGTGCTCGGCATCCGGCGTGTGAACCTCGGTTTTCCGGACCGGGGTTTGACAGGGGACAATGAACAAGTCGAGGCGCTCGTCCGTTTGATTCGGACCGAACGTCCGACACATGTCTTCTATCCATACGGCGTCGACCGCCATCCTGACCACGGGGCTTGCGCCCGACTCGTCGAGGAGGCGCTCTTTAACGCGGGAATCCATAAATTTATGCCGGACGTCGCCGCGTATCGACCGGCGAGCGTCTATCAATATATGATCAACGCCCATACGACGCCTGACGTCTGCATCGACATCACGGCGACGATCGAACATAAACTAAACGCTTTACGGGCTTATGCCAGTCAGTTCACACCGGTCGACGGTGTGGCGACACCGCTCACGGACGCCTATCTCGATCGGGTGTTGGCACGGGAACGGCATTTCGGCAGTTTGATCGGAACGGAGTACGCCGAAGGGCTCATGACGACCCGTCCGTACGTTGTCACGAAGGCGGGTGAGCTCGCATGAAACTTCGCATCGGGGTCCTTTGTTATCCGTCGGTCGGAGGTTCAGGCATACTCGCCACCGAGCTCGGCATGAAACTCGCCGACCGGGGGCATGACGTTCATTTCATCACGTCGAGCATCCCGTTCCGACTGAACGCCTACCATCCGAATATCACGTTCCACCAAGTCGAGATCAACCAGTACTCGGTGTTCCGCTATCCGCCGTACGACATCACGCTCGCCTCGAAAATCGCGAGCGTCATCCAGGCGTTCGGCCTTGATGTCATTCATGCCCACTACGCGGTGCCGCACGCTGTCTGTGCCGCCCTCGGGCGCGAGATGGCCGGGACGAAGACGTCAATCGTGTCGACGCTCCACGGGACCGATATCACCGTGCTTGGGGAAGACGAAGAACTCAAGCCGGCCATCCTTTATGGGTTGCGCCAATCGAACGCGATCACGGCCGTCTCGAACAGCTTGAAACAAGAGACGCTCGAGCGGATCGGGTCCGATTTGTCGATTGACGTCATCCATAACTTTATCGATGAGGCCGTCTATCAACCACAGGCCGATACATCGCTTCGCGAACGATACGGTTTATCGGAACAGGACCGGGTCGTCATCCATATCTCAAACTTCCGTCAAGTGAAGCGAATCGACCTCGTGCTCGAATCGTTCCAGCAGATGAACGTGCCGCACAAAAAACTGCTCCTCGTCGGTGACGGTCCGCTCATGGGAGCGATGCGCCGTCTCGTGAGCGAGATGGGGCTCGAAGAGCAAGTCATCTTCGCCGGGAAGCAAGAGCAAGTGGCGGCACTTCTATCGATGTGCGACGTCCATATCCTGTTGTCGGATAAAGAGGCGTTCGGCCTCGTCGCCCTCGAGGCGATGGCGACGGGTGTGCCGTCGGTCGTCAGCGATGCGGGCGGATTGCCGGAAGTCATCACCGACGGCGTAGAAGGGTTCGTCGTCAAACGCGGCGACGCGCCCGCGGCGACGAAAGCGCTCGAAGCGATCTTGCTCGACCACGAGCTCCATGCACGCTTCCGTGCGAACGGGCTCGAGCGGGCCAAACAGTTCGCCTCGGCCGATATCGTCACGGCGTATGAATCGCTTTATGAACAGGTGGTGGGACGATGACGGAATGGGAATACGCCAAACGAATCATCGAGACGATCAACGCCCACGGCGGCGAAGCGTACATCGTCGGGGGTGCCGTCCGTGACTATATGCTCGGGACGCTTCCGGATGATATCGATATCGCCACGTCGCTCTTCCCGGACGAAGTCATGCGCTTGTTCCCGAAATCGGTACCGACCGGGATTGACCACGGCACGGTGACGGTCATCCTCGACCATCATCCGTTCGAAGTGACGACGTTCCGCTCGGAAGGGACGTACTCGGACTCGAGACGACCCGACCATGTTTCGCTCGGCGTCTCGCTTGAAGAAGATATGAAACGGCGTGACTTCACCATGAACGCGATGGCGTTCCACGACGGCAACGTCGTCGACTTGTTCGGCGGACGGATGGACCTCGAGGCACGTGTCATTCGGACCGTCGGCAGCCCCTATGAACGCTTCAACGAGGACGCGCTCCGCATCATGCGGGCGTTCCGCTTCATGGCCCAACTCGATTTCCGGCTCGACGAAGACGTGCAACGGGCCTCACGCGAACTCGGCCACAAACTGCAAGACATCGCGATGGAACGGGTCGCCATCGAGTTCGAGAAGTTGATGATGGGCCCGGCATACCGAAAGGCGCTCGCGGCGATACTTGACCTCGGCATCCATCAATACTTGCCGAACGTCACGGAGACGCTCATCCGCCATGTCATCGCCGACAAGCGGACCCCGGTCGACCCGGTCGGGGGCTGGGCGTTGTTCGTCTATTATGCTGACGCCACCGATTGGCTGACACCGTGGAAACGCTCGAACGCACTGAAGCGGGAGGCGGGCGTGCTCGCGCGTCTGTTCGACAGCGGGCTCGACACGTTCACCATCTATGAGACGACGCCGGAGACGCTAGCGACATACTTGCGGATGTCCGGACGAAGCGAGACGGCCGAACAGTTGAAGCGGCAGTTGCCGATCCAGTCGCGCCGGGAACTCCGATTCGATGGTCGCGATGCGCTACATCTCGGTGCCCGGGGACCGCTCATCAAACAGCTGCTCGCCCACGTTGAGCGGCTCGTGCTCATTGGCGAGCTCGCCAATGAGCCGGAATCGTTACGAAAGGAGGCCGAACAATGGCTTCGACACGCGGAAAAGTCTTAAATCTGTTGCAGGACGGGGCCGTCTGGAGCGGTCAAGAGTTGGCCCGCCAATTAAATATTTCACGTACCGCCATTTGGAAGCATATCGAGACGTTAAAACAAGACGGGTATGCGATTGAAACGATTCCTCGAAAAGGGTATCAATTGTTCGGTCAGACCGACCGGCTCGATGAACCGGCGTTCGTATCGTTCCGAAAAGGGCGGTTCGGACAAGTCGTCCATGCGTTTGAGCAAATCGACACGACCCAACGCATCGCCCATGAATTGGCGCAAAAGGGCGTCCTCGAAGGAACGCTCGTCATCAGCGAAGAGCAGACAGCGGGCCGAGGCCAACTCGGCCGGAACTGGTATAATCCGAGCCACGTCAATATCGCGGCGAGCGTGATTTTGCGGCCGGCGTTGCCGATTCGAGACGCCTCGAAGCTGACGCTCATGGCGGCGAGCGCGTTCGCGCGCGCCGTGCACGCGCAAGGCATCCCGGCCACCATCAAATGGCCGAACGACTTGTTGCTCAACGGGAAAAAAATCGGCGGCATCTTGACCGAGATGCAGACGGAGGGTGACCGGATTCAAGCCGTCATCCTCGGCTTCGGGATGAACGTCAACAGCGAGGTCATCCCGGAAGAGCTCGCGCATCGGGCCACATCGATCAAACTCGAGACGAATCAGACGCATCGCAGAAGCGAGCTGCTTGCCAACTTACTCGCCGAGCTTGAAAGCGAATATGACTTGTTCCTTGAGTCTGGGTTCGGCCCTGTGCGCAAGCATTGGCTCGAGCATGCCGCTTATCTGAACGAATCGATCACGTTGACGGCGTCAGGTAAGCCGAGGTATGGAACGATGCGCGGTATTTCGGAAGAAGGCGCACTCCTTTTGGAACAAGAAGGAATCATCGAGCCGATTTATTCGGCGGAGATCGCAGTTTGGAATGATTGATGGAAACGGGTTCGTGGTCTATAATGAATGTGCCGGACGCTATCGCTCGCGAAGTGTACCAGTACTGCAGACCGTCACTACATTTTTTTGTCTGCCTTGATCATTTTGACAGGGACAGAAGGACACTCATCTACTTGAGATCGTTTTCGTGCGCCTTCTTACCATTCGTGTAGGAAGGCGTTTTTTGTAACCTGTCTCCACATTTAGGAGGAGAACCATATGCACACGATGACTTCGTTATTGAAGAAGATGAAGCAAGAAGAGAAATTGGTCATGTTGACGGCCTACGATTATCCGTCGGCAAAACTGGCCGAGGCAGCAGGGGTCGACATCATTTTAGTCGGGGACTCGCTCGGAATGGTCGTGCTCGGCTACGATTCGACAATCCCGGTGACGACTTCGGACATGGTCCACCATGCCAAGGCCGTGCGCCGCGGGGCGCGGAACACGTTCGTCGTCGTCGACATGCCGTTCGCGACATACCATGGCGACTTCGACCGCACGCTTCAAGCGGCCGCGACGTTATTCCAAGACGGTCAGGCCGATGCCATCAAACTTGAAGGGGCCGGCGAGGTGCTCGAAACGATCGAACGTCTGACGAAAGTCGGTATGCCGTGTGTGGCCCATCTTGGCCTCACCCCACAATCGGTCGGTGTGCTCGAAGGCTACAAAGTACAAGGGAAATCGCTCGAGGATGCCGAACAGTTGATCGCCGACAGTCTCGAGGCCGAACGGGTCGGTGCGAAGATGCTCGTTCTCGAGTGTGTGCCGCACCAATTGGCCAAAAAGATTGCCGAGGCACTTACAATCCCGGTCATCGGCATCGGTGCCGGTGCCGATGTGGATGGCCAAGTACTTGTCTATCACGATATCTTGAAATATGGCGTCGACCGTCTGCCGAAGTTCGTCGAGGCGTATGCCGATGTGAACGAAGTCGCGACGACGGCAATCCGCAATTATGTCGAGGCGACGAAAGACGGCTCGTTCCCGCTCGAACGGCACACGTTCACGATGGATGAGTCGTTGCTCGACACGCTCTACGGGGGCAAGGCATGAACATCGTCACGACACCACATGACTTACAGAAACTGTTGAACGACGCCGGGACGATCGGTTTCGTCCCGACGATGGGTTATTTGCATGAAGGGCATCTCAGTCTCGTCGAGGCGGCCAAGTCAGAGAACGACCTCGTCGTCATGAGCATCTTCGTCAACCCGACCCAGTTCGGTCCGAACGAGGACCTCGACCGCTATCCGCGTGATTTCGAGCGGGACGAGGCGCTCGCCCGCGAGGCGGGTGTCGACGTCTTGTTCTACCCGAACACGGAGACGATGTATCCGCTCGACATGGCTCGCGTCACGGTACGTACCGGCGCAGATGTCCTCTGCGGAGCGAGCCGGCCTGGTCATTTCGATGGCGTTTTGACCGTCGTGTCCAAGCTGTTCAACTTGGTCCGTCCGACGCGTGCTTATTTTGGTTTGAAGGACGCGCAACAAGTCGCCTTGATCGAAGGATACGTCCGTGACTATTTCGTCCCGGTCGAGATTCGACGCTGTCCAATCATCCGTGAAGAATCAGGTCTCGCCAAGTCGTCCCGGAACGTCTATTTGTCGGAGACGGAGAAGGCGGATGCGAGTGACATCAATCGGGCATTGGCTGAAGCAAAGGATGCGCTTGTACAAGGCAAAACGATTCAAGATGTGAAAGCACATCTCGAGGAACGTCTGAAGAACATCCCAAACAGTACGATCGACTATGTCGAGATCAAAGACTACCCGACGTTGACCGAGGTGACCTCCGCGTCGACCGAACTATTGATTGCCGTAGCGGTGCAGTTCGAACGGGCCCGCTTGATTGATAATGTGATTTGGAAGAGAGGATGAATCCAATGATTCGAACATTTATGCACGCGAAACTACACAAAGCGACCGTCACCGAGGCGAACTTGCATTACGTCGGCTCGATCACAATCGATGAAGATTTGATGGACGCGGTCGGCATCATGGAAAACGAACATGTGCACATCACGAACAACCATAACGGAGCCCGTATCGAGACGTATGTCATCAAAGGAGAACGAGGTTCGGGTGTCGTCTGTCTGAACGGTGCAGCGGCCCGTCACTTCCAAGTCGGAGATGTCGTCATCATCATGGCGTACGGCCAGATGACGGCCGAGGAAGCGAAACAGCATCGTCCGAAAGTCGCCGTCTTGAACGAACGGAACGAGATCGATCAACTTCTTTATGAAGAGATCGCCCATACGATTCTATGACACGAGCGGGGATGTCCGATAGAGGCATCCCCGTTTTTTCGTGTATCGTTCTATGGTAAGATGAGACAGACAGAAAGCACGAGCGTGCCGAAGATGGGATGGATGTTATGGACACCTATGTGATAGTGGATTTGGAGACGACTGGTCATTCCGTCAAGTCCGGCGACGAACTGATTGAATTTGCGGCGGTGGTCGTTCAAGGGAGTGAAGTGATTGAGCGCTACAGTACCTTGATTCGCCCGAGTCGCCCAATCCCGCCTTTTATCACGCAGTTGACGACGATCACGAACCAAGACGTGGCGGAAGCCCCGACGTTTGAGGAAGTGATCCCAGATATATGGAAGATGCTCGATGGGCGAATATTCGTCGCCCACAACGTGTCTTTCGATTTGAATTTTTTAAATGAAAGCCTCGAGCAAGCCGGGTATATCCCGTTCCAGGGACGGGCCATCGACACGGTCGAGCTGGCCCGGATCTTATACCCGACGCTTGAGAGCCATGCGCTCGAGTCGCTCGCCGAGACGTTTGATCTCGTGCATACTGACGCGCACCGGGCGCTCAGCGATGCGGAGGCGACGGCGGAACTGTTCATTCGTTTGATTGAACGGTTGCGCGCCTTGCCGCTCGTGACGTTACAACAGTTACGACGCCTGTCCGAGTCGTGGACGAGCAACGTCGAACCGCTCCTCGACGAGTTGATTCTTGAGGTCGGGATCCGAGCCGACGATGAGACGACGTTCGATATTCATCGGAAAATCGCACTCCGACGTCTCGTCGATACGTTCGAACCCGCTGTCGAACGCGACCCGTTCGAGCCGTTTCTTCACCGGACGATCGAAGAGACGCTTCCGGCACTATTCGGTCAATTTGAACCGCGTCAAAGCCAGTTCGAGATGATGCGACACGTCTATAAGGCGCTCGACGACGAGGCGACGCTGTTGATCGAGGCGGGTACGGGGACCGGAAAGACATTGGCGTATTTGATTCCGAGCGCACACCACGCCCTCGAGACGAAGCGCCCGGTCGTCGTCAGCACACATACGATTCAGTTGCAAGAACAGTTGTTGAATCGAGATTTACCAATCTTAAAAGCGATTTTCCCTGAAATCGAGTTCACACTTTTGAAAGGGAGACGCAACTACATCGACCTCCGAAAGTTCGAGATGATTCTCGAAGAAACGAATGACGGGCTGCTCCCGGCGATGTGCAAGGCAATGGTCCTCGTCTGGTTGACCGAGACCGAGACGGGGGACTTGGAAGAGTTGTCATTGCCCGGTGCGGCGTCACAAGGGCCGGCCTCGTTCAAACGGCTGATCCAGGCCGATGCAGCCTCTGACTTCGGTCGCTTCGACCCTTGGTATAGCCGTGACTTCTTCACCCGGGCCGTCTTGCGCTCGAAAGAGGCCGATATCATCGTGACGAACCATGCTTTGTTGTTCTCTGATTTGCAACACCAGGCTGGGATTCTCCCGACCGATACGCCACTCGTCTTGGACGAGGCGCATCAAGTCGAGGAAGTCGCGTCGCATCACTTCGGAGTCACGTTTGACGCGATTCAATTTGACCGCTTGTTCAAATGGTTCGGCTACGGTGCCGACGGCAAGTTTCATTCGCGCGTGCTCGGGCTCGCCGATTTGACGTCCGTCTCGGAAGAAGCCGAGGCGTTCAGCAAAGCGACCGATCAAGCACTCGCCCGCGTCGACGATGAGCTGAACGATTTGCTCACGGCGCTCCAGTCACTCGGGAAAAAACGGGAGCAACGTCAAACCGTCCGCTTCGAGCGGGAAGGGGAACCGTTCCGACCAATCCGTGAAGTGGCGAAACGGCTCGAAGACCGTCTGCGCACGTTACGGACGACATTGCGACAACTGCACCGTCTCCTCGATGAGCATAAAGAGCATATGACGTTCAAACAACGGGCCGTGCTCGGTGATTTGAAAGCGTTCATCGGCGACGTGCGCGATATAGAGAGCGTCCTCTACGAGACGATGCTCACGCGGGACGACGATGCCGTCAGTTGGGTTGAGCTCAATCTGGCTAATCGCAAGTTGACCTCGGTGTACACCCAGCCGGTCGAGATCGGACCGCTCCTGCATGAGCGGCTGTTCGCCAAACGGCCGACCATCCTGACGTCGGCGACGATGACCGTCTCAGGACGATTCGGCTTCATCGAGCGGCGTCTCGGACTCGATGGGGAAAACGTTCGCCGCGTCGTCCTGGCGTCACCGTTTGATTTCAAGAAGCAAGCGAAACTGTTCGTTCCGTCCGACATCCCGCTCATCAACGAAGTTCCGTTGCCGCGGTTCGTCGAGCAGATCGCGGACTCGATCGCCCAAATCGCCAACGTGACGAAAGGACGGATGCTCGTCTTGTTCACGTCGAACGAACTGTTGCGTTTGACGCACGAGGCTGTCAAAGACCAATTGGATGAGGCGTACACGCTCCTCGCCCAAGGGGTCAGCGGCGGATCGCGAAGCCGCTTGACGAAACAGTTCAAACGGATCGACCAGTCGATTTTGTTCGGAACGGCAAGTTTTTGGGAAGGGGTCGATATTCCGGGCGAGGCACTCACCTGCCTCATCATCGTCCGGCTTCCGTTCGCGCCGCCCGACCAGCCGGTCATGCAGGCTCGGTCCGAGAAGATCGAGGCGACCGGTAAATCGTCTTTCTTTGAACTATCGCTTCCGCAAGCGGTCATCCGCTTCAAGCAAGGGGTCGGTCGCCTGATCCGTTCGAAAGAGGACTACGGCGCTATCTTCGTCTTCGACCGTCGCGTCGAGACGACGCGTTACGGCAAGCAGTTCATCAATAGTCTACCGTCCGTCGATCGAATTGACGGACCGCTCGAGACCGCACTCGCTGAACTTGAGCTGTTTTTAGACGAGAAAGAGAAGACCGGGCTAGGAAATCAGAGATAACGCTAGGCATCGTGAAATTATCGCTTTATAATAATGGGTATAGTGTTTTTTGAAGGAGGAGTAATCATGAATTCGAATATTGAGACGTTGGCGACGGTTCGAATCGAGCCGACGGCAGACGTCTACAAAATCGTCGACTTGTTGAATCGTACGTTGAAGAGCCAAGATTTAATGTTCGGTCTTGCTTTAGAGAAAAAAGTGAATGATCCGAAGAAAGAAGAGATGGTGTTCACCATCTATCGGACGGAATGACACGGAAGACAAAAGTAGTGATTGCGTTCATGACGGCACTCATCGGTGTCATCATCGTATTTAGTGGCATTTATTGGTTCACGGTCGGCCACACCGAGCGGACGAAAGAGAAAATGATCGAGGAAGCGCGCGAGCGACTCGTCGACGAGCAACCGTCCGTCTCGATTGAACGGGCCGAACTGTTTAACGGGACAGAACCGTATGTCGTCTTCGAGGAGACGGATCGGGTCCAGTTCGTGCCGGTCGACGACAAGTTGCCAATCGAGACACGGGACATCGCAACGGTCGATTCAGAACAAATCTGTGCCGACTCGGTCGCAGAGACCGGCGGTACGCTCGTCAGCTGTAAATATGGCTTCGATGAACGGGCATTGATCGAAGTCGTGACAAAAGCGGGCACGTCTTACACGTACTCGTACTATACGCTCCAAGCGGGCGAATTCATTCGACGGGTCCAATTGACGGACTCGCCTTGACGAAACTAGAGGGGGATCTCAATGGAACATCTATTGGCACAACGTGTAAAGCAGTTGACACCTTCAACGACACTCGCCATCACGGCGAAAGCGAAAGCGTTAAAAGCGTCGGGTCAAGACGTGATCGGGCTAGGGGCCGGTGAGCCGGACTTCAATACGCCTGAACGCATCATCGAGGCAGCCTGTCAGGCTGCACGCGATGGCGACACGAAGTATACCCCATCTGGCGGGACGGTCGCACTCAAAGACACGATCATCGAAAAGACGAAACGCGACAGCAACTTAACGTTCACACGTCCAGAGGTCATGGTCGCTTCCGGTGCGAAACACGCCCTCTATGCGCTGTTCCAAGCGATTTTAGATGAAGGGGACGAGGTCATCATCCCGGTACCATATTGGGTCAGTTATCCGGAGCAAGTGAAGCTGGCTGATGGGGTTCCGGTCTACGTCGACACGAACGAGACGACGATGTTCAAATTGACGCCGGAGCTGCTCGAGGCGGCCATCACGGATCGGACGAAGGCGGTCATCTTGAACAGCCCATCGAACCCGACCGGCATGATTTATACAGAATCTGAACTCTCGGCGCTTGCGGACGTCGTCAAACGGCACGATCTGCTCGTCGTCAGTGACGAGATTTATGAGAAACTCGTTTACGGTGAGGCGGAGTTCGTCTCCATCGCGACGCTTCCTGACATGCGGGAACGGACGATTATCATCAACGGTGTCTCGAAGTCGCATGCGATGACGGGATGGCGCATCGGCTATGCAGTCGGTGACAAGACGATCATCGAGGCGATGACGAACCTCGCGTCGCATTCGACATCGAACCCGACGTCGATCGCGCAAGCTGCGGCGGTCGAAGCCTACAATGGGCCACAAGATGACGTCGAGATGATGCGTGTTTCGTTTGCTGAACGACTCGAGATCGTCTATGAACGACTCATTGCGATTCCAGGAATCACATGCTTGAAGCCGCAAGGCGCATTTTACTTATATGCCAACGCCAAAGAAGCGGCCACGATGAGCGGTTACGACTCGGTCGATGCGTGGTGCGAGGCCGTCCTCGGTGAGGCGTACGTCGCGCTCGTCCCGGGTTCAGGTTTTGGTCAGGACGACTACGTCCGCTTGTCATATGCAACAGAATTAAAACGAGTACTAGAAGCGCTCGATCGAGTGGAAGACTTCATTACACGTAACGCTCGATAAGCGAAAGGATGGATATGAACATGACAACTATTTCAATCAGCCAATTTAAAGACTATGAAGGCCAGACGGTCCGGGTCGGAGCTTGGATCGCCAACAAACGTTCGAGCGGAAAGATCGCGTTCCTTCAACTTCGTGACGGGAGCGGCTTCGCCCAAGCGGTCGTCGTCAAAGCCGATGTGGCCGAAGATTTGTTTGCCCTCGCCAAAGGCGTGACACAAGAAACATCGGTCTGGGTGACCGGTACCGTCAAATCGGACGGTGGTCGCACGCCGCTCGGGTTCGAACTCGAGGTGACAGACATGGAAGTGATCGCGGAATCGGTCGACTATCCGATCACACCGAAAGAGCACGGGACAGAGTTCTTGATGGACAACCGTCACCTTTGGCTCCGCTCGCGTCGTCAGCACGCGATCATGAAAGTCCGTAACGAATTGATCCGGGCGACGTACGAGTTCTACAACCAAGAAGGATTCGTGAAGATCGACCCACCAATCATCACGTCGAGCGCACCGGAAGGCACGACGGAATTGTTCGAGACAGATTATTTCGGACAGCCGGCCTACTTGTCGCAAACGGGCCAACTTTATATGGAAGCCGCAGCGATGGCACTCGGGAAAGTATTCTCGTTCGGACCGACGTTCCGGGCCGAAAAATCGAAGACGCGCCGTCACTTGATCGAATTCTGGATGATCGAGCCAGAGATGGCGTTCTTCGACCACGACATGAGCCTCGAGCTCCAAGAGCGTTACGTCTCATACATCGCCAAGTCGGCACTTGAGAACTGCCGTAACGAATTGGAACTGCTCGGACGTGACTTGTCAAAACTTGAAAAAGTTCAAGCACCGTTCCCGCGCGTCCGTTATACGGATGCGATCAAGTTCTTGAAAGAGGAAGGCTTCGACGACATCGAGTACGGTGACGATTTCGGTGCACCGCACGAGACGGCCATCGCCAACGCGCATGACCTCCCGGTGTTCATCACCCATTGGCCGAAAGACATCAAACCGTTCTACATGAAAGTCGACCCGGAGAACCCGGAACTCGTCCTTTGTGCCGATTTGATCGCGCCGGAAGGTTACGGCGAAATCATCGGTGGCTCGCAGCGTGAAGACGACTACGACCGCTTGAAAGAAGAAATCATCAAAGAAGGTCTTGACGAGACGGACGCGTACGACTGGTATCTCGAACTCCGTAAATACGGGTCGGTCCCGCATTCTGGCTTCGGCCTCGGCCTTGAGCGGACGGTTGCTTGGATTAGCGGTATCGAGCATATCCGCGAAGCGATCCCGTTCCCACGTCTCTTGAACCGCATTCACCCATAATCGCCGATCGGGGATGACTTTGTCTTCCCCGATTGATTTGTCTAGAAAGGATGTGCGACATGGATGCACATAATATAATCAAGCTGTTCGAACAAAATCCAGTCGTCGTTCCGAGGAAACTGTTCACCGAGGCACGTCGCCTCAACTTGACGCCGGTCGAGTTCAATCTCGTCATCCATCTGCTTGAAATGATCGGGGAAGGCATCGAGATGCCGCTCCCGAGTGAGCTCGGGGACCGGATGAACGTGGCCGAGAGCGAGGCCCGCGCCGTGTTGCTCGGCCTGCTCCAAAAAGAGTTGATCGCCATCGACGCGTCGGCCGAGGTCGAACGATACAGTCTGCTTCCATTGTTCTTGGCGCTCGAGGAAGGGGCGGCACCTGAAAAATCGGCCCATTCGTTGAATGAGAACATCATTCATACGTTTGAGCGCGAGTTCGGGACAATCACTCCATTCGAGATCGAGCAGATTGTCGGCTGGTTGACCGAGGACGGCTTCAGCGAAGAGCTGATCATGGCCGCGCTTCGAGAAGCGAAACTACGCAACGTACGGAACTTCAAATATATGGACAAGATCCTCCGGGTGTGGCAAGACCATAACGTCGAGTCGCTCGAGGACCTCGTCGATTATCAACGGAGGAAAAAGTGATGTTGACGAGAGCCCAATTGAACGAAGTGTCGGACGAGATGCGCCGTATGTTCCCGGACGCCCACTGTGAGTTGACGCACCGCAACCCGTTCGAGCTGGTCGTGGCCGTGGCGTTATCGGCGCAGGCGACGGATGCACTCGTCAACAAAGTGACGCCTGGTCTGTTCGAGGCCTATCCGACCGTCGAATCGATGGCCGCGGCAGACGTCGCCGACATCGAGGCGTTAATCAAGCGCATCGGTCTCTATCGGAACAAGGCGAAAAACGTGAAGGCGCTGTCGATGCAAATCGTGGAACGTCATAACGGAATCGTCCCGTCGGACCGCGAATCACTCGAGGCGTTACCTGGCGTCGGTCGTAAAACGGCGAACGTCGTCTTGTCCGTCGCGTTTCATGAACCGGCGTTCGCCGTCGACACACACGTCGAGCGCGTCTCGAAACGGCTCGGAATCTGTCGTTGGAAAGACAACGTCCGTCAAGTCGAGGACACGCTCATGAAGAAGTTCCCACGCGAAGAATGGTCTCAGCTCCATCATCAGTTCATCTTTTTTGGACGTTACCATTGTAAAGCGCAACGTCCTGCCTGCGAGACATGTCCGCTGTTGCACATGTGCCGCGAAGGCAAGAAACGAATGAAGTCCAAGCAAGCGACCGGACAATGAACAAGCGTCTTCCTGATTACAATGATCAGAAAGACGCTTTTTATACATGAGGGGGTATTTTTTGGTATACTCAATCCAGTTAGCAATCGGCAAGGAGGATGTATATGGGTGAAACCCGGATTGGAATAAAAGAAAATCAAATGAACTTTATCTTGCTCGTCGTGACGAACTTTTTCGTCGGGTCGATGGTCGGCCTCGAACGGACGATCTTGCCCATCATCGGAGAAGAGGACTTCGGTCTGGTCTCGACGAGTGCGGCACTATCGTTCATCATCAGCTTTGGGTTCTCGAAGGCTGTCGTCAATTACTTCGCAGGAGCCATCGCCGATCGATTCGGGCGCAAGAAAGTGCTCGTCTTCGTCTGGGGGATCGGGGTATTCGTCCCCGTGCTCGTCATGTTGGCCCCGGCCTGATGGATGATCATCGTGGCGAACGTCTTGCTTGGAATCAACCAAGGACTGACGTGGTCGATGACGGTCAATATGAAGATTGATTTGGCTAAACCGACGGAGCGTGGGCTCGCGGTCGGACTGAATGAATTCGCCGGTTATGTCGGTGTCGCCGTGATGGCCGCCGTCTCTGGGATGATTGCCGTCACGTACGGCAGTCGGCCGGAACCGTTTTATATCGGTGTCCTCGTCGCATTCATCGGTCTCGGGTTATCATTGTTCGTCCGCGATACGACGAATCAGGTACAGCTCCAACCGACGAGCGGGTCTGAGAAAACACGTTCTGCGAGAGACGTATTTATGACGACGACGTGGAAAGATCGCTCGCTCTCGAGTCTGACGGTGGCCGGTCTGTCGACCAATCTGAAAGACGGCATGGCATGGGGCTTGTTCCCGATTTATTTTGCCGCACAAGGGCTCAGTCTAGCTGAAGTCGGATTAATCGTGGCGGTCTATCCGGCGGCGTGGGGCTTCTTCCAACTGTTCACCGGGGTATGGAGCGATCGCATCGGACGCAAAGGATTGATTGTCGCTGGGATGTGGGTCCAGGCCGGTTCGCTTTGGGCGATTCTCGTCATGTCCGACTATTGGCAATGGGTGCTCGCCGCGGTCATGCTCGGCATCGGGACGGCAATGGTCTATCCGACGCTCCAAGCCTCGATCAGTGACGTCGCCGAGCCATATTGGCGCGCCTCAGCAATGGGCGTCTATCGGTTTTGGCGCGACAGCGGCTATGTGTTCGGGGCCATCTTTGCCGGGGTGTTGACCGACATATTGTCCATCGATTGGGCGATCGGGCTTGTGGCCGTCCTACCGTTCCTGACCGGACTCAATGCGCTCGGTCGTTTGCGGGAGACACTTCCAGGTTTGCGTTAATCAAAAAACTGCCTTGCCGAAGCTTCGGCAAGGCAGTTTTTTAATGGTTCCACGGATGGTCGCTCCATTCGCGGCGTTTTTTCGTGATCGGTACTTTTTTGAATCCCCAGTTACGGAAATCTTGGTCAGGACTTTCTTTACGAATGTAAATCTTGTCCTTGATGGCTTTGAAGATCCGGTTCTCATCCCCATAATGGACGAACCGTGGTTTCACTTCGATGACGCCGCGACGTACGCGCGAGAGCGGTAGACAGACGAGGTCAGCGATTTCAAGCCCAGACTGATAGATTGTGTTCTGTTTCTCCGAGAAGATGAAACCTTTAATCTTTTGTCGGCTCTTCTCGACGTCGAGATGGACCGTCCCTGAATTGAAGATATCGAAGAACGCTTTTTGGATGAGCAAGTTTTGATAGTCGTCTCGCGACTCCAAGACGACACGGGCGCTGACCGCTTCCGTCTCTTCTAAGAATGCATAAAACGATTTCATCAAGTGGGCGAAGGCGACGACGTACGGGTCTTTCGGCGTTGAATAGAAGTCGTGAAGTTTTTGTTTATCGACCTCGACGCTAATGATTGTACAGTTGATATCGCGTAGGAAGTCCGGCAATTTGTTCCAAAAGTCACGAAGCATATCGATCGTGATGCCATCCTCTTTTCCATACGGATGCTCGGCCTTTAAAATCTCTTTTAAATGGAGCGGAATATTCTCCGTCTTGAACACGTCGCGTTTGAAGGCATGTAACCGGCGCTTCAACTCGCACGGCATCCCGGCCTCGTCGGCATCGATTGCATATTTGTATTCCATCAATACGCCGGTGAGGTTGAACTGGGTATTTCCTTTTGGCGTGCCCGTCTCATCGACGAACATGACATACTTCTTTTGTGTTTCCATCTTACTCCTCCAACCATGGCTCAACTATTTATCCAAGCGAGCCTGCTAATTGTTTTCCAACCTTGGTTTACATTGCTTATTGCGCACTTTTTCAAACTTACGTCAATCTGCGTTTAATCTGTCTTGATTATGGCTAATAAGTAGAAGACTTATTTCAGAAAAATAAATAGCTCTTCCGTAACAAGGTCGTGTCAATTTGACTACACAATGAACTACCTACTAGTTTAACATACGGGAGTTTGGTACGATATGGATTGCGGAAAATCCACACAGGAGTCGAGCGACAGAACTCGACAATCAGACTTCAGACGGAAGGAACGGCTGGACCAACCTGTTAAACTAGAGACTAGGGGTGACGACATTGTTCCAATATCCGAACGGGAAAAAGCCGAAACCTGCGGCAACGCCGGTCCGCTCTAATCCGCAGACGTATGCGAATCGAGGCATGAACCTTGAGACGCTGCTGAACGACACAAATGAGTTTTACCGACTTCATGGACGAGCGGTCATCCATAAGAAGCCGACACCGCTGCAAATCGTGAAAGTCGATTACCCGAAACGGAGCGCGGCGAAAGTGACCGAGGCGTATTTCAAGCAAGCGTCGACGACCGATTATAACGGGGTGTATCGCGGGAAGTACATCGATTTCGAGGCGAAAGAGACGAACAATAAGACGTCATTTCCACTCGGAAACTTCCACGACCACCAAATCAACCACATGCGTGAGTGCGAGCGGCATGGAGGGGTTTGTTTTGTCATCATTCGGTTTAGCCGCTATAATACGCAATATGTGTTATCAACGGAGCAATTATTAGTTTGGTGGGAACAGCGCGAATCGGGACGGAAGTCGATTCCGCTCTCCTATATCGAGCAAGAAGCAATTGAAGTTCCAACCCGGGCGATGCCCGCCGTCGATTATTTGACGGCGATTGAGGCGTGGCTCGATTGAAATAGAAGGAGTGAAGCGTGAATGGAACGAAGTCGGATGGCACGTCGACAAGATACGACGAGTAATAAACGTAAACCAGCGGCCAAGAAGCCGAAACAAAAAACGAAGAAGTCGAAGTTTCGACGCATTTTAACGATTTTAGGGATTTTATTCATTATCGGCGTCATCGCCGGTGCCGCATACACTGCGTATGCGATCGCGACGGCACCGCCGCTCGATGAAGAGAAGTTGGTCGATACGTATCCGATTCAACTATTATCAGCTGAAGGCGAACCGCTCGAAGGAAGCGGACAAATTCGGGAGTACGTC
Organism: Exiguobacterium sp. s64; assembly: GCF_018618035.1. NCBI lineage: Bacteria > Bacillati > Bacillota > Bacilli > Caryophanales > Exiguobacterium > Exiguobacterium sp. s64. The sequence continues at coordinate 532,715 of NZ_JACSLH010000001.1, forward strand.
TCCATCGATGAAATTTCAGAAGTGATGCAACAAGCGGTCATCTCGATCGAGGACCGTCGCTTCTATGAACATAACGGGATTGACTTGCGCCGTATCGGCGGCGCCGTAGTCGCGAACTTGACGGACGGCTTCGGGGCCGAAGGTGGTTCGACGATCACGCAACAGCTCGTCAAACAATCGTTCTTGTCGACCGACAAGAAATTGAAGCGGAAGCTGCAAGAACAGTGGCTCGCCATCAAACTTGAGCGCGAGTACACGAAAGAGCAGATTCTCGAGATGTACTTGAATAAGAACTATTACGGTACAGGCGGATATGGTGTCCAAACGGCATCGAAACGCTACTTCAATAAGCCGGTCTCAGAAGTGAATTACCAAGAGGCGGCTATTTTGGCGGGTCTCCCGCAACGTCCGAGTGCCTATGACCCGATCAACGGGGACCAGGAACTGACGCGTTATCGTCAAGAGCAAGTGCTCTCAGCGATGAAGCGTGACGGTCATATCACGGAAGAAGAATACAACCAGGCGCTCGACGTCGAGATCGCGGACGTCATCTCGCCAGGTGAAGAAACAGAAGAAGAGACGTACACGCGCTCTATTTACGCTCGCGTCCAAGCCGAGCTCGAGGAAGACTACGGTCTCGAGCAGGCCGACATTTACGGGACGGGCTTGAAAGTGTACACATCAATCAATAAAGATTTGCATACGAAGTTCAATAGCGATATTAAGAACGATAACGTCAATCTTCAGACTGAGAAGTTCCCAGAAGACCTTCTCATGGGAGCGACCGTGTTGAACACGAAGACGGGTGAAATTGTCGCCGTTATCGACAGTCAGCAAGCGAAACAGGGCGATAAGAACTATCGCGACTATTCGCGCGAGAAACGTCAAATCGGGTCGACGGCGAAACCGTTCTTCGATTACGGTCCGGGGATTGAGAACGCGCAGTGGTCGACTGGGAAAATTTTGATGGATGAACCGTTTGGTGAAGATGAATTCAATCCAGGAAACTATTACACAGGGTATCGCGGCGCCAATACGATGCGTTATTACTTGACGGTTTCCGGGAACACTCCGGCCGTCCGTGCCTTCTATGAAGTACAGGAAGAGTTCGGTTCGGAGGCGATCGAATCGTTCGTCGAGAACGTCGGCATCGAGCCGGCGCGTGCGGGTGACGAGATGTTACCTGCGAACAGTCTCGGTGTAGCAGAAGCGAGCACGACGCAAATGGCGGCCGCTTATGCGGCGCTCGGGACGAACGGGATGTACACGAAGCCGCACTTGATCCAAAAAATCGAGTTCAACGACGGCTCGACGATTAACTCACCAATCAAAGCGAAGCAGGCGATGGAAGACTATACGGCCTACATGTTGACTGACATGCTCCGTGACGTGGTTAACACGTCAACTGGTACGTATGTGCCTGAACCTTTCCCTTATGACGTCGCCGGGAAGACCGGGACGACGAACGATAAAGATAAAAATCCAAACGATAAGTGGTTCACTGGTTATACGACCGATTACTCAATTTCGGTATGGACCGGAAAAGCACCAGGAGCTGATAAGGATGCGCTTGCTGAAGACCACGCTCAGTTCTACTTTGACTATATGATGCAAGAAGTAACGAAAGCGACGGGTCAACCGGATCGCTTCCAGCAACCGGAATCGGTGCTCTCGCTCGGAAACGAGTTGTACGTCAAAGGAACGAAACCAAAAGACTTGCAGCCGGACAAACTCGCTGCGCCGACCGGCGCATCGATTGACTACGATGTGCCAGGCGAGACAGGTACGCTCTCGTGGTCATACGACAAGCAAGCAGTCGAAGCAGCTGGTTACCAAGGACTTTCGTTCACCGTGACGGAGACACGTCCGGACGGTAGCGAGCGTGTCGTCGGGACGACCGAAGACACGAGCATCGCCATTTCTGGCCTCGGTGAAGGGGAGACGACGTTCACGATTGTCGCCAACGCGACGAACGCGCTCGTCGGCGATCAACAGTCGAGCCCGCTCCAAACTTCCTACACGGTCGAACGGAGCGAGGAGCCTGCTGCCGAAGAGGAAGAAGAGCCAGCCACGGAAGAGACGCCTCCTGAAGAAGAAGGCGAGCAAACCGATGGTGAGAGCAACGAGAACAATGGCAATAACGAAAACAATGAGAATAACGGAAACGACAACAACACCGAAGACGAGAACACGGAAGAACCGACCGAAGAAGAACCGACAACCGATGAGACAGACGGGGAGTCGGATTCGGAGGGGGACGTCAGCCGTCAATCGACGTCAGACTCGGATGACCGTAACAACGGCAACGGGAATGGCAACGGTGGTCGTGACTAATCTGACTCACAGGAAACAGGGCGACATCAGCGCCCTGTTTTTCTGTTTCGTTTGCTATAATGAAAAGAAAGCGAATAGGATGGTGACACATGGTACAACTCTCATTGAAACGTAAGATGAAAGTATTGTTTGTGATCGACCGACTGCAAGAGGATGATTTTGGCATCCCGTTACATGGCGTCAATGGCTTGAAGATGGGCCGATTGCTCCTCGAGGAATCGATTCCGTTCGGACGCTTGATTGATGATCAAGCCGTGGCCGAGGCCAGTGGCCATCCCTATTTGAAACGAATCGGCGTTGAGACGATGTTTCTCGGCGACGAGTCATATTACCCTGAACTTCTGCGGGGCAAGCGCCAAGCGCTCGCGACGCATGAAGATTATCATAAAGCGGTGCAGCGTTACACGAAGCATTTACAAGCGGTCCACTCGAAGTGCACGAAGCTACATACCATCGTCTTGTTCGGACGGTCGACGCAACGGTTGTTTGACGATGCGATCACGCGTCTCGAAGTAGAGAATGAGCATGTCGCCGATTCGTTCAAAGCGATGGACGTGCTCCGTTTGCCGGCCGTCCACCGGCTCGTACATGACGAACGGATCAGCCAAGTCAAGGTTGTCGTGGAACGTCTTGCACCTTCGAAATCGTAAAGAAGGTGAACTCTATGCGGAAAAAATGTTCCGTGGAAGAAATGATTCAGACGCTCAAGACCGACCCGGGTTTCTCGGGCAACGTGACGCATTGGCACACGGTCGAGGCGAAGCCGGCCCGGTATGCGCCGATTCCATCGAGCGTTCCGCCAGATCTCGTCCGGGTGCTCCATGGCCGTGGAATCGAACAACTGTACACCCATCAGGCCGAAGCAATCGAGCAGACGTCTCGAGGCAACTCGACGGTCATCGTCACCCCGACCGCTTCCGGGAAGACGCTCTGTTACAATCTGCCGGTTTTATCGAAAATGATTGAACAACCGAATGCCCGGGCGCTCTACTTGTACCCGACGAAAGCGCTCGCCCAAGACCAAAACAGTGATTTGATGGAGATGGTCGAGGCGCTCGAAGGTGACCTCCGCTGTTTCACTTACGATGGGGACACGGCGCCAGCGGCTCGTACGAAAGTACGGGACGCCGGCAATATCGTCATCACGAATCCCGATATGCTTCACTCTGGAATCTTGCCGCATCATACGAAATGGATTCGCTTGTTCGAGAACTTGGAATATATCGTCGTCGACGAGTTGCACACGTACCGAGGGGTATTCGGCAGCCACGTCGCCAACGTGTTTCGTCGTTTGAAACGGATCTGTGCCTATTATGGGAGCCATCCGAAATGGATCATGACGTCAGCGACGATTGCCAACCCGGTCGAGCTGGCTGAACTGTTGACCGAAGAGGACGTCGTCCTTGTCGACAACAACGGGGCGCCCCAAGGGAAGAAACATTTGATTTTCTACAATCCGCCCGTCGTCAATGAGGCGCTCGGGATTCGTCGGAGCGCCACGCTCGAGACGAAGCGGATCGCCTCAAAGCTCGTCGAAGCGGACATTCAGACGATCGTCTTCGCCCGCTCTCGGGTACGGGTCGAGGTGTTATTGACGTATTTACAAGAACTGACGCGGCGCGAGCTCGGACCAAAATCGATCGTTGGCTATCGGGGCGGCTACTTACCGTCGGAGCGTCGTGAAATCGAGCGTCGGCTCCGTAACGGTGAGATTAAAGCTGTCGTCTCGACGAATGCGCTTGAACTCGGCGTCGATATCGGCCAGTTGCAGGCGTGTGTCTTGAACGGCTATCCGGGCACGGTCGCCTCGATGTGGCAACAAGCGGGCCGGGCCGGACGCCGTCATTCCGAGGCGCTCGTCATTTTTGTCGCCTCGTCTTCTTCGCTCGATCAACTCGTCGTCGAACAGCCCGATTTGATTTTAGACCGGTCTCCGGAAGCGGCTCGTCTCGACCCGAACAATTTAATCATTCTCGTTGACCATATGAAATGTGCCGCCTTCGAACTGCCTTTCTCAAAAGGGGAACGATTCGGCACGGTCGAGACGGAAGAAATTCTCGATTTCTTGACGGACGCCCACATCTTGCATGAACGGGCCAATAAATATTATTGGATGACGGACGCATTCCCGGCTCATGACATCTCGCTGCGGACGAGTGACCAAGAGAATGTCGTCATCGTCGACCAGACCGCGAAAAACCAGGTCATCGGAGAGATGGATACGTTCAGCGCGATGACGTTACTGCATGACGAGGCCATCTATTTACATGGGGCCGAGCAATATCAAGTCGAACGACTCGACTTTGAAGAGAAGAAAGCTTACGTCCGACGTGTCGACGTCGACTACTATACGGACGCCAATTTGGCGGTCGAACTGAAAGTGTTGGAAGAGAACAAGACGACCGGCGTGAAGACGTTCGGTGAAGTATCGGTCATCGCGATGGCGACACTATTTAAGAAAATCAAGTTCGGGACGCACGAGAATATCGGTTCCGGACCGATTCATTTGCCGGAACGAGAACTGCACACGACGGCGACGTGGTTCACGCTCGACGAACGGTTCGCCTACTCGGAGGCCGACATGGAAGATCAGCTCGAAGCGGTCAGTGATCTCTTGCGGCGGCTCGCCCCGCTCTATTTAATGTGTGACACGCTCGACTTGTTCACGACGATTCAAATGAAAGCGACCCATACGAACAAACCGACCGTCTATTTATACGACCGCTACCCAGGCGGAATCGGGCTGAGCGAGGCGCTTTATCGCGACGCCGATGAGGTCTTGGATGCAGCCATCCGTACGGTCGAGGACTGTCCGTGTGAGAGCGGCTGTCCGCGGTGCGTCGGCATGATTGGGTACGGTGATTTCAAACAGCAGGTCGTCCAGCAGTTGCATGCATTGAAAGGATCGATATGAAAGCAAAACTATCACGACTCATCAAAACGAATGAACCGAAACAAACGGCCGTGACGCCGGACGACGTCGAACAAGCAAAATGGCGGGCCCGGGGTGGAGAAATCATGACGTTCGAACAAGAGTGGTGTGTCCGCTTGAAGCAGATTTATCCGCTCGACGAGACGTACCACGACTTTACGTTCGGAGAGGCGAAAGCCTCACTCGCGACATCGACCCATCCCTTTTTCCAAGTCGATGTCCCGTCCGAGCAGGTGTTGTTCATGGATACCGAGACGACTGGGCTCCGTGGATCGGGGACCTCGATCTTTTTGATCGGATTCGCGCGTTTCCAAGGAGACCATCTCGAGATGATCCAATACGTGTTGCCTCATCCCGCGTTCGAGACGGCATTTTATTATCACTTCTTGAACGACATCGGCGACGAGGTCCGTTTCGTGACGTATAACGGAAAATCGTTCGACTGGCCCCAAATCAAGACACGGCACACGTTCGTCCGCTCGAAAGTCAAAGCGTTACCGGCCGTCGGCCATGTCGATTTGTTGCATGCCTCACGGCGATTGCTGAAACCGACGCTCGAATCGGTATCGCTCAAGGCGGTCGAGGCCCATTTCGGCCACGCCCGGACGGACGACTTGCCCGGCTTCTTGGCACCGATGCACTATTTCCAATATGTGAAGGACCGGGAACCGGATATTTTACAGCCGGTCATCGAACACCATCATGCCGACTGTCTAAGCCTCGTCTCGCTCTACAAACGGCTCTGTCATCTCGTCGAAGCCGACGAGACGCCATTTGGTGAAGAACGGGCGCACTGGTTGAACGACCTCGGCAACGCCGAGGCGGCGCTTCAAGAGTACGAGCGGCTCGAACAGCCGACGAAGCGGGCCTTGATGCGTCAAGCGCTCCTGTTAAAACGGACCGGTCAGATGGAGCAGGCGTTGCCGCTGTTCGAACAAGTCGGTACGGTCGAGGCGCTCGTCGAATTGGCGAAATACGCCGAACATCGCGAAAAAGACATCAATCGGGCCATCATCTATACCGAACAGGCCATCGCTTTGGCGGAACGGAAAGAGACGGTGCTTCGACAGACCGCTTTGACCGAGATGCGGGCGCTTCGGCACCGGATGAACCGGCTAGAAAGGAAGCAGTCATGAAAGTTGTCGCCATCACAGGATACCGGCCGCATGAACTCGGCATCTTCAAAGCCGACCATCCCGGTATCGGCATCATCAAGGAAGCGTATGAGCGAAAAATTGTCGAAGCCATCGAGCTCGGAGCCGAATGGTTCATTTTTAGTGGCACGAACGGTTGTGAATTATGGGCTGGAGAAGTATTGTTAGAGTTAAGAGAAACTTATCCAATCAAAATCGCCGTATTTCCACCTTTTTTACAGATGGAAGAGAAGTATAAGCCGTACGAGCAAGAATTGTTCATTCGTTTGCAGCTCGAGGCCGACTTTTTTGAAGCGCTGACCCAGCGTCCTTACGAGGACCCGAGCCAGTTGCGGGCAAAAACTGCCTTCTTTTTAGACAAAGCAGCAGGATTAATCACACTGTATGACGAAGAGACGGGAGGAAGCCCACGCTTTCTCGTCGAAGGGGCTAAACGAAAACACCAGATGGAGTTATTCTTGATCACACAGGAAGAATTACGCGTGATTGAAGAAGAAAAACAATGGGAACAACATTGGGAGTGAAAATGATGCAAACTGAATTAACAGCCGAAGCCATTTATAAACAAGAATTCAAGACCGCCCTTCGTGGGTACTCACAAGAAGAAGTCGACCAGTTTTTGGACGTCGTCATCCGCGATTATGAGAAGATGACGAAAGAAATCGAACGGTTGCGCCAAGAGAACGAGTCGCTCCGCCGCGGTTCGAACGAACAAGCAGAACCGGTCAAACCGGCCCAGCCTGTCGCGTCGAACTATGACATGTTGCGTCGCATCTCGAATTTAGAAAAGGCCGTCTTCGGAAAACAGGTCGGCCCGAGCGAATAAAGTGAGGAGGTGGAGAAGATGTTACAAGTATTGACGGCCGTCAAAAAAGAACCTGAGAAACGACAGACGAAAGGCTTGTTCCGCACGAAAGAAGAAGTCATCGCACCGCCGAAGTCGTACACGGACGAGATCGTCGAGATTATCCGTCACACATGCCGGTTTGATTGGATGATGATCGAACAAGTCGAGCTTGGTGAGGATGTGCTCGATTATGTATTGGTCGGCCCGAAAGGCGTCTTTTTAGTCCGCATCAATCGGACGACGTCGGCCGTCCATATGACGAACCGTGACTGTCGTCTCGAGACGTCGCTCGGTTGGAAAAACATCTATCCGCATCCGATGGAAGAGCTTGAGCGGATGACGAAGCACGTCAGGAGCGTCCTGAAGAAGCAATGCGGACAGGCAGTCCCTGTCACGTCGTTCTTGATTTTCCCTGAGACATCCCGTCTCAAGGTCGAACGCATCAAAGCCAACTGTGCCGATACGTTCGATGTGATCGATGACGTCATCGCGAAAACGAAGCTCGAGCTGTTATCGGAGGCGACAATTAAACACATCGCCTACTATTGCTCGGAGCGTCAAGTACATAAATGAAAATGGCGCTGAAGCTTCAGCGCCATTTTCATTTCAATAATTGTCGGGCTTGTTCTGCATCTTTACGATGGACGAACAAAGCGACCCGGTCGTCCAAGTTTTTTGCGAGCGGGCGGAACAGGCGCCCGGTCGGCAAGCCGTGTTCGACGCGACACGTGATGCCTTGTTCCATCAAATACGTATAGTCGTCGATCAGCGCCTCGCCTTGCTTGCCAAACGCCTCGCCGAAACGGACCCACTGTAAATTACGGACGGCGCGGATCGAGACGAGCACGACGAATGTGATGCCTAAGACGATAATCAATAGCGTTTCCAAATCCAAAGCGTTCAACCCCTTCTTTACATAATTTTAAGGGTGCAACCGCTTGAAAGCAACAACGATAGACCGGTATACTCAAAAGAAAGTGAGGGATGACGATGAAAACAACGATTCAATCGCGTCGCGAAGCCGTGACGCTGCTAGAAGACAAGCACGTGCTCTACATCCGCATCCATAACGGGCAGACCGGGATGATCAAACAAACCGAAGACGGAATCGTCGTCGCGATTCCGAATGAAGAGACGGACAAAGTCGATTTCCGCAAGTTAGAGGACATCGAAGCGTTTGAGGCGTTCTACGATTTGACGCTCTCGAAGCCAGGGACGCTTTATTATAACCAAGCGTAAACAAAGCTCCACTCATCTCGAGTGGAGCTTTTGTCATGGTGTCGGGAGCCAAGTGGACATCGTCTCTTGCAACGAATCAGGGCGCAGGTGCCGTTGTTTATGAAGCAAATAGCCGTCCGGTCGGATGACGAGCACGCCGCGCTTCATGAACAATGATTTCGCGAGCTCGTTGCCTTGGTCGAAGAAGGGACGACTCGTCTTCGAGAGCGTGATGATTTGGAAGAACGATTGATGATCGTTCAAATAATCATAGAGTGCGGTCGCATCACGTTTATCATCGTCGAGGATGAGCACTTGGAACCGGCCGTCCGCAATCTCTGAGATTTTGGTGCGCAACCCGTCATCGGTCCGGATGATCTCGATTTCCGGGAAGATTTTGCCCTTGGCGACACGCAAAAACGGAATTCGGGAATGCCCGGGATAAGACAAGTGCAGTTGGGCGATTCGTTCCGTTATTTTTTGGTTGACCAAGTTGACGCGCGTAAAGACGTCGGCGCCGAGCGCTTGGAACGGCAAGAGGACAGGCAACGTCGTCTGTAACACCTCAGTCGCCACGTTCGTCGTCTGAAGTACGTTACGAGCCACGTGTTCACGTTCGTCGCGATACGAGGCGACGACGCGGAACGGGGCACCAGCCTTCAAATGAAGCCACAACTTCCACCCGAGGTTGAACGAGTCGGCGATGCCGGTATTCATCCCTTGTCCGCCTACGGGTGAGTTGATATGGGCGGCGTCTCCCATTAAAATGACTCGATTGTGGATGAACGAGTCGACCATACGGTTGTGGACCCGGAAGAGCGAGAACCACTCAACTTCGTCGATCTCGACATCCATATGGCTTCGCTGTTCAATCAAATTGCGCAGTTCCGACTCATTGAACGACTCGTCGCTCGCGAGGTTCCCTGTGATGCGAATCGTGTCATCCGTGAGCGGGAAAACTTCTAAGACGCCCCGGTCGGAAAAGAAAATATGCACTTCTTCGCGCGAGATGTTCCATTTGGCTTTCATATCGGCGAGCACCCATGACTCTTTGAATGATTTTCCGCTAAACGGAAGGGCGAGCATCCGACGAATCGAACTGTTCGCCCCATCGGCAGCGACGACGTATTTGGCTTCGATCGTCCGGTTTGATGCATCTGACTCAAGGTGGGCGAGCACTCGAGACGGGTAATGTGTCAACGAGACGAGCGATTCACCGCGCTGGACGGAATGACCGTGTCCGTTTAACGCATCCTCTAAAATCGCCTCGGTCTCGTTTTGGCGTAGCAGCGTCACGAACGGGTACGGCGTGACGAGGCGAGAAAATTCAAGTTTGGCCGTCCATTGACCCGAGAAGTATAGATTGCCTTTCTCGATGGTCCGTGCCCGGCCGAGTACTTCCTTGGCGACATCGAGACGAGAGAACACTTCGATCGTTCGCGGTTGAATCCCGATGGCCCGGGAATTGTTCGACGGGGTCGTCTTACGATCAATAATTTCAAATGAGATCCCATATCTGGCTAACGTCAATCCGAGCGTGAGTCCGGTCGGGCCCGCTCCGACGATCAATACATCAACTTTTTTATCCACCACATCCACCAACTCCTATCGTTAATAATGATATTTCCGACATTTGATGCGTTTAAACGAGGAGACAACGGTGGAAGTGTAGAAACAAAGAGAACGAGGTGGAGAGAATGGACAAATCGTGGATCACGGAACAACAACTACGTGACAGTTTCTCGATGGAAGAAAACTATGAACAGACGGCAGCCGTTTTGATCCCGTTGACCGAGGTCGACGGGACGTGGCACGTCGTCTTTGAAGTACGCGCCCATACAATGCGGCGTCAACCCGGAGAAATCTCATTTCCGGGCGGCCGTCTCGATCCCGGCGAGACACCGGTCGAGGCAGCTGTTCGAGAGACGAGTGAGGAGTTATTGCTCGCCTTATCCGATATCGAAGTCATCGGTCGCCTGCAGCCGCTCGCGACGCCGCACCGGCAACTGATCTATCCGTTCGTCGGGGTAATTCCACTGCTACCGGACGTGCATCATACGGATGAGGTCGACCATTTATTTTCAATCCCGGTCGAGACGTTGCTTTTGCTAGACCCGTTCCATGGGGAGATGGAATGGACGATGAACCCGGATCAAAATATCCCATTTGAACGGATGGCAAATGCTAAAGCGTACGAAAAACGGGTAATTAAAATGAGAGAACCTTTTTATGAACATGAAGACTACATTATTTGGGGATTGACTGGAAAAATTTTGACACAATTTATTAAACGACTTAAAGAAAACGTATTCAAACCGATATAATTTCGTTATAATGATAGAAACAAATTTAAGATTGGAAGTGAATGGCTGTGTCTGTAGAATTCGTTGTGGGTGATATCGTCAAGTCAACTCGTGAAGGTTGGGTCGCAGAAGTGACTGCCGTATTGACCAATACGGTCATCGGGGACGTTTCCATCATGGAAGAATTTCAACAGCTTGGTCTCGAATTTGAGAAGCAAGTTTTACTGAAAAAAGATTTGGAATTGATCGAACGCGCCAGCTGACCTTTTAATCGAAAGGGATGATTCAGGTGTCCATTGACAAAAAAGTTCGTGAATGGGAAGAGGCCGGTTTACTTGATGAAGTAACCGGTCAGCGCTTGGTCGAATATGAACATAAGAAATTGGCGGTCGGTGACAAACGTGAGCACAAACCGCCTATTCTTGTGGTCATCGGTTCTATTTTGCTCGCACTCAGTCTATTCAGCTTTGTCGCGGCCAATTGGCAAGCGATTCCTGACCTTGTGAAAGTCGCTATTTTCCTCGTGTTTATGGTCGGGATGTATGTGACCGCCGAACGCCTGCAAGTGAAGGCGTCACGCTATGTCACGCTGTTCCGGCTTTTAGGCGTTGCTTTCTTCGTCGCCACGATGATCGTCATCTTCTCCACTTATAATCTGTCCTCGCAAATTCCGCTCTTATTTTGGCTCTTCCTTGCCGTCGCTGTTCTGCATAAATTGATCTATAAGCATCCCATCTACACGTTCCTGGCCGCGCTCGCTGCCTTTTTGGCGGTCACGAACAGTTTTCAAGGCATCGGCATCACGTTGATCGCGTTCGGGTTCCTCGTGACCTGGGTCTGGTTCCATTACGGAGACAACGAGCTCGATCGTATCTTCGCCTGGTTCGGCTTTTATGGCCTCCTCATCACAATCGGTCAATATGCCGACTACGAAGGACGCTTTTGGCCGCTATGGGCCCTTGCTGCCTTACATGTCCTATTCCTTATCTATCGTGAGCGGGCCCAGTGGAATTATTTGTACCTCTTCGTCGCAGCCGTCCTATCGATCGGTTATTTAATCAATGCGACGGAAGGCTGGTTGTCGCAACGAACGCCCTCGGTCATCGAGGCGACGATCCTTTCGGTCATCCTCGTCGCCGTCTATTTACTTCACCGACGCCAGGACTTGATGTGGGTCAGTTTACTCGCTGTCATCCCGTTCTCGTTATTCGAAGACTCCGGCATCTTGCTAGCGGTGCTACTTGAAGTGGTCGCACTCGCCTATCTCGTCTATCAAGACCACAATCGCAAACCGATCGTGCTTGCTTTCATTTATTTCTTGCTCGTCCAAATGACGATTTACTTCATTTACGTTTGGGATCGACTCGACATTTCGCTGTTCTTCCTCATCGGAGCATTGATCGTCTTCGCACTGTCGCTCGCTTTGTGGTGGCGCAGCCGTAGCCGTACGAGAGGGGATGCTCAGACATGAAACGATTGACGCCTTGGCTAGTGCCGGTTTTGCAAGTAGTGATCGCTGTCGGTTTTATTCTGCTCGTCTATGCGGTCTCCTGGTTCGGAGAGACGTATACGTTCAAAGCGACCTCCTATGAGCCGTACGATCCGTTCTTTGGAGACTTTGTCTATTTGGAATACGATTCGTTCGACGGCAGACAAGATGTCGAATCAGGGACGGTATACGTGTCGTTCAAAACGGGGGACGACGGTTATGCGACCATTGATCGGGTCAGTTCACGGCCGTTCTTCGGTGGCACTCGTGCCAATTACTATGACCGGCAAGTGTATATCAATGACATGAGTTCGTATCGGATCGCCGAAGAAGAAACGTCGGCGATCGAAGGTGCGAAAACGTTCGAAGTGGATGTCGACGTGGCACCTTGGGGCATGGTTCGCCCCCATGATTTACGCTCGATTGAAGCTGAAACAGAATGACAATCAGATTACAGATTTGTTACACGTTATGTTGTAACGAATCTGTAATTTTTTACGAAAACGGTTGGTAACACTAGGTTTATTGTAAATGTTACAGATTGTAACCAGTTCTTTCTTGATGTGTCAGAAATATTTCACTTCGTCAAAATCCCTTCTCGTGATTGAAACGACATGGTAAATTTACTCCTGTTCGTTAGATGACGAGAAAGGTGCTGACCTATTAATGCATTCCTTAAAATATATAATCGCGATTTTATTTGCCGCTGTTGGAACATTCGTGTTTGCTGCGAATGCCGATGCCGCCCAAATTGGAATCGGGACTGAACAGAAAATTGTCCAAAACCCACTTGAATTAGAACGTCAGGCTATTGAGTTGGAACGCCAACAAGAAATCGAACGTAAGAAACGTCTTGCCGAAGAGAAACGGCTCGCTGAAGAAAAACGTTTAGCCGAAGAAAAGCGCTTGGCAGAAGAGAAAGCCAAACGTGAACAGGCCGAGCGTGAAGCGAAAGCGAAAGCAGAACGTTTGGAAGAAGAAAAGCGCGTCGCTGCCGAACAGGCACGACAAGAAGAAGCGAAACGCCAAGCCGCAGCAAAAACCGAGAAGAAGCAACAAGCGGCATCGAGTGCGACCGTGACACCGGTCTCGACACAAGGACGTGTCATTCAAGCCGAGTCAACGGCCTACACGAACGATGCAGCTGACAACGGTTCTTACGGGGGACGCGTCTTGACGGCGACAGGCCATGACGTGACAGACTCGATTTATTATAACGGCATGCGTATCATCGCGGTCGACCCATCTGTCATCCCGCTCGGTACGGTCGTTCAAATCGACGGCATCGGCCAAGCGATCGCCCTTGATACAGGAGGGCGCATTAAAGGGAACATCGTCGATTTACTCGTCGACACGAAGAGCGAGGCCATCAATTGGGGTCGTCGTCATATCACAATCACATTGCCATAATCTAAAGGTTCTCCTGCGGGGGAACCTTTTTTGTCTCGCCTCGTGGGTTGGCAGTCTTTCGACCGCGTCCCAGCACGTTTCATTGTTTAACAATCGTTGGAAACGGGCAAACTAATATTTGACTTTCATGAAAAGTTACGAGCCGAGGAGGGGTAGAGTTGATAGAATTCCAAAGTGTATCTAAGCGTTACGAAGACGGGACGTTAGCCGTCAAAGATTTGGATTTAACAGTACGAAGAGGCGAGATTTTTGTCTTGATCGGCCCATCAGGGTGTGGCAAGACGACAACCATGAAAATGGTGAATCGACTGATCGATCATACCGACGGGAAAATTTTGATTGATGGGAAAGAGATTTACCAATTCGATATTTATGAGTTACGCCGCAATATCGGTTATGTACTTCAACAAATTGCCTTATTCCCTCATTTAACGGTCGAAGAAAATATTTCTGTCGTTCCTGAACTATTGAAGTGGCCAAAGCAAAAGACGAAAGACCGCGTGACCGAACTCATGGAAATCGCCGGATTAGATCCCGTCTTGCGGGCTAAAAAGCCGACCGAGCTATCCGGTGGACAACAGCAACGCGTTGGGGTGCTCCGTGCGCTCGCGGCCGATCCTGACGTCATCTTGATGGATGAGCCGTTCTCGGCACTCGACCCAATCAGCCGGGGCCAACTCCAAGACGATATTAAACGCTTGAACGATGAACTTGGGAAAACGATTTTGTTTGTGACCCACGACATGCAGGAAGCGATGAAACTCGGAGACCGTATCGCGTTGATGCGTGACGGCGAATTGGTCGTCGTCGGGACACCAGACGAAATCAGAGCGAGCACGGACCCGTTCGTCCTCGACTTTACACAACGCGGAAGAGGTGAGGTTGATGCTTGAGACATTCCAAAACCGACGAGGGGAACTCGTCGAGGCGCTCATCGAGCACTTGCAGCTCTCTGTCGTCTCCTTATTGATCGCGGTCTTGATTGCCGTCCCGCTCGGTATTTGGTTGACGCGCCGTAAAAAAGTGGCCGAGACCGCCATCGGTGTCACTGCCATCATTCAAACGATTCCTTCTTTGGCGCTCCTCGGACTGATGATTCCACTTGTTGGGATTGGCGCCTTGCCGGCGACGATCGCCCTCGTGTTGTACGCCTTACTCCCAATTTTACGAAACACGTTCACCGGACTGAACGAGGTCGACAAATCGCTCATCGAAGCGGCACGAGCTTGCGGCATGAAGCCGAACCAGAGCTTGATGAAAGTCGAGCTCCCGCTCGCCTTGCCGGTCATTATGGCCGGGATTCGAACGGCGATGGTCCTCATCGTCGGGACGGCGACGCTCGCTGCCCTCGTTGGAGCAGGTGGGCTCGGGACGTTGATTCTTCTAGGAATCAACCGGAATGACAACTACTTGATTTTACTCGGCGCCATCCCGGCCGCCATCCTCGCTCTCTTGTTCGATTTCTTGCTCCGACAAATGGAAGGCGCGACAGCTACACGGAATAAGACAAAATTGATTGCTGTCTCTACCGTCTTGGCGTTAATCGTCGCGGCACCGCTCGCGCTCGGTCGCACGCAACAGACCGATCTCGTCGTCGCCGGAAAACTTGGACCAGAGCCTGAAATTTTAATGAACATGTATAAATTATTGATCGAGGAAGAGACTGATTTGACTGTTTCTGTCCGACCAAACTTTGGCGAGACGACATTCGTCTGGGGTGCGCTCCAATCTGGTGATGTCGATATTTACCCAGAATTCACAGGGACGGTACTCGCCAGTCTCGTGAAAGAGACACCGAACTCAAATGACGCTCGCGAAGTGTATGAACAGGCTCGTGATGCGCTGGCAGACGACGGCTATGCCTTGCTTGAGCCGATGCAGTTCAACAACACATATGCCATCGCCATCCCACGCGACTACGCCGAAGAGGAAGGCATCACATCGATTTCTGATTTACGAAACGTGCAAACGGACATTAAAGCCGGCTTCACGCTCGAGTTTACGGACCGGGAAGACGGATACCCTGGACTTCAGCAAGCCTACGGTCTCGACTTTCCGTCGGTCGTCTCGATGGAACAGAAACTCCGTTACCGCGCCATCGCTCGTGGTGACGTCAACCTTGTCGATGCATACGCGACGGACCCGGATATCGCCGAGAATGATTTGCTCGTCCTTGAAGATGATCAACAGTTCTTCCCGCCATATCAAGGGGCACCGTTGCTCAAGCAAGAGACATTAGACGAGCACCCTGAAATCGAGGACGCGCTCAATCAATTGGCTGGTAAAATTACAGATGAAGAAATGTCTGAACTCAACCGCCGCGTCGCGTATGGGAATGAGCGTGCTTATGACGTCGCACAAGACTTCTTGGAGCAGGAAGGTCTCCTATGAGAGCAATGATTATCTCGAATCCAACATCCGGTGCAAGTGAAACGATGCTCGGTGAGGTTGTCGGGACGGTCGAATCCTTGTATGACGAGATTCTGATTCGAAAGACGCTCGGACAAGGAGATGCTGCCCGCTTTGCCGAGGCGAGTGGGTCGTTCGAGCATTTAATCGTCATCGGTGGGGACGGGACCCTGCATGAGGTCGTCAACGGCCTCATGTCACTTCCGAAGGACGAGCGGCCGACGGTCGGCCTCGTCCCCGGTGGTACGTGCAACGACTTTGCCCGTGCGCTCGATTTACCAGTCGAACCGATTGAGGCGGCCCGGTTATTTAAGATGAGTCATGTCCAGCCCGTCGACGTCATGCGGGTCAATGATCGATATGGCCTCAATTTTATTGGGGTCGGCCTGATCGCCGACGCATCGCGACAAATCGATCCGCTTCAAAAAGAATCTCTTGGTTCCATCGGCTACTTTTTAGCGACAATCCGGCAGTTTCGTGAACTCGACCCGTTCGACGTCCGCATCGAGCAGGACGGAGAAGTCGTCCATGATGGGCCGGTCAGTTTTTTGTACGTCGGAAACGGGGCTTATCTCGGTACGGTACCGACGAAACTCCCGACCCAGTCGTTCACCGACGGACTCGTCGAAGTCGTGCACAGCTCGGCCATCGGCTTTCCAATGATTCGTCAATTGTTGACCCAACAACTCGGACTCGAACAGTCGTCGCCGGAGTGGGTCCATCTACAGATGTCTCAACTGACCGTCCATTTGAGCGAATCACAGATCATCGACGTCGATGGGGAACATTTTGAGGCGGACCGATTACACATCGACGTCTTGCCAAGTGAACTGACATTCCTTGTGCCATCCCACTAAAAACCAGACAGAGAAAAGAATTCAGACTTTTCTCTGTTTTTTGTTGTTCTCATTTCTGAACAGTGTTAGTATTTCACTATTATTATGAAAATAGATATGAAAACAGGAAGTAGGGATGGTAATGGCGCAAAACTCGTTCGCCTCAAAAATTGGATTCATCTTAGCGGCCGCAGGGTCAGCGATTGGTCTCGGTGCGATCTGGAAATTTCCGTATGTCACCGGCACAAGTGGAGGCGGCGCCTTTTTGCTCATGTTTTTAGCGTTTACGCTCTTACTCGGTCTCCCGTTATTGATCGGTGAGTTCATCGTCGGACGCTCGACACAAAAAACGGCACTGCTCGCATTCAAAAAATTAGGACACGGCCGTTGGACGCTCGTCGGTTACCTTGGTGTCATCGCATGTTTCTTATTGCTCTCATTCTACAGTGTCATCGGTGGTTGGGTCTTAATCTATGTCGGTCTCGGCTTGAGCGGGACATTGAACGGCCGATCGCCTGACGAATTTGGTGCCGTCTTCGGAGATGTCGTCTCGTCACCAGGCATCGCCGTGTTCGGTCAATTCTTATTCTTATTGATCACGCTCTTAATCGTGCTAAAAGGCGTCGAAGCTGGAATCGAGCGGATGAGCAAGATCTTGATGCCGCTCTTGTTCGTCAGTTTCATCGTCCTCGTCATCCGCTCATTGACGCTCGACGGGGCGATGGAAGGGGTTCGCTTCTTCTTGCAGCCTGACTTCTCTGCCTTGACGGGGGAATCGGTCTTGTTCGCCCTCGGTCAAGCGTTCTTCTCGCTATCACTCGGGGTTGCGGCCATGTTGACGTATGCGTCCTACATTAAAACGAAAGGCACACTCAATCGCTCGGCGAATATGATCGTTCTATTGAACATCGCCGTCTCACTGTTGGCGGGTCTCGCGATTTTCCCGGCTGTGTTCGCATCAGGTCTCGACCCGGCTGAAGGCCCGGCCCTTCTCTTCGTCGTCTTGCCGGCCGTCTTCAATCAAGTTCCGCTCGGTGGTTTCTTCATGGTATTGTTCTTCTTGCTGTTCACGTTCGCCTCGATCACGTCATCGATTGCGATGCTTGAAGTCGTCGTCGCCGGTGTGACCGACCGACTGAACGAAAAGAAACAGACGATGTCGAAACGGAACGTCACACTCTTGTCAGCAGCGATCGTTTTTGCGGTCGGTATCCCTTCGGCCCTCTCGTTCGGAGTCATGAGCGAGATGCAGTTCTTGTACGGTCGTACGTTCTTCGATTCGATGGACTATATCGTCAGCTATGTCTTGATGCCGGTCGGTGCGCTCTTGACATCAATTTTCGTCGGGTATGTCGTTGATCAACGCATTCTTAAAGAAGAGATTCAAACATCGGGCGCTGGTGTCAAGCTGTACCCGGTCTGGCACTTCCTCATCCGTTATGTCATTCCGGTGACGGTCGCCATCGTCATGGTGTCAACTTGGGTCACGGTGTAACGTGACGAACTCCTCCTGATTCATTGAATCAGGAGGTTTTTTTACATTCGAGCGACCCTGACTTTTCGTTCTTGCGACCGAGAGAGCGTGCGGCGTCATTATGCTAAGCTTATAAAGATGACGAAACTTTTTTTGAAGGGTCACGTAAGGTACAATAGAAGTATCATGAGACGAGGTGAAACGGATGAAAACATGGATGAAATGGGCCCTGACCGGGGCGATCCTATATTTTGCCATAAACGTTTTTGATTTTTCTTGGCTGTTTATCATCGTCGGGGCGCTCGTATTAAACGAAGTGTGGTCGACCAATAAACGCCGGAAACGGGCGCCGGCTCCTGTTGCCAAACGGGCCAAGAAGAAACTGCTGCTCGATGAAGACGAGCCGTTCGTTGGTTCGCGCATCTTGAAACCGCTTGAAGAAGCGGCACCGGTGCGTCAGTTCGAGGCGACCGACGACTTAGAGCTTCAATTTTTACAGCGGACGATTGAGCAAGGCTATGAAAAGCTACAACAGATTGACCGCGTCTTGCCGGAAATCAAGGACATCGAGGTGCGGCGTGAGATGAAGGCCGTTTCGAAAGAAGCTCACGAACTGTTCGCCGAACTGTTCGAGAATCCACAAGACGCGAAACATGTTCGTGATCTCTTCACGTTCTATTTGGATTCGCTTGTGTCGGTCGTGTTGAAATTTAAAGAACTAGAAGGAAAACGCGTCGTCATTCAAGAAGAGACACGTGAACAGCTGATCACCAATATGCGACTCATCGTCGACAAGTTCAAACAGCAACGCAGCCGTCTATTAGAAGATGATGCGGTTGACTTTGAACGAGAGTTGATCATGATGGAAAAAGTATTGGCCGATCAACCAGAAGGGAGAAAAAAACATGACTTCATCGAATGAAACGAACTGGCAGTCATGGCCAGAAGAAGAGCTCACTTCACAGACGAAAACGAAGACGGAGACCGATGCGATTTCGGACCCGTCCGTGGACTGGTCATCTATGACAGAGAAACATGAGGTGCCGGCGATTCAAGTGAATTCAGATGTCCCGCAGGAACACCGGGAACGGATCACGCGCATCGCCGAGTCGATCGATATTAAAAAGACAGATTCCGTCATGTTGTTCGGTTCGAACGTGCAACGTGAACTATCACAATTCTCAGACCAAATCTTGACCGAGGTCCGGATGAAGGATGGCGGTGACGCCGGAAAGCTATTGTCCGACTTGATGCAGAACGTACGCAAGATGGACCCGGACATGTTGCAGCCAGAGAAGAAGAGTTTTATGGACAACTTGCCGCTCATCGGACGGGCCAAGAAGAAAGCCGAGAACTACAAACTCCAGTTTGAAAAGATGAGCGTCTATTTAGAAGAAGTCATCCATAATCTAGACCGGGCCAAGTTCGGTTTGATGAAGGACATCACGATGCTCGATCAGATGTACGATAAGAACAAGCGTTATTTTGAAGAGCTTAACGTCTATATCGCCGCCGGTGAGACGAAACTTGACCACGTGCGCAGCTATGAGATCGCCCCGCTCCGTCAAGAAGTGGAGATGTCGAAAGACCAGGTCAAACTTCAACAGTTGAACGACATGATTCAACTCGCGGACCGATTCGAGAAAAAATTGCACGATTTGAAACTGAGCCGGACAATCAGTCTGCAGATGGCACCGCAAATCCGGGTCATCCAACAGAACAACCAGATTCTAGCCGAGAAAATCGAGTCGGCGGTCGTCAATACGATTCCACTCTGGAAAAACCAAGTCGTGCTCGCGCTCAGCTTGACACGACAAAAGACGGCGCTCCGCATGCAGCAAGACGTCACGAAGACGACGAACACGTTGCTCGAGCAGAACTCGAAGATGTTGAAAGACTCATCGATCGAGATCGCCACAGAGAACGAGAAAGGCATCGTTTCGGTCGAATCGCTCAAAGTGGCGCACGAGAACTTGCTCTCGACGCTCGACGAGACGCTCCGCATTCAACAAGAAGGACGTCAGAAGCGCCGTGAGGCCGAACGTGAACTCGATCGCATGGAGCACGAGTTGAAAGAAAAAGTTATCGAGATTGCTTCAAAAAACAAAGAGTTGCCAAAAGAGACTGGATATTGAACGAGGAAAGTCTGAGCTCTCAGACTTTCCTTTTCTTTGAGGAGGATAAGAAAATGGAAAAACAACGGCTATGGGATGAGACGTGGTTGCAGTTCGCTGATATGATGGCGGTACGCCATTCGAAATGCGCCTCGAAAAGTGTCGCTTGCGTCATCGTCAAAGATGAGAAGCCGATCTCGATTGGGCTCAATGGGACGCCACCCGGGCATACGAACTGCAATGAGATCTTTTTAAAACGGGAAGACGGTTTTTATAAACGGGCCGAGTACGTGTCAGAAGATGCGGTCGATTTGCTCGAGGCACCGGTTTCATTCATCCATGAGGGTGTGACATTTATTAGATGTTCGGACCCATACGACCACCATAATTGGTCGAAGCAACATGAAATCCACGCCGAAATCAACGCGATCGGTAAGCTCGCCGCGGATTCGACGAACGCCTTCGGGGCGACAGCCTATGTGACCCACTCACCATGTCATGCCTGTTCGCTCGCTTTGATCGCATCACGCGTAGCCCGTGTCGTCTATGCGGTCGGCTATGAGCACGGTGACGGCCTCGATTTGATGCGTGAGAGTGGGATTGACGTGGTACATATGCCACTCGAAAAAAGTTTCAAAAACACATTGTAAACGTTTACATTCGATGTTATATTATTAATGTACTGCCAATGGTGTTTTACTCTTCCATTATTCGTCTCTCTTCGGAGGGACCTTTTTTTATGGCTAAGCACAGGCGAGACAAAGTTTACACATAATGTTCAATATTTCACAATCTTTTCGTGGGTTTCTTTCTTATAATGAAAGTAGATTAACGAGAGGGGAAATGTTACATGGAAAAACAAGTTCGTTTCACAGATGGTGCCTATGATGTGGAAGCGTTGATCACACTCGAAGAGGTGTGGGAAGATAAATTTGCCATCGGGACGCATAAAGAGCTCGCCGTTAAGTCATTAAAGATCAACGGAAATGAGGTTTCGGAGTTGAAGCACGTTCGGGCGTTGCTTCGCTACTATCCGACGCTCGGTGTCTCGGGCATCTTGCTAGCGCTCGATGGTGCCGCAGCTGAGATCGTCGCCTTATCAGGGGATACGGATCCGGCGCTCCGGTTTGTTGAACTCGTCGCGTTACAAATGGACGAGGCAGCGACGGAAGAGTTAAAAGACCTATACGCCGAGATGGCGGTCTAACTTTTTAAGGATGACACCCACGTCATCCTTTTTTCATTTTCGGGTTGCAATGCGGGTTCAGTATGGTATTATTGTCAATAGATGAAGAAATGGAACGCCATATCGTTATCGACAACCAAAAATGGGGATCTAGATAGCTAGATCGCTGTGAAAAAGCCACGTTCATAGGAACGTGGCTTTTTTTTGTATAATTTCGAACCCGGCGCCGACATCAAAGGCGATATGGGCGTCTGAACCGAGCACGAACGGGATGCCGAGTGCGGCCGCCTCGGACGCGACGTCAATGGCATAAGGTTGGCCGCAATCGGGCTTGCGGAGCCCGGCCGTGTTCAAATCGAGACCGAAACCGCGCGTAGCGATCGTTTGTAGCAAGCGCGTCTGGTCGTCCTGCACGTTCGAGCGGTCCCACGTGTAATTGTGTTGATATTTGATCGGTAAGTCGATATGTCCGATGCGGTCCACTTTCAAGCGCTCCCAAGGGAAGGCGAGGCCAGCCTCAAGCGCCGTGTAGTATTGTTTCATCACGGCCTCGAACGAGCCGACATGTTCGACGAGCACATCAAACGTGTCGGCCGAGAAGTCGATAGGCAGGAGCTCGTCGTCGACGAGGAGAAAGTGTTGGGACAAGATTGCTTCGTCTAATACGTCGGCATACGGCTCGAGCAACGCCAGCGTCTCGGACTCATATCCGGGCAAATAGTCGATCTCCAAACCGATGCGGAGATCAAGTTCGGGATACGACCACTTCAACGTCTGCAAAGCTTCTATATAACGAGGGAGCAAATCGAGTGCCATCGCTGAATCTTGTTCTGGCGTCGGGTCCTGAAACCGGGCTGGGAGAGGAGCGTGCTCCGTGAACGTGAGCGTCTTGATTCCTTGGTTCAAGGCGCGCTTTACATACGCTTCGAGCGAATCGGATGAGCCATGCGGACAAAATGGGGTGTGAAGGTGACCATCACGGGTAAAGTCAATCATCAGTCGACATTCCTTTCGAGTTCGCCGGTTGACAGCAACGGCTTGGTTTGATAAATTTAACACACTACTTTAGTTTGGTAAAGTGATAATAAGATAAAGGATGATGTTGATGATCTGGTTCAATACAAAAGGATCCATCCCGGAAGGATGGCACGAATTGCAAGGGGAAGACGTTCTGCGTCCGAAGCAGTGGATGTTGTCATTTTTAGAGCGAGCCGAGTCAAATGGCTACAGTGTCATTGAGCCGCCGCTCGTGGAATATTATTCGCACTATCAAGACTTGGCCTTGTTCGATGAGTCGGCCTATTATCGTCTGTTCGGGAATGACGGCGAGTTGCTCGTCATGCGTCCGGACTATACGTTGCAAATCGCTCGGAAGCTCGCCGATGGTCATGAACCGATGCGGGTCGCCTATGCCGGTGCCGTCTATCGGCGTACCCCGAAACATTCGGGTCAGCCGCATGAGCGTCAACAGCTCGGGCTTGAATGGATTGACGGGGACGCTCCCGATATGGAGCTGATTGCATCGTTCCTCAGTATGACCGAGCGGGTGTTGCCGCAAGACGGGCTTCGGATTCAAGTCGGCTCGGCTGCCTTGGTCGCGGCCGTGGCGGAAGAGGCCGGGATCCCAGAGCGGACGCTCCGTCAATATTTGGCGCTCCGTAACTTGGAATCACTTCGTGACCTCGCGGATACGTACCAATACCCGTTAATCGCGAAGCTACCGTTCTTAATCGGTGATTCGGCACTCGCTGAACTACGAGAAGTCGCCGAGCCAGGGTTGACGGCTGCGATCAATGAAGTCGAGCGGGCGGTCGAACATTTACGCGCCATCGGTTTGAACGTATCGTACGACTTTGGACAGACCGGCGATTTTGATTATTATTCAGGATTGACGGTGACAGGAAGCATCGACGGACGGCGCGTCCTCTCGGGCGGTCGCTATGATTCGCTATACGGACATTTTGGCCAATCGCGACGGGCGTTCGGATTGTCGCTTGATTTAGAACAGTTAGGTGAGGTGATTTTATGAAAGTGGCCATCGCGAAAGGACGCATTGAAAAAGCGGCCCGAGACTATTTCGAACAAGTCGGATTAACCGTCTGGCCCGAAAAACGCGGCCGGGAACTGACTGTCGAAGTCGACGGGCATGAGTTCATCTTCGTCAAAGGGGATGACGTCTATAAATATGTCATGCACGGCGCGGCTGATGTCGGCGTCGTCGGAGGCGACATCTTGCGAGAGAAGACGCCTGGCGTTCTCGAAGTCGTCGATTTGCCGTTCGGCCGTTGCCGGATGGCGGTCTGTGGACCAAAAGAACGGAAGAATGGGACGAAAAAATTGAAAGTCGCGAGCAAGTATCCGAATATCGCCATCTCTCACTTCGCTTCGAAGCGACAGAACGTTGAAGTGATTGCGTTGAACGGTTCGGTCGAACTCGCACCGCTCACAGGACTCGCCGATTGCATCGTCGATATCGTCGAGACGGGGGCGACGCTTCGTGCGAACGACCTCGAGGAATACGAAACGATTTTCACGGTGAACGCCAAGTTCATCACGAGTGAGACGGCGCTCGCCAACGATCCTGATGAATTGAAGGCCTGGATTCGTCGTTTAAGCAAGGAGGAAGCGAAATGAGCACGGAAACGAATCGGAGCCGGCGTGAAAGCTGGGCGGAAGCAGTTAAGCCAATTCTCGAGGCCGTGGAGTTGAACGGAGATGAAGCGCTCCTAGAGTTTACAAAGAAATTTGACGGTGTCGATGTAATCGAAACGGTCGACTTGACAGCCTTCACGCCACCTGAAGCTTACGGGGAGTTGACCGAGGCGTTGATGCTCGCCGCCGAACGCATTCGCACGTTCCACGAGCGTCAGCGTCGTCAAGACGATGCGTATGAAGATGGCATGTTCAGACTCGGACGTCGCTTCATGCCGCTCGACTCGGTCGGCGTGTACGTACCGGGTGGGACGGCCGTCTATCCCTCGAGCGTCTTGATGAACATCATCCCGGCGAAAGTGGCCGGTGTGAAACGGATCGTCATGGTGACGCCGCCAAAACCAGATGGCATCGACTTGTCGCTATTGATTGCGGCAAAAATCGCAGGGGCAGATGAGTGTCATCTGGTCGGCGGGGCACAAGCCGTGGCCGCGCTTGCGTTTGGCACCGAGACGATCAAACCGGTCGACAAGATTGTCGGACCTGGTAACGCCTATGTCGCGACCGCGAAGTCGCTCGTCTCTCACATCGTCGGCATCGACTCGGTCGCTGGGCCGTCTGAAGTACTCATCATCGCCGATGAGACGGCCAATCCGAAATGGGTCGCCGCCGACTTGCTCGCCCAAGCCGAACATGACGTCGAAGCGACGGCACTCGCTCTCGTCACGTCAGTCGAGTTGGCCGAACGGATCGAACAGGAATTGGCACGCCAGCTGGCCGAGCTACCACGCCGTGACATTGCGGTCGAGGCATTGAAACGAGGCGGGGTACGCATCATGTCGAGCGAACGTGCAATCGAAGTCGCCAACGAGATGGCAGCCGAGCACGTGCAACTTGCCGTCTCCGACCCGGAAACCTATATGCAAGCCATCCGTCACGGTGGTTCGTTCTTCCTCGGTCATGAAGCCGCGGAAGCGTTTGGCGATTACATCGCTGGACCAAACCACGTCTTGCCGACGAGCGGGACGGCCCGCTTCTCGAGCGGCCTCTCGGTCGATGATTTTTACCGGAGACAGACGTTCCTTCAGATGACGGAGCTCGATGAACGTGTCACACGCGCCGCGATTCGCATCGCACAACAAGAACAACTTGACGGCCACGCCCGAGCGATGGCGGTTCGATTGGAGGACGTATGAGACAGAACTATGAGACGATTCCCCGCTACGTCCCGCAGGCGGTCAAAGGACATGCGTTGAATCAAAACGAGAGCCAATATGAGTTCCCAGAGCGGTTAAAGACGGCAATCCGAGAGCTTCCGCTCGATTTGAGCCATTATCCGGTCGATGAGTTGGTAGCGCTGAAACAAAGTTATGCGACATATGCTGGTGTGGATCCGCAACAACTCATGGTCGGGAGCGGCAGTGACGAACTGCTAGCCATTTTATGTCAGGCAATCCTTGACGCCGATGACGTCGTCGCCGCCCCAATTCCCGATTTTTCGATGTACGGCATTTATACGCATATCGCTCGCGGGAATTTTGTGCAGCCGGATGCGGACGGATTGTCGATTCAATCATTGCTCGAGACGATCGAGGCGGAACGGCCGAAACTTGTGCTCGTGTCGAACCCGAACAATCCGACGGGAAAGATGTGGTCACTCGATGAACTCGAAACGGTCGCCAGCCGTGTTCCATATCTCGTCGTGGACGAGGCATATATCGATTTCACGATGGAAGATTCATTCAAAGACCGACTCGCGGACCACGCGAACGTCATCATTCTCCGTACGTTATCGAAAGCGTTCGGACTCGCGAATCTGCGCATCGGTTTCATGATTGCCGACGAGCGCTTAATCGAGAAGATTGACCGGTTCCGTTCGCCATTCAACGTGAGCGGGCTGAGTGCGGCCGTGGCGACGGTCGTGTTGAACGACTCCGAATATATCGAGGAGTCGATCAACTTCCATCAAACGCAGCGACAAAAGCTTGAAACGTTGCTCGCACCGATTGGAAACGTCTTACCGAGCCGTGCCAATTTCCTATACGTCAAAACACCGGACAGCGAAGCTTGGGCCGCCCGTTTCTTAGAAAAGGATGTCCATGTTCGCGCGTTCGCAGACGGGATTCGTGTCAGTGCCGGCACGGACGAGGCGTACCGCTTGCTTCAACAAACGATAGAAGAGGTGACTTCACTTGAGAACAGCTGAGACGAAACGAGAGACAAAAGAGACGAACATCGAGCTCAAGCTTGATTTGAATGGGACAGGACAAAGTGACATCAAGACAGGTGTCGGCTTCTTTGACCATATGCTGACACTGTTCGCGTTCCACAGCCAAATCGATTTGACGGTCCATGTCGAAGGGGATACGTGGGTCGACGCCCACCATACGGTCGAAGACGTCGGGATCACCCTTGGGCAGATAATCAATCAAGCGCTCGGCGACAAAGTCGGCATTCGCCGCTATGGCACGAGTTATTTGCCGATGGACGAGACGCTCGCGCGTGCCGTCGTTGACGTATCGGGCCGTCCGTTCCTCGTCTACCGCGCCGATATCAAAAATCCGAAACTCGGAGACTTTGATACCGAGCTCGCCGAAGAGTTTTTCCGGGCCGTGGCGATGAACGCCCGGTTGACACTGCACCTAGAGGTCCTCTACGGGTCGAACTCGCACCACATGATTGAAGGGTTGTTCAAGGCGTTCGGTCGCGCCCTCGCCGAGGCGATTGGGCAAGACGGGTCGAATCGATTGCCGTCGACGAAAGGACTGATCGAAGGATGAAAATCGCGGTCATCGATTATGGAATGGGTAACGTGTTCAACGTCGAACGGGCACTCCAAGCTATCGGCTGTTACGTCATCATCACGAACGATCCAGTGGAAATCGAGGCAGCTGATGCCATCTTGCTGCCTGGGGTCGGAGCGTTCCCGCAGGCGATGCAATCGCTGAGCGAGACGGGGCTGATTCCGCTGTTGAAACGATCGGCGAATGAAAAGCCGTTCCTCGGCATCTGTCTCGGCATGCAACTCTTATTCGAGTCGAGCACGGAAGGGGTGCCGACGGAAGGACTCGGTTTGATTGAAGGGCGCGTCGAGCGGATGCGGGCGAAACGTCTGCCACACGTCGGATGGAACTCGATTTTGCGAGACGAGGACGTCTATTTCGTCCACTCGTATCACGTCGTGACCGACCCGGTCCATGTGATCGCTTCTGCCGATTATATGGGTGAAACCGTGCCAGCCATCGTGCAAAAAGGACTCGTCACGGGGATGCAGTTTCATCCCGAGAAGAGCGGCGCGTTCGGATTACGTTTATTGACAGAATGGAAGGAGGCGGTCGAACGTGAGATTACTACCGGCCATTGATTTGATTGACGGAAAAATCGTCCGCTTGACGGAAGGCGATTTCAATACAGAAGAACAGTATGGCGACCCATACGAAAAATTGAAGGAATGGCAAGGGCGCGTTCCGATGCTTCACTTGATTGATCTCGAAGGGGCGAAAGCCGGCGAACCGAGACATCTTGATGTCGTCCGATTCGCCAAATCGTGCGGCTTCTTCGTCCAGACCGGCGGAGGCATCCGTTCCGAGGAAGCGCTCGATGCGGTCATGGCGACCGGCGCCGACCGTGTCTTGCTTGGGACAAAGGCGTTTACAGACCCGGATTTCTTGGACCGGGCGCTCGCGAAGTACGGGGATCGTGTCGCCGTCGCCCTCGACGCCTATGATGGCATCGTCGCCGTCAACGGATGGCAAGAAGCGACCGACTTAAAAGATATCGATGCCGCGAAAGAACTCGTCGACCGTGGGGTCAAGACGATTCTCTATACGGATATCGGTTCGGACGGGAAATTGAACGGACCGAACCTCGAGCGGATGAAGGCGCTCCGTGATGCTGTTTCAGTCACGATCATCGCCTCGGGTGGCGTGACGACCGTGGCTGACGTCGAGGCGCTTCAAGCGGCCGGCATCGACGAGGCGGTCGTCGGGAAGGCACTACTCTCCGGACAAGTCAGTCTTGATGACTTAATCGAGTGGGAGGCGCGCCATGCTTAAACGTCGCATCATTCCGTGTCTTGATGTCAAAGACGGTCGTGTCGTCAAAGGGATCGAGTTTGTCGCGTTACGTGACATCGGCGACCCGGTCGAGATTGCCAAGTATTATGACGCCTCCGGTGCGGATGAGCTCGTGTTTCTCGATATCACTGCGAGTACGGAACGCCGGCAGACGATGCTTGACGTCGTCAGTGCCGTCGCCCGGAAAGTGTTCATCCCGCTCACGGTCGGCGGCGGTATTCGGTCGCTTGAGGATATTTCCTCGCTCTTAAAAGCTGGGGCCGACAAAGTGTCGCTCAACACGCTCGCCGTCGAATCACCCGATTTGATCAAACGAGCGGCCGAACGGTTCGGGTCACAATGTATCGTCATCGCCATCGACGTTAAGTTCGAAGACGACGAGTACTTTGTCTATACGTATGGCGGGAAGAACCGGACCGAGTTGCGGGCCGTCGATTGGGCAAAGCAAGTGGCCGCACTTGGGGCGGGTGAACTGCTCGTCACGTCAATGAATCAGGACGGAAAGCAGAGCGGCTACGATTTGCGAATCCTTGATTTGCTCCGGGACGCCGTCGATATCCCGATTATCGCCTCTGGCGGTGCCGGGAACGCGAATCACGTCGTCGACGCGCTCGAGAAGGTCGATGCGGCGCTACTCGCCTCGATTTTGCATGACCGGAAAACGACAGTGGAAGAGGTGAAACACGTATGCAGCGAGCACAACTTGCCGATGCGGTTCGTTACGACGACAATGGATTGATTCCAGCCATCATCGTGTCGACCAAAGACGACGCCGTCCTCATGTTAGGCTACATGAACGAGGAGGCGATTCAGAAGACGCTCGAGACGAACACGGTCACGTTCTGGTCACGTTCGAAAGGGAGACTCTGGATGAAAGGGGAGTCGAGCGGAAATACGCTCGAACTCGAGAGCATCCACGTCGATTGCGATCAAGACGCGTTGTTGGTCCGTGTCCGTGCCAATGGGCCGACGTGCCATACGGGAAATCGAAGCTGCTTTTTCACGGAGGTGGAAGGATGATTCACGAATTAGAGAAGTTGATTCAAGAACGACAGGCGTCACCGAAAGAAGGGTCGTATACATCTTATTTATTCGACCAAGGTGTCGACAAGATTGCCAAGAAGTTTGGGGAAGAGTCGTTCGAGGTCGTCATCGCGGCGCTGAACGATGAAGATTTGGTCGAAGAGTCGGCCGATCTCTTGTACCACCTGCTCGTCTTGCTCGCCGCCAAAGGCGTGTCATTACAAGACGTTGAGGCGCTCCTCGCCAAACGGCACGGGACGACGACTCCGGCGAAACCACGCCGAGACGTCACCGACTGGTAACACAAAAAGGAACGAAGCCACAATCGGCTTCGTTCCTTTTGATTAGCGGTTGACCGAGGCGGCCATACGGATGTACGTATGGCGCCGTCCCCGAATCGCAATCGATAACGCCTGGATATTCTCCGGTGTGGCGATTCCGGACAGCCCAGCATCGCCGATATGGAAGATGTCCGTCCCACCGCGCTTCGAGGACAAGGCGATGTCACGAATCGTCGCTTCATCGGACCCTTCCTGTGATGTGCCGATGGCGGCGACGACGAGTTTATCCAACGCCTGAATCTCGCGCGTGACTTCATAGAATTCATCTTCACGGACGCCAGGAACGGTGCCGGGCGCTGGAATCAAGATGATATCGGCCCCGGCTTCAGCAAAACGGACGTACGCCTCTTGATCAAGTACACGGCCGACGCCGGCTTGATGCATCTTCCCGGCGATGATGACGCCCGCGAACTCTTGGCGCGCGTTGATGATGGCTTGCTCGATCGCCTCGTTCGTCACCCCGGTGTTCGGGTTTCCGGTCAGGCAGATGAAGTCGATGCCGAGCTCTGACGCTCTGGCGAACGCTTCCCGTGTCGCGAGCCGTCCTTGTTTCACATCATACATATCCTCCGATTTCTCAGAGAAGTCGACCGGTTCGAGGTTGACCCCGAGCGGGAGACCGACGAGCCGCTTCAATTCCATGATTGGATTGTCAGACATCGTCTCGCCCGGCATGTTTCCGAACAAGGCGT
The DNA here is from genome assembly GCF_018618035.1 of Exiguobacterium sp. s64. Taxonomy (NCBI): domain Bacteria; kingdom Bacillati; phylum Bacillota; class Bacilli; order Caryophanales; genus Exiguobacterium; species Exiguobacterium sp. s64. Next base: position 563,205 of record NZ_JACSLH010000001.1, read on the forward strand.
GGCTTTCGAGACCTTTTATGTACGGGTGGAACACGTCGAGCATGTTCAAAAGAATCATGTCGGCACCGAACGCCCGCGCGAGTTCGGCGTTCGTCACTTCCGGATAGAGTGGTTGTACGGTCGGGATGACTTCGGCGAGTACGGTCCGGCCTTCGGCTTTGCGAATCGATCCAATCAAATCCGAGCGGTTGAACGTCAAGAAATCACTGGCTCTGCAATCAAGAATTCGTTTCATCTGTCTATTCCTCCTCTAGTTCGTCATGTTCCTATTCCCCATTTCGCTAGAAATTCCTCTATAATGATGACAGAATAGGGGGAGATGCAGATGACTGAAAAAGAAAAGATGATTCGGGGCGAGCTTTACTTGGCCGGGGACGAGGAACTCGTCGCCGACCGGCGTCAGGCCCGGCGTTTGACGGAACGATTTAATCGATCCGGGATCGATGAACTCGACGACCGAAAAGCAGTGTTAGCGGAGCTGTTCGGCTCGACCGGAAGTTCGTTTTATTTGGAGCCTACGTTCAAATGCGACTACGGTTATAACATTCATCTCGGAGAACGGTTCTTCGCTAACTTTGATTGCGTATTCCTCGACATCTGTCCGATCACATTCGGTGACGATTGCATGCTCGGGCCGGGTGTCCATGTGTATACTGCGACGCATCCGCTCGACCCGACCGAACGGATCTCGGGTCTTGAATACGGGAAGCCGGTCGCGGTCGGACATCGGGTGTGGATCGGCGGCGGTGCCATTCTAAACCCAGGGGTGACAGTCGGGGACGATGCCGTCATCGCCTCTGGCGCCGTTGTGACGAAAGACGTGCCAGCCCGTGCCGTCGTCGGGGGGAATCCGGCGAAAGTGCTCAAGTTCATACCATGACGAAACGACCCGACGTGATGTCGGGTCGTTTGCTTATGCTGTCGGTTGTGACGCGTAGGTGACCAGTGCCTGACGTGCTGCTTCGAGAGCAGATTCATTGCCGAGCGTGATGCGAATCCCGTTCGGTTGTTTCGATGTGTGAACGCCATGCGCGACGAGGTGGGCCCAAACGGCCTCCGGCTCATCGAGCGTGACGTAAATGAAGTTCGCCTCGGCGGGATGGACGTGTCCAATCGTGGCGAACAAGTCAGTCCACTGTCCGCGCATGTCGGCGTGCCATGCGATGGCCTCATCGAGATACGTCGCATCTTGTAAAAAGATGTTGGCGATTTTCGCGCTGACACCGCTAATGTTGAACGGCGGGACGAACTGACGGAAATAAGCGGCGAGTTCGGTCGTCGTGACCATGAAACCGAGGCGGACGTTGGCCAGGCCAAACGCCTTCGATAACGTCCGCAGTACAATCACGTTCGTGAATGCATCAAGGTGAGCCACCATACTCGACGCCGGTGTGAAGTCGATATAGGCCTCGTCGACGATCAAGTACGGCACGAGTCCCGCGAGTTCGGTCAATTCAGCGACGCTCCACAATTTTCCGGTCGGATTGTTCGGATTCGACAACAGCAACAGCTTCGGTGTGTGTTGCGTGATCGCCTGGACGAGTGCGTCATATGACAGGTCATCGGCTTGCACGTGACGACCGTGCGCGATTGTCGTGAAGATCGGATAGAGTGCGAAATCCGGGCTCGGTGACAAGACGACGTCTTCCGGTGCCAACAGCGCCTGGGTGACGACGTGAATCATCTCGTCACTGCCGCAACCGACGAGCAATTGATTCGGCTCGACACCGGCGTAGGCCGCATAACGAGTGAACAACTCGTCAATCGGTTGGACCGGATACTCATGCAAGTCTTGGAACGAAATCGTCGCGAGCTGGTCATAGAGGCGGGACGGCACCGGGAACTGACTCTCGTTTTGATTCAAACGGTACCCGTCTGGATAGGTGACTGGATAAATCGGCAGCGAGACTGGTCTCATTCCGTCGGCTCCATCGAGAACCATTTTTTGGCGAGTTTGTCGATTTCACCTGAGTCAATCATCTTGTTCAACTCCTCGTTGAACTGATCGCGAAGGTCATCCTCCAATTTAAAGGCGGCTGCTGAACCTTTCTCGCCATCTTCTTTCAAGGCGAACGTGTACAGTCCGGCGTCTTGGTCCAAGTATTTTTGGGCGACCGTGTCCTCGATGACCATCGCGTCGATCCGACCCGTATTCAACTCTTGGACGATCTCTGGAATCTTGTTCAATGAGACGAGCTCTGCCTCCGGAGCTTGGTCTTTGGCGATGTTCTCTTGAATCGAAGCGGTTTGGACGCCTATTTTCTTGCCGGCGAGCGCCTCAATCGACTCGAGTGACTCATCTTTCGTCATGACTAAGTTCGTCGCCGACAAGTAGATATCCGAGAAGGCGGCATTTTCTTTCCGCTCTTCGGTCGGCGTCATACCGGCCATAACGAAGTCGACACGTCCGGCGTTTAGTGCCCCGAGCAGGCTGCCGAAGTCCATGTCTTCAATTTTGAGTTCGTAGCCGAGGCGTTCCGTGACGGTTTCGGCGATCTCGATATCAAATCCGACAATCTCATCCCCGTTCGCCGTATCGACAAACTCATACGGGAAGTAATCGGCGCTCGTCCCCATGACGAGTGTTTTTTTCTCTTCGCCCGTCGTCTCTTGGCTACATCCTGCTAGTAATGCACTTGCCACTAATCCCCCTGTAATGACCCACCTTTTCATGTATGAATTCCTCCTTCAAGATATGAGACTAAGTGTATATGTATGATTATTAATTGTAAAGCATAAAAATACAAAAACGATTAAAAAAATACATCCAAGAAAAAGTCACAGGATGCTTCAGGTGGTCAATCCATCGCCTGGAGATAGGCGATGGCGTCAGGTAAATACGTCTCGAGGGGGCGGTCCGTATCAATTGTAAGCGTATGCATAAACGGTGTTGTGAAGTCGATTCAAGCAGTGCCGTCTTCGTGACATCGTGATCGACGATGACCGCATCCAGTCGTCGAGCGATTTCCCGAGACAGCGTCGATTTGCCGGACCCAGGGAAACCGGACATTTGAAGAAAGAACATGGAGTACCCTCACGCTTCGTTTGATTTCCCGCGGCTGAATCCGGCGAACAACCGGCCGCCGAACGGGGAGAGCGTCTCATCGACGTAACGGATGAGCGCGTCGGGTTCGTTCGTTTGATAATAGCGTTCGAGGGCAGCGACGAGCTCTCGGGCTGCATGCGTATCGTAGCGGTCGAGAGCGCGGTATGTCCATTTGGAGGAGCCCATCCATTGTCGATTCGTGCGCAGGATGAACTCACAGACCAACGTGGCGAGGGCGCTCGCGATGAACAAGCCCTCTGCACGACTTGTGCATCCAATCAAGTCATCGAGCACATCGGTCAGAAAGTATCGTTTCATCTCGATCGTCTCGTCCGCCCAAGCCTCTGGCCCGCTGTCGAGCAAGGCCCGGGCTTCACGTTTGATGTCTTCGACGTTGTTCATATTATTTTAAGATTTTTCAGATTCAAGGATGCGCCATTTTTCAATCTTACCGTCTTCTTCATAAAGAACACGAACTTCCATCTGGTTTAAAACGAGCCGTTGCTCGCTGGCGAAGAGCACAATCGGATAACCGGTCGACAGCGGTTCGTCCGCTTCGAACACGGGACTGTGCGCCTGCATGGCATAATAGCCGTCCGAGCGCGTGTTGGCCGCCCCGGCATCGACTTGAATCACCGTCTCGAACCCTTGGAGCCGGAGGATGTAACTATATGTCGTCCGGGCGCCGCGTTCGAGCCGCCATTCCTCAATGATCGCCTCGCGGCCATCTTTTACTTCTTCTAGTAAGACTTTCTGTGTCGTGTATTCCCGTTCATACGGAATCATCTCTTGAATGTTGACAGCCGTCATCGTGGCAAATTTTTGTGATTCTTCCGATGGCGGGGTGATGAGAATGCCGATAAAAATTAAGATAGGGATGAGCAGATAAATGATGACCCGACTTCGCATATGGTTTCACCTGTCCTTTATCGATTTTTTCGCCATCTACCGGCAGAACCCTGCCTGACCGGTGAAATATGTCTAAGGAACACGTCGAAACATCTCGGATACAAGGAACCCATGTATGATGAAGTCAGGAGGGGATGAGGAATGAGAATCGGGATTATCGGTGGAGGAGTTGCCGGGTTGACGACCGGGGCGTTGGCAAGTCGGATTGGTCATGACGTGACGGTGTTTGAATCATCGCGGGAGTGGGGTGGTTGTGCCGGTAAGTTCGAGCGCGGTGACTACCGGTTCCCAGCCGGGGCGACGCTCGGGATGGGATTTGAACCGGGCGGACTACATGAGCGGGTTTTATCTTATTTAGGGGAAACGATTGACGTTCGTCCGTTAAGCGAGGTGATGCATATTCATCTCGATGGAAAGACCGTCCATTATCATCAAGACCGGGATCAGTTTTTAGCAGAACTCGAATCGACGTTTCCTGACCTCGCCCCGCGAATTCATGCTTTCTTTGAAGAAGTGTGGAGTGACTTTGAGACGATTCGTCCTTTGTTTGAGACGCTACCGGCGTTGCCGTTTCGAACGATTCATGACGCATCGGTTGCGATACGTGGTTTTCGACCGACGCAACTACGTGCGTTTCGGAAGTTATACCGGCCGCTCGGTACAACGTTAAAACGGCATCGATTGAACGGGACGGCGTTCGAACGGGTCATCGACGGGATTTTGCTCGATAGTCTTCAGACCGGAGCTCGCGAGGCGAGTCACTTGCTCGCGGCCGTCGCGTTATCGATTTACCACGAAGGGGCATTTTACGTCGATGGCGGCTTGTACACGCTCGCTCACGCCTTGGAGCGCTCGATTCAAAAAGACGGCGGACAAACCCTTCTCGGACGACAAATCGTCAAACTCGAGCGCGTGGCGGACGGTTGGCTCTTGACCGATCGGCTGGGCCGGCTCGACCTCGTCGATGTCGTCGTCTCCGCCATCCCGCTCGAGGCGACCGCTCAACTGCTGAGCGGAGATACGTCACGTCAATTCAGCAAGCAGTACGGGGGTCACTTAAAGCGCTCGCAATGGGGAACGTTCAGTCTGTACGTCACGTTACCCGAAGCGATATGCATGAACCGTCCGCTGTTCCAACAAGTGTATAGCGATGACTTACCGTCAGGACACGCCTTCATCTCGATGTCAGCCGCAGATGATTCGCTCCGGACCGAGCGACCGGAACGGACCGTCACCGTCTCGACCCATATCGATTTGACAGAGTGGCAGGCTTGGAAAGACAAGGCGACGTATGAGAAACTAGAGACAGATTGGACCGAGCGCCTCGTCTCGGTTGTGAGTCGAGCGTTCCCGGACTGGAACGGCGAATCGTCTGTCATGTTGCCCGGGGGACCAGGGGCGTGGGTGAAATATACGAAACGTCCGCACGGCGCGGTCGGTGGTTATGCCCAAACACCGCAACAAGCTTTGTTCCATGCGGCGAGCTACCGGACAACCTTGCCGAACCTGTATGTCTGCGGGGATACAGTATTTCCGGGGGCAGGCACAATCGGGGCGATGACGAGCGGGCTTCATGTCGCCCGAGCGCTCGGTTCGAAGTTATGAGGGGAGACAAGTGGAGATGCATAAAAAACGGTTTGACGAATTGACGACGAGAGAACTCTATGAGTTATTGGCGCTCCGGACCGAAATCTTTGTCGTGGAACAAGATTGTCCATATCAAGAAGTCGATGGGAAAGACGTGGCGGCGGTCCATTACTGGATTGAGGCTGATGGTCGCCCGATCGCGGCGTTACGTGTCCTCGAGGAGGAGTCGCCGATCGCCATCGGCCGTGTCGTCACGAAATCGACGCATCGGGGACAAGGCCATTCGCGGCGTTTGATGCAAGAAGCCGTGGCTGACTTTGGGGATCGCGATTTGTACTTGCAAGCACAGACATACGTGGAGCCGTTCTATGCGAGCTTCGGGTTCACACGAACGAGCGAGGAGTACTTAGAGGACGGGATTCCTCACGTCGATATGGTTCGGACGGCGACCGTCTCGAAGTGAATCGATGCGGTACCGTTTGCCATAAGTTCGTGGTAGAATGATGAGGAATACTTGCGTGCGTCAAGACGTGCGTTCAATCATAGAGAGCAAAGGGGTTTACGATGGTGACTGATCAAACTGTGATTCAAAAAGCGAGAGAATTAGCCGACTTATTGGCGAGCACGCCGGAAGTGGCCCGCTTCAAAGAAGCGGAAACGAAAGTGAACGAAAGTGAACGCGTTCAAACGTTGATCAAACGTATCAAATATTTACAAAAAGAAGCCGTCAACTGCAAGCACTACGGGAAGACGGAAGCACTCGCCAAAGTTGAGCTGAAAATCGACAAGGCGATGGACGAACTCGATTCGATCCCGGTTGTCCAGGCGTTTCAGGAGACGCAAGTCGAAGTGAACGATTTGCTTCAATACGTGACGGTCACACTCGCCAACTCGGTGACAGATCGCATTATCGAGTCGACGGACGGTGACGTTCTCGCCGGTAAAACAGGAAGCGGTATGGCAGCGGAGAAATCACGCGGCGGCTGCGGATACTAACAAACAGACAGCTGGCCTTTGGTCAGCTGTTCTAATTTCTAGAGGTGAACACGAATGGAAACGATACATCAAACCCCGATGATGAAACAATACTTTTCAATCAAGGCTGATTATCCAGACGCCTTTCTCTTCTACCGGCTCGGTGACTTTTACGAGCTGTTCTTTGAAGATGCCCAAATCGTCGCCAAAGAACTTGAGTTGACATTGACCGCGAAAAACGGGAAGAACGCTGAGCACCCGATTCCAATGTGTGGCGTACCACATCACTCTGCCGCTATCTACATTGAACAGCTGATCGAAAAAGGGTTCAACGTGGCCATCTGTGAACAGATGGAAGATCCGAAAGCGACGAAAGGGCTCGTCAAACGTGAAGTCATCCAAGTCATCACGCCGGGTACATACATGGCTGCACTCGGTGAGAAAGAGAACCGGTATTTACTATCGGTCGTGAACGTAGCAGGCCGTTTCGGGATTGCCCGCGGCGATGTGACGACAGGTGAGTCATGGTTAACGACGTTGTCATCGCAAGAAGCTGTGTCACGAGAAGTGGAAGGGCTAGCGCCGAGTGAGATTATTGTTGCCGACGACGAATTAAGACAACAACTCGCTCCGCTAGGCATCCCGTTGTCGGTCCAGACAGAGCGGCTAGCGAGCCCGTTGTCGAGCGGAGCGAAAGACGAGGCGCAAGTGAGCGCGTTTGAATTGCTGTTCGCTTATTTGACGCGCACGCAAAAACGCGCCCTCGATCATCTCCAACCGGCCGTCGCCTATGAAGTCGAGGCCCATATGCAACTCGATGCCAACACGGCCCGGAACTTGGAATTGTTTCGGTCGGCCCGGTCCGGTGAACGGAAAGGGTCGCTTCTCGCCTTGCTTGATGAGACGACGACGGCGATGGGGGGACGATTGCTGAAACGTTGGCTCGAACAGCCGCTCTATACCGAGCAGGCGATTCGGGGCCGACAAGATGCGGTCGAGAACTTGGTCGATGACTTCATGCTTCGTGACCAGTTGCGTGAACAGCTACGTCACGTCTACGATATCGAACGGCTCGTCGCCAAAGTCGGTTACGGGACGGCCAACGCCCGTGACCTCGTCCAACTCCGGAACACACTCGAGCGCATCCCGGCGGTGCGGGCCTTGCTCGAAGGCGTCACGGCCTCACGGCTTCGTCAAATCGATGATACGCTCGACACATTCGACGACTTAGCCAGCATGCTCCAGGCAGCGCTTGTCGAGGCGCCACCGATCTCGATTAAAGAGGGTGGGATGATTCGTGCCGGCTATTCGGCCGAACTCGACGAACTGCTCGAGGCGAAAGCGAACGGAAAGACATGGATTGCCAATCTCGAGCAACAAGAGCGGGTCGCGACCGGCATCAAGTCGCTGAAAATCGGCTATAATCGTGTCTTCGGTTATTACTTGGAAGTGACGAAAGCGAACGCCCGCCTGCTCGAAGAGGGACGTTACGAACGGAAACAGACGCTGACGAACGCCGAGCGTTACGTCACACCCGAGTTAAAAGAGAAAGAAGCGCTCATTCTCGGGGCTGAAGAGAAGAGTTGCACGCTCGAGTATGATTTATTCGTCGCCTTGCGTGACCAAGTCAAGCAAGAGACGAAACCGCTCCAACAACTGGCGCGCTCGCTCAGTGAGCTCGACGTCTTGCTCGCGCTCGCCATCGTCGCCGAAAAACGGGACTATGTCCGGCCGACGACGTCGACGAACGTCCAAATCGATCGTGGCCGCCATCCGGTCATCGAGACGGTGCTACCACGCGGTGAATACGTCGCCAACGATTTGACGCTCGACGACACGCGGCGCATGCTCTTAATCACCGGACCGAACATGTCCGGTAAATCGACGTATATGCGTCAATTCGCCTTGATCGCCATCTTGCATCAAATCGGGTCGTTCGTGCCGGCTGAAGCGGCTGAGATTCCATTGTTTGATCGCATCTTTACCCGCATCGGTGCGGCCGATGACTTGGTGAGCGGCCAGTCGACGTTCATGGTCGAGATGACGGAGACACGCCAAGCGGTGACAGAGGCGACCGAACACAGCCTCATCTTGCTCGATGAGATCGGTCGGGGGACGTCGACGTATGATGGCATGGCGCTCGCCCAGGCTATCGTTGAATACATCGCTTCGACAATTGGAGCGAAGACGTTGTTCTCGACCCACTATCACGAGCTAACCGTGCTCGAAGACACGATCCCTGCTCTTGAGAACGTGCACGTCCGCGCCATCGAGCGAGACGGGCGTGTCGTGTTTCTACATGAAGTACATCCGGGGCGGGCCGATAAGTCGTACGGGATTCATGTCGCTGAGCTCGCTGAATTGCCCCGTGATTTGATTGAACGGGCGCGGACCATCTTGTCTCAACTTGAGACGGACTCGAAACCGGAACGGGCAGCTGTTGAACATCCGGGAACGGCAGAACCCGTGGCCCAACTATCGCTCTTTGAGGCGGAAGACGAGATTAAACGACAATTGCTCGAACTCGATTTGTTGGTGATGAACCCGATCGAGGCGATGCAAGCGCTCTATGCGCTCCAACAATCCGCGAAGAAGGGGTGAGTCGATGGGAATCATACAGGAGTTACCGGAACAACTGGCCAACCGAATCGCGGCTGGCGAAGTCGTCGAGCGACCGGCCTCGGTCGTGAAAGAGCTCGTCGAGAACGCGATTGACGCCGGCGCCACCAAGATCGAAGTCGATTCGGAGGAAGCGGGCATCCGTCTCATTAAAGTCCGCGATAACGGGCACGGGTTTTATGAAGAGGACGCCCCGCGCGCCTTTTTACGTCATGCGACGAGTAAGATTCGGGACGAGCACGACTTGTTCCGGATTCGCACGCTCGGCTTCCGTGGGGAGGCGCTCGCCTCGATTGCTTCGGTCAGCCATGTGACGCTGAAGTCACGCCGGGCCGAGGAAGACGGGTTCGAGATGACGCTTCAAGGCGGCGTTGTCACGGCGCAAACACCGGCCGCGGCGAACGTTGGGACGGAGATAGCCGTCAGTCAATTGTTCTATAATACACCAGCCCGATTGAAGTATTTGAAAACGTCCGCGACGGAACTGGCGAGCATCACCGACACGTTGAACCGGATCGCCTTGTCCCACCCGGAAGTGCGCCTCACGGCGTTCCATGAAGACAAGGAGCTGCTCAGGACGAGCGGGAACGGAGACATCAAACAAGTCATGCTCGCCATCTATGGCCGACAAGTCGCGGCCCAAATTGTCACGGCGTCGAGTAAGACGAACGACTATAGTTTGAGCGCCCATCTCGTCCGTCCGGAAGTGACCCGGTCGAACAAGCAGTACGTGACGCTCATCTTGAACGGTCGGAGCATCAAGAACTTTGCGTTGACCCAAAGTGTGCTCGAAGGCTACCACACGCTGCTACCGATTGGTCGTTATCCGATCGCTGTCCTCGAAGTGAACATGGACCCGATGCTGATCGATGTCAACGTCCACCCGACGAAACGAGAAGTTCGGCTTTCAAAAGAGAAAGAGCTCTGTCAGTTGATTCGCGAGACGGTCCAACTGACACTCCGGGAACAGCGTTTAATCCCGTCGGTCAAACCGAAAGAGCGACCGGTCGATCGGACCGAACAAGAGCGACTTGATTTCACGGTTGAACGGGCGCCGGTCACGGAAGAATCGCCGACGTGGAATTATCCAATTCCACGTGAGCCTGTCACGTCACCGAGTCGTTGGTCGCCGACCCCGCTCGTCAATGAAGCGCCTGAGCCGATAGCGTCGACGGTCGAATCGGAAACAATCGAGACGAAAGGAGAGCGGTTGCCGCCGCTCGACGTCATCGGTCAATTGCATGCGAGTTATATCGTCTGTGGTGCCGAGGACGGGATGTACGTCATCGACCAACACGCGGCCCAGGAACGAATCAAATATGAGTTGTTTTACGAGCAGCTCGGGAATCCTGACAAGGAATACCAGTTATTGCTGCTTCCGCTCACGCTCGAGTTCACGCAAGAAGAGGCGCTCGCGATTGAAGAAGTCACTCCGCTTTTAAAAGAAGCAGGTCTCGAATTGGAGCCGTTCGGCGGCAATACGTTCCTCGTTAGAGAGATTCCGACGTGGTACCCGCAACATGATTTAGAAGGAACGGTCCGTGATTTGATAGAGATGGCGATTCGGGATCGCTCCATTGACATCGCTAAATATCGGGAAGACGCGTCGATTTTGATGGCGTGCAAACGGTCGATTAAAGCGAACCATCCGTTGAACCACGAGATGATGCGGCAATTGCTTCACGATTTGAATCAGACGACGTCTCCGTACACGTGTCCGCACGGACGTCCGATTTTAGTGAAGTGGAGCACGTACGAGCTCGAGAAGCTATTTAAACGCGTTATGTGACACGCCTGTAATCTTTTTTTAACCTCCTGTTACGTTTATGGATAGGTGGCTATGGGAACAATATACACATGTCACTCAACGCATCGAGGTTGAGAGGTGGCTTTTTCACTGCCTCACCCTCAAGATGTAGACATGATCGATAAACCAGTAGGGGGAAAAGATTATGGCAGACACGCTTAAAGTAACGAAACGAGAATTACGACCACGTTCGGTCCGCGCTAACTTGCGTAAAGAAGGAAAAGTGTTAGGTGTCGTTTACGGCTACAAAGTTGAAAGCACACCGGTCGCATTCGAAGAGATGGCACTTCGTAAGATTCTTCGTGAACACGGCGACAACGCTTTGATCGAACTCAATATCGATGGTAAGAAAGTGAATACACTCGTTCACGGGACAGAAGTCGACCCATTCACGAACGAATACAAGCACGTCGAATTTATGGCAGTGAAGATGGACGAAGCGACAGAAGTCGAAGCGGACGTCACACTCGTCGGCGACGCGAAAGGCGTCAAAGAAGGCGGCTACTTGGCACAGACGCTCTATAAAGTAACGGTCTCGGCAACACCAGCCAACATTCCGGAGCGTATCGAGCTTGATGTTTCTGAACTCGGCATCGGTGACTCGCTCACTGTCGCTGATATTCCAGAGAACAAAGATTACGAAATCGTATCTGAGGGTGATCTTCAAATCGCATCGGTGAATGAACCGGTGGCGGTCGAAGACCTTGAAGCTGATACAGCGACAGAAGGCGAAGTTGAAGCGACTGAAGAGGCGTCAGAAACTTCAACGGAAGAGTCGGAAGAGACTTCTGAAAACAAAGAATAATCATTTCGAACGGCCCTTTGCGAAGGGTCGTTTTTTTCTAGTCACAAATCCGACAAATGTAAACGATTACGATGTGAAAAATGTGTCAACATGTGGAAGGGGCGATTGCAATTTATTCGTTTCGGGCTTATATTGTTAATGATTTCACATGTTCGTTCTTATTATAATGGTTTCATTCAAACAGAAAGAAGGGTTTGTGACATGGCATCAATGGAAATCCATGCACTCGAATCGTTGCGGAAGAAAGCACAGGCATCTTCGCAAATGATTCATTATCGGCCAATGGAGTACTTTTTACGAGCAATGCTCGCGGGGATCTTTATCGGATTCGCTTCAATTTTCACACTGAAAGTCGTCAACGGAATGTATTTGATCGATTCTCCGTTCACAACGCTCATCGGAGGATTCTCATTCGGGATCGCCCTCGTCATGATCATCTATGGCGGAGCCGAACTGTTCACCGGGAATACGATGTACTTCACAACCTCGACGATGCGGGGATACACGACGCTCAGCGACACGATGCTCGTCTGGTTGCTCTGCTTTGTCGGGAATGCGCTCGGTGGCGTTTTGTTCGCCTTGCTGCTCGCTCCGACCGGTGTCATCCAAGAACTTGGGATGGACAACTGGCTGTTCTCGGTCGTCGAAAGCAAGATGCACCACACGACGGTCGAAATTTTCTTCCGCGCAATCTTCTGCAACTGGATGGTCTGTCTTGCCATCTTCTTGCCGAAGCAAATGAAAAACGAGTTCGCCCAAATCTTCTCGATGATCTTCCTCGTCGCCGTTTTCTTCGCCTCAGGATTTGATCACGTCATCGCCAACTTCGTCTTGTTCGCCCTCACGCTCGTCGTCCCGCATCCTGAGGCGATCAGCTTTGCCGGCGCGATCCACAACTTGATCCCAGCCACGTTCGGGAATATCATCGGTGGTGCCTTGTTCATGGGTGCGATTTATACATGGTTGAACGCGAAAGGCTTGCGTGAAGCCCAAGAGTCAGAAGAAAAAGAAGAAGTCGAATTTAAAATCGTAAAGCCTGCTAAAGAGTTGTGATATGGTTCACATTAAGGTATGGTCGAGTCCAGATGAGGGCTCGGCTATTTTTTTGCGAATACGTCACACTTAATGCTCACAATTTAGACTTCACTACTTCCCAGAAAAACATGACATAATCTATATATGGAACTTAAGCGAGTAATTAACTCGCTTGTAATCAATATATAGTGAGGTGATGCGGAGTGAATATGCTCCAGCTTTATGAAGATGTCTGTGTTCTCCCAGATCAGGACCTCGTACAAGAGAACGCCAACGTCGACGGGAAATCACCACTTGGAAAATTGGCACGATTATCCTCAGAAGTATCAAAACAATTGTCGACGACATATCTATTATCAGATCGGTCACGTCAAGCCGTCGAGGATAATTTTTTGTATATCCATGACGCCGACTACTACGTGACAGGATCGACGACGTGTTGTCAAATCCCGCTCGGCCACTTGCTCACGAACGGATTTCATACCGGGCACGGGACGATTCGACCGCCCCAGGATATCCGCTCGGCGATGGCGCTCGCTTCGATTATTCTTCAAGCGAACCAAAACATGCAACACGGCGGTCAAGCTTTCCCGATGTTTGATGTCGACCTCGCACCGTATGTCGAAAAGACGTATGAACGTCAGCTCGAGCGGCTCAAAAAGCTACCAGTCGAATGGACGACCGAGCAACTCTTTGAAACTGCCGAGTCTGAAACAATCGCGGCGACGTATCAAGCGTGTGAGGCGTTCATCCACAACGCCAACTCGATGCACTCACGTGGTGGCGGACAAGTACCGTTCGTTTCCATCAATTACGGCACCGACACGAGCCGGTGGGGACGCATATTCATTCGAGAGTTGCTGCGCGCGACCGAGCGAGGGCTCGGTAACGGGGAGACGCCGATTTTCCCGATTCAAATCTTTAAAGTGAAAGAAGGGGTCAACTTCCATGAGGACGATCCGAACGTCGACTTGTTCCGTCTCGCCTGTCGTGTGACGGGCAAGCGGTTATTCCCGAACTTCTCGTTCGTCGATGCTCCGTTCAACCTTCAATACTACGACGGGACGCACGGCTCGGAAGTCGCCTACATGGGTTGTCGGACAAGGGTGATGGGGAATCGGCATGGTGCCGAGACGTCGATTGGACGCGGCAACTTATCGTTCTCGACGTTAAATTTGGTCAAGATGGCGCTTGTCGCTTCGAACATCCATTCGTTTTATGAGACGCTCGACGCCTATGTCGACGTCGCCATCGATCAATTGCTCGAACGATTCGACTATCAAGCGAAGCGGCACGCCGACGAATTTCGGTTTCTCTATGCCCAACACGTCTGGCGGGGTGGAGAGAGACTCGGTCCAGAAGACAATCTTCGCGAGGTACTGAAGCAAGGGACGCTCTCGGTTGGATTTATCGGTCTCGCCGAAGCGCTTCGTGTGCTCACAGGTGGCACGCATGCCGAGTCGCGAGAGGCGGAACGGCTTGGGCTCGATATCGTCACTCATTTACGTGATCGAATGAAGCAGGCATCGGAACGATACGATTTGAACTTTTCTCTTTTGGCGACCCCGGCCGAAGGATTGTCGGGTAAATTTGTGACGAGAGATCAGCAATCGTTTGGGATGATCGAAGGTGTGACCGACCGCGCCTTTTATACGAACTCGTTTCATGTGCCCGTGTATCAATCGGTCTCGATTCGCGATAAAGTCCGTCTCGAAGCGCCTTACCACGCGCTCTGTGATGCGGGTCATATCACGTATGTCGAAGTCGACGGATCGCTCGCCCATAATGCGGAAGCGGTCGAAGAGATCGTCCGGCTCATGCGGACCGAGAACGTTGGCTACGGGTCGATCAACCATCCGGTCGACCGTTGTGGCAACTGCGGCCTTGAAGGGATTATCGACGAAGCGTGCCCGACATGTGGCGAACATGAACGAATTGAACGGATTCGTCGCATTACCGGCTACTTGGTCGGGACGATGGACCGGTGGAATTCGGCAAAACGAGAAGAAGAACGAGCGAGGGTGAAGCATCATGCGCGTCCTATCCGTACTTGAAGAATCGGTCGTCGACGGTCCAGGCATTCGCACGGTCATCTTTACGGCGGGCTGCCCGCACCGTTGCCCTGGGTGTCATAATCCAGAATCTTGGAATCCACGTGGAGGACAAGACGTCTCGGTCGCGGACTTACTCGCTCAAATCGAACAATCAGGCTGGGACGGGGTGACGATTTCAGGCGGGGAACCATTTCTTCAACCGGAAGAATTGGCCCGGCTCGTCGACGGATGTAAGGCCCTTCAGAAAAACGTTTGGGTGTATACGGGCTATACGCTCGAACAGTTGCAAGCCATGAACGACGAATTCGTCACAAGCGTGCTCGACCGTGCCGATGTGCTCGTCGATGGGCGTTTCGAACAGCCGCTCATGGACCGGTCGCTCCGGTTTCGAGGATCGAGCAACCAGCGGATTATTTTCTTGAACAAAGCGTAATCGGGGCCGTCGTGTCCCGATTTTTTGTATACTAGCAAAAAAGGGGGAATTTTGATGAAATGGTGTAGTTTTCAAGTTGACGGAGAGCAAAGGGTCGGTGTCGTGGCAGGAGAGTTCGTCTATGACGTCAGTGACCAATTACATACGACTTCGCTGTTAGAAGTCATCGCGCGTGAGTTTGAACCGGATGTCGATCTAGATGTCGCGCCAAGGCTGGCGCTTCAAGACGTCACGTTCGTCGCACCGTATCGTCCGCTCAAAAATGTCATCTGTATCGGGAAAAATTACGAAGAGCATGTGAAAGAGATGGATACGGCGGGGGCCGGTAAGCTCGTCATCTTCACGAAAGCGCCAACCTCGGTCGTCGGCCCAGAGGCTGTCGTCGAACGTCACCCCGAATTGACCGACCAGCTCGACTATGAAGGCGAACTCGCCGTCATTATCGGGAAATCAGGGCGGGATATTGACGACGTCGATGCCCATATTTTTGGCTATACGATTTTGAACGATATCACGGCCAGGGATGTGCAAAAACAACACGTCCAGTTTTTCCGCGGCAAATCGTTCGATACGTTCTGTCCGATGGGGCCATATATCGTCACACCGGATGAGCTCTCGTTCCCACTCACGATTCAAACGGTCGTCAATGGCGAGACACGTCAAGATGGGTCGACGGCGGATATGATTTGCCCGATCGAAGAGTTAATTCGGACTTTGTCAAAGGGCATGACACTTGAAGCGGGAGACATCATCGCGACCGGCACACCGGCCGGCGTCGGCCACGGCATGAAGCCGCCCGTCTATCTCCAATCAGGAGACACGGTCGAAGTGAGCATCACGGGACTCGGGACGCTCCGTAACGTCATCGTCTGACCCAATTGACGCAAATTGTGAAGAATCTTGTAATCGATGCTTCATTTCCGCAAAACGATGACTATGCCTCTTATACTAAGGGTAGAACAAAGAGGAAACATCATATAGGAGATGATTACACATGGAACGCAATGATCGTCCAACAGAATCAAATGAACAGAATCACCGCGAGGATTGGCTCGATACCGAGCTCGGCTCGTCAGAACAACGACAAGAACCGTCGAGCGCAGAGCAACCGGCCCGACCATCGTTCGTCGGCCGGATGTTCCCTGGGTTTGTCGGCGGCGTGATTGGTGCCGTCTTGACTGGCGCCATCGCTTTTCCGTTCATCGATCAAGTGCCGACAAATGTGTCTGATACGAACGTGACGTCGGAAGGGTCGCCGATCCAGACGACGTCTACGACAACGGACAGCTCGGTCACCGATGCGGTCGCGACCGCACAGCCTGCTGTCGTGACGGTGAACAATTTCGCGTCAAACGGTTTTTCAAGTGAAGCTGTCGAAGCCGGGGTCGGCTCGGGTGTCATCTATAAGAAAGACGGCGACTCGGCTTACATCGTCACGAACCATCACGTCGTCAACGGTGCTGACCGTTTGACCGTGACATTCAATGACGGATCGACAGCGGACGCCAAATTGATGGGTAGCGACGCCACGTATGACTTGGCCGTGCTCGAAGTCGATGCGGACAAAGTCTCGTCCGTCATCTCGATTGGAAAGTCGAGCGAGTTGAAACCGGGGCAAACCGTCGTCGCCATCGGGAACCCGCTCGGCCAGTTTGAGAACTCGGTCACACGCGGCGTCGTCTCGTCGACGTCACGTCTCGTCCCGGTCGATACGGATGAGAACGGACAAGCCGACTTCAACGCCGAAGTCATTCAGACGGACGCGGCCATCAACCCTGGTAACTCCGGTGGCGCGTTAATCAACGAATCAGGACAATTGATTGGGATCAACTCGATGAAAATCGCGACCGACTCGGTCGAAGGGGTCGGCTTCTCCATCCCGGTCGATATCGCTTTGCCGCTCATCAATCAAATCGAGCAGACGGGCGAAGTGAATCATCCATCGCTCGGCGTCTCGCTTCGGGACGTGTCGGAGTTCCCACCGGGGTACTTGACCGAGCAAATCAATTTGCCGGAGTCGGTGACGTCGGGCACGATCATCGTTGAAGTGCAAGCGAACAGTTCGGCTGCACGGGCAGGACTTGAGGCACGCGATGTCATCGTGAAAATCAACGATCAGGCTGTCTCATCGTTCATCGACCTGCGGAGTGAACTGATTCGAGACGCGGACGGGACCGTGACAATCGAATACGTTCGTGACGGTAAGACCGAAACGGTCGATGTCGAGATTCAAAACGCAAATGGAGACGCACTGTAAAGATGGGCACGCAGCCCATCTTTATTGTTATGCTTAGAAAAAAGGAGGGGTTCAGTTGATTCGTAAACTATACGGGATTTTATTTCTAGGGGCCGGCATCATGCACTTCATTCAGGAACGGGCGTTCATGTCGATTATTCCGAAATCATGGCCGTTCAAACGATTCATGGTCCAGGCAAGCGGGGTCATCGAGGTCGTCTATGGTGTGTTGTTGCTCATGAACAAAGGGACGCGCTTCGTGAAAGGGACATTACCCGCTTTCTTAATCGCGGTGTTCCCAGCCAATATCAACATGGCGCTCAAACCGTCGAAACTAGGCAAGATACCGCTCCCAAAATGGGTCACGTGGGCCCGATTGCCACTGCAGTGGCTCTTAATCAAAGGGGTCAAAAAAATATAAGTACATATGGGGGAATTGATCATGACGACGAACGTATTGAACTGGTTTGAGCATTTTCATGCTCATCCGGAAGTGAGCTGGAAAGAGGTTGAGACGACGAAGACGATTGCCGACATCTTGACGTCATGGCAAGTCCGTCACGAGACGTTTGCGGACGTGACCGGGGTCATCGCAGAGATTGGGCAAGGTGATGACGTCATCGCTGTCCGGGCCGATATCGATGCCTTATGGCAACAAGTCGACGGGACGTTTCAAGCCAATCACTCATGCGGGCACGACGCCAACATCAGCATGGTGCTCGGCGCGCTCGACCTGTTGAAACATGAGATGCTATCGAAGCGGATTCGCTTCATTTTCCAACCGGCTGAAGAACAAGGGAACGGCTCGCTCGCGATGATTCAAAAAGGGGCACTCGAAGGAGTGAGTCAGCTGTATGGCATCCACTTGCGACCGCTCGAGGAATTGCAGCGCGGACAATATGCGGCTGCGATTCAACACGGAGCCGCATTCTTTCTAAGAGGAAGCGTTATCGGGGACGATGCCCATGGCGCGCGACCGCATCAAGGTCAAAACGCGTTAGATGTCATCTTTACGATTCAACAGATGCTCAAAAGCATCTACTTGTCGCCGTTCGAGCCCCATTCGATCAAGTTGACGGGCGTCCAGGCCGGTAGCGATAATTTGAATATCATCCCAGGGAACGCGACGTTCTCACTCGACGTCCGGGCTCAACAGAACAAGGAGCTGCTGGCGTTACGTGACCGCGTCGAGACGCTGTTGCAGCAAATCGCCGTCCTTCATGATGTCACCATCCACTGGGACTGGCAAGACTTCACACCGGGTGCGGAGATCGGCGAACGCTCGAGCCGACATGCGGCCGAAGCGATTGTCGACCGATTCGGGAAAAACGCGCTCGTCGACCGGATCATTACATCAGGTAGTGACGACTTTCATTTCTATACGGTCGAACAGCCGGGACTCGATGCGACGATGATTGGAATCGGCGCGAACTTGACACCGGGGCTCCATCATCCTCATATGTCGTTCGATCGGGACGTCTTACCAGAAGCGGCTGCCTTACTCGCCGATACGTTGCGCAGGGCCGCAAACGATAATTGAAGCGATTGACTAGATGGACGGGCGGGATGAGCTCGTTCATTTTTTTATTGCCAACTTTAAATGTAAGCGTTATCATCTACTTATTAGCGACAATATAACGACAATTCTGAATTTTTCGCTATCGGGGAGGAAGACACATGGAACAACAGGGGAACAAGGTAGACATGAAGCTTCGCTGGGCGGTATTGCCGCTACTTGTCATGATCGGGATCATGCTCGTAGCCATCGTCAAATTGGAACAAGGGCCGCACATCCCACTCATCGTCGGGACAGCGGTCGCGTCGCTCGTCGCATGGCGACACGGGTACAAGTGGAAAGAGATCGAGGAGATGATGTACAAAGGGATTCGGCTCGCACTACCGGCCGTCGTCATCATCATCTTGGTCGGTTTAACGATTGGTGCCTGGATCGGGGGAGGCGTCGTCGCTACGATGATTTATTACGGATTGACGATTATTTCACCGGCCTATTTTACGGTGACGATTTGTATCATCTGCTCGGTCGTCGCGCTCTCGATTGGCAGCTCATGGTCGACGATGGGAACGATTGGCGTCGCCGGGATGGGCATCGGGCTGAGTATGGGGATACCAGCACCGATGGTCGCCGGAGCTGTCATCTCAGGGGCATACTTCGGGGATAAGATGTCCCCGTTGTCGGATACGACGAACCTCGCGGCAGGTTTGACGCACACGAACTTGTTCGAACATATTCGGCATATGCTCTACACGACGATTCCAGGGCTCGTCATCGCGCTCGGCGCCTATTGGTGGCTTGGCAGACGGTTCAGTGAGACGACGACGGACTCTTCAGAAATCGTCCAAACACTCGGTATTTTACAGGACAGCTTCGTCATCTCGCCGTGGCTCCTATTGATTCCACTTGCTGTCATCGTCCTTGTCGCGAGGAAAGTACCGGCCATTCCGGCACTCGTCGTCGGGATTGCGCTCGGCTTTCTCGCCCAAGTCATCGTCCAAGGCGGTTCGCTCGCAGACAGCGTCGGGGCGTTGCAGAGCGGGTATGTGATCGACACCGGTAATGAACTCGTCGACAGCTTGTTCAGTCGGGGCGGTCTCGACGCGATGATGTACACCGTCTCGATGACGATCGTCGCGATGACGTTCGGAGGGATTTTAGAATACTCGGGGATGCTGCAATCGATTATGAATCAAATCGTCAAACTAGCGAAGACGGCCGGTTCGATGATTGCGTCGACGATTCTCGCCGGGGTAGCAACGAACGCCACGTGTTCCGAACAATACATCTCGATCGTCGTTCCATCTCGTATGTTTGCAGGTGCTTATGAGAAAATGGGGCTTCAGTCGAAAAACTTGTCCCGGGCACTCGAGGACGGCGGGACACTGACGTCGGTCTTCATCCCATGGAACACGTGCGGTGTGTTCATTCTCGGGACGCTCGGCGTCGGGGCGTTCGAATATGCGCCATACGCGATCTTGAACTTCATCGTTCCGGTCATCTCGATTATCTATGCGTTCACAGGCTTCACGATTGCACGGATTGCTGTGCAGAGTGTGGAACCGCCACTCGAAAAACAAGCAGCACAATGAAAAATTTCCCGGCCTATTCAGGTCGGGAAATTAAATTTATAGACGGCACGAGGTCGTCCTTGGTTGTAACTCATCTCTTCACCAATCACTTCGATCAGTTGCGCGTCATGTAATTTTTTGATGAGTCGCTCCGTCGTCCGTCTTGAGACGGCGAGATGGTCGGTCAACTCTTTTGCCGTGAATTCGAGATGGTGCTTTGAGAACTGCATAATTTTACCGATGTTGACCGGACTGATCCCGGCTTGCTTGATGACGTCAAAGACCGCTACTTCGGTCACTCGATAGGGGATGCGGTCCTCACGGTTCGGGAAGGACAAGCGTTTTGAATCGTCGACGATTCGAATGCGCTCCTTGCTCGCGGCCGATAGTGCGATTTCAGCATGTTCGTATGCTTGTTGATATTGTGTGCCATAGCCGATTCCGATTCGATAATCACCTGTTGGGCTGAGCGTACTTGTATCGAGGGCGTTGTTCGTCTCGCCTCGTGTCGTAAGTAGCGTGATACGACCATCGTCGGTCGATTCGATGTGTCCGCCAAGGTAGCGGACCACTTTCAAATGTTCGAGTAATGCCTTGTCGTCGGTCTCGAAACGAATGATGGCGAACTGGGCATCGTCCGCGAACTGGCGTCGAATTCGTTGAATTAACATATCGAGATGGCGCTCGACCGTGGTCCGCGGCTCGATCATCAATAGACTATGATACCCATCACGGACGAGTTGACGATGAACTTGTTCGATGCTCGTCACGGCCAGTTTCGCCTGCTTGGCCCGGTGCTCCGTGTGAAAAGTAATCACGTCTTCGAAAGCGATATTCGGTTCGATTTTCATAACGGAAGGAGTCGAGGCATGATTCGGGAACGACTCGAGGATTGACGTCAAGCGCTCCGGCTCGACCAAATCGATGGACAGTTGATCAAGAGGGACTGAATGGGTGAGCGTCGCATAGAGAAGTGTCGTTAATAGGACAGTCTCGTCTTGGACGACGTGATGGGTCGCCACGTTTTGAAGGTAGGGGGCCGCATAAGTGAACGGGAACGACCCGGAAAAAAAGACACCATCGAACGAGCCGAGCGTTTTGGCAATAACGGCTGCTTCATGGGGATGCTCGTAAGGGTGATACGCGAACCGAACACCTTCTGGGGCACCGAGGGTACGGATAGTCGCCACAAATTCGTGCGACCCGACGATGGCGATATGGATGGACATCAAAACTCCTCCTTGCAATTTAACGACTATTTAACGACAATATAGCTAATGATATATAAAAAGTAAAGGGGAATAAATATGAGAATAAAGAAAATCGAGCTGTTTGCGATACGTCTACCACTGAAAGTACCGTTCATCGTCAGTTATCACCGCTACGACGACATGCCGTCGGTGATCGTGAAACTGACGACCGAGTGTGGACATGTCGGTTACGGCGAGGCCGTCGCTGATGAGCACGTCACGGGCGAATCGCTCGACAGTACAATTAGCGTCATCCGACATGTGCTAGGACCACTTTTGATCGGGCAAAACCCGATGCATATGGAACGAATCCATGACGTGATGGACCGAGCCATCCGGGACGTGCCGGCGGCGAAGGCGGCGCTTGATATTGCCTGCCACGACGTTGTTGGTAAAAAACTTGGCTTGCCTGTGTATGAGTTGCTTGGCGGCCGTTATCACGATGCCTTCCCGGTCACGCACGTGTTAAGCATCGGAGATCCGGAAGCGATGGCGGCCGAGGCGCGCGAACAAATCGAACAAGGCTATACAGCCGTCAAGATGAAAGTCGGCGTCGATGCCACCTCGGACGTACGACGTGTCGAGGCGGTTCGTCGAGCCGTCGGAGCGGAGGTTCCGATTCGGGTCGATGTCAATCAAGGTTGGGTCAATGCTGCCAAGACGCTCCAGGCGATGAAGTTGCTCGAACCATTCAATATCGATTGGATCGAACAGCCGGTCAAAGCCGACGATTTTGAAGGCATGGTAGAAGTAAAAGGGAAAATCTCGGTCCCGCTCATGATTGATGAAGGCGTGCGGGGTGTAACCGAAATGCGTCGTCTGACGATGACGCAGGCCGCCCACAAAGTGAACATTAAACTGATGAAGTGCGGCGGCATCTACCCGGCGAAAAAACTTGTCCATATGGCCGAGATGTCAGGTATTGAGTGCCAAATCGGGTCGATGGTCGAGTCGTCGGTCGCCTCGAGTGCAGGTTTCCACGTCGCGTTCTCGAGCAAAATCGTCCAATCGGTCGAATTGACAGGGCCGCTCCGTTTCGCAGAAGACATCGGCAATTTGACGTACGACCTTCCGTTCATTCGATTGTCTGAACGACCAGGTCTCGGTGTCGACGTCGATGAATCTGTCTTATTACGTCTGACGACCGCGACGTACGTCGTCGGAGGGACCGATCATGTGGCGCAGTGATTGTAACGGCCTCGACATCGAGGTCACCTATTTGGCGATGACCGACCTGGAACAAATCGAGGCGGTGCAACAGGATGTCATGGATACACTGACGGAAGGGAGCCAGTATCAGTCCTTGTCGACGGAGGAGTTTGTGAAGTTGTTGACGGACCGGACGCTCATCGGGGCATATCACAAGGGAACGTTGATCGCGTTCCGCGCGCTCCTCATCCCACCGCTCGATGACGAGCATCTCGGCTATGATATCGGTTATCCATCAGAGGGACTGGAACGCATCATTTATCAAGAAGTGACGAACGTCCATCCGGACTACCGCGGCTACGGCCTGCAACAGCATCTCGGCAGGCTTCTGATGAAAGAGCTGGAACATGGTAGCCAATTCGACCTCGTCTGTGCGACCGTGGCACCATTCAACATCCCGAGCTTGAAAGACAAGTTTGCCCTCGGGCTTCGCATCGGTGCCCTTAAACCGAAGTATGGCGGGAAGTTGCGCTACATCTTTATGAAGGAACTGCACAGCGACTGGCGACCGGCCGGAGAAGCGACATGGCTCGAGATGGGCGAGACGGAGCAACAGGGCGCCTTGTTGAAGGAGGGTTGGTACGGAACGTCCATGACGCGCGACGGGGAGAGCTGGCTCGTCAAATATGAACGATGAGAAAATGGCCTGATCGCGATGATCAGGCCATCTTACTTATTCGAGGATGAACAGGACGTCCTCGGCTAACTTTTCGTACGTCCGGTCGCTCGGATGGAACTGGTCGGTCGCGAGGTCACGTGAGACGTCAGAGACGTATGCGAACGGGTCGATTACGTCGATGCGTTGTGCGTTTCCGAAACTGGCCGCCGAGGCGTTCCAATCGAGAATCAGTTGATTGAACGCCTCACCGTTTTCGTTCTCTTGGAATGGATTATAGAGCGCGATATAAACGATTTGTGCCGTATCGTTCAATCCGCGAACTTGTTCAAAGATGTCATTCAAATTCGTCTTGGCATCGGTCACGACTTGTTCGATATCGACCGATTCAAAGTTATCGACATTCTCGCCGCGATTGAACAGGTCGTTGCCGCCAATCGTGAGTGTGATGTAGCGGGCGTTCTCAATTGTTCGCCGTACTTCCGGTTGTTCGAGTTGGGCCAACAAATCCTCAGTCCGGGCACCAGAGACGGCCAAGTTCTGCGTACGAATGCCGTCTTCGTCGAGCGTTTCACCGACCGGCTGAACGTAGCCAGCACCTGACGTCGACCCGACGCCGCGTGTCAGGGAGTCACCTAAAGCGACGTAAACGTCACCGACCGGTTCGGGTCTCGAATCTTCACTAATCGAGAGTGTGCGTTCCGGTGGGTTGACGATATCTTGATAGCCGATCCATAAACCGTATAAGGCGATGCCCGTCAAGAAGACCGAACCGATTAAAAACGAATACCATTTCCCATTTTTCATGTGATTCCCTCACTTTCTATAGAACTATCATATCAAATAAGTTTTAACCTGCCCTATGTGAATGTTCGAATAGGACAGATGCGGTCGAGTCCGATAGAATGTAGGAGAGGTGAGATGATGCAACCAACATTGAAAATAGACCATTTGACAAAAGTAATTGGTAAGAAAACAATCATCGATGACATCTCGTTCGATGTGTTTCCCGGTGAAGTGTTCGGCTTCTTAGGACCGAACGGGGCCGGCAAAACGACGACGATTCGGATGATTGTCGGTTTGATTAAGCCGACGAACGGGACCGTCTCGATTTGTGGGTTCAGCGTCGAACGTCAATTCGTTCAGGCGATGAATCAAATCGGCGCCATCGTTGAGAATCCGGAACTGTACAAGTTCATGAGCGGGCGTGAGAACTTGAACGCCTTCGCGCGGATGTTGCCCGGGGTAGATGAGGCCCGGATTCAAGAAGTGATCGATCTCGTCGACTTGACGGCACGAATCGATGATAAAGTGAAGACCTACTCGCTCGGGATGCGGCAACGGCTCGGCATCGCCCAGGCCATGTTGAACAACCCCCGTGTCTTGATTCTCGATGAGCCGACGAACGGGCTGGACCCGATGGGGATTCGTGACCTTCGACTCTTCATCCGCCGTCTCGTCGAAGAAACAGGACTGAGCGTCCTCGTCTCGAGCCACATCTTGGCCGAGATTGAACTGCTCGCGGACCGCGTCGCCATCATGTCGCGCGGGAAAATCGTGAAAGTCGGAACGGTCGAGGAACTGATTCATGAGTTGGCGTCTACCGTCGATGTCCATGTGGCCGACAGTTTTGAAGTCTTGCCAATCATCCGCGGATTCGAATCGATCGATCATGCCGACGTCGTCGACGAGCGCACGATTCGCGTCTCGATGAATCTTGAAGAGACGGCCCGCTTGAACCGCTATTTGCTTGACCGGGGAGTCGACTTATTCGGGCTTGAACGACGCGTCCAGACACTCGAAGAATTGTTTATCTCATTGACCGGGGGTGACCATATTGTCTAATCCGTCAATACTTGGCCTTATTCGGAACGAAGTTTTAAAGATCCATAAGAAGCGACGACTCCTCGTCGTCTCAATCATCTT
Organism: Exiguobacterium sp. s64; assembly: GCF_018618035.1. NCBI lineage: Bacteria > Bacillati > Bacillota > Bacilli > Caryophanales > Exiguobacterium > Exiguobacterium sp. s64. The sequence continues at coordinate 588,796 of NZ_JACSLH010000001.1, forward strand.
GACTGTGCTCGTTTCGATGTTCACGTATGCCAACTACCGGCAAATCGAGAAGCAGCGGGAAGAACAAGGGACGATCGACTGGCGTGTCGATTTACAGCAAGAGATCGTCGATACGCAAAACCGGCTCGCCTCGGCGAACGTTCAGGACGAGTTCCGTCAAATTTTGGAGTTCCAGGTCCAACAGAATCAATACTACTTAGATAATGATATTAATCCGAACTACCCGGGCGCGCCAACGTTCATGCGTGTCTTCTTCTCGCAAGGGACGACGCTCGTGCTGCCGCTCTTTATCATCGTCTTGATGGCGGATATCGTCAGCGGTGAGCATAATGACGGGACGATTAAGACGCTGTTGTCCCGTCCGGTCCGACGCTTCAAGATTTTGCTCGCCAAATGGATGACGACGCTCCTATATACGTCGATTCTCATCTTCATCACCGCACTCGTCAGTTATGCCATCTCCGGCATCGTGCTCGGCTGGGACGGATGGACCGCCCCGATTTTGACAGGGTTCCAAGCCTCGGCGACCGGGACGTTCTCGACCGACTTCGTCCATACGCTGCCGATGTGGCAATACTTGCTCATGTCGGTCGGACTATCCTGGTTCGTCGTCGCGGCCGTCGGGACGATTGCGCTCATGATCTCGGTCATCGTCAAAAACACGGCGACAGGGATTGGGATCATGATGGCCGTCCTGATTTCAGGACCGCTCCTCACGTCGCTCGGGTCGAATTGGGACAGCTCGAAATATTTGGTCAACGTCAATTTCGGTCTTCATACCTATCTCGAGGGGCAAGCCCCACCAATCGAGGGGATGACGTTGCCGTTCTCGCTCATCGTCATATTCGTCTGGTCGCTAGCGGCTCTCGCGTATGCGTTCTACCATTTTACACAAAAAGATGTCTATTGATGACTGGCGTCACCTTCCGTGGTGACGCTTTTTTTGTCATGGTTGAAATGACTAGATAAGTAGTGGGAATAGGGCGAATGCCTTAATAATTTGAATTGTCAAAATAATTAGATAGTTGGATACCTTCATTGTGGGAAACTATGTAAAGTAGGAGACACCACATAAGGAGGGAAACACACATGAAAAAAGTTTTATCTACATCACTCATCGCAGGCGTCTTGCTCGTGCCACAACTCGTCGGCGCGGCGGAGCTCAAGTCGGGCACGTTGACGAAACCATCGAACGAAGCCCCGACGACGATCGTCAAAGAGTATGCGAAAGCGAAAGGCGAATTCAAAACGCTCGAATCGAAGCGTGACAAAGTCGGACAAGTTGTCAAATTACAACAGACGGTCGACGGAGTGCCAGTCTTCGGCGGAGTCGTCGTCGGTGTCGTCGATAACGATGGCCAATTGAAAACGGTCGTCGATGATACGAAACAACTTAAAGGATTACATAAATCGATCAAGCTGAATGAGCAAAAAGCGGTCGCTCGTTATAAAGAGCTTGTCGGCCACAAAGGCGCATACGAGCTTGAGCCGGCAGCGGAACTCGTCGTCTATCCGAATGGTGAAGAGGCGGTCTATGTGTATGAAGTGACCGGGACGATCCTTGATGCGGATGAGCCGTCACGCTGGACGTACTTCATCGATGCGGCAAGCGGGAAAGTATTGAACAAGTACAACCAATTGGCACACGCCAAACCGACGAACGGCGTCACGGGTACGACGTATACGGGCACGGGAATCGACGTCCTTGGCCAGAGCCAAACGTTCAAGACGACGAAGAGCGGTTCATATTACTATCTCCAGGACTCGACACGCGGTAAAGGCATCTATACGTATGACGCCGGAAACCGGACGCGCCTTCCTGGATCGCTCTGGGCCGACGCTGACAACGTCTTGAACACGACGTACGACCGGGCCGCGGTCAGTGCCCATGTCAACGCGACGAAGACGTATGACTTCTTCAAGAACACTTATGGACGCAACAGTTACGATAACAACGGTGCGGCCCTCAACTCGACGGTCCACTATAGCCGTAGCTACAACAATGCGTTCTGGGATGGCAGCAAGATGGTGTACGGTGACGGGGACGGCCAAACGTTCACGTACCTCTCTGGTGCACTCGACGTTGTCGCTCACGAATTGTCACACGCCGTTACAGAATACACGGCCGGTTTGATCTATCAAAATGAATCGGGTGCGATCAACGAGGCGGTATCGGATATCTTCGGTACGGTCGCGGAATATAGTGTCGGCTCGAACTTCGACTGGTTGGTCGGGGAAGACATCTATACGCCTGGCGTGGCTGGGGACGGTCTCCGTTCGATGTCGAACCCAGCGGCCAACGGTGACCCGGACCACTACTCGGTCCGCTACACAGGGACTCAAGACAACGGTGGCGTCCATATCAACTCAGGTATCGTCAACAAGGCGGCCTACTTGTTCGCGAGCGGTGGCTCACACTACGGCGTATCGGTTCAAGGCATCGGCGTCAAGCAAATGGGTGATGTCTACTACCGCGCGCTCACTGTCTACTTGACACCGACATCGAACTTCTCGAACCTTCGTCAAGCAGTCGTACAGTCAGCTAAAGACTTGTACGGTCCAACGAGTACACAAGCGGTCGCGGCAGCGAAATCGTTCGACGCGGTCGGAATCTACTAAGCCGAGTCCATTCAAACATCCTTTCCGTTTCGGCGGAAAGGATTTTTTGTCGCTATTATTCGAGAGAATCGGGTAAATACGGATTGTACGTAAATTTTGTCGCAATTAAGGAGGAACTATGGACATTCAATCGTTTCGCATTGACCATAAAAATGGGATTCGTCTCAGCGATTTCCCGACCACGATACAAGATCGCCCATCTGACGAGACGTTACAAAACGAGTTGATTCCAAAGAGCGTGGAGCGATTGAAAGAGTTGCATTGGAAGCTGTACGCCGAATCGAAGAAAGGGATCGTTGTCGTCTTGCAGGCGCTCGATGCCGGCGGCAAAGATGAGGCGATCAGTTATATCTTTTCGAACTTGAACGCGCAAGGGTTGAAGACGAACGCGTTCCAAAAACCATCGGACACGGAAAAGAAACACGATTACTTGTGGCGAATGCACGACCTCATGCCAGAGCGGGGGCAGGTAGGCATCTTGAACCGGTCGCATTATGAAGAAGTGATCGCTCCGCGCGTCCATGACCTGCTCGGGGAAGAGGTCATCCCTGATGAAGAGGACAAAGAGTCGGTATGGAAGGTCCGTTATCGCCAAATCAATGACTTTGAACAATATTTAGATGAGAACGGATTCAAAGTCATCAAATTTTTCTTTAACGTGTCAAAAGAAGTCCAGCGTGACCGCTTGCTTGAACGACTGAAAGATCCAAGTAAGAACTGGGAGTTTTCATTTAATGACGTCGAAGAGCGAAAGCATTGGGATGATTATCAGGATATCTTTGAGGATATGTTATCGAACACGGCGTCGAAACATGCACCCTGGTTTGTGCTCCCGGCAGATGATGACTGGTACGCCAGATATATCGTCTCCACGATTATGATTGACGTCCTTGAAGACATCGATCCTAAATTCCCGACATTTACGGAGGACGAACAGGACCGGATTGATGAAGCGATTGAAACGCTCGAGAATGAGTGACCTTTGTCGACTCCGTGAACATCCATTTCCCCACTTGCACTGAAAACGAATTCACGTTACAGTGGACGTATAAAATAAGACGTCAGACATCTGTACGAAGGAGCAATGAGAGTGGGGAATATTAGTTTATTATTTGGTGGCGTGGCACTGTTCATTAACAGCCTCGTCTTATTCGGGAAAGTGGACGTCAAGAGTGCGGGTGTATTCAGTCTCTTCACAGGACTGTTGCAGACGTTCATCGCGACGTGGCTCGTCATCGGGGCGAGTTCGGCGGAAGTGTTCGGATATGCGAGCGTCTATTTGTTCGCTTTCACCTATTTGTACGTCGGTGTGACATTTTTGTTCGACCTCGACGGACGTGGCGTCGGTTGGTTCTCGCTATTTGTTTCGATTTCAGCCGTTTTTTATGCCACCATCTCGTTCACGATGGGCGATGTGATGGGCGCCGTAACCTGGTTGTTCTGGTCGTTCCTGTGGGGACTGTTCTATGTAGGGATGGGTCTTGGGCGCCAAATTGATGGGTTGACGGCCCGAGTCGCATTCGTGCTCGCTTGGTTGACACTGATCGTCCCGGCGCTGTTTGGACTGGCCAACTTGATGACACCGCTCTATGACGTGATCTGGTGGGCAGCGAGCGGCACGACGGTTCTCTACATTGGGTTCACGATGTGGCGAGGCCGCCGAGTTCTTGAAGTGACACAATGAATGACGCTCTTCGTGAGCGTCTTTTTTTTACGTATTCAATTGTGTCTAAAGTGTGAAAAGTGGGAATGAGGTACGTAAAGGAGGCGACCACGGCTGAGTGATGGCTTAATTTTATTGATGGGACTATTATTATGCGGATGGATGCTGTTTGCGGTCGTGTTTGATGATACAATTAAAAGAAGAATTTAACGGACCGTTTCCTTTTTGGAACGGTCTTTCGTTTGAGGAGTGACAAGTATGGAACAAACACCAGTCATCGTCCTCGTCGGACCGACCGCTGTCGGGAAGACGAAGACAGGAATCGAGCTCGCGAAAGCGTTCAACGGTGAAATCGTATCGGGCGACTCGGTCCAAGTGTATCGCGGGATGGATATCGGTTCGGCAAAAGTGACGGTCGAGGAGGCGGAAGGGGTTCCGCATCATTTAATCGATATCTGTGACCCGGACGAGGCGATGAGCGTCGCCACATTCCAGACGTTGGCCCGGGCGGCGATCGATGACATCTACGCGCGCGGGAAATTGCCGATTTTAGTCGGTGGGACCGGTCTCTACATTAGAGCAATCTTATATGACTATGAGTTCACGGAGCGACCGGTCGACCATGCATTGCGCGAATCGCTCGAGTTAGAGGCGGAGACAAATGGTTCTGAAGCGCTGCACGCCCGCCTGCAGTCGCTCGACCCAAAACGGGCCGAGAGCATTCATCCAAATAACGTCCGCCGCGTCATCCGTGCTCTTGAAGTCGCACTGCAAGGGGATGCTCAAGCGATGGATAGCCTCCCCTCCCAGCATTACGCCTACAAATTGTTTGTGCTCCACGCCGACCGGGACGTACTCTATGAGCGTATCAACCTTCGTGTCGATTTGATGCTCGAAGCGGGTCTCATCGAAGAAGTCGAACGCTTGCTCGCAGCCGGTTATCGGGACACGCAGGCAATGCGGGCCATCGGTTACAAGGAAGTCGTATCGTATCTTGATGGATTGATGACCCGAGAGCAGATGACCGAGACGCTCAAACAGCACACGCGCAAATTCGCGAAGCGTCAATTAACATGGTTCCGTCATCAATTTGATGGGATTTGGGTTGATATGGGAAGAAAATCATTTGAACTATCGTATCAAAATATTTATGATGAAGTTGAGGAGTTTTTTCGAAAATTCCGATTATTTGAAAGAGACATAGACTAGGGGGAATGCAACATGAAGGCTAGCTATAACATCCAAGACCATTTTTTGAATCAATTACGTAAAGAAATGGTGCCGACGACCGTCTTTTTAGTCAGCGGATTTCAAATTCGGGGAGTCATCAAATCGTTTGACAACTTCACGGTCATCGTCGAATCAGAAGGGCGCCAACAGTTGATCTATAAACATGCGATTTCAACGTTCTCACCAGCGCGGAACGTCACGTTGTTCGAACCGGAAGCGGTCGAAGTGACAGAAGGATAATTCAAGGCATAAAAAAAGGGCGGCCCGGGGACCGCTCTTTTTTTATGCCGTTTTGACGTTCGGGTCGAGATCGAGTGCTTCAATTACACGATGGACGGCGCAACCGCCGAGCAGTGAGTCGAGCTGGTCACAGAGCTGTGTCGGTGCCGACCGATACAAGTGGGTATATGTCCGCTTCCAAGATCGTTCTGCCGATTGAATCCGCACGAGCAAGTCAGCATGACCGAGTTCTTTCAGTTTCTCGATGTTCATCCGGTTCGTGCGTGCGAACGCCGATAAGACGACGGCTTTTGCGAGCGGTGTTTGGATCGGATAACCGGCGACGAGCAGGACGGCCATCGCCCCTTTCATTTCATGCTCGATGACCGAGTCGACGAGTTGGTCTGGCGTATATGGGTTACCGGCATGCCCCGAGACCGCCGTGACGAGCTCTTGATGCGAGACCGGGCAAGTCGATGCCTGTAAAATGCTTGCGATTGTCGAATGCGTAGTGGCGTAACGTGTCGCTTCCCCTGTTGCGATCAACCGTTCATACGTATCTACCAATGAAATCATGTGAGTTCCCCCTTTATCTAACTGCCTTTATCGTAACAATTATAGTAAGCGCTTTCAATATAATTCAGGAAACTTCTGGACCTATAACGAAAGTATGTTCGCCTCGAAGCGGAAAACACGATACAATGGGCAAAGAGAAGAAGGAGGGCATTGCACATGAACTATTACCAACAGATTGATCCAATTGCAGGGGGCGGATTCGACCGAACACGGTTCCAACTTCCGACCGTAGAGAAGTCGGCGACACGGCTATCGGACCTGACAGACGGAACACCGGTTCAGACGAAAGCGCTCGTCAGTACGGTCGAAGTTCGAGAAGGCAAATCCGGGGCGAAATGGTTACAGCTCAATTTGACGACCTCGAGCGGACTCATCCGTGCCAAGCAGTGGTTGCGCGGCAATGAAGATCAATTGTTGCCGATTTACGAGTCAGGCGTCATCGAGCTCGAAGGGAAAATCGACGTCTACCCAAAACCGGACGGCGCCAAATCGATTACGATCGACCGGGCCAAACCGATTGCCCGGGACGAAGCGGTATCGTTGTTGCCAGGTCTTCCTGGAGACGAGACGATGGAACAATACGCCGACGAGCTGTTCGCGATTCTGTCGACGCTCTCGCCAGACTATCAAGCGATCGCGATGTCACTGCTCGACCGCTATTGGGACGATTTCGTTCTCGCACCGGCCGCACTGTATCATCATCATAACTATGTCGGCGGCCTCTTGAAGCACACGGTCTGTATGCTTCGACTTGGTTATCGGTTCCAAGAACAAGACGACCATTTGGCGATGGCGTTCCGGGTCATCAAAGAAGCCGAGCAGTTGCACAAAGTAGACGTTTGGAATACGATGAACGGTGTAAAAGTTGAACAGGCGTTCCGCGGCACGTTCGAGTCGCTTTACGCGGCCTGTGAGGCCATCGCCGAGTTGAAAGAGCCACTCCGTTGGGACGAGCTCGCGCTCGGGATTTTGTTCCATGATATCGGTAAGTTGTTCGAGTACAGTCACTTGCTATCGTCCCCGAACCGGTTTGAGCAACTGTTCTCGGTCAGCGGCACGAGTGGGACGACCGGGATCTCCATCAACCCGATGGGAAGCTTGATCGGACACATGCCGTACGGCGGACTGTTGTTCGAGAAGAGTCAACAAGCTGCCGGCGTCACACTTCCGCTCGACGTCCATCACCGGATTTGGCATATGATTTTGTCCCACCACGGCAAGCGCGAGTGGGGCTCGAGCGTGTTACCGGTCACGACGGAAGGATGGATGCTCCATCTGATCGACTTGTTGGATGCCCGTTATGAGAAGTGGGCGCGGGTCCACGAAAATTTATAAGGTGAGGTGCAGTACATGATTCCCGTGCAATTGGTGACCGGTTTTTTAGGCGCCGGAAAAACGACCTATATGAATCGCTTGCTAGAAGCGACGGACGAGCGATTGCTCGTCATCGTCAACGAGCTTGGCTCAGTCAATATCGACGAACAGTTGATCGTCAAGATGGACCAAGAACAGATCGAGTTATCGAACGGTTGCATCTGTTGCTCGATTCAAAGCGATTTGAGTAAGACGTTCTATCAGCTTGCGTCCAAAGATACATTTGACCGCATCGTCATCGAGACAACTGGTGTCGCCGATCCGGCACCGATCATCCAGACGATCTATTACGATGATTACTTACGGACACGGTTCAAGCTGACGGCGATTTTGACGGTCGTCGACGCTAGTCAAATGGACCGCGAATTGTTTATAGAAGGAATCCATCAAATCGCCTATGCAGATGTGATTCTGATGAACAAAATCGACCTCGTCGATGACGTCACGCTCGAACAAGCGCATGAACGGATTAAAGCACTAAATCCGACCGTTCGGGTCATTGAGACGGTCCAAACGCTAGGGGACTATGACTTGACGGAAAATACGTTCCAGCTTTCACGAGTCGACGAACAACTCCTCGGTCGACTGACAGCAGGGCACACGTCCGTCTCTTCACTACGGGCCGTGACGCTCACGACCGACGTCCCACTACGTCGGGAACGTGTCACGCAATACGTACGCGAGGTGCTCATGCACTATGAGGACGATGTCTATCGCTTGAAGGCGATTGTCCGTTTAGACGGAGAAACATCAAAATTCGTCGTCCAAGCGACAAATCAACTGATGGGGGCGACGTTCGCCAACGAACCGAGCGACGACTCGCGTTCCGTCTTCGTCTGGATCGGGAAGAATCTCGATCGAGACGCGCTAGCGCGCGGATTACAAGCTTGTGAGGTGGATGAATGATGAAATTGATGTTAATCGATGGGTTTAACCTCCTGTCGCGTTATTATTTTGCCACAGAGCGTCGTCGGGCGCTCGATCCCGATGTGACGTTGAAAGGACTGCTCCGTAAAGTTGACGGGTGGACGAACGACTTCACACATATCGCCTTCTTTTGGGACGGACCACGCGAGACGACGCATCGTTACGCCCTGTTTTCGGACTATAAAGCGACTCGTACCGGCTTACCGGAACCGTTGTTCCACGATTACGTCAAGTTGCGGGCAGCGTTGAGCGAGCGCGGCATTTTTCAGTCCGAGCTCGCCGGATATGAGGCCGACGATTTGATCGGAGCCGTCGCGACCGCGTTCCCGGGTGAATCGTATATGTATTCGTCAGACCGTGATTTGCATCAGCTGCTTTCCCCGAACGTGTTTCAAATCGTCCCGAAAAAGGGGGAAGAGATGATGATGAACCAGGACATATTCGAGACGACTTATGGAATACGGCCCGGACAGTTCGTCGATGTGAAAGCGCTCCAAGGTGATGCCTCGGACAATATTCCAGGCGTCCGCGGCATCGGACCAAAGACGGCGACGATTCTTGTCCAGTCATACGACACGGTTGAAGCGCTGTATGACATCTTGAGACAAGAAGCACTCCAAGAGGCGCATCGGAAGTTTGCGAAGAAGCTCGACGGGCAAGAAGAAGTGGCGCTCTTGTCGAAACGTCTCTCGCTCATCGATATCCATGCACCGATCGAAACGGATTGGGAGGCGTATCGCTTTGGTTCACATTTATTTTGATGCGGCGACGAACCAAGAGGCGGGTGAGAACGGTCTTGGTGTCTGGATTAAGACAACGGACGGCACCGTATCCACGTACATCGCCAAACGTGTCGGGCTGACGAGCGTTCAGGCCGAACTCGCAGCGCTCGCGTTCGCCCTCGAACAAGCGCATACGCTCACGGACGAATCGACGTTCATGTTCTATTCGGACGCCGAGACGGTCGTGCGGGCGCTCGAGCAGAGGTTCTTAAAAGACCAAGCGGTGCGTCCTTTGTTCGTCAAGGCGCTGACGCTGTATGACGAATTGCCAAACAAGTTCATCAAATGGATCCCGCGGGCAGAGAACCGGGCCCATGACGTGGCGAAACAGGCATTGTTGATCGGATGAGAGTCGGGCTTTTGCCCGACTTTTTGTCAATTGCAGGGGAATGATTTCTTTTTTGCAAAAGTTTCGATAAAATGAAAGCGTAGTCAAAAAAAGAGGGGGAATTTTCATGGAATATCGGATCGAACGGGACACGATGGGGGAAATCAACGTTCCGGCTTCAGCCAAATGGGGAGCCCAAACACAGCGCAGTCTAGAGAACTTTAAAATCGGCACGGAAAAGATGCCGCTCGAGGTCGTGCATGCCTTCGCGATTTTGAAAAAAGGTGCCGCACTCGCCAACGCCGAGCTCGGTGTGTTGGAGCAAGCGAAAGCCGACGTCATCGCCGAAGTCGCCGATGAGATCGTCGCCGGGAAACATGACGCCGAGTTTCCACTCGTCGTCTGGCAAACGGGTTCAGGGACACAGTCGAACATGAACGTCAACGAAGTCATCGCCCATTTGGCGAATGATAAGTTGAAAGAGCGTGGTCAAACGCTCACGATTCATCCGAACGACGACGTCAACAAGTCGCAGAGCTCGAACGACACATATCCGACGGCGATGCACATCGCCGCCATCCTCGCGGTTGAGGACCATGTGTTGCCGTCAATCGAGGCGCTCCACGCGACGCTCGCGAAGAAGGCCGAGTCATTCATGGACATCGTCAAGATCGGTCGGACGCACTTGCAAGACGCGACGCCAGTCACGCTCGGTCAAGAGATCAGTGGTTGGGTCCGGATGCTCGAGCTGTCGAAACAGATGATTGAGCGTACGCTCGAACCGTTGACAGAGCTCGCCCTCGGCGGGACGGCAGTCGGGACGGGGATCAATGCTCATCCACGGTTCGGAGAAGTCGTGGCCGAGAAGATCTCGCAAGAGACCGGAAAACGTTTTATCACGGCCGTCAACAAGTTCCATGCGCTCACGAGCCACGATCAGCTCGTGTTCACACACGGTGCCTTGAAAGCGCTCGCCATGGATGCGATGAAGATTGCCAACGACGTCCGTTGGCTCGCTTCTGGCCCGCGTGCCGGTATCGGTGAGATCTTGATTCCGGAGAACGAACCGGGCAGCTCGATCATGCCTGGTAAAGTGAACCCGACTCAGAGTGAGGCGTTGACGATGGTCGCGGCCCAAGTGCTCGGCAATGATGCGACGATTGGATTCGGGGCGAGCCAAGGAAACTTCGAGTTAAACGTGTTCAAACCCGTCATCATGTACAACTTCCTCCAGACGTGCCGCTTATTGACGGACAGTCTTCATTCGTTCGACGTGCATTGCGCCGTCGGCATCGAACCAGACTTGGACGTCATCGCGCACAACGTTGATCGTTCGCTCATGCTCGTGACAGCGCTCAACCCGCATATCGGCTACGAGAATGCGGCTAAAATCGCAAAACTAGCACATAAGAATGGGACCTCTTTAAAAGAAGCGGCGCTAGAGACAGGACTATTGACAGAAGAGCAGTTTGACGAATGGATTCGTCCAGAAGAGATGACATCTCCTAACCTAAAAGTTGGAAAATAAGAAAAGAGCGGTCGATGACCGCTCTTTTTCATGATGTAATGGGTCATAAGCACTATCTTACTGTCAAACAATGGGCAGAAAATAAGTAAATAGTTGTATTTTCGTGGATAAAGTCGCATAATCATAGACAGAAGAACATATCGGGGAGAACGAAACTGGGGGGTCGGGAATGAAGCAGCAGCAACTCACAGATCGTATACATACTATTTTGACGCAAATCACGAGCGCGAGACAGATTCAAACATCAGAGATCGAGTTTTTATTAGATTGGATGAAGCAAGAAGTGAAGCGTCGCCGCTTGATGCACTTGCTTGAGATTTTCAGTCGTGTCGAGTCTGATGTTCGTGAATTGCCACCGGTCTTGACGCAAGCGGAGGCGATGGCTTTGATTGCCCCAGTGAAACGTTATATCCATACCGTCTTAGGCATCGAGCAGGAAGACGAGGATCTCGTCCTTGTTTTAGCTAACAGTTTTTCTACGTATAGCCGGTATAAACCGCGCGTCGAAAAGCTCGGGGCGCGTCCTGTCTTCTTGCAGACGTTAGAAGAGGCCGTCGAATATGACTATGAAGATGTCCCGAAAGCCATCATCATGGACGTCGAGTTGTGGGCCCGCTTCCCGGAGCGGTCGATTCAATCGTTCGTCAGCAAGATGAAGAAGCTGTATGTCCCGCTCATCGTGATCGGCACGAATGAACATTATCGCCTCGCCGCCTATTCTTACGGCTTCGATGACTATTGGGAGGAATGGGTACCGATGGAAGAACGGCTCGTTCGTCTCGGACATCATATCGAGAAGGCTCGTCTCGTCTCGAACGCGCTCCTCGTCGATGAATTGACAGGCGCGTTCAACCGAAAATATTTGAAAGCAACGTTTAGCCGTTTCATGTCCCGACTTGAGCGCTCCGGTGAGAGCTTCACGCTCGCCCTGCTCGACATCGATCATTTCAAACAGTTGAACGATACGTTCGGTCATGCTTACGGGGACGAGGTGTTGCATCGCGTCGCCGAGGAAGTCCGTCTCGCCATCCGCTCGAGTGACGAGTTGATTCGTTACGGCGGGGAAGAGTTCCTCATCATCTTGAACGTGTCCGAGCGCCACGTCGTCGATGCGGTGCTCGAACGGGTCCGCAGCCGCATTGAGGAGATGACGTTCACATACGAACATCACGTGACGGTGTCCATCGGCTATACGCGCGTCTGTCAGACCGGAATGACGCTCGGCGAGTGGTGTGCGTACGCCGATGAGGCGCTCTATAAAGCGAAACGTGACGGGCGCAATCGAATCATCCGTTATTCGACGGCGGTCCGGGAGGAGAAGCGGCTCGCTTACGTGACGATGAGCCCGGAGAAGTACGCCATGCTCGCCGAACAGTTGCCGAAACAACATCGACGTTACGAGGTCATCTATCGCCCATACGATCGTTACGCCTGTAACGATCATATGGAAATGTTTATTCTCGATGACTCGGGCACGAACGAGACGAGAGGGACCTTATCAGCCGTCAAAGAGCAACGCGGCAAGTACAGCCATATCTTGGCCGTATCGAAACGAACCGCGCTCGAGCTCGGGGCGCTGTATGATGACTTGGCCGAGCAGGACCATCAGGACACGATCACTGAAAAAATCGAGCAATGGCTCGAAAAATTACCCGATTAAAAAAGGGACGTCGACTCAGTCGATGTCCCTTTTGTCATATTGACGGAATGTGAAGCTATAGGCATGCCGTTCGTCGGCCGGATGAAACTGTTCGTTCGTCACGATCAGACCGTCCGGAAGGGACGGATAAAACGTGTCCGCCTCGAACGTGCCATCGACCTCGGTGACGAAGAACCGGTCCGTTATCGAAAGCGTCTGCTCATAGAGCGTCGCGCCACCGATGATATAAAGGTCTGTCGTCTCGTCTTTAAGCGACTCGAGGTCGTGCCACACATCGACACCTTCAGCCGAGAAGGTGCGGTCCGACGTGACGACGAAATTGCGTCGATTCGGCAGCGGCCGACCAATCGATTCAAACGTCTTTCGTCCCATGACGACCGTTTGACCCGTCGTGATGGCTTTGAATTGCTTCAAGTCATCGGGCAGACGCCACAACAAGGCGTTATCTTTCCCGATTTCCCGATTGCTCCCGATGGCGACGACATGGATGATCATACGCTCACTTCTCCTTTAATGTGTGGATGAGGGTCATAGCCGACAATCTCGAAGTCTTCAAACCGGAAGTCCTCGATGGATGACACGTCACGCAGGATGTTCAATGTCGGGAGCGGTCGGGTCTCACGCGTCAATTGCAGCTTCACTTGTTCGAGGTGGTTATGGTAAATGTGGGCGTCGCCGAGCGTATGGACGAAGTCTCCGACTTCAAGCCCGGTCACATGGGCGACCATATGCGTGAGCAAAGCGTAAGACGCGATATTGAACGGGACACCGAGGAACGTGTCAGCGCTTCGTTGATAGAGCTGGCACGACAATTTTCCGTCCGCGACGTAAAACTGGAACATGAGATGGCACGGCGGCAACGCCATGTCTTCAAGTTGCCCTGGATTCCAGGCCGAGACGATGAGTCGGCGCGAGTCAGGGTTCGTTTTGATTTGCTCGATTACTTGCGCGAGCTGGTCGACAGTCGTGCCGTCTGGTTTCGGAAACGAGCGCCACTGCGCCCCGTAGACAGGACCGAGATTACCGTCCTCATCGGCCCACTCGTTCCAAATACGAACCCCATTGTCTTGAAGGTATTTGACGTTCGTGTCGCCGGTGATGAACCAGAGCAGTTCATGGATGATGGAGCGCGTATGTAATTTCTTCGTCGTGATCAGGGGGAACCCGTCCTGAAGGTTGAAACGCATCTGGTAGCCGAACACGCTCGTCGTCCCGGTCCCGGTGCGGTCTTCTTTGACGACCCCGTTCTCGAGGATATGGGTGCATAAATCATGGTATTGTTTCATGTGGGAAGTCCCCTTTCTCGTTCAAAAATTTACAAAAAGTCGCACTCATTATAACACAATATATTGACGACATAACGTTTCGATTTCTACATACAGATTTTGCAAGCGATAATTATCTCGGATTTAACATGAAACCATATCGTAATGGGAGGGACTAATCTGTATGGAAAGATGTGGTCTCAGGTAGCTTCGTTATGTTTCGATTCGCGTACAAATAAACGTCTCCGAAGATATCGACTTGATCACCTTGAACACGAAGTGCACAATCTTTGTTCGACAAATAGATTGGTAATTCTTCGGATAAGAGGGCGAGCTCTTGCTTGACGATGTGCATGTGATGTTCGAGATCGAAGTGGGAGAGCACCGAAAAATCGTTGAGGGCCACGCCCTGGAAAATCGTTGGGGTTGAAACCTCATAACCCATGTATGGCGGGCATAACCAAGACAAAGACATATTGATTGCGCCTGCACTAGCGCCTATGACGATGGCCTCGCTTTGTTGAATCGATTGGATTAGGTCATATTCATGTATGAACTGATTTTGCTTGACGGTGTCCCCATCTAACAAGAAGATCATCGAAGCTACTTTAAGAAGATGTTTTGCATTAGTTCGGCCCGTTTCATAATTGATTACGTGATAGTCGTTGAACAAGATGCCGGCTTCCTGTAACCACGATAGCTCGATAACACCATTTTCCGCAGTTGAGGCAGGGTCCGAGCTGATCATTACGAGGGAATGCCGATTTGTCACGTCTCGTGACAAGGCATCTGCCAAATGAGTTGGGAAAAAATCGTTGAACCATCCAAGATAGTAGCACGTCTTCATAGTGAGCCTCCTTCGTATGAAAGTTCTTTCAATAAATTGATTAGAATCAATCTCATTGTAACCGAACTGGTTGAAATTTTTTCCATAAATAATATGTGATTGTTTATAATGAAGAAGACAAACGAGTCTACCTTGTCATGTTGATTGATGTACGTTCAAAAGGAGGATTATCGTGAAGAAGCAATCATTAATTTTCTTATTATCCGTATGCTTACTGAGCCTTGGCCTAATCGGAAATCTTGTTTTTGAAACGATGGGCTTTTTCTTAAATCCAACCATTCAGGTGATCAGCATCCCAATCGCATCCACTGAAGGGTACTTCATCCATGGACTTATCGCCCTTGCCATTACTTTTCTTGGGTTATTCCTGCTTCCTTTCGCATTGAATCGTAACAAAGTAAAAATCACTTCCGTTTTTCTGTTGGCGGTCATTCTTATTCCTCAGCTTGTTTGATGAAAAACTCATTCCAGGAACCAGATGACTTTTCCATCTAGTTTTGTTTTATTGAGACGGTGAATTCATTAGTAACTACTGCACGTCTTAAGAGGAGGGTTACGATGAGAGCAGTGATTTGTACCGGATATGGGCCACCTGACGTGTTGCAGCTCCGAGAGGTCGACAAGCCTGTGCCAAAATCGGATGAGTTGTTAATCAAAGTTCACACCTCTGCCGTCCATTCCGGCGACCTTCGATTACGGGCTCTTGATGTACCGGCTCTAGGTAAGCTCCCGATGCGAGTCATCGTCGGTTTCAAGGCGCCGCGCCAACCGATTCTTGGTGTCGTCTTGGCAGGGGAGATCGTCGAGACGGGTAGTCGCGTTGAAGACTTCAAGGTCGGTGACCGTGTCTATGCGCTGACCGGGGTGCGGTTCGGCGGCTACGCTGAATATGCGTGTGTCAAAGCGAATAAATGTGTCGAACGCATGCCGAACAACGCTAGTTTTGTCGAAGCAGCCAGCTTGCCGTTTGGCGGAACGACGACTCTTCACTTTTTGCGTAAAGTGAACATCGAACAAGCGAAGATCGTATTGATTTATGGGGCTGCCGGGGCAGTCGGTTCGATGGCCGTTCAAATCGCGAACTATTACGGGGCTCGCGTAACGGCAGTCTGTCGAGAACGGAACTTCGAACTCGTCAGAAGTCTCGGCGCGGACGTCGTGGTCGATTACACGAAGCCTAACTACGACGAGAAACTGACCACATACGACGCTGTGTTCGAAGCGGCCGGGAAAATCGATAAGCGGTTGGCCCGGAAGCATGTCGCCGAACACGGGAAATTCAGTTCTGTCGCCGGACAAGGACCTGCGAGTGAACGGAAAGAGGATTTGACTTTCCTGAACGATCTGTTTGAACCCGGCCGGTTAAAGGCCGTCATCGATTCGGTTTATCCGCTCGAGGACATCGTCGCGGTGCACCGATACGTTGATGCCGGAGGAAAGGCTGGAAATGTGATTGTGACCGTGACATAAGCAAATTGATTCAAGTTAAGCGACGTGCGTTTCGTCAATCGTCCCTGTTTTCGCCACGTGTCTTATAGGGTATACTTGTGAAAGACAAATAAAGGGAGGGATTCGATGCAATTACAAGGTAAGAATGTCCTGCAAATCGTCAGTGACGACTTTGAAGACTTAGAATTATGGTATCCGGTCCATCGGTTACGCGAGGAAGGCGCAAACGTCACCCTCGCCGGCGAGAAGGCGGATCACGCCTATATCGGTAAGTACGGCGTTCCAGCCAAATCGGACATCGCGTTCGATGACGTCGACATCTCATCATACGACGCTATCCTCGTCCCAGGTGGCTGGTCACCCGACTTGTTGCGCCGCTTCGATTCGGTGAAAGGGTTCGTCCGCTATATGCATGACGAGAAACGGCCAATCGGTCAAATCTGTCACGCTGGCTGGGTATTGATTTCAGCGAAGATTCTTGATGGTGTCAACGTCACGAGCACACCGGGTATTAAAGATGATATGGAAAACGCGGGTGCGATTTGGCACGATGAGCCGGTCGTCGTCGACGGTCATATCGTCTCGAGCCGCCGTCCGCCTGACCTGCCTGACTATATGCGGGAATTCATTAAAGTCATGGCCAAGAACTGAAAATAGAATAAAGGGGTTAACGACAGTTGAGACTTAAATCGAATCCAGTTCTCCGTAAATCAATGGAGACAACAGCTTATAGCGCCACGCCGATGACGAAAGCCGGTACGTGGTCGAAAGTGTTCACGCTGCTCTTGCTCGTCACGGCAGCCGCCGGGACGACGTGGATGCTCGTGCCGACAATCGGTGAGGCGTTATTGTTCCCGCTCATGATCGGCTCGCTCATCCTCGGCTTGGTCTTAGCACTCGTCATCACGTTCAAACCGAGAACGGCACCTGTCGTCGCGCCATTGTATGGTATTGTCGAAGGGGTGTTCGTCGGGTTGATCTCGTACTTCTTCGAAGCGATGCTTCCGGGCATCGTCGGCCGTGCCGTCTTGACGACGTTCATCGTCGCGTTCGCGATGTGGTTCGTCTACTCGACGGGTCTCGTCAAAGTGACGCAAAAGTTCCGCGCCGGTGTCACGGCCGCGATCTTTACGGTCATGTTGCTTTATCTCGTTCAAATCGGGATGAGCTTCTTTGGTTCAGGACTCCCGTTCATGACGGGCTCGTCACCGCTTGCCATCGGCGTGCAATTTGTAATTGTCATCATCGCCTCACTCGCGCTCGTGCTTGATTTCGACTATATCGCTCGTCAAGTCGAGAGCCGGGCTCCGAAAGAGCTCGAATGGGTCGCGGCGTTCGGGTTGATTGTGACGCTCATCTGGCTCTATATTGAAATTCTTGATTTACTGTATCGCCTCGCCATGCGCGACTGATCATCGGCCTTCGGGCCGGTGATTTTTTATGAAAGGAAAGGATGTGAAGCCGTCATCAAACCGATGATGGCGCTACTGTTATGAAAAAAGTGATTGTGATTGGATCAGGAATCGTCGGCATCTCGACCGCGTACCATCTGGCCGGGAAAGCCGACGTCACCGTCATCGACCGTAAAGAGAAGGGCCGTGCGACTGACGCGGCAGCAGGCATCGTCTGCCCGTGGATCGCCCAGCGCCGGAACAAGGCGTGGTACGCGCTCGCCAAAGGGGGCGCTCACTACTACGCGACCGTCGTGGACGATTTGAAGCGAGAAGGTGAGACGGAGACCGGCTATAAACGCGTCGGGACGCTCGCCTTGCACGAAGACAAAAAATTGAACGAGATGCAAGAGCGGACGGCGCTACGCCGTGAAGAAGCCCCGGAAATCGGCGATTTGACCCGGATGACGGCAGAAGAAGCGAGAGCGCTGTTCCCGCCGCTCTCGGACGAATATGACGCCCTTCTCGTCGAAGGAGGGGCACGCGTCGATGGGGAGAAGTTAAGAGCGGCGCTCGAACGGGTCGCCGTAAAACGCGGCGTGACCTTGGTTGACGGTTCGGCCGTGCTCGTTGAAGCGGACGGCTATCATGTCGAATGTGATGGTATCCGCTTTGAGGCGGATGAAATCGTACTCGCCTGCGGGGCGTGGTTGCCCGAGTTGATGGAACCGATCGGGTACACGGCCCGTGTCGCCGGGGAAAAGGCGCAAATCGTGCACGTGCAACTGCCGGATACGGACGCGTCCGACTGGCCGGTCGTCATGCCGCCGCGGCGCCGCTATTTGCTCGGATTTGAAGAAGGACGAATCGTCATCGGCTCGACGCACGAACGGGACAAGGCGTTCGACGCACGGCCGACGGCGATCGGGATTCATGAAGTGCTTTCGAAAGGGCTAGAATCGGCCCCAGGACTAGCTGAGGCCGAACTGATTGAGACGCGTGTCGGCTTCCGTCCGGTCACGCCGAACTCGATCCCGATTCTTGGCCGCGTGCCGGGAGCGGAGCAGTTGCTCGTCGCGAACGGTCTCGGCTCGTCCGGTTTGACGGTCGGCCCGTTCATCGGGAAAGTGCTCGCCGATCTCGTTCTGACAGGGGACTGCGAGCTCGATATGTCGCTTTATCCGATTGAAGATTTCATCTATCTGACATGAGAAAACAAGCGACCATCCTCTTCGGTGGTCGCTTGTTTGTCGTCAACGGCTCATGATTCCGTTCAAGAAGAAATGAAAATAGTCTTGCATCAACGAGCTCATGTCACCTGACGGGAAGGACGGGTCGGACAAAATCGCCTGCTGCACGAGTTGGACGTAGCGTAAGTACGAATCGGTCGACAGCTCCGGGTCGATGGCCCCGCTCGTCTTCCCGTACTCAATCAATTGCCGGAATGCGGCGTAGCCTCGTCCTGCCAACTGTTGCCACGAGGCGTCCGCTTGAATCATCGAAGTGATCGTCTCGTCGAACAGCCCGGCCGTCTCGATTTTACGAGATAAAATCTCGATCAGCAATTGATCGAACGGGACGGTGTCAGCGATTTGTGACTCGATCCATCCCATCTGTTCCTCCGTCATTTCGGTCAAGACGGCGACAATCACTTGTTCTTTGGAGCCGAAGTAATTATAAATCGATACCGGTGAGACCGAGGCGGCGCGAGCAAGCTCACTCACCGTGAAACGGGACTGCTTCTCGTTCATTAGTCGAAAGGCGGCGTCTAAGATTGCTCGTCGTTTCGTTTCAGTTCGTTTTGTGAATCCATCCATGATGACCCTCGCTTCTCTAATGTTTTGTAATCAATATACCATTTCCATTTCAAAAAATAACGTGATATACTAGTTTTGTAATCATGTATATAATAAATTTCAAAACTAAGGAGTGAGAGCGGTGATTCAAATTAAAGGACTGACGAAGCGTTTCGATGCGTCACACGGCATCTTCGACGTGTCGTTGACGGTCGAGCCGGGAACCGTGTTCGGATTTATCGGACCGAACGGGGCGGGGAAATCGACGACGATTCGTCACTTGATGGGGTTGCTCCACGCTGAATCGGGTGTCGCCACCGTCATGGGACATGATTGCTGGAACGAGAGTGAGACGGTGAAGGCGCTTGTCGGCTATTTGCCTGGCGAAATCAATTATCCACAGGACATGACTGGGGAAGATGTCATCCGACTGACTCGGAAACTTCATGTGACGAGCGCGGAGCGCGAACGGACGTTGCGTGACGTGTTCGCCTTCGATACGTCACTCAAAGTGCGCAAGATGTCGAAAGGAATGAAACAAAAACTTGCCATCGTCACCTGCTTCATGAAAGATGTGCCGGTTTATATTCTCGATGAACCGACGAGCGGGCTCGACCCGCTCATGCAGGAACGGCTCGTCGATTGGGTCATCGCTGAGAAAACAGCGGGTAAGGCGGTCTTGATGAGTTCCCACCACTTCCCGGAGATGGAGAAGACGTGTGACCGGGCCGCACTCATCCGTGATGGTCGGATGATCATCGAAGCGGAGATGACCGAGTTAAAACGGCATAGTCAGAAGACGTATCGGATCGAATTGAAGGACGAGGCGGCAGCAATGCGGTTGAGCGAAGAAGTCGGTTCGCGTGACGGTGTGGTCGTCACCGTCACTTTATCGAAGGTCGAAGAGTTGAATGACTTGATTCATCGACTCGCCCGTCACGAAGTCCAATCGTTGTCGAGCGGCACGGACGAACTCGAGCATCTGTTCATGCAATATTATGGGGAGGCGAAATAAATGGTTCTCATCTCGGCACTGTTTAAACAAAATCGTAGCTGGATTCTTGGGTACTCGCTCGGGACGAGCCTCTACTTGTTCTTTTTGGCGGCGGTGTTCCCATCCATCCAAGAGACGGGGCTGATTGAAGGAAAGTTGGATTCGTTGCCACCCGAGTTGCTAGAAGTGTTTAAAATCGACCCGAACTTGGCGATGGACAACGTCATCAATCTGCTCGCGGGCAATTACTATGGGCTCATCTTTTACGTATTGGCCATCCTGTTCGCGCTCACGTTCGCCTCACGGCTCATGGCTAAACCGGTCGATTCGGGTGAGGTCATGCTTTATTTGGCCGCACCGATTTCACGTGGCGGTTACGTGACGGCTAGTATGGTGTTGCTTGTGATCGCGAGTGGTATGCTCGTCGGGTTGAACGGGCTCAGTCTGATGCTCGCCAACGTGTTGTTTGATTTACAGATCGACATCGGCTTACTGTGGACGCTTCAGTTGAACGCAGGACTGATTCTAGTCGTCCTCGGTGCGCTCGCCTATGTTCTCGCAAGCCTGTTCGACGACAGCACACGGTCATATATGGTCACAGGTGGGATTTTCGCGCTCTTCTTGATGGCGAACGTCTTCTCGGGATTTAGTGACCAGCTCGACTGGTTGAATACGTTATCGATTTTCTCGTTGTTTGACGCCAACGCTCAAATCCAAGGGGAATCAGCGTTTCGTTCTTTCATCTGGTTGGGGGGACTTCTCATCGTCGCAATGCTGTTGTCTTATGGACGTTTTACCCGAAAAGATTTGACGATTTAGTTTTTCGAAATAGAATGACGGGTATGATACAATCAGCTCGAACAGTTTTGAAAGGGGAATGATTGTATGCAACTCGCAACGTTACGCAACGGTGTCAAAATTCCAATGATCGGCTTTGGGGTATGGCAAGTCGACAACGAGACGGAGGCGCCACAGGCTGTCGCCGAGGCACTGAAAGTCGGATATCGCCATATCGATACGGCAGCTGTTTATAAGAATGAAGAAGGCGTCGCCAAAGGGATTCAAACATCTGGCGTCGCTCGTGAAGATATCTTTTTGACGTCGAAGATTTGGAACGAAGATATCCGCCAGCGCCGGACGAAAGAAGCGTTTAACGAATCACTCGCTCGACTCGATACGGACTATTTGGACCTCTGCCTCCTCCACTGGCCAGTCGACGGGTTCGTCGAGGCATGGAAAGATTTGATTGACCTCTATGAGGCCGGTAAAATCAAGGCGATCGGGGTGTCGAACTTCAAAGAACATCATCTCGAAACGTTGAAAGAAGCGGGTCTCATGACGCCCCTCATCAATCAAATCGAGTTGCACCCGCAACTGCCGCAACCGGACCTCGTCGAGTATTGCCAAGACGAGGGCATTCAAGTTGAGGCTTGGAGCCCGCTCATGCAAGGGAAGTTCCTCGACATCCCGACTTTCGCTGAGATCGCGGAGAAACACGGCAAGACGCCGGCGCAAGTCGTGCTTCGCTGGCATTTGGACACGGGGAATGTCGCGCTTCCGAAATCCGTCACACCGCACCGCATTCAAGAGAACTTCGAAGTGTTCGACTTTGCGCTCGATGCGGACGACTTGGCGAAAATCGATGCCTTGGCGACGCATGACCGTCTCGGTCCCGACCCGGACGAGATCGACTTCTAAACAATTGATGTTGTCGCCCACCTACTTAGGTGGACGATCCCGAATGCGGTGACACTGCCGCTTCTTCGACACGACTCCGGTTAAGGCCGGAGTCGTTTTATTATGTGTCCAGCGAGTTATTCAGGAGCTAGTCCGGATGTGTATGAGCGTTGGCACATGGGTATAGAAAACTATGCTAATAAAGGAGGTGTCAGGTCTTCTTCGGAGGATCGTACTCATGGACTTATCAAAATGGCCTTTAATCAACTGGCTGGCGTTTTTGGCGACGGTCGTCATCAACTACTTCGCGAGCGGTGAAAATGCGGCCGTGTCGGACCGAATCGATATTTACTTCAAACCGGCGGGCTACGCGTTCTCGATTTGGGGCGTGATTTATATCGCGCTCGCCGTCTGGCTCGTCTTGCAACTGAAGAAAGGGTCGGTTGCGAACCGGCAGGCGAATCGGATGAAAGCGGGCTTTCTCGTCTCGTGTATCTTGAACGGCCTCTGGTTGCTCACGTTCACGAACGAATGGTTCATCGCTTCGCTCGTCGTCATGGTCGCATTTCTCGCGACGCTCGCCTGGCTCTATTACATCGCCTTCCGGACGTCGACAAGTTGGCTCGACCGGTTCCCGTTCTCGATTTATATCGGCTGGGTGTCTGTCGCGACGATTGTCAACGTGTTCGTCGTCATGAACCGAGAAAATGTCACCACGTTGCTCGGGCTCGACGAACTGGCTTGGACATCGCTCATGCTCATGGTCGGTGTTGTCCTGGCGCTCGTCTTCATGTGGTGGCATCGTGACTTCATCTATCCGCTCGTCTTCGTCTGGGCCTACATCGCCATCTTTGCACGAATTGACAATGCGACGCTTTACGTCGTCCTCGTCAGTGCCTTGATTTTGCTCACTCTCGGATATGTCGGCTTGATCATTTGGAAAAAACCCCGGGCATTCTTGCATCACTCACGAAAAACGGTTGAATAAGGTCGAAAGCAGAAGCGGTAGCTCGTAGGACTACCGCTTTTTTTGTGAGTTTATTTGAGTTCTTATGAACCTATACATCAATATATTTTATGGATAATTATTCTTTATGCATTATAACATGTTTTCAAAAATTGCTTGATAACGCTAATGAATACGCTTACATCGATATGGTGATGGACGTGAATTATGCAGAATGGTATACAAGCCCCTTGATTTATCAGAATATTTAGAACAAAATAAAATTTACGAAACAAGATCGAGAGAGAGGGGTTGATTCGATGAAGCGAACAGGCTTGTACGATTCACGATTCGAAAAAGACGCATGTGGCATTGGGCTATATGTCAACCTAAACGGAGAGAAGAAACACGACATTGTCAGTAAATCATTATCGATGCTCTGTAAGCTGGAGCACCGGGGCGGGCAAGGCGTCATCGATGCCGGAGACGGCGCGGGGATCATGACCGAGCTACCGCACGAACTGTTCCTCGAGACGATGAATTTGCCGACACCAGGTCGCTACGCGGTCGGGATGGTCTTTTTCCAACCTGACGAATCACGGCTGCAAGAAAAGCAACGGCAGATGGAAGCGATTGCCGATGAGTTTGACTATGCGACCATCGCCTGGCGTGAGGTCCCGGTCGATAGTTTGGCCATTGGGGAACACGCCCGGGTGACACAGCCGACGATTTATCAATGGTTCGTTTCTTGCCCATTCGCAGACTACGACTCGAACGAGCGGACACTCTACCAACTCAGACGAACGATTGAGAAGACCGAAGACTTGAATCTATACATGCCGAGTTTATCGACGAAGACGATCGTCTATAAAGGGATGCTGACGCCTGAACAGATTGAGCGATTTTATCTCGATTTGCAGGCGCCGGCCTATAAGAGCACGTTCGGTATCGTCCATTCTCGCTTCTCGACGAACACGTTCCCATCATGGGAGCGGGCCCATCCGAACCGCATGATTGTGCACAACGGAGAAATTAACACACTCCGCGGCAATATCGACGCGATGCGAGCGCGCGAAGGCGTGACATCGACCGATTTGTTCGAGGACGTGAATCAGCTGTTCCCAGTCCTTCAAGAGACGGGCAGCGATTCGTCGATGCTCGATAACGCCTTCGAGTTCTTCACACGGACCGGACGTTCCATCGCTCATACGGCGATGATGCTCATCCCTGAGCCGTTCGCAGAAGTAAAAATAGATCCGTTCAAAAAAGACTTCTACCAATATCATTCATCGATCATGGAGCCTTGGGATGGACCGACTGGTGTCGTCTTCACGGACGGCCGTCAAATCGGCGCCATCTTGGATCGGAACGGACTACGGCCGATGCGTTACATCGAGACGCTTGATGGCGAACTCATCTTGTCGTCTGAGAGCGGCGTCATTCCCGTACAAGCCGAGAACGTGAAGTCGAAACAGCGACTTCGTCCAGGCCAGCTCCTATTGATCGACTTAGAGTCGAAACGCCTCATCCCTGACGCGGAAATCAAACAGACGATCGCGCGCGCCGAGCCGTACGGTAAATGGTTGAAACAGATGACTAAGCTTGAAGAGTCTCCGGTCGAAGAGCCGTTCGTCGCCGACCTGCACCGGAAACAGCGGGCGTTCGGTTACACGAAAGAAGATATCGAACAATATCTCGTCCCACTCATCCTTGAGAAGAAAGACCCGATTGGTTCGATGGGTCATGACCAACCGGTCGCGGTCTTGTCTGAACGACCACGTTCGTTGTTCCATTACTTCAAACAGCACTTCGCCCAAGTCACGAACCCACCAATCGATGCATTGCGTGAGAAGATCGTCACGGCCACGTTCACGTGGCTCGGACCACTCGCAAACCCGGTCCACACCGGCCGCGGTCATGCGCGTCGCGTCTGGCTCAAACATCCGTTCCTTGATGCGGCCGCGGTCGAACAAGTGAACGAGACGCTTCGCGTCGAACGGGTCGAGACGACATACGAACACGACCTCGAGGCTGCTCTTGAGACGTTGTTCGAACGTGTCGAAGGGCTCGTCCGCGACGGTGCTGAAGTCATCATCTTGTCAGACCGAAGCATGAACGAAAACCTGTTGGCGATGCCGTCGCTCCTCGTCTTGAGCGCCGTCCACCAACATTTGATTCGCGTCAACCTTCGCGCGTCGTGCAGTCTCGTCGCTGAGAGTGGCGAAGTGCGTGAAGTGCACCAAGCGGCCGCCTTGATTGGGTACGGCGCTGACGCCGTCTATCCGTATCTCGCCTATGCGACGATTGCCGAGGCGGTCGAGGCCGGTCAACTGCCATACTCGTTCACAGAAGCCGTTCGCCGCTATCAGACGGCATCGGTCGATGGCATCGTCAAGATCATGTCGAAGATGGGGATCTCGACCGTACAAAGTTACCGTGGGGCCCAAATCTTTGAGGCGGTCGGGATTGACCGTGCCTTGATCGAACGCCATTTCCGCGGGACGACATCACAGTTGTCCGGTGTCGGTTTCACCGAACTCGAAGAAGAGTCGCGCCGGCAGCATGAATCTGCCTATAAGCGCGAACGACCGCTCGAGGCCGGAGCCGACTTCCAATGGCGCGCTGATGGGGAAGAGCACGCCTTTAACCCGAAGACGATTCATTTGCTCCAGCGTGCCTGCCGTGAGAACGAGCGCCGGTATTATGACGCCTACGTCAAACTCCACGAATCGTCAGGCCAATTCTTGCGTCAATTGTTCGCATTTAAACAGCAGGATGCCGTCCCGCTCGACGAAGTCGAATCGGTCGCCTCGATTGTCAGCCGCTTCAAGACGGGGGCGATGTCATTCGGTTCCCTTTCGAAAGAAGCCCACGAGACGCTCGCCATCGCCATGAACCAAATCGGCGGCAAGAGCAACTCAGGAGAAGGCGGGGAGGACCGGAATCGGTTCACGCCTGATGAGGACGGCAGTGAACGCGTCAGTCGCATCAAGCAAGTCGCGAGTGGTCGTTTCGGTGTGACGGCCGAATATTTGTATCACGCCGATGAGATTCAAATCAAGATGGCGCAAGGTGCGAAGCCGGGTGAGGGTGGACAATTGCCAGGGAACAAAGTATATCCATGGGTCGCCGAAGTGCGCGGCTCAGTCCCAGGTGTCGGACTCATCTCGCCACCGCCGCACCACGACATCTATTCGATTGAAGATTTGGCTCAGCTGATCTTCGACTTGAAGCACGTCAACCCGAACGCGAAAATCAGCGTCAAACTAGTCTCGAAGTCAGGCGTCGGGACGATCGCGGCCGGTGTCGCCAAAGCGAACGCCGACACGATTGTCATCAGTGGCTATGACGGAGGAACCGGGGCGTCACCACGGACATCAATCAAGCATACGGGACTCCCGTGGGAGCTCGGTCTGCTCGAGACGCATCAGACGCTCGCGTTGAACGGACTCCGGGGCCGCGTCACGCTCGAGACCGACGGTAAGCTCATGACCGGGCGTGATATCGTCCTCGCCGCCATCTTCGGCGCCGAAGAATACGCGTTCGCGACGGCGCCGCTCGTCGTGCTCGGTTGTATCATGATGCGGGCGTGTCACCTCGACACGTGTCCGGTCGGTGTCGCCACACAAGACCCGGACTTGCGCGCAAAGTTCATGGGCAAACCCGAACACGTCGTCAACTTGATGACGTTCCTCGCCGAAGACGTGCGAGAGATTTTAGCCTCGCTCGGTGCGAAATCGCTCCGTGACGTCATCGGCCGGACCGACTTGTTAGAGGAAAGCGTCTGGAAACAAGAACATCCGAAAGCGAGAACACTTGATTTGGCACCGATGCTATCGATTCCGACAGCGTTGCCGGAAAAAGAAGAGTTGCCACATCCGGCCTATCAGTCGTATGACCACCGAAAATTGATCCCGGCCGTATCGCGCTCGATCAAGTCGCTCCAACCGACGTTCTTCGTCGGCCGCGTCTGCAACACGGACCGCGCCGTCGGGACGATGCTCGGGCATGAAGTGACGAAAGTGCATGGCAACGTCGGTCTCGCCGAGGATACGATTTCACTTCGCCTCAGCGGATCGGCCGGCCAAAGTTTAGGGGCGTTCCTGCCGAGCGGGATCACGATCTCGGTCATCGGTGACGCGAACGATTACGTCGGGAAAGGCTTGAGTGGTGGAAAACTCGCCGTCATCGCCGAGAAACATGCCCCGTTTGAAGAGAGCGAACAAGTCATCGCTGGGAACGTCTGTCTCTACGGCGCGACGTCTGGGATGGCGTTCTTCAACGGTCATGTCGGAGAACGATTTGCCGTCCGTAACTCGGGTGCGGTCGCTGTGACAGAAGGCGTCGGCGATCACGGCTGTGAGTACATGACTGGTGGGACGGTCGTCGTCCTCGGTACGGTCGGTCGTAACTTTGGGGCCGGGATGTCGGGCGGAGTCGCCTACCTTTACGGGGACCAGGCGTACGAACAACTTGTCAACGAAGAGCTCGTCTCGATTGATCGAGAGTTGACCGATGAAGATGCCGAACAGATTTACGCGTTGCTCGAGATGCACCAGTTCCATACTGACAGTGTGAAAGCGAGAGCCGTACTTGAGGCGTTTGAGCAAGAACGAAAACGCTTCGTCAAAGTCGTACCGCGTGATTATGCGAACGTACTTGACGTCATGCGTCACATCGAGGCGACGCGGCCGGAATTGAGTGACGCCGACCGCTCCCTCGAACTATTCCGCGTCGTGACTGAAGGAGGGGGAGCATGAGACATAAATTTATTGATATCCCACGGGAGACATTGCCAGAACGTTCCGTCCTCGAACGGATTCATGATTACAGTGAATACGCTTCACGGATGGAAGACGGACCGATCGTCAAACAAGCCGAGCGTTGCATGGATTGCGGCACCCCGTTCTGTCACGTCGGGGACATGATCGGACAAGAGACGATCGGCTGTCCGATTCACAACTTGATTCCCGAGTGGAACAAACTCGTGACGGATCAGGACTGGTATCGGGCCTATGAGCGCTTGATGGAGACGAACAACTTCCCGGAGTTCACGGGTCGTGTCTGTCCGGCTCCGTGTGAAGGCTCGTGTACGCTCGGCATCAGTGAGGACCCGGTCGCCATCAAATCGATTGAGCGGACGATTATCGATCGCGCCTTCGAGGAAGGCTGGGTCAAACCTCGTCACATTATGAAGCGGACCGGCCGCCGTGTCGCCATCATCGGCAGCGGGCCGGCCGGGCTCGCGGCGGCCGATCAGTTGAACCAGCTCGGCCATGCGGTCACGATTTATGAGAAAGCGGATGAGGCGGGCGGCCTGTTGTTCTATGGCATCCCGAACATGAAGCTCGAGAAAGATGTCGTCCGGCGTCGTGTCCGTCTGCTTGAGGCGGAGGGGATCCGCTTCAAGACGGGCGTCAACGTCGGGACCGATGTGACCATCGAGTCACTCCGTCACACATACGATGCCGTCATTCTAGCGACAGGGGCTCAAAAACAACGGACGCTCGGCATCGATGGAGATGATGCGACAGGCGTCGAGCCGGCGATGGATTATTTGACGGAATCGACGCGGGTACTCGGCGGGAAATCGCTCGACGCCCGATACGACGCGAACGGGAAAGACGTCATCGTCATCGGTGGCGGGGACACGGGCGCGGACTGTGTGGCGACGGCAATCCGTCAAGGCGCCAAGTCAGTGACACAGTTCGGGAAACACCCGGAGAAAGGTATGTTCCGGGCACCGGAGAAGCCATGGCCGCTCCAGCCGGACACGTTGTCGACCGATTACGCCTATGCGGAAGCAATCGAACACTTCGACCGTGACCCGCGCACATATTTGATTCGTTCGAACCGGGTCATTAAACAAGGGGACCGGGTCGTCGGAATTGAGACGGAACGGATGGAGAAAATCGTCAAACCGGACGGACAGGCGACGTTCTTCGTCGTCGACGGTTCGGTCGAGACGTATCCAGCTGATCTCGTCCTTGTCGCCATCGGGTTCGAACGACCGGAGCGTGAACTTCGGAAAGTCGGCATCGAGGCGAACCATGACTATACGTCGAACATCGAGGGTGTGTTTGTCGCAGGGGATGCGAGACGGGGACAAAGTTTGATCGTTTGGGCGATCCGGGAAGGCCGCGAAGTCGCGGAGACCGTCGACGGATACTTGAACACTTGTCAACAACAGCTAAAAACTTCATCATAAAAAGGAGCGACGCGATGTCGCTCCTTTTTACATGGACATTTAGGAGGAGTCAGAAATGATTATCGAAATCCTCATGTACACCGGGGTTTGGTTTTTACTCGTGCTCGTCTTGCTCGGCACGATTTACGCTCGGCGCAATCGGAAGTGATTACAACACCATGGCGGCGATCAAACCGAAGACGATGAGCGGAATATTGTAGTGGAGGAACGTCGGCCACACCGTCTCACGCAAGTGGTCGTGTTGACCGTCGGCGTTCAAGCCGCTCGTCGGTCCGAGTGTCGAGTCACTTGCCGGGCTACCAGCATCACCGAGTGCACCGGCCGTCCCGATGATGGCGATTGTCGCCTCGACCGAGAAACCGTATTGGATGCAAAGCGGGACGAAGATGGCCGCGATGATTGGAATCGTCGAGAAACTCGAACCGATACCGAGCGTGATCACGAGTCCGACGAGGAGCATGACGAGCGCGGCGACAAATTGTGAGTCGCCCATGATGCCGCTTGCACCACTGACGAGCGGATCGATGGCACCGGTCGCGCGGATGACGGCGGCAAAACCGCTTGCTGCGATCATGACGAAGCCGATGAAAGCCATCATGCGCATCCCGCTCGTGAAGATGTCGTCTGCCTCTGACCAAGGGATGAGACGAAGCAGCGTCAACAGGATGAGTCCTGAGACGGCCGATGCGATCATCGATTCGGTCTGAAGCTGTACGACGAGCACGACGAGGATAACGGCAGCTGTGAGCCAGATTTTGAGCGGGCTCAACGTCCGAATCTCGTAATCAGTAGGCCCGAGTTGAATCGTATCGTACGTCCGCGGCTTCCGGTAGTGGAAGAAGGCGGTGACGAGACCGACGAGCATACCGAGGGCTGGGATGGCCATGATGCTGACAATATTGACATCACCGACGGCCATGCCGTTCGTTTCCACGTTTGGCAGCAAAATCTCATTCAAGTAAATGCCACCGAATCCGACCGGAAGTAACATATACGGCGTGACGAGACCGAACGTGAGGATCGTCGCCACGAGCCGGCGGTCGAGCTTCAACTCGTTAAAGAGCACGAGGAGCGGTGGGATGACGATCGGGATGAACGCGATGTGAATCGGTAAAGCGTTCTGCGAACTGATTGCTAGTAATAAGAGGAACGATAGCAACAACGCCTTGACGCGCGCCACGCTCTTACCGGTGACGTCGCGTCCTGACATGCTGATTAACTTTTCAGCCAGGATGTCTGGGAGTCCAGTTTTTGATAGACCGACGGCGAAGGCGCCGAGCAACGCGTAACTGAGGGCGATTGTCGCACCTCCGCCGAGCCCGTCACTGAAGGCGGTCAACGTCTCATTGAACCCGAGACCTCCGACGAGACCACCGACGACGGCGGCGAGGATGAGCGACAAGACGATGTGAACTCGACTGATCGCGAGAGCGAATAATACGATAACAGCTAATAAGACAGCATTCATCAATTCCAACACCTTTCTTTCAAAACTCTTTCTCTTGTTATCACTTTAATATGATAAAGACTTTTGAAATTTAACATACGTGTTTCGGGTTGTCAAATCGATTGTTCAAAAAAAGCGATAACTCCGAAAAGTTATCGCTCGTTCGTCATCCTTCAACGTTATGGTATACCTGGCGCACGTCTTCGAGGTCTTCGAGGACGTCGAGTAGTTTTTCAAACTGTTCTTTCGACTCGTCGTCGAGGGTAATCTCGTTTTGGGGCAGCATCGTCAACTCCGCGACTTCAAACGTCTCGATGCCTGCTGCTTTGAAGGCAGTCTGGACGGCATGGAACGCTTCTGGTTCCGCATAGACGATCACCGTCTCATCTTCTTCGATGACATCACGGACGTCGAGGTCGTGCTCCATCATGAGTTCGAGTACATCGTCGGCAGACATGCCGTTGACACCGATGACAGCCGTCGCGTCGAACATGTAAGCGACCGACCCGCTGACACCCATGTTGCCGCCGTTTTTACCGAAAGCGGCGCGGACTTCAGACGCCGTCCGGTTGACGTTGTTCGTGAGCGTGTCGACGATGAGCATCGAGCCGTTCGGTCCGAATCCTTCATAGCGGAGCTCGTCGAAGTTCTCTTCGTCGCCGCCCTTCGCTTTGTCGATGGCACGGTCGATGATTGCGCGCGGGACGTTGTACGTCTTCGCCCGTTCGACAACGAACTTGAGTGCTTGGTTTGATTCTGGATCTGGTTCCCCTTGACGGGCGACTACGTAGATTTCACGGCCGAACTTCGCATAGATGCGACTCGTATTGGCGTCTTTTGACGCCTTTTTCTCTTTAATGTTGTTCCATTTACGACCCATTACATGTCATCTCTCTTTCCATTGTTCGATTGATTCATCCTCGATTATATAAGAAGACGTGGATGTTGACGAGCAAAAATCATCCCTCGCTCTTATCCATCTTCTCGACGATCTCCGTCAGCGTCTTCAAACTGTCAAACAGGCGGTCCGTCTCTTCCTCGTTCAGAAACGCAAGACGGTCCTCGAACAGCCGGCGAAATGAATCGCGACGCTCGCGGAGGACGAGTTCGCCATTTTCGGTCAGTTGGTTCCAGATGACCCGGCGATCGCGTTCGTCCGGCACGCGGGTGATATAGCCTTCCTCGACGAGCTTCGTGATGAGCGGCGTCACGTTCGGCGGGGCAATCGATAACGTCTCACTGATGTGTCCGTTCGTGACCGCGCCTTCATCTTCAATCAACATGAGGAGATGAAAGTGGGAAAAGTTTAAGTTTGGGATTTGCGGAAGGTCGGAACGACGTAACAACTTCCGGCGAATTAATGGAATCAGTTTCACGAACTGATCGGCTGCGTCTTGTCTTGGCATAATCATGTCACTTCCTAATTAAGTTCTTTCTTCATTATACACGACCGAGCGCGGGGTGGACGACCAATCCTCATCCCATGATATTTTGCACAGCGCATTCGCCTCATCATGTACACAATCAATGTAAGCGTTTACATATAGGTTGTGCTTTATTTTCATGAAAACGCATTCGATTTTACTGAGCGTCACCCTAAAAAGCAAGACCTATCCTCATTCTCTTAAAGAATATTGTGAAAGAGTTCACATTGTTGTCACGCACAAACTATGAGAAACGTTGTATTCTATGAATGTGAAGGAAAGCACAAACTCTTCTCAAACCAACTGATTGCCCCGTGCTTTCCATCAAGTCAACAGTATAAGCTCTCATTCATGAGGAGGAAACCAACATGGCAGTTAAAGAGAAAGCAGTAGTAGAAACATCAGCAGAACAGATGGTCGACACGCTCGTCACCCGAGCTCACACAGCGCTCGAGACGTTGATGACGTTCGACCAAGAGAAAATCGATGCGATCGTTCAGGCAATGGCGTTAGCCGGTCTCGAACAACACGTCGCCCTCGCGAAACATGCATATGAAGAAACAGGTCGCGGTGTGTTTGAAGATAAAATGATCAAAAACATCTTTGCGACAGAATATATTTATAACTCACTCCGTGGCGAGAAGACGGTCGGCGTCATCGAAGACGACGAGCAAAACGGCATTACGTACATCGCCGAACCAGTCGGCGTCGTCGCTGGGGTCACACCGGTCACGAACCCGACGTCAACGACGATGTTCAAAGCGATCATCGCCATCAAAACACGTAACCCGATCATCTTCGGTTTCCACCCATCGGCTCAACAGTGTTCAAGTGAAGCGGCACGCATCCTTCGTGACGCAGCCATCGAAGCAGGCGCTCCGGAGCATTTGATTCAATGGGTTGAAAAACCGTCACTCGACGCGACGAAAGCGCTCATGAACCACCCAGGCGTTGCCATGGTCCTCGCGACTGGTGGAGCGGCGATGGTCAAATCAGCCTACTCGACTGGTAAACCTGCCCTCGGTGTCGGTCCTGGTAACGTTCCGGCCTACATCGACAAAACAGCAAAAGTAAAACGTGCCATCTCGGACGTCATCTTGTCGAAAACGTTCGATAACGGGATGATCTGTGCATCTGAACAAGCGATTATCGTCGACCAAGAAGTGTACGAAGAAGTGAAAGCCGAAATGACGGCGCTCGGTTGCTACTTCTGCTCACCAGAAGAGAAAGCAAAACTCGAGACACTCGTTATTAAAACAGACTCTTGTGCGGTCAACCCTGAAATCGTCGGGAAGCCTGCAGCCTGGATCGCCGAGAAAGCTGGACTTAGTGTTCCGGCCGACACGAAAATCTTGATTGCCGAACTCGAGACGGTCGGCGCGACAGAATTGCTCTCACACGAGAAACTTAGCCCAGTACTCGGAGCGTACAAAGTCCAATCGCGTGAAGAAGGTTTCGCCATCGCTGAGAAGATGCTTGAAATCGGTGGTCTCGGTCATACGGCAGCCATCCACTCGACAGACGACGACGCCATCCTCGCATTCGGACTCCGGATGAAAGCTTGCCGCATCATCGTCAACTCGCCAACGGCACACGGCGGGATCGGTGACCTCTATAACGAAATGACACCATCACTCACACTCGGTTGTGGGTCGTACGGTAAAAACTCCGTCTCTGAGAACGTGACGGCGAAACATCTACTCAACGTGAAAAAGGTGGCGAGACGTCGCGTGAACATGCAATGGTTTAAAGTCCCTGAAAAGATTTACTTTGAGAAAAATTCGGTCCAATACCTTCAATCGCTCACATCGAAAAAACGGGCGATGATCGTTACAGATGAAATGATGGTCAAACTCGGATTTGCCGATAAAGTCGTCAAAAACTTGCCGGCTGGTGTCGAGTATCGCATCTTCGACCAAGTCGAGCCAGACCCATCGGTCGAGACGGTCATGCGTGGTGCCGAAGCGATGCGTCACTTCCAACCAGACATGATTATCGCACTCGGTGGTGGATCACCGATGGATGCCGCGAAAGGCATGTGGCTCTTCTACGAACGCCCTGAAGAGAAGTTCTCGAACCTTCGCCAAAAATTCATGGATATCCGCAAGCGGACGTACAAGTTCCCGACGCTCGGCAACAAGTCGATGTTCGTCGCCATCCCGACAACATCAGGTACGGGTTCTGAAGTGACACCGTTCACGGTCATCACAGATAAGAAACGCAACGTCAAATACCCGATCGCTGACTATGCGATCACACCGGACGTCGCCATCGTCGACCCTGAGTTCGTCATGACGGTCCCAGCTTCAATCACGGCGGATACAGGAATGGACGTGTTGACACACGCCATCGAAGCGTACGTTTCGGTCATGGCAAATGACTATACGGATGGACTCGCGCTTCGTTCGATGAAGATGATTTTTGATTACCTCCCGAAAGCGTATGAAAACGGCAGTGACGCCGAAGCACGTCAGAAAGTCCACAACGCATCAACAATGGCTGGTATGGCTTTCGCGAATGCGTTCCTCGGTATCAACCACTCGATCGCACACAAAATCGGCGGCGAGTTCCATGTCCCGCACGGACGGACGAACGCGATCCTTATGCCGCACGTCATCCGCTATAACGCGACACGCCCATCGAAACTCGCGGCGTTCCCGAAATATGAGTCATTCATCGCCGACGAGCGTTACGCTGAAATCGCGCGCTATCTCGGACTTCCAGCAAGCACGACGGAAGAAGGCGTCGAGTCGCTCATCCAAGCGATCATTGAGCTCGGTCAGCGCTTGAACATCAAGCTCTCGTTCAAAGCCCAAGGCATCAAGAAAGCGGACCTCGACGCGAAAATCGACAAGATGGCAGTCGACGCGTTCGAAGACCAATGTACGACGGCTAACCCGAAAATGCCGCTCGTCGAAGAATTGAAAGAAATCATGTACGCTGCTTTCGAAGGCGTATAAGTCTTACAATATCTAAACGGTTTCCCTCCTAAGAGGGAGGCCGTTTTTTCTTGAAAAATAAATATACAATTGTCAGATCACTTAATATAATAGGATAATACAACCATTTATTGGTGAGTTTTTTTATGGAGATAGGTAGATGACCATTATGTACAGCCTACTGTCGGCCCTATTTACTATTTTTCTTTATTTCAATCCGGCCTCGGCAACAAGTCCTTATGAGACGGCTGAATATTTTGCTTCATACGATCGGGTCGCAGAAAGCCATGAAAATGTCGAACTGTTCGAGTCGTTAGGTATCGGTGTTTCTGACGAGACTTCAGTCGATATGAAACGTGAGATTCATTACGCTCCGCTCAACACGAATTGGCCGACAATAACGATTGATGATGAATTTTACGATGGGTACGCGACAATTCCATTTGAAGAGACAATTGAAGGGGAACTGCTTCATTTGGAATGGGATGCCCCGATACCTGATGTGGCTGGAAGAGTCATCGTCCTACCGACGACCGACGTATCTTATGAAGCAATGGAAGATGCGTATGAAATCGATTATTACGGAGAAGTCCTTAATGACGAGGCGGCGAATCGCTATCTTACAAAATTAGCCGAAGCGAATGCGGCAGGTTATCTCATTACGCCACACCCGGATGCTCCGGAAGAATATGGATTCGCTTACGTTTCAGCTGCACTTCGCTTGAATGGGGCCGGGGTCGACCGAATAACAGCCGAGTCTTTCCAAGACGGTCAAACGGTTGCGATTGAGCCGTTCACAGACGAAATTCCTTACGTAGAGTTTACGCAACCTGGCACGACTGACAAAGAAGTGATTGTCATGGCCCGACTTGAGGGAAGCTGGTATGGCGATCACGCTCTCACTGGGTTAGGTGGTGCATCCGTGCTCTACCATACGCTTCAAGCGATGGATGACGTAGAGACGGATGCAACGGTCCGCTACGTTTTCTTGAATGGAACTGGGGATGGATACGAATCAAGTACGCACTATTTGCAGATGCTTCAAGATCGAGGTACGACGCCGCGTGTCATCATGTTACTTGATATACTTGGTACAGGGGAGACGAATCGATTCTTCAAAACAAGTGGGATGACGACATATCCGTTTATGGAGGGGATTGGTTTTGGCCCTGTCGAAGTGAAGAGTCTAGGCGTATCAATCTTAGATGAGTACAAGCAAGCCGGGTTCCCAGTCATCTCCGTCAATGATTCTGTCACAGCCCATAACGACGTTTATACAGATAAAGACACAATTAGTCGTCTTTCTGACGAAGCGATGCGTGATCACGTTAAATGGCTCAGCGAGTGGTTAACTCTCCAATAAGAAGTAAGACCGTCACATATGGGGCGGTCTATTCTTTTACTCGAAACGGATCCATTACTTCGGTATGATGAAAGGGGAGGCGATACGATGGAACGACAACTGAATGTGACAACGAATTATGGACAACTGGCCGGTACGTGGATGACCCACGGCGAACCCCGTAAGACGGTCGTCCTGCTCAGCGGGAGCGGGCCGAGCGACCGGGACGGCAATCTTGGGCCATCCCAATTCGGCACGTATAAAAAACTGGCCGAGGCGCTCTTTAAGATGGGTGTCAACGTCTACCGGTATGACAAACAAGGCATCGGTGAATCGGACGGTGATTTCAATAAAGTCGGGCTGCACGACCTGGTGACAGATGCGATCACCGTCGTCAACGCCATCAAACAGGAGCCGGACGCAGGGGACATGTATGTGCTCGGCCACAGCGAAGGGGCCGTCATCGCCCCGGCGGTCCAGCTCGAGACGAACGCGGCCGGACTGATTCTTCTAGCCGGATTCAACGATTCCTCAAAGAAGATGTTTTTGCTGCAAGCCGACGCACTTGCAACTGAAGTCGGTTCGGTGAAAGGACTCAAGGGCGTGTTCTATCGATTGACCGGCGTCCCGAAGAAGATTCGTCAGCGCCAAGACGATTTGCTCGAACGGTCACTGCGGACGAATGTCGCCGCTTTCAAGTACCGCGGCCAAGTCGTCAACGCCAAGTGGATTCGCGAGCATGCATCCTATGACGTCCGGGAGCGGCTCGAACATGTGCGTGTTCCCGTGCTCGCCCTGACCGGCGACCGCGACGTCCAAGTCCCACCGGAGCACGTCCATTCGATTCGGACGAAAGAGGACGTCGACAGCCACATCATCCATAACATGAACCACTTGCTCGTCGAACGGACGAGTCCGCACGCGCTCCTCACGTTGCATAAGGAATATCGGGACGCCATTGAGGCACCGCTTCATCCCGAACTCATCCGCCGATTGAACGATTGGTTGATGAAACGATAATTAACTGTAAAAAACGGTCACTAAGTGACCGTTTTTTATGTTATAATTGTGACAAATTAAAAAAGATGAGTGTTTTTGAATGTTTATGATTGTTTTTTAAATGAAAACGCTTTATATTAGAGCTACGGAGGGAATATGATGTTAACGAAGCAACGACATCAACTGATTTTGCAACATCTGTCGGAGCAAAAGATTGTCAAATTGAAAGAATTGGTTGAGTTGACGGCATCGTCGGAGTCGACGATTCGCCGGGATTTGACCGACCTCGAAGCAGAAGGTTATCTCGAACGGGTACACGGCGGCGCAACGCTCGTGGCCCGCTACGAAGAAGAGCCGACGTTCGAGGAGAAACGAGATCAACACGTCGATGAAAAAGTCGCGATCGCACGGAAGGCCGCGACATTCATCGAAGACGGGATGTCCGTCTATCTCGATGCCGGGACGACGACGCAAGCGATGGTTCCTTTCTTAGATGGAAAAGACGTCATCGTCGTGACGAATAGTTTACCGATCGCCAACGACTTGTTCGACCTCGATATTAAGACGTTCGTGATCGGCGGTGAGTTGAAACGGTCGACACAGGCACTCATCGGTTATAACGCTCGAGAGAGCATGATGAACTATCGGGTCGACCTCGCTTTTCTTGGCATCAATGGCGTCGACCTAGAGGCCGGGTACACGACCCCAGACCCGGAAGAGGCACTCGTCAAAAAAACAGCAATCGAACTGGCTCGCGAGGCGTACATTTTGGCGGACGATTCAAAATTCGGGAAACGTTCGTTCAGTCGGGTGGCACCGCTCGAAGCGGCCACACTCGTCACATGGAGCGACTCGACAAGCGTCAGTTCAATTCAATCAATCACAAAGGTGGTGAACGCCCAATGATTTACACGTTAACACTGAACCCCTCAATCGATTATTATGTGACGCTCCCTGAAGTCGTCCTCGGTGAAGTCAACCGGATTCAAGAGACGACGCAGCGGGCCGGAGGAAAAGGCATCAACGTCGCGTTCGTCTTACGTGAATATGACGTCGACACAGTCGCGTTAGGATTCGTCGGCGGCACGACGGGAGACTTCATCAAGAAGGCGCTGACCGACAAGGGCGTCCAAACCGATTTCGTCGAAGTCGATGGTCAGACGCGCATCAACGTCAAGATTCGAGCGCAAGAAGAGACGGAATTGAACGCGAGCGGCCCGGTCATCTCGGACACGGAACTTGAACGGTTGACGCGTCAGTTCGATCACGTTCAACCGGGCGACATCGTCGTCCTCGCCGGAAGCATTCCGGGCAATCTGCCGGATACACTCTACCGCACGCTCGCTGAGACGGTGCGGGCAAACGGTGCCGAGTTCGTCGTCGATACGACGAAGGAAGCGATGCTCGAAGTCCTCTCACTCAATCCGCTCATGATTAAACCGAACCACCATGAACTTGGTGAACTGTTCGATACAGACATCGAGACGTTCGAACAGGCGCTCCCGTATGCGGAGCAGTTGGTCGAACGCGGTGCCCAAAACGTCATCGTCTCATTCGCCGGTGACGGTGCGATGCTCGTCAACAGTTCAGGCGCCTATACGGCGAACACACCGAGCGGCAAACTCGTCAACTCGGTCGGCGCAGGCGATTCACTCGTCGCCGGATTTGTCGCCAACATTCTCGACCACGACGCAACCGAAGCGTTCCGCTATGCGGTCACGACCGGCAGCGCGTCTGCATATACGTTCGGGCTGTGCACAAAAGAAGACGTGGACCGCTTGGTCGGCGAAGTCAGCGTCATCCCACTATCTCGATTGGAGGAAACAACATGAATATCACGGACCTTCTTAAAAAGGACACGATTCAACTGAATCTCCGCAGCCGTTCGAAAGCCGAAGTCATCGAAGAACTCGTCGACGTGCTCGACCGCGCTGGCAAACTATCGGACCGTAACGGCTACCGCGACGCGATTCTCGCACGTGAAGCACAAAGTACGACCGGACTCGGTGAAGGGATCGCCATCCCGCACGCGAAGACGAAGGCCGTCAAACAACCGGCCATCGCCTTCGGGCGCTCGGAAGGCGTCGATTACGAAGCACTCGACGGCCAAGACAGCCGCTTGTTCTTCATGATCGCCGCCGGAGAGCACGCCAATAACGAACACTTGGAAACACTCTCGAAATTATCTGTCTTCCTTATGGATCCAGCGTTCCAAGAACGTCTCTATGCAGCCACGTCAGAAGATGACGTCATCCGGGCCATCGAAGAAAAAGAAGCGGCTGAGGCGGCTCCTGTTGCTTCGAAACCGGTTCAAGCGGACGCGCCTTACATCCTTGCTGTCACGGCTTGTCCAACGGGTATCGCGCACACGTACATGGCTGCCGATAGCTTGAAGCAAAAAGCAGAGGCGATGGGAGTTGACATCAAAGTCGAGACGAACGGTTCGACCGGTGTCAAGAATGAATTGACAGCGGCCGATATCGCGAAAGCGACTGCCATCATCGTCGCGGCTGATAAAGCCGTCGAGATGGACCGGTTCGCCGGAAAACATGTCATCGAAGTCCCGGTCGCCCAAGGCATCCGGAAGCCAGAAGAGTTGATCAACCGGGCCGTCAAACAAGACGCACCAGTGTATCGGGGAACCGGTTCGTCAGGTGGTACGAAAGAACAGCGCACAGGCATCTACAAGCACTTGATGAGCGGTGTATCCGCGATGCTCCCACTCGTCGTCGCTGGTGGTCTCTTGATCGCCATCAGCTTCTTCTGGGGCATCAACTCGGCAAATCCGGATGACCCGTCATTCAATGAATTTGCGGCGCAACTCAACACAATCGGTGGGGCAGCCTTTAGCTTCCTCGTCCCGATTCTTGCGGGTTTCATCGCGATGTCAATCGCCGATCGTCCAGGTCTCGCACCAGGTCTTGTCGCTGGTTTATTAGCCAGCCAAGGTGGCGCCGGATTCCTCGGCGGACTCATCGCTGGTTTCCTTGCCGGATATGTCGTCCTCTTCTTGGTTAAAGCACTTTCTAAACTACCGGCCTCGCTTGAAGGAATTAAACCGGTATTGCTCTATCCGTTACTTGGGTCATTTATTTCCGGTATGATCATGTTACTTGTTGTCAATAAACCAATCGCAGCCTTCATGACATGGTTGATGGATGTCATGAACAGCCTGAGCGGCGCCAACGCCATCTTGCTTGGTATCATCGTCGGTGGCATGATGGCCGTCGATATGGGTGGTCCGATTAACAAGACAGCCTACGTCTTTGGTACAGCTGCACTCACTGCCGGTAACCAAGAAATCATGGCAGCTGTCATGGCCGGTGGGATGGTACCACCGCTTCTCGTCGCATTCGCTTCGACTGTGTTCGCCCGTCAAAAGTTCTCGAAACAAGAACGTGAAGCCGGGAAGACAGCATATATCATGGGTGCCTCGTTCATCACGGAAGCGGCCATCCCGTTTGCAGCGGCCGACCCGATTCGGGTATTGCCGTCAGCGATTCTCGGATCAGCCATCGCTGGTGGATTGTCAGCCTTCTTCGCGATCCAATTGCCAGCGCCACACGGTGGAGTCTTCGTCTTCCCACTTCTTGAAGGGGCTGGAAACGTCGTCATGAGCATGGGACTTTACGCCCTCGCGATTCTCGCCGGAGCCTTGATTGGAGCACTGCTCTTGTCATTCTTGAAAAAACCATTGACGGAGACGCAAGCTACAACAACGCGTAACGTCGCTTGACCA
Source organism: Exiguobacterium sp. s64 (assembly GCF_018618035.1). NCBI lineage: Bacteria > Bacillati > Bacillota > Bacilli > Caryophanales > Exiguobacterium > Exiguobacterium sp. s64. Next base: position 630,165 of record NZ_JACSLH010000001.1, read on the forward strand.
GTACGGCCGTAGGATTTCCTACGGTCGTTTTTTGTCAAATGATTGTCAGTCAAATCTGGAAGAAGTCTGATTTCGATTGGGTGATTTGTGGTAAAATACTTGTAAAACTTACGCTAAGGAGGGGGTACGGATGCTCATACGGAAAGCCGAGCCAAAAGATGCTTACGGGATTGCGCGGGTGAGGGTGAACGGATGGCGCACAACCTATCGGGGAATTGTGCCGACCGACTTTCTCTTGCAGCTCGGTTCGAACGCGATCGAGTGGTCTGAAAAGGTCCGCAGCGCCCTCGCGAAACGAGAAGTCGAAGGGTTTGTCGCCATCGTCGAAGAGGAAATCGTCGGGTTCGTTCTTTACGGGGAAGAACGGACGGGCGAATATCCGGACCATCCGAATGAGATTTATGCGATTTACATTCTAGAGGACCATCAGCGTAACGGGATTGGTTCGCTATTGCTGGAGCGTGCGATCCAAGCGATGTCGAATCACGGGCTCATCATTTGGGCGCTCGAATTGAACCCTTACCGCACGTTCTATGAGCAACGTGACGGGCAAGTCATCGATGCGAAAGAGCGTTTATTCGGGGAACTCGCTCTGCGCGAAGTCGCCTACGGGTGGACGAAAGGGAATCACGACGCCATCGTCGGCGCATGAACGGACGCGGCCAGAGCGGATCGCGTCCGTTTTTATGGATAAGGGGGATGACCGTGCAAGGACAGCAAGCAAGTTGACCTATCGCCAACGAGAACTCAGTAGCCTCGAAGCAAGTGGCGACGACGGAGAACCAACTCGGTTCGATGGAAGAGATTGCGCAATCTGCGAACTCACTTGCGCATATGGCAGAAGAGTTGAAGGAGTTCGTATCACGCTTTAACATACGAATGAGAAAAAGGGATGAGAATCTGTTCGAGGCAGACGATCATCCCTTTTTGTTTTTTTCACAAATATGTTTCACTGACTGATGACCGATTGAATGCTCTGGCATCATCTACCTCAAGTTTGTAAAGGCAAGCCAACTTGACGGAATCGTCTGTCCACAAAAAAAGGATGCACGAACGCATCCTTTTTCAAAACTATCGCTTACTCGATACTTGATTCCGGCCGCGGTTCTTGGCAATATACAGTGCCTCATCGGCATCTTGAAGCGCCTGTTCGACCGTCTTCCCATCTTCAAGGGCGCTGACGCCGAACGAACAAGTGACGCGCGGGACGGGACCGAACGGCTCGGCGTTAATCTTTTGTCGGAGCTTATCGGCGAGTTGCACACCGTCAGCAAGCGTTGACTGTGGGGCGACGATTAAAAATTCCTCACCACCCCAGCGGCCAATCGAGTCCGACTTGCGGATGTTGCGCCTGAGCAATTGGGCAATCGAACGTAAGACGAGGTCTCCGGTCGGATGGCCGAACGTATCGTTGACAAGTTTGAAATAGTCGATATCGAGCATGATGACAGCGGCGGGCGCCCTTGTGTCGACCGTCTCCTGAGCCGTCGACGAGAGAACGTCCCCGACTTTCTTCCGGTTATACAGCTCTGTCAGCGGATCGAGCGAGGACAGGTGTTCCATGCGTTCTTCATAGCGACGTTGCTCGGTCGCGTCTTCTAAAATGCCGACGCCGCCGTCGAGTTGTCCGTCCGCGGAAAAACTCGGAGACATCGTCGTTCGGATGAAGCGAGCCTGCCGTTCTGGTGCTTTATACCAGCCGGCCATGCGAATCGTCTCCCCGTTCAAGACGTTCCGAATGGCGCCTGAGAAGTCGAACGAAGAAGAACTACATCGCTCGAACATCACAATCGAGGTAGGAAGCATCCCGAGTAAATGAACGAATGATTCGTTATAGCTGACGATCTGCCCGTCACGATTGAATGCGAACAGGCCGATCGGGAGCTGGTCCCATGAGGAAGGATCGGGTTTCGTGGTGTAAGTGTCATGATGAGTCCGTTCTTGATCAGCCATTGTATGACATATGCGTGAACGCATACTTCCTCCTTTCCTAGCCGAAGCGGTAGTGTAGGACGTTCGTACTGATACTTTATACCCTAATTCGGGAAGAAACTAGCGAGTATTCTTTTAAATGCTAGCAAATTTTAGAATATGACGAGAAATCGTCACAGCTTGGTGTGAGTACATAGCTCTCGACTTACGAACATAAAGATACCCCATCGCGTTGGCATACTTGGCCGATACGATGGGGTAGTTAGCGTGATCAGAACTTATAAGATTGGACTGAGCAATCGTGACACGCCTTCGCGCATCCGGACGGTCCATTTCCGGGCTGCATAGTCGTCGACCGTGTATTTGCGGCTGACGGCGACGTCTGACTCGAACAGTGATGCGAGTTCGAGCGCGACCCGCTGATCATAAATGACGGCGTTCACTTCAAAGTTCAATCGGAAACTGCGGGCATCCAAGTTCGTCGTCCCGACGGTCGAAATCTCATCATCGACGACGAGCGTCTTGGCGTGTAGGAAACCTTGCCCGTACATATAGACGTTTGCCCCGTAGTCGAGCAGTTCGCCGAGGAACGATAGCGACGCCCACATGACGAACGGGTGGTCGGGCTTCCCTGGAATCATGATGTCCATCTTGACGCCGGACAAAAGTGCCATCTTACAGGCGTCCATGAAGCTCGTGTCAGGGATGAAGTAAGGCGTCTGGATGATGACGCGATGTTTCGCCGACATGATCATCTTGATCATCATGTTTTTCAAATGTTCCGTGTCGGAGTTCGGTCCGCTCGTCACGATTTGCATCGGCGACTTGTCCTTGATGTCGTGGCGTGCGAAACAGAACGAGTTCTCCGGGTCATGATGTTTGCTGCCAGAATAGTTCCAATCGAGAATGAATCGATGTTGCAAATGGTAGACGACGTCCCCTTCGACGCGGAGGTGTGTGTCACGCCAGTATCCGAACTTCTCGACCAGGCCGAGATACTCGGTGCCGACGTTGAAGCCACCGACATAACCAATCTTGCCGTCGATAATGACGACTTTACGGTGATTGCGGTTGTTTAACTTGAAGTTGATCAATCCGAGCGTCGGCGGGAAGAAGACGCGGACCTCGCCATCGTGTGCGATCAATTCTTTAAAATCGGAGTCACGGAGGCTGCGCGAACCGACCGCATCATATAACAGCCGGACTTTGACGCCCGCCTTGGCGCGTTCGATTAGTTCGTGGATCAGCGCCTTCCCGAGCGCGTCGCGTTGAATGATGTAGTACTGGATGTTGATCTCGGTTTCGGCGCTGCGGATATCGTCCATGAGCGCTTTGAACTTCTGTTCGCCATCATGCATGATGGCAGATTTGTTATGGACGCTGATGAGTGACTTCGACGATCGCAAGTTCATCTCGAGCAGTTGCTCGTACTTTTCGAACACCGGTTGAGCCAAAGCGGTCTCTTTCCGGCGAATCTGTTCGATTTGACTGTCGACTTGAAGGGCGTGGAACGAGCGCTCTTCGACGCTCAAGTTGAAGAAGTTGTCCTTCTTCAACTGTCGGCCGAGGAAGAGATAGATGATGAACCCGATAATTGGCAAGAAGAACAAGACGAGAAGCCACGCCCACGTCGCCCCGACATCGCGACGCTCCGCGAAGATGACGGCTAACGCGAACAATAAATTCAATCCGAGGACGATATACAGCCCCCAACTAATAATGACCGACCATTCCATGCGACCAACTCCTAAACGACAATTTCCTTACATAGATTAATAATACCTTATTCAAGGGAATAGTAAGCTATCGAAACATAAGGAGGAGACAAAGATGCATTTACAAGTGAATTGGAAACAAGGGATGGCGTTTCAGACGACGACACCTTCGGGTCATGATGTGACGCTTGACGCCGGAGAAGACGTCGGTGGTCTCAATACGGGTCCGCGTCCGACCGAGATGCTCCTGCAGGCGACGGCCGCTTGTACGGGGATCGATATCGTCTCGATTCTTCATAAGATGCGGTTGCCGCTCGAGCGGTTCGAGATGGAAGTCGACGGGGTCAGGGCGACAGAACATCCGAAGAAATTCACGGCCATCCACATCTTATACGTCCTCGAAGGGGATATGCCCGAAGAACGGGTCCGCCGTGCCATCGAGTTGTCCGTCGATCGCTACTGTTCGGTGTCGCACAGTCTGAACGCGACGATGACGTACAGCTATCGTTTGAACGGCGGCGAGGTCGTCCCATTTACGTAATGTGAGCAGGATGGTTGAAAAGAGTCGAAACGGTCCGTTATATTTGTATTTCAAATACTGTAATACAAAGGAGGACGTTATGATTCGACTCGCGACGAAACGCGATGCCAAACACATCGCGGACCTTATCGAACAACGAGCCGTAGCGCTAAAACAACAAGGTAGCGATCAATGGGCGGAATATTTGGAGAAAGACCTCATAGATCGGGTGCAGACAGACATCACCTCGGGATATGTATATGTGTACGAGCAAGATGGATCGGTATTGGCCTCGATCGCCTTACTTCCGGCAGATGACTGGGACCATAGCTTATGGGAAGATGGCGAGCGCGGTCAATACATCCATCGAATCGTTGTCAGTGAACGGCTGAAAGGGCGGGGCGTCGGTCAACAACTGATGGAGCACGTCTTACGTGAAGCCGACACACAGGAGCCGGTCCGGCTTGATTGTGTGGCTGATAATGATTTCTTGAACAGTTATTATCCACGGTTTGGCTTCGTCTTCGTGGACTCACGGGACGGGTATAACACGTTTGAATACAGCATGGATGAGAGTGTCAGTGCATAAGGGGTCGATTGACTCCTTTTTTTGATATACTGGGAAGCGAATGGATAGGAGGAGAACGGTATGATTCAAACGATTCTTGTCGGCTTCGGTTTTTCCGCGACGACATTTCATTTACCATTTTTACAGGAGCTGGATGACTTCCAGATCGCCGGTATCGTCTCATCAAGACCTGAGGACGTACAAGCCGTACTTGGCGATGTCGCGGTATATGCGACGCTAGACGAGGCTCTCGCGACTGAGGCGACCTTGTTCATCGTCACGACGCCGTCCCATTTACATAAGGACATGGTGGAACGTTGTTTACAGGAAGGGAAGGATGTTCTCGTCGAGAAGCCTGCGTTCTTGACGACAGAGGAAGGAGAGGCGTTGATTGCAAGCGAACAGGCCAGTGCCGGAATCGTCAACGTCTTCCATAATCGACGGACGGACGGAGACTTCATGACGGTCAAACGACTGCTCGAGGAAAAACGACTCGGCGATTGGAAAGTGATCGAGTCACGGTTCGACCGGTTCCGTCCGGTCGTCCGGGATCGGTGGCGCGAGAATGCGGGGCCGGGAGCAGGGATATTGTTTGACCTCGGTAGCCATTTGATCGATCAAGCGCTCGTCTTGTTCGGTGCACCCGACAAAGTGTCGGCAGATGTTATGATTCAACGTAAAGGAGGTCAGTCTGACGACGGCTTCCATCTGACCCTGTATTATGGAGAAAAACGGGTATATCTGCGTTCGAACCCGTTCATAGCCGTCGAGGCGCCGCGGTTCGAAGTGCACGGGACGGAAGGCAGTTTCTTGAAGTTTGGACTCGATCCGCAAGAGGCGTGTCTCCGGAACGGGGAAGTGCGATGTCCCGACCGTGAGAGTGGAACGGTCGTCACAGACGTTGAATCGACAATCGACATCGAAGCAGGTGAGTATTTGTCCTTCTACCGGGCGCTGGCGGATAGTTATATGACACGTCATCCGCTCGTGCCGCTTCGGGAAGCGCTCTTGACGACGAGAGTCATCGAAACGGCTCGTGAAGCATCACGGCTTCAACGTGTCCTCGACTTCAAGTCATAATCATGAAGGACGACCTGATGCCATTGGCGAGGTCGTCCTTTTTAAAATCTCAAAGAAATCGCTATGATTTTATTGTGAATGAACAAACTCGCTTCATGTTTGTTAACAACAAAAAGCTATTCCCCTCCTTCAAATAGTCAGCTTTGAATGGGAACAGGACATAGGAAACGACTCCAGACTGTCCTGTCACACTTCAAACAATGACGACTTATAGGAAGAGGGGAACGGATGATGTTCAATCAGATTGTGAAAAATCGATGGGAGTGGGAGAACTGGTTACGGGAGGTCAGTTGTGACTCGTACGATCATTACGATTATGTATTGGCCAACTGTGAACCAGGCGAGCAGCCTGAGTTGTATATCGCGGCCAAAGAGGACGGCATCTTGCTGTATCCGTACATCCGTCGTCCAATTGCACATCGTCATGATGATCTCGTGACGGCGTATGGCTATGGCGGTCCGTTCCGTGAAGGCAACTTTTCGAACGAAGACGTCGCAGAGGCTAGACGTCTCTTTTTAAAACGCCCTGAGAATCAAGCCACGGTTACTGAGACGATTCGATATCATCCTTGCCGCTTCGACCATGATTTGATGCGTGCCTTCGGCCAAGCCGTCCCGATTCGTCAAACGGTGCACGTCCGGCTCGATGACCCGTTCGACCAACTTGAGCAACGCTTCAGTAAAATGACGAAACGAAACGTGAAGCGGGCTATCCGTGAACAAGTGACGGCGGTACAAGGGCAGGCCCATGAACTATGTGAATTCATCCGCCTTTATCGGGCGACGATGGACCGTCGAGCAGCGAACGAGGCGTACTATTTCTCGGACCGATACTTCGAGGACCTGTGGAACAGCGATACATGCGAAACGGAGCTGTTATTCGCTGTCCATGAGGGCGTCATCGTGGCAGGCGTGTTCATGTTGTTCGGGGACGATGGAGCGCATTATCATCTCGGAGGTTCGGATGCGAACTACTTGGCGCTGCGACCGAACCATTTCTTGTTCCGCGAGATGATCCGCCGCGCGGCCGAGAAAGAGAAAGCATACGTACATCTCGGTGGCGGAGCGACCGGGGAAGATGCGCTCTATGACTTCAAGCAGAGCTTCTCAGGGGATGAGCCGCTCACATACTATATCGGACAGTCCGTGCTCGATGAGGCGGTTTACCATCGGTTGAATCAAGACCATTTGCTCCGCTACGGACCATCTGATTTCTTTCCACTTTATCGGACACCGGTCGCAGAGACGGTCGCCGAGGTGCAAGCAGAACGATAACAAAAGGTTCTCACTCGAGATGGAGTGAGAACCTTTTGTATCAAGCGGCCTCATCGTCGGAAGCGGCCATTTTTTCGGTTTGGCGAGTGATAGGGAAATTACTGAACAGTTTACTGCCGACGAGTCCGGCCACGATGCCGACGCCGAACAAGATGAGCGCCGTCACGGTCACGGTCTGCCAATCATTGAAGCCGTACATGACGAGCAATCCCGGAATCCCGGCAGCAGAACCTGGCGCGTCGTTCACCATGCCGGTCATCGCGACGATGAGTCCGGCAATCGCACCGCCGACAAAGTTGACGCTGTAGATCGGAATCGGGTTCGCCGAGATGAGGTCGGCTTGCGTGAGCGGTTCGATCGCGACCGATAGTTGGTCTTTCTTCGTTCCTATGTCCAATCGTTTGAACAGCAAGAAGTTCATCGAGATCGACGCCGTCAAGGCGAGGGCAGCGATGGCCATCGGTACGCCTGTCAAACCGAGCATCGCCGTGAGTGCCATCGAGCTAAGTGGCGACGTCGAGACGACCGTGACGATGCCACCAAGGACAAGTCCCATCACGACGGGGTTTTGCGTCGCGGCAAGTTCGATGACCGCACCGATTTGCGACAATGTGTTCGAGACGAGCGGATCGACTCCTGTCGCCACGAGGCGAGCGAGGGGAGCCATGACGATCACGTAGAAAATCATGTCGACACCGGCCGGTAAATGCCGGTCTAGTTTACGACCGACAAGGGCAAGAATGTATCCGGCGAAAAAGCCAGGAAGAATGCCGAAGCCGGCGACCGATAGACCGAGCATGAGCGCGTAGACCGGATTGATCCCGAGTGCGATCGATACGAGCGCCGCTGCGGCCGGACCTGATAATGAACCGGCCGCTTGTCCGACTTCCTCATATAAAGGGAGCGGGAGCAAACCGCCGATGGCGTAAGCGTTGAACGCCTCGACCAAGAAACTGGCGATGGCGGCGCCGGCCAAGGCGCCCATCGCTTTCATTCCAAACGGGGCTTTGTAACTGAATAACGTGAATAAGGCAAGAATCAACAGTAAAAGTGCGATACCTTGAATAATGATCATACGGTGTACCTCTTTCTCTCTGTTCTATATTTCCTCTATAGTTAACCATCCGAACGGTTCTGTAAAGCCATTTCATCCATCTGACACGACTTTTCTTGATGGTAGCGTTTCCAACTGGCGAATTGGAAAATTGTGAACGAATTCAGCTGTAAAATTAGCGAAAAAACAAGCTCAAATGTGTCAGTCCGGCCCGGAGTGGGAAGAGAAAGGGGAAAGACTTTCCATATAGGAATGACCAAGGAGGAGTAGAGATGCAGATGGAGACAAAAAACTGGCACGCACTCGAACCGGATGCGGTAAAGAGTTCGCTCGAGACGGACACATCTAGTGGTCTGTCGAAAGGGGAAGTGTCAAGTCGGCAGGAACAGTACGGGAAAAACGTGCTGCCCGAGAAAGAGAAGACACCTGAAATCATAAAATTTTTGCGTCAATTCAATGATATTCTCGTCTTCGTCTTGCTCGGTGCCGCTGTCGTCACCGGCTTTCTAGGAGAGTACATCGATACGATCGTCATCGTGCTCGTTGTGACGGTTATCGCCGTCGTCGGATATCTCCAAGAGAACAAGGCCGAGCAGGCGTTAGAAGGAATCAAAAAATTACTCGAGACGAAGGCGAGCGTCATCCGTGACGGCAAGCAAATCCAAGTCGACTCGAGCGACCTCGTCGTCGGGGACATCTTGGTCCTTGCCGCCGGTGATAAAGTGCCGGCTGACGCCCGTGTCATTCAAGCCGAGAAATTCAAAGTCGAGGAATCGGCGTTGACAGGTGAAGCGACGACGGTCGAGAAGAAAATTCAAGTCGTACCGGAAGACGCCGTCCTCGGTGATCGCAAGAACATGATTTATTCGGGTACGAGCGTGGCGACGGGAAGTGCGAAAGCAATCGTCACGTCCATCGGAGAAGGCACGGAGCTCGGCCAAATCAACGCCTCGATTGCTGAAGTCGAGACGGTGAAGACGCCGCTCATTCGCCAGACGACGAAGTTTGGTCAGACGGTATCCATCGCCATCCTCGTCATCTCGGTCGTCATTTACGCGTTCGGTTACTTCGTCCGCGATTTCGACCCAATCGAGTTGATGCTGACGACGATTGGTCTTGCCGTCGCCGCGATTCCAGAAGGATTACCGGCCGTCATCTCGATTATCCTCGCGCTCGGTGTCCGGAACATGGCCGAGAAGAAAGCCATCGTCCGCAGCTTGCCGTCGGTCGAGACGCTCGGCGCCGTATCGGTCATCTGTACCGATAAGACCGGGACGTTGACGAAAAACGAGATGACCGTCAAACAAGTCGTCACGGCCAAACACGACATCGAAGTGTCAGGGAGTGGATACGCCCCGGACGGTGATTTAGAACTGAACGGTCAACCGTTCGATTTAGATGATGATGAGTCGATGATCGACCTTCTCACGGTCGGGAAAACATGTAACGACGCCCAGCTGTATGAAGAGGGCGGCGAATGGGTCGTCAATGGTGACCCGACGGAAGCATGTTTGCTCACGCTCGCTGAAAAAGCGGAGCGGCCGATCGAACGTTTGGACGTCATCTCGAAGATTCCATTCGATTCGGAGTACAAATATATGGCGACGCTCGTCGACTATAAAGGAGAGCGGATGATCTTCATCAAAGGGGCACCGGACCGCCTGTTCGATATGGCGGAAGACACGGAGTTCGACCGTGCCTATTGGGATGAAAAACGAAAAGAAATTGCCGACCGCGGACAACGCGTGCTCGGGGGCGGTTTCAAACGCGTCGACGCCTCGAAAGAGACGGTCGACCATGAAGACGTCGAGGACGGCATCACGTTCCTCGGTCTTTATGGAATTGTCGACCCGCCACGTCAAGAAGCGATCGAAGCAGTCGCCGCTTGCCGTGACGCGGGGATCCGCATCAAGATGATCACCGGCGACCATAAAGACACGGCCGTCGCCATCGCCCGAGAACTCGGTATGGAAGTCGAGGGCGCCCTCGAAGGGAAAGAATTGACGAACATGTCCGACGAAGAAATCAAAGAGGCGTCGGTCCATAATGACGTCTTCGCCCGGACGAGTCCGAACGATAAACTTCGTCTCGTCAAAGGATTGCAACAAAACGGCTTAATCACATCGATGACCGGTGATGGCGTCAATGACGCCCCGGCCTTGAAACGGGCCGATATCGGGGTCGCGATGGGGATTAAAGGAACGGAAGTTGCGAAAGAGGCCTCACAGATGGTGCTCGTCGACGATAACTTCAAGACGATCTACAACGCCGTCCGTGAAGGTCGTCGCGTCTATGACAACTTGAAGAAGACGATTTTGTTCTTGCTCCCGACAAACGGGGGACAAGCACTCCTTGTCGCAATGAGTATCTTATTGGGCGCTGCGGCACCACTCAGTCCGGTCCAAATCCTTTGGGTCAACATGGTCGTCGCCATCACGCTCTCGCTCGCCATCGCCTTCGAGCCGCTCGAAGAGAGCACGATGAAACGGCCGCCGCGTCCCGCTAACGTGCCGTTGCTGAGTCGCTACTACGTCTTCCGCATCACGTTCGTCTCGATTTTAATCGGGGGCGGTAGTCTAGTCATCAACTATATGCTCGGCGATTTCGATTTCTCGACCGACAAGTTGCAGACGATCACGCTTAATACGATTGTCATGGCGCAACTGTTCCACTTGTTCAACTGTCGGACCGAGCTCGCGCCGGCGTTCAACCGTCACTTCTTTGACAACAAGATCGCCTTCCTCGTTTCGGCACTCTTGATCGGGCTCCAGCTGTTCATTACGTACGTCCCGTTCATGCACACGCTGTTCGGTACGGCACCACTTGAACTGCAAGACTGGATTTATCCGGTCGCGTTCGGTCTCATCGTCTTTGTCATCGTCGAAATCGAGAAAGCCATCTCGCGTCGTGTGATCGGCAACAAAGACATACACTGATGTTTTGCACACTGCCTAATGTGGAATTAGTCCATTATGCAGAGGAGGGATGCTCAATGAAACGTGATGAATCACAACCAGGGGTTCACCCGGACCCAGTACCGGATGAGGAATCAAACCCGGCTACAAAACCGGCTCCGACGCAACATCCGGACCCGGCACCTGAAGAAGACGACAAAGAATCAAAATAAGGAGACTTCAATGAGGGAGTATCCACAAAAAAAGGCTTTCCGACAAAAATCGGAAAGCCTTTTTATGGCGTTATTTTTTCGGTGCCGGGCTGCGATACTCGGTCATCTTGTCGAACTCTTTCTCATTAAAATACTCGACGATGGTAAAATCGCCGACTGGGCATTCCCAACGGTCTTTGGCGACTTGACACTCTTTCAGTGTCACGTTCTGGTCGTACATATCAAGCTCGAGCGTGTCCTTCAAAAACTGATCGACTTGTTTGTCGATGATTTTGAAGTATTCGCTCAAGATGATGTCTTCGCCTCTATCGTTCGTAAGCGTCATCACTTTAAAAAATCTCATGGGTGTACCTTCTTTCGTCTGTAAGCTGAATTCTCAGTATATAGGAGCAGGCCCGATTTGGGAACCGTCATCCTGTTTTCCATCAGAATGCACCTGAGGCGAATGCGAAAGGGGCTCGGTTCATTTCATTTTTTGTCGGCTTGGCGGTGCCTCGTTGAACGGTTGCTTATGACGAATGATCAGCCAGAACAACAAACCGAACAATGGGATGTAAGGCAGCGGCCACAAGCTCATTTTATAGCGCTTTGCATCTCGGTTCATCAACGTGATTTGGATGAAAGCGAGCAAGAAGAAATCGACTGTCATCGTCCGGACGAACTGGTTCTGTTCGACGTACGACCAATACTCGGCCACATTCCCGGTCGTCGATGCGGCGATGAACAAACCGATCGTGACGAGCAAGAGCAACACCCCGAGCAATCGTGTCGGGAGCGGTTTGATCGGTGTCGGATAAGGCGACTGCCGCGCGAACGCCAAATACGGGGCGATGATGAAGCCGCCGACGACGAAACCGGTCGCTGCCGGTAAGAGCGGGTTCGGGCGCAACTGGTTCACCTCGGACCAAAGAAGCGGGAACAAGGCGAGCGGATAAACGCCTAGGATGCTGAAAAGGGAAAGCGAATACCCTTCATAGGCGTCCGTATTATACGTGATGAAATCGAGCAAAAACCGGCTCGAGAACGGTTCGTTCGGGCCGAGGAGCGCGATGGCGATCGCAGCGGCCCACGGAATGAGTAAAAACTTTCTAGTCATGCCCTACACCTCGAGTCTGTCTCTGTTTCTTTTAGTATACCCCGGAATCAAGCGAACAAAAAATGAGAAGTGTCAATCGACACGTTCTCATTGGTTTTCGCGCGCATACGCTTTAATCATCGTCACGAGTTGCTGGGTCTCGTCAGAGTTCGAATCGAGTCGAATCCCGTAATCATACAGGCTCCCCATTTGTCCACGGTGCCGTACGTGACCCGTCAGGTCGAGCGGTTGAATCAACGGGACGAGGTCGAGTTTGACTTGGACTTTCAATCCTTCAGAAAGTGGAAATAAGTAATCGCACCGCATCTTCAGACCGTGGGCGCTGATATTGAGCAGTTGTGCTTCCCCGTCATGAAGTTCTTTGTCTTCCCAGATGAGGCGATATGGGATGAAGCGGGGGTTCGGTAAAATATAACGAAACGTTTCTTGTCGTCGATAGCGCATCGGTTCACCTCATTTCTCTACCTTGATTATCGGCTATTTTTGGCGAATCGTGAAGCGTTGAATGCACCAAAATTTAGGAAGCGCGGTTTACAGAAATGCAATCGCTTTCTATAATGAGAAGACAGAGTGGATAGAGGAGGGATCGTATGAACGTCAAGGACTTACTCCGACGCTATTCGATCGACGAACCAATCATCTACGCGAAAAATCTACACGGGCAGTGGGTCAAGTTGGAGCAACTGCCGCCCTACACCATACTAGAGGTCGAGGCGACGGACGAGGCCATCGAGGCGCTCGCCATCGACGCGTACGTGGCGCTCACCGTTTGTCGGGAGAAATCGTCGCTTGAAGATGCACGCCCTTATGCGGTGCGGCTTCATATCAAAGGTAAGTAAAAACCGCGAGCCGATGGGCTCGCGGTTTTGTTTAGGCTGCTTTTTCTGTCTCGTCTTCCTGTGGGACGGTCCGTTTTGCGTAATACATGAACGGCGTCGCCATCCAAGCGATGATGAACTTGGCGACGTATGTCGTGATGAAGATATTCCACCAGATGTCCCATTCCATGCCCCAGAAGGCAATCGTACAGAACGTGAGCGTGTCGATGAACTGTGAGACGACGGTCGAACCGGTCGTCCGGAGCCACAGTTTCTTCTCACCGGTCTTGGCACGAATCTTCGAATAGATGAAGACGTCGAACAGCTGTGAGACGAGGTACGCCGCGAGACTACCGAGCGTGATGAGCGGTAGCATCGAGAACAGCGCCTCGAAACTCTCATGCATGAACAGCGCCTCTTCGAACGGCTCATAGAGCAGTGCGAATTGCATGAGCACCGTCGAGACGATCAAGATGAAGAAGCCGAGCCAGACGCCTTTACGGGCGGTGTGACGACCATATTTTTCATTCAAGATGTCAGTAGCTAAATAAAGGGAACCGTAGACGATATTCCCGAGAGTAAAGATGAAACCACCGATTACAATCTGCTGCGTCACTTGGATGTTGGCGACGACGGAGGCCATCGCGATCCAGGCGAACAGTCCGACACGTCCGAACAGCTTATAACTGAGGACGAGCAGACCGAGCGTGAGCAAGGCAGAAGGAATCCATAACCATTCATTGAGCATGGGGATCGTACTCCTTCCAAATCATTCATTCTGTCAACTTTACAAGTTTATAGAGGAACGGAAACCGTGTCAAGACAGTTTCCATGACTAGACGGAAAAAGCTCTCATCCGGGGTTGGATGAGAGCGATATATCTAGTTGATATGTTGTCATACACCACTTAGGTTAATGGCGATGCCTTTCATCATCGATGACAGATGATTCAATTTGGTACGGGCATGTTCCCAAGATTCCCAATCGTCACCTTCTATAAATCGTGTCAACGTCTCACTAATGTAAGTGAGTTCGTTCAATACAGAGGTCAACCCCTCGCGGTCGATGCCTGAGGCGTCAGATGCGACAAGGTGATCGAGCGCCGGGAGAATCTCATCAATATCGGCACGGACGGATTCGAGTTCTTCCAGGTTACTGTCGATTTGCGTAGAGATTTCGTCGAGCGGACGGTCTTCACAAGACATCCCACAGGGGAAAATTGCCTGCTCTGATTCGCGCAACGCGCCGAGCGTATCACTGCTCAGAGACTCAAGATACCCTAAAAAGATTGTGACTTCTTCTTCGGTCGGGACGGGCTCGGAGAAAGGTTGTGTCTCGGATACATCGATTACGACATTTTTAGTTTTCGGGGGTGAGTCAGACGTACGATCTGTCGTCTGTTCGGTACAGGCGGCCAATAAGGCGACGGCAGCAAGTAGAATGATGAAACGTTTCATATCGAGTCTCCTTTATATAAGTATTTATCCATCATACCATTTATTGGAATATAAGAATGGACGATCGACTATAAAAAAGCACTTTCTCAATAGTTTGAGAAAGTGCTTGTGTTGGTCCGTGTCACGGAATCCATTTGATGCCTCCGACGAGAATCGAACTCGTGCTGCAGCATTACCATTGCTGAGGTCTGCCACTAACCTACAGAGGCGGTTACATCTAGTATGTTACACAGTCTGTCATGAAATTTCAAGCTTTTTTAGAATAATAAGACCCCCGTCCTCCTCATTGTGAGAAGGGCGGGGGTGCGTTGAATCAAGCTTACTTCGTCCGGACCCAAACTGCTCCAGCCGAGTTGTCTTTCGCTTCGCCGACGACGTCGACGACGAGACCGTATTGTGGAAGTTTACGGCCCGCATCTGGGATGAGCGAGTTGATGTACGTGTTGGCGTCGTTGAACTGTTCCACGCCTGGTTGAGCTTTGTAGTCATAGATGCCACGGCTCGGTGAATCGATGTACCAAGGGAGCGTCTTGTCTAAGCTGAACGCCGCGTCTGCGATCTGGTAACGCGTGCTGCCAGTGACTGTATCTTGACCGTTCAAGTTGCCGATAAGTGCCTCAGGGTGCGAGTCGACGACACCGAGGAAACCTTCACCCGGATGGATGCCGACCCAGTTGTCTGAGAACGAATCATCCGCATACCAGACAACGAGACCTGTGTTGTACTTGACGCCACGGCCGTTCAAGAGACCAGTGTCAGCCCCTTCATGGTTGCGCCATTCGAGGTAGTAGTAGTGCGGTTTCGTGTCATAGCCGTCCGACTTGACGAAGCCGTCGAGCGTGACTTTCTCTGCGCCTTCCGCATCGTCAGCGAGGAGCGATTGTCCGCTTGACGTAATCGACAAGTTGTCGAGGGCGAACCCTTCAAGGGCAAGACCACCGTCCGTCACGTATTCGAAGACGATTTGTACGTCTTGACCAGCGAACTGTGACAAGTCGTACGATTTGTTCACCCAAGCGCCGTTCGTCGATTCCGCACCGTTTCCAGTGTTGTCATCGCCGTAGACGTCAAGGACGACTTCTTTGCCGCCGCTAAGTGCTTTGACATAGAGGTAATCGTAGTCAGTCTCGACTTGGTAACGTGTATCGAAAGCAAGTGTACCGTCCGCTCCAAGTTTGACCGTCGGTGTCGAGAGTTCAGTATGCAAGTTATCGCCTTTTGTCGAGTAGTAGTAATACTCGCCGTATTCTGGTTCGATGCCTTTTACTTTCTTGTCTGGAAGGTTCACTTTCAACAATCCAGGGTTGGTTGATTTCGTCACCGATTGATCGAGTTTCGAAACAAAACCTTGTTGCGTGATGTCTTCAAGGTCGACTTCCGTGATGTTCGCCCAGTTGCCGCCCATCAATTTTTGGAAGTACTCTTTGTTTTGTGGCGAGAAGCTCGTTGGCTCTGTACCCGCCACTTTACCAGCCCAGCTGCCGCCGCTCATGATTGACCATGATTGGATCGGTTCGCCTTGACCTGTGTACTGTGTATCGTACTCATCTGGAAGACCGAGGTCGTGACCGTATTCGTGAGCGAAGACGCCGACTGCGCCGTCTTCAGGTTGGATTGTGTAATCGAATGCCGCCATTTGACCGCCCCAGTATGGGACGTCTGCTGTCGTTCCGGCTACGCGGTAAGGACTGTTGCCGACGACCCAACGGTGTGACCAGACTGCGTCATCACCGAGGACACCGCCCCCAGCTTCTTGGCCAGTACCAGCATGGATGATCATCAAGTGGTCGACCAAGCCGTCCGGCTCATTGAAGTCGCCGTCACCATCGAGGTCATAGAGATCGTATTCATCGTAATCTGCAAGGTTTAATCCTGACGCGACTGCCGCGTTCAACGTGTCTTTAACGAGTTGACGCGGACCTGGCCCGATGTTGTCATTCCCGCCGGCCGGATTGTCACCGCCGTAATCTTTCGCTGTGCCCGGGACGGTCAACCAGTCTGAGACAGTGCCGTCGACCGTGTAACTGCCGCCCGACTGCTCTTCATAATACTGTTTGAACGTTTGGACTTTTTCACCGTTGAACAGTTCGAACGACTCGTCGCCGAACATATACTGCTCGTAGTGTTCTTTACTGAAGTTGTCGCTATAAAGATAACCTTCTTCTTGGACGACGTTGTTATGTTTGAAGTCGCTATACTCGACGAGAAGGACGAGGACTTTGTCTTCACGGACGGCGCCGTTATAGCCTGCCGGTTTAGCCGGATCGACTTTGACTTGGCCGTTCGGCTTGCCTTTCCGATAGTTCGCTTGTCCTTTTTTCGCTTTGTCGAGGAGACGTTTCGATTCTTTCTCGAATTGGTTATGTATCTTCTCTTTTGCTTTGGCTGCTTTTTTGTCTAACTTATCGTCGTGCTTATGGACGTCTTTCGCACCGCCTTGTTTCTTCTCGATATAGGCATCGACGGCTTTTTGGCGCTCGGTGGCCGAAAGCCCTTTTTTGATGACGCCTCGTTTCTCGAGCGCTTTAGCGAGCCGATCCTCATCGATGATGTTGTGATCGAATGGAGCATTCGTGCTTGGGGTTGGCAACGGTGAGGCGGCGAGTGGAGCGGCACCGACGGCCGGGATCGCACTGACGCTCATGACCGATGTCAATGCGACGGCGAGCGTCGTACGACGGATGGAACGATTTTTCATTTGTACTAACCTCCTGTGAAAATAATGGGATATTGTGTGAGCTTGAATCCAACGTTAAACTTGTGTCTGATTAATGTCAATATTCAGAAAATAATAACTTAAAAAAGAGACTTTCGTCCCGAATGGTCCTAAAGACCTAAGGGGTCAAGTCTCTACATCGATGATGCCGTAATGAAATTTGGATGTTTTACGAACAATCCTTTTAAAACCAAACGTTTCAAACGTCGCACTCTCAAAGTGAGCCTTTAGGACAATTCGTCTGGATGCAACACGACGGGCCTCCATCATGAGTTCAAGAGACAGCGGATTCGTGTTGGCGAGGGATCGTAATGGGTTCAAGTGAACCGATTCTGAAATCGTCTTTTCGAACATTGGGTCGAAGTAGACGACATCGAATGAATCGTCCGGGCATGTCTTCAAATAGGTGAGGGCATCCGTCCAAACGACCTCGAGCCGACGCATCGCCTCATTGACGGCGGGCTCTTTTTCTTCCCAAACGGTTAGCCCTTCCTTGACGAGCATCGCTGTGACAAATTCGCTCTCGATCCCGACGGCGCGACCCGACGGACCGACGGCATGACTGAGGACGATACTGTCGGAGCCGAGCCCGAGCGTACAGTCGAGGACCCGGTCACCCGGTTTGATTGCGGCGGCATCGACGAGCGGATCGTTCCCGCCACGCGCAAGCTGCTTCACACGGAACACCGAGCTCGATGGGTGGAAAAAGAACGGTTCATCTCCGGCGAGAGGGGTGTATTCGACGCGACGTTTATCAAATACGAGCACGCCGGCATGGTGACGTTGTTTTAACGTGTCGATGGAATGTTTGCGACGGGTGACGAAATGGGCGCCATAAGTCGCCGCATGGGCCTCGGCCCGTTCGATGGTTGCCTCAGTCGGGCGTAAACAAGTTGTAACGATATAAGTCATAGTTTCTCCTTACTGAAAAAATGAGACGCAGAAGCGTCTCATTTTTTCTTGCTGAGTAAATCCGATAACTCGTCGATGAGTGCCTTGTGGGAGGCAAGTTCTTTCTTCTTCTCGTCGTTCGGGTTAATCGGGCGTTTCGAGCGGCTCTGGAGCGCCTCGAGCGTTTCGTCGATTGACGATTTGAGCGTGTCACGATCTTCCGGCTTGAGGGTGACCTCATGCGGGTTTTCACCGCTTGCGTCGAGTTCGCGTAGACGAGCCATCAATTGTTTTGCTTCTCGGTTCAAATCAGCGAGCAATCTGTCAATTTGTTCCAACCGAAGCTTGATTCCATCACGTTCCGTAAACATTTGTTTCACCTCTTTTATGGGGATAACCCTGTTGTCTCTTCCCATTTACTTTACCATAATTTTCGAACAACGAAACCACCGGGAATATATTCCATTTTTATTGGCTGTGGGAAACACTGTTTCTCTATGCCCACATGAATCTCAACTGGTATACTGACTTAGCTAAAAAGGAGGTGGTCGGATGCAGTCGACAACTCATCCACCAAAAGCGCTTAAAGGCGCCATTTTATCGATCACGACGTATTTGGTCTTATCTGTATTAAAAGTCGTCTTCGGTTTGGTGTACAATTCGGAGGCCGTCCTCGCCGACGGATTCAATAATACGACCGACATCATCGCATCAATCGCCGTCTATATCGGCATTCGCATCGCCGCACTGCCCCGAGACGCCGAACATAAATACGGTCACGCCAAAATGGAGACACTCGCCGCGCTCGTCGCATCGCTGATCATGGTCGCCGTCGGGGTGTTCGTTCTATTGAACAGCATCGCCACTCTAATCGGTGGTGAATACGTCGAACCGAACCCGCTTGCTGCTGTCGTCGCGTTCTTAAGTGCACTTGTCATGTTCGGCGTGTATGCGTACAATTCGAACTTGGCCAAGAAAACCCGGTCGCTCGCCTTGAAAGCGGCCGCGAAAGATAATTTGGCCGATGCCATGATCTCGATCGGGGCTACGCTCGGCGTTCTCTTCGCTTACTTTAAATTGCCTTGGATGGATACGGTTCTCGCCGTCTTGATTGCGGGAATGATCATCCGGACCGCGATTCAAATCTTTCTCGATGCGACACATCAGCTCTCTGACGGATTCCCGCCGGATCTCGTCGATTCCTACGAAGAGACGATTCAGCATTTCGATGCCGTCAAGGAAGTGCGTGAAATCAAAGGACGTCACCTCGGTAACCATGTCATGCTCGATGTGACGATTGCCGTTGAAGGAAGTCTCACCGTCGAGGAGGCGCACGATTTGTGTGATGACATCGAACGGGAGCTCGACGAACATCATGCTGTCGATTCGGTCCATATTCACATTGAACCGGTCTGATTTCGGTTATCTTTTGCGCTTCACGCCGCCGTTCGTATATAATGAGTTTGGAAAGACTATGAGATAACTGTTAAGGAGGGCACGGGATGGAAATCGTGCGTCAACCTATTCGTCAGATTGATGAGATCGAATATGAGCATTTTAAAAAATATGGTCAAAGTTCTTACGGCATCTCAGCCGAAGAGTTAAAAGGCATCTTTGTCGAGATGGGGGCAGAGCAGGTATACTCGGCCGATGAGCATAGTTATGGGGAGGACTTCTATTATGATCTCCTCGTTGACGGGCAAATCGTCGGAAAAGTGTTGCTCTTGAAACTCGCTCGCGTCTATCAGCTCGATTTGATGGTGTTCGACGCCTTCAAGGGCAATGGCTATGCGACAGAAGGCTTGCGCCTCGCGCTCGAACAATCCGACTTAAGAGAAGGACATACCGTCCGCGCTGGCATCCCGCCGACGAGTCCACATCAGGAAGCGGTACGCCGTGTCCTTGAGAAGAACGGCTTCGAGAAACGGAACGGCCTTTACTATTTAAACTTTAAAAAGCGATATGTAATCAACCACTGAACTGACGGCGTCTGACGCGTCAGTTTTTTCGTATGGAGGTTTTACCGATGAAACAAGTGACAATCAACGACATCGCCAAACTGGCCGGGGTCGCCAAAAGTACCGTCTCTCGTTATTTGAACGGGGGTTCGGTCGGACAAGCGACACGCGAGAAAATCGAGCGGGTCATTCAAGAGACGAACTATGAACCGAACCAGTTTGCGCAAAGCTTAAAGTCGAAACAGACGAAAATGATTGGTGTCATCGTCCCTCGTCTTGATTCCTATGCGGCTTCGCGTACGATGATGGGCATCGACGAGCGGTTGACCGAGCGCGGTTATCAAATGCTCGTCGTCAACACGGCCCAACAGACCGAACGCGAGATCGAGCAATTATATAACTTGGCAAAACAGAAAGTGGCCGGCATCATCTGGCTCGGGACGACCGTGACGCCGCGGCACTTGAAGGCGATCAACGATATCCAAATTCCGGTCCTATTGATCGGTCAAGAGCATGAACAGGTCCATAGCCTCGTCTATCCCGACTACGATGCGGCGTTCGCCCTCGGTAAGCAGTTCATGGAATGGGGTCACCGTGACGTCCTATATGTCGGTGTCGGTCCATACGACATCGCCGTCGGACAGGCGCGGCGTGACGGTTTTCTGCATGCGTTCAAAGAAGCAGGCGCGAACGTAACGACGTATACGACGACGTTCAAAATTGACGACGCGATCCCGATTGGGGAACGGATCGCCGAGGCGACCGATGACGCGACGCTCATCGTCTGTGCGACCGACAACATCGCCTTCGGTGTCTTGAAAGGGCTCGCCAATGGTGGGAAATCGGTGCCGGTGGATATCTCGGTGAGCGGATTCGGCGGCTATGATTTCACCGAAGTGCTCCATCCAGCGATCACGACGGTGCATCTTCCATACCGTCGGACAGGGTCTCGTGCGGCTAACATGATTCTCCAATTGTTAACAGGCGAAACCATCCCGATGAAAACGTTCACAACTTTTGAATTAAAACTGCGAGAAAGCGTTGACATTTTAAATTAAATCGATTACATTTGTGTTGCGGAACCGGTTCCGCAATATTTTTTTATTCGATTTTGGAACCGGTTCGATAAGTGATACGAAGCACGACATTCAGACATGGAGGTGGACGGATGAACACCGTACATTGCATTGGCGAACTATTGATTGATTGGGTTTGCGAGGACGCATCGAGCGACCTCGTCAACGGGACGACATTCGTAAAGAAAGCAGGGGGCGCACCGGCAAACGTCGCGGCAGTCGTCAGTAAACACGGAGGAAATTCGAGTTTCCTCGGTCAAGTCGGGGCAGACCCGTTTGGACGATTTTTAAAACAGACGCTCGTCGACAACGGCGTCGGCGTCGAGAATCTAGTTGAGGAAGGTGACACGACGTTCGCGTTCGTGTCGATTCAAGAAGACGGGGAACGGGACTTCACGTTCCGCCGCGGTAGCGACGGCGATTATACGTTCGAGTCGATTGATTTGTCGGCCTTCAAGCCTGGGGACATCGTCCATTTCGGATCGGCGACGGCACTCCTCGACGGTGAGTTAAAGAACGCTTATTTCAAACTGCTCCAGTTCGCCAAGCGTGACGGCCTGTTCGTCTCGTTCGATCCGAACTACCGTGACGCGCTTGTGACCGACCTCGAGGCGTTCAAACAAGATTCGCTCCACTTCATCGCCGAAGCAGACTTCGTCAAGTTGAGCGAGGAGGAAGCGCATTTATTGTCCGGGCTTGACGATTTAGACGAAGCGATCGCGTCGCTTCTCGAAACGGGTGCGAAACGAATCGCCATCACACTCGGCTCGCGCGGGACGCTGATTGCGACGAAAGATGTCAAAGACGTCATCGCTTCAGTGAAAATTGAAAGCGTCGATTCGACGGGAGCGGGTGATGCCTTTGTCGGCGCCTACTTGTATCGCTTAGCGACTCTAGGCATCGATGACGACCGTTTACTAAAGGATATTGAATACGCGAACGTGACCGGCGCATTGACGTGCACGGCATACGGCGCGATTCCAGCCATACCAACACAACAACGCGTACTTGAAACGCTAGGAGGGAAACCAGCATGAACTACAGACAAGAAGCAGAAGCGATTTTAGAGGCTCTCGGCGGGAAAGACAACGTCGCCGCCGCGGCCCACTGTGCGACCCGGCTCCGCCTCGTCTTGAACGACGAATCGAAAGTCGACGAGAAGAAACTTGACGCCCTCGACGTCGTCAAAGGAACGTTCTCGACCGGTGGCCAGTATCAAATCATCATCGGTGCAGGTACGGTTAACAAGGTGTACGCTGAGTTCGCTGAATTGACAGGCCTCGGCGATATGTCGACAAGCGACGTCAAGTCGGCCGGCGCGAAGAAAGGCAACCCGCTCCAACAGTTCGTCAAAATGTTGTCTGATATCTTCGTCCCAATCATCCCGGCCATCGTCGCCGGCGGTCTCTTGATGGGGATCAACAACTTGCTCACGGCACCTGATTTGTTCTTCGAAGGAAGCTCACTCATCGATCAGTACCCAGGCATCGCCGATCTCGCCGCGATGATCAACACGTTCGCGAACGCCGCCTTCGTCTTCCTGCCCGTCTTGATCGGGTTCTCCGCCGCCAAGCGGTTTGGGGGTAATCCGTACCTCGGCGCCGCGCTCGGGATGATCATGGTTCACCCGGATCTCGTCAACGCCTATGCGCAAGCAACGGTCGGTGATATCCCGGTTTGGAACATTCTCGGCTTTGAAATCGAGAAACTCGGTTACCAAGGACAAGTGTTACCGGTCCTCGTATCCGCTTATATCTTGTCGAAACTTGAAATCAATATTCGCAAATTCATGCCAGCATCACTCGATATCTTGCTCACACCGCTCCTCTCGCTCCTCATTACGGCGTTCGTCACGTTCGCCTTCGTCGGACCGATCACACGCGAAGCGGGTAACTTGATCATCGACGGTCTCGTTTGGACGTACGACTCACTCGGCTTCTTCGGCGGTCTCGTCATGGGTCTCTTGTACGCACCGATCGTCATCACAGGGATGCACCACAGTTTCATCGCCATCGAGACACAACTTCTTGCCGATATCGCACGTACGGGTGGATCATTCATCTTCCCAATCGCAGCCATGTCGAACATCGCGCAAGGTGCGGCCACACTCGCTGTCTTCTTCTTGACACGTGACCAAAAGATGAAAGGTATCGCTTCAGCATCTGGGATCTCGGCACTCCTCGGCATCACGGAACCGGCAATGTTCGGGGTCAACTTGAAACTTCGTTATCCGTTCATCGCGGCCATCATCGGTTCAGGCGTCGCCTCGGCGTTCATCGTCGGACGTGAAGTCCTCGCCGTTGCCCTCGGTGCGGCAGGTCTTCCAGGGATCATCTCAATCGCACCAGCGTCAATCGTCTCGTATATCATCGGTATGGCTATCGCCTTCGCGGTTGCCTTCGGATTGACGTTCGTGCTCGCGAAACGCCAAGCGAAAAAAGAAGCAGTCAAACAAGCAGCATAATGAAAAGGAAGTGATGTTATGAGTTGGACGAAGGCAGAGCGTTACCGCTCGTTACGTGACGTGAGTGCCCTCGAGATGGAGACGCTCCGCACGAAGACGGCAGCTTCCCCGTGGCGGTTCGGATACCATATCCAACCGCCGACGGGACTCCTGAACGACCCGAACGGATTCACGTATTACAACGGGGAATATCACATGTTCTATCAGTGGTTCCCGCTCGGACCGGTACACGGTCTCAAACACTGGTATCATGTCACATCACCCGACCTCGTCACGTGGACGGACCGCGGGGTGGCGTTAGTCCCGGAGACGACCGAAGATTCACACGGTGCCTATTCAGGCAGCGGGTTCGTGAAAGACGGGGAACTCCACGTCATGTACACGGGCAATCACCGGACGGATGACTGGACGCGTCACGCCTCGCAAGTAATCGGCGTGTTGCGGGATGGCAAAATCGAACGTCGCAATGTCGCGATTCCGGACGTGCCGGCCGGGTACACGGAACATTTCCGTGACCCGAAAGTGTGGCTCGAGGACGGCGCCTATTACGCCGTCGTCGGCGCACAACGTACGGACGAGACGGGTTGCGTCGTCTTGTATCACTCGGTCGACTTGGATGACTGGACGTTCCTCGGTGAAATCAAGACGGGACTCGATTCGTTCGGCTACATGTGGGAATGTCCCGACGTGTTCGAACTGAACGGGCAGCACGTCCTCGTCTTCTCGCCGCAAGGGATTGAACCGGACGGGCATCGCTATCACAACATCTATCAGTCTGGGTTCTTGATCGGCAAGCTCGACGTTGAGACGTTAACATTCACCCACGGAGCGTTCGAGGAGCTCGACTTCGGGTTTGATTTTTACGCCCCACAGACGACAGAACAGGACGGACGACGCGTTCTCGTCGGTTGGATGGGACTCCCTGAAATCGAGTATCCGACAGACCGCTTCGGTTGGGCCCACGCCTTGACGTTACCGCGTGTGCTCACAATTGAGGAAGGGATGCTCAAGCAGCGTCCGGTGGCGGAGATGACAACGCTTCGCCAAGACACATTCCTCGACGCGTCCGGCACATCAATCAGCGTCGCGACACCGGACCGGTATGAGCTTGAGGTGAAAACGGATGGGTCAGACTTCACGCTCGACCTGCTTCAGGTCGAGAATGAGTCACTCGTCATTCGTTACGACGCGACGGCAGGCGAATTGACGATCGACCGGACGAATGCCGGAGAGCCGTTCGCGACCGAGTTTGGCACGACACGGACGAAAACGATTCATGTGACGTCGCTTCACGTGTTCGTCGACTCGTCAAGTGTCGAATGCTTCGTCAATGACGGTGAGGCGGTCGCCACGCTCCGTGTCTTCCCGAGCGAGCTCGAGAAACAGTTGCGTTACGAAGGCGCGACTGCGAGCCTGACCGGTTGGACGTATCAATAAGGAAGAGCTGAGCTTCGGCTTGGCTTTTTTGTTTACCTACAGAATGAACTCTATATGCTATTCTAGAAATAGGGAATAAATTACATATGGTATAGGGGATGGTTTACATGTGGATGGTTTTAGGATTGCTCGCGATTGGGGCGACACTGGTCAATTTGTATACGTTCAGCGTCGGGAAAGACTATAAGCTACCGATGGCGATTGCGTTGTCCTTGACCGCATTGACGGTGTGTGCAGATTACAGCTATTTATCAGTCTGGGTCGAAGCGGAGGATTGGAGTGCGTTGGCGGATGTCATACCAGGTATGGGACGAGCGTGGTGGGTCTTAACGAGCATCTCGATTCTATTGAACATATTGCCGATTTTCTTGGAGCGAATGCGAAAACAGGCCTGAATGATCCGATGTCAAAATTTGTGAAACCTTTCGTCCGGATTTTCGTAAAAGATAACGATCAACATGAATGGGGTGATGGACATGAAACTAGATCGGGCAATCTTCACAGGGGCTTCGGCGATGTTCAAAGCATTTATGAACTCAGAGGAGAATGAGTTGAATAGAGAAGAGATGATTCAAGCGAGAGTTGCTGAGTCGTCAGGAATTGGTTCGTTCAATGAGACAGATTTCATCATGTTCAATGGAATCGAAAAAGTGAGATCGTTCGCGGACATGCTGCGTAATGCAGATGATGCGCTCGAAGATTCCATTCACGGGGAACCGGACTTTGACTTGGAGCTTCATTGGAAGGGCGGGATGATGGCACAGTATCATCTTTGGCTCGGACAGAAACATCAACCGAGCTTTTTGATGGATGTGACGCATCCGCATCTCATCTATCGCGTGTCGAGAGATATGACGAATCAGTTGATTCAAGTGCTCGGGGTGGACGAGTAAGTGATTGACGTGTGATGTGTAACTTTTTTTGAATTACGTATAGCTACCAAACACAGTTAAAGGAGCCCCTTTTATGAAACGAAGACATATGTCAGTCTTTGCTCTTTTCACGTTAGCCCTTACGTTGACCGGTTGTGGCTCGAACGATTTTCGGACGGATGGGATTGAAGAAGTCCGCGTCTCGGAATCGGACGGATTCAGCAGTTTTCAAGAGCGCGATATCGTCACGTTCGACGAACCGGAATCGATTCGAGTGTTCGAAGACATGCTGCGTGAGGCAGACGAAATTCCAGGTGTCGCCAATGTGGTTGGGCCGGAATACGATATCGAAATCCGCTTCGAGGACGGGGAGACGGACCGCTATTACCTTTGGCTCAACGATGATGCGAAGTCGGTAAGCAGTCTTTATGACGCGGACGACACAAATATCGGCTACCGCCTTCCGGCTGACGTGACGGAAAAATTGATCAATCTGCTCGAACCAGGCGACTAAAAAAGACGCCTAGAATGGCGTCTTATGAGTTGAAGCGGATAAAGCGTTCAATCTGTTGCTCGCTCTTCCGTGCTTGACGACCAATCCAAATCAAATGGCCGGGGCTGTTCAAGATGGTGAGCTGGGCGTGCGGGATGAGCCGTTTCGCGTGATGCGCGTGGCGGACCGGCACGGCCTTGTCATTTTTGGAGTGGACGATATACGTCGGGCACGTCACCCCGAGCAGCGCTTCATCGGTCACTTGTTGCCGCAGGTCGAACTGGGCACCGAGACCGAACGCCATTTGGCTAGCGACTCGTTTCAATAGGAAGATATCGTACGGGGTCACTTCGTCGCGGATGACATCGAGTGCGAGCAGGCTCGTCGATTGAATCATGCGGGCCGTCGCCTCGAAAGGTTGTTTTTGAATGGCGCGGGCGACGAACTGTTTCATCGCAAATTGCAGCGCGATGAACGCAGGCTGGGCGACGTTACGGCTGATGTATTGCCGATAGGGGAAGTCGACGACGCTCGTCACAGCGGCAGCGAGCGTAAGGCTGAGCGCGTGGTCGTTCTGCGATGCGAGCTCGATTGCCGTCGGGCCACCGGCCGAAATGCCGTACACGTGATACCGATCGATTGCCATGATTTCCATCAAACGACGTAGGTTGGTGGCGAACGCTTGCGGTGAAGCCGAAAATGAGTACGGAGTCTCACCGTAGCCGGGACGGGATGGGACTATGACCCGAAAACCGGACACGACGAGCCGGTCCACATGGTACGGTTCGAGGCTCGATGATTGGGTCCCATGAATCAGAACGATGACCGGACCGTGACCGCGGTCCATATATTCGATTTTCGTGCCGTTGACGTGCGCGTAATGTTTCACTGCGGAAGGGCCTCCTTAAACGATTTGTAATGGAAAATACCTTTATTTCATGGAAATAACATGCTACTGTCTGTTTATACATATTTTACATAGAGAAGTGAAAGGGGATTAAACCGTGAACAACCGAGAAAGGTTACTCGAGGTGAGACGGTTTTTCGAACGCCACACAGATGATAATCATCCAAAGACGTTAGAAGACTTGCTCGAATATTTATCTACGATCGGAGATACTTCTAAGTTAGCAAAAAAATCAGTGAAAGACGACATCCAAGCATTGACCGATTCGGGGTTCGAGGTGCAGGATGAGCTCGAGAAGAACGGCCTCGCCAAAAAATATTGGCATTCGGCCCGTTTGTTTGAAATCCATGAGCTCCGGATGATGGTCGACGCCATCGTCGCGGCGAAGTTCATCTCGGAGGACGTGACAGAGCGGATCGTCGAAAAACTTCAAAAACTGACGAGTATTCCGGAAGCGGAAACGCTCCAGTCGATCATCAAGACACCGAAGAAGAAACACGGACAGATTCCTTACCATATCGATCGCATCCAGCGCGCGATCCAAGAACAAAAGGCAATCTCGTTCCAATATACGGACGTCGTCGGCTTTGACGCCACGAAGCGAACGTTCCCGCTTCGCCGTGACGGCGAGCGTTATGTCGTCAATCCGATTGACCTGCACTGGAACCATGAGCAATATTATTTGATTGGCATCGATGAGTCGATCGGGGAAATCCGAAACTATCGCGTCGACCGCATCGTCAACTCAGAGATTGTCGAGGATGATACGCCGCGCATGAAACATCATTTGCCGGATGACTACTTCCAAAAGTCGTTCAATATGTACAACGGGCTCGACGAGGAAATCGTCCTTGCCGTCGACGAGCGCGTCCTCCCGGTCATCTTCGACAAGCTCGGCGAAGACGTCTCGATTACTCAAGACGGAGAACGCTTCCTCATCCGCTTCGATGCGGCCGTATCCGACGGGTTCGTCTTCTGGCTCTTGTCGCTCGGCACGCAAGTCGAGGTGCTCGAACCGATCACGCTCCGCGACCATTTGCGCGAGACGATCGAGGCGATGGCCGAACGATATGCGAAGGCGAGCATTCACTGAAACGATTGAAATGAAGGTATGATATACTGCTTGCGACACTTGTAGAAGGGGGACAGGCGGATGTTAGATTGGATGCCATTAATCATTCCGATTGTCGCTGTCATTTTTGTCGCTGTCGTCGCAAGACGCGCCATGAAAATGGACCAAGAGAAATAAGCTAGGACGGACATCCTTCTCGTCATGAGGGGGATGTCTTTTCCGTCCAAAAGGAGGAGACCGGTGGACACCATCACACATACGCTGTTCGGTCTGACGCTCTACGGGGCGGCCGACAAGCGAGAGCTTCAGAAAAACGAAAAACGTGCTTTGTTCGTCACGACGCTCGTCGGGAGCCAAATTCCAGATAGTGACGTCATCTCGCGGTTATGGGACACGGAAGGGATGTATCAGATGTGGCACCGCGGCATCACTCATTCGATTTTCCTCGTCCCGTTGTTCGCGCTACTCATTTACATACTCGTGCGCCTCTTGTTCAAGGTGACCGATATCCGTTACTTCTGGTGGGCGCTCTTGTCCGTGTTCATCCATAACACGGCAGACTTGTTCAACGCCTGGGGGACGGGTTACTTCGAACCGTTATCGGATGTCCGGGTCACGTTCGGTGTCATCCCGATCGTTGATTTCGTCTATTGGGGCATTTTCCTCGTCGCCTGGCTGATCGCACGGCGAACTGACATCAGTCATACGGTGTATCGCTACGCCTGGGCAGTGATCGTCGTGCACGTCTTGATTCAAAGTGCGCAAGGGGCGTACTTGTATCAGTCGTATGCCGCCGATCACGATGAAGTGGCGCTGTCGGCCTCGTTCATCCCGACCCAGTTCACGGTCGTCACAAAGACCGATGAGTCGGTGTCGATTTACAGTGACTCGGTCTATCAAGAACCCGAGGTCCAATACGAGTTGACGAGTGCGGACGATGCCGATTTGAATCCGCTCTTCGCCGAAAATAAAGAAGCGATCACGCTCAAACAGTGGTCCCCGTTCGTTGTCGTCGTCGAGGATGATGAGCGGCTCGGCCTCTACGATCCGCGCTTCTTTGACGGTGAGTCGTCATTCCTTTACGAATACATCGAATTGTAGGTGATTACGATGCGGCGCATCCGTTATTTGTTCATCTTCGGTTACGAACAGGCACTCAGTTGCATCTTCCCGGTCGCCATCTTCGGGGCGCTCGCGTTGACGAAATGGTTCGACTTTCCGATTCCGCGTTACGACGTCCTCCTCATTTGGTGCCTATTCGTCCAAGTCGTGCTCGTCAAGACCGGGCTCGAGACGATGGAAGAAGTGAAGGTCATCAGTTGGTTCCACGTTATCGGGCTCGGCCTCGAGCTGTTCAAAGTCCAGATGGGGTCATGGAGCTATCCCGACGAGGCGTTGACGAAATGGTTCGGCGTCCCGCTCTATGCGGGGTTCATGTATGCGAGCGTCGGCAGCTACGTCGTCCAGTCGTGGCGCCGCCTTGATTTGGAGTTTCTCAAGATGCCTCCACCGCTCATCGCGTTCGGCCTGGGAATCGCCATCTATTTCAACTTCTTTTGGCATCACATTTGGCTCGATTTGCGCTGGGTGTTGATTGGTCTCGTCTTTCTCGTCTTCGGCCGTGCCATCGTCACGTACCGGCTCGACGACCGCCGTTTCACGATGCCCGTCGTCGTCGCCTTCTTTTTGATTGCCTGCTTCATCTGGTTCGCGGAAAATATCGTCACGTTCTACAACGGTTGGGCATATCCGAACCAGTTGAGCGGTTGGGCGCTCGTTGACCTCGGCAAGCTGTCGTCGTGGTTCCTGCTCGTCATCATCAGCATCTTGCTCGTGGCGTGGCAGAAACGAAGACAGGAGCTCTCATGAAAAAACGTGTGCACCCGCTTCGGGTTGCACACGTTTTTTGGTTACGTCGTTCGTTGTTTGGAGCAGGCGACCATATGGACGATGAACACATAGAGCGGGAACGTGAATGTGAGCGCGATAATCAATAGCCCGACGGCCGGACCTGGCCATGCCGCTTCACCAGGGGCGGGGACGATTTGTGTCCAGACATAGGTGAACAGCGCCAAATAAGGGAGCCATAACACGTATAGGGATAGGTTCCATGGTGAAGGTGCGAGTTCCCTGACACGTTTGATGATGAGCCGCGTGAACAAGATGAGTGAAACAAGACCGAACATAGTGATGGCTAGCATATAAGCATCACCCATCAACAAATAAAGCCGTCCGCTGTTGGCGAGCAGTTGAATGTTCACTAATAGCAGGACCGCGAGCAAAATGGAGATAGATTGTAACTTGAGGAAGTGGGCCATATAGGACTCCTTAATCTGATAGGATGATGAAACATTATTCAGTAACGCTCGTATAATATGAAAGAGGTGATCAGGTTGGCACAATTAATTGCGTTTTGGTTTGTCGGATTCATCTGTGTGCTTTCGACATTTGTATATATGTCACAATGGCGGAGCGAGCGCAAATTGATGAAATTGCTGGGAGCCATATTTAGTGTCTTCATAGCTATCGTTTGTTTTATGATTGCCGTACCTGATACATATGATCGCGCGCTTGGCCGTTATGAGACGGAAACTGGGAGTTGCTATGTCGTTGACAATCAGTCGAAACAAGGCGGCGTGACGCTCTGGTTTGAAGAGGAGTCTTACGATTTTCCGGACATACCGGAGGACGTCACATATGGACCGGGCACGTTGTTTGATTGTACCGTCACGTTGACGAAAGTGAATTCGACTGGAGTTGACTATGTGTTGAAGTCCAAAGACGGCGATACGCTCTTTTCAACATACTAAAGTATTCTTCTAATTAGAAGGATACTTTTTTAATGATTTTTCTGCCATTCATCCTCTGAATTCAATTATCATTTGAAATCTACTTTTTCGATAAAGCAATAGGGTGAATGCAATGGATATCGTTGAGTTGTAAAGAACGCCGATTTCCATGTGGAAACTGTCGAAGCAAATGACTATTTAAATTTCTGAAATTTTCGGAATATTGTTTTTATTCATAAATGATTATGATAAAATCATAACAGTGTAAATGGGGAAATTTTACTTTGGGATGAAGGATATGCTTTATTTTGGATTCTATAGTTTATGGTCTATAAGCAAGCTCGAAACGGTTATAAGAATGTATTTGTTTTTTGAAAGGGGGAGAACTTAATGAACTTGATTGCTCAAAAATCGGCTCAGTTTTTCATCACCATTTTTGTATTGATTGCAATCAGTGCTTTGCCGTCGCTCGTCGTGCAACTCGAGTTCGTGCCATCGAATTACTGGTACGGGATTCAACAACAATTCAGTCAGTTGGCGAAACTCGATGAGATTACATACTTCAACGTCACAGCGCAACGAGAGTTACCGTTATTGCCAGATCTCGGTCCGCTCATGAAAGAGACGCTTATTATCTTTACGACATCACTTGTTGTCTCAGTTGTGTTCGCCCTTATGTACGCCTATTTCTTTTATCGGAGCGGGAAGCGTGTGCGCACGGTGCTCCAACAAACGAGCCAGACGCTCGAGATGATTCCAGATTTATTTTGGCTCATTTTTTCACAATATCTTGCGATCACGATTCATAAGACGACCGGATTTGATCGAATTGAAGTCGCTGGCGGATTTGCCGAATACATACGTTTTCTACCGATTTTGACGTTGACGCTAACCATTCTATTCTTCTTCCTAAAATGGTTGACGAAACATATCCTCGAGGAGGAAGCGACACCGTTTCTCGAGTTGGCGCGGGCCAAAGGCGTCCGGCCGGCAGGGTTGTTCTGGAAACACTTGCTTCCGAATTTGGTGTATCGCTTCTATCTCTTTTTCCGCTCGAATTTGATCACGGTGCTATCGAGTCTCCTGATCATCGAATATTTGTTCAACGTACAAGGGATTTTCCGTTTTGTCGTCTATAATCCTGTGATGCCAATCCTACTCGTGATCTTGCTGGTCGTCTATATCCCGATCTTCATATTGGATTTACTGGCGGAGTGGCTTATCCCGAAATCATGGAAAGGGGAGATTTGATGCGTCGTACGCTGCTACGTGACCCAGTTTTCTTAATCGTCTTTACGATTTTGATGGGCTTGCTATTGTTAAGCATCGGAAATACGATTTTTCGAGATGGTCAAGTCGATCAATTCCTGAACCGTTACTCCGATGAGGGACGGTTGATTGGCATTCCACCGCTCGAACCGTCCAAAGATCAGTGGCTCGGAACCGACCGCGCTGGGAATGATTTGTTTCAAATGATGATCGAAGGGTTCAAATGGACGGTCGGTATTTGTGCGACCGTGGCGCTCGGACGGATGGCGCTTGGATTAGTAGTCGGGATTCCGCTCGCCTTTCGCGGGGCCCGGTTGAACCGAATTTTCAAAATGCTGTTAGATGGGTTTTTGATTCTACCGATTTCCCTTCTTGCCATGATGATGCTGTTTTCGTCCCTGTTGTTCGCAGACTCGACGATGGTGCCACCGCTAGTTGATCGCGTGACACTTCAATTGACGGTCTTCGTGTTGCTCGGTCTACCTGCCGTCACGCTGTACCTGATTACAGAAATCCGGCAGTTGCTCCAACAAGAGTTTATGATTGTCGCCGAGACGTTAGGCGGCAGCGTCTGGCATCGAGTGAGGCGACACCTGTGGCCGCACCTCGTCCCGACGATGGTGATCGTCTTCATGCAACAGTTTGTGCAAACATTGATGTTACTCATTCATCTGTCCTTGTTCGGCGTCTTTTTCGGAGGGACCATTTACTTATTCGAAGGTGTGATGCCGACACTGTTTGAATGGTCGTCGATGTTCGGCTATTATTTCAAGCAGTTCACGGCGACGACCTGGATGACGAGTCACATGTTCCTCGTCCCTGCGATTGGATTGTCGATGCTCGTCTTCCTCAGTAACTTGCTGACGAGTCGCCTCGAGCGGGCGTTTCGGTTACGGCGACAAGAAGCGGTCATCACGGAAAAGACGATGTCTCAAGCCGAGGCAGCGGCCGCGTCGCTCGCGGAGCCGTTCACACTTGTGCATGCGGATGGCTCATTTCAAAAGATGAATCAAACATGAATCCAAAGAGAACGGATGACATCACACTCTGATGCCATCCGCTTTCTTATAGTATTTGATTGTCGTAAAAGTAAGGAGGTAAGGGTGGTGAACACGAAGTCAATTATGCTCGTTTTTGTCTCGGTGTACTTGTTAATGAGTCTCCCTGCAATGTTAGGAATCGGTTATGTGATTGATTGGATTCCGGAAGCCACGTTATTGCAAAAGCTGAAGGGATATGTGATTGATGGTTTTACTCACAACTCTCTTTTTAAAATTGTGTTCTCAGCCATCGCGAGTGGGATTTTTACTTTCTTTTCATCAAGATGGTCAGCCAGTCATAGTGATTGAATTCGCTCAATATTATGAGAAACCCATGATAAATTAATCTTCAGATTGTGATTTGACTCGATTAATCCATGCATCAAGCTTGTTATAATCG
Source organism: Exiguobacterium sp. s64 (assembly GCF_018618035.1). NCBI lineage: Bacteria > Bacillati > Bacillota > Bacilli > Caryophanales > Exiguobacterium > Exiguobacterium sp. s64. Next base: position 664,191 of record NZ_JACSLH010000001.1, read on the forward strand.
ATTTCTCCTGAATATCAGCGCTTCCTGTACGATTTATTCAAGGTGTATCTACTTCGTGTCAGTCGTCAATCACATCTTCTCCGGCTTGCCGCAGGTTCTCAAGTGAGTCGCGCATATGCGCGATCACATCGTCAAGGTGGCGTTCCCACGCCCCGAGTTCGGCTACGACTTTGAGCGGGGCGCTCGACCGGTACGACCGGGTCGGGTTGCCGGGGAAGCGCTTGTCCGTCAAATTCGGGTCGTTCTCGAAGTCACCCGTCGGTTCGACGAGATAGATGCGCTCACGCGCATTTCCGCTCGCCAGTTCGGCTCCCCATTTGGCGGCGTCGAGAGTGGCCGTGAAATAGATGTAGTTCGACTGCTTGTCTTGATAGTTCGAGCGTCGCTTCGGTTCAAGCAAGTCCCCAAGTTTCAGTTCGGCTTTCGTTCCGTGGAAAAACGGCCCGGGGTCGAGCGGTTTCATGTCATCGGTCATGCTTTATCTCTCCTTCAGTCAGGCTGTCTTCAAAGTATAGTGGATGGATTTAGGAGAACACAGTCTGTTTTTGGTTCGAGAATCGCGATATAATAAAGACGGGAAGAGCGTTCGGCTCTTCCTTTTTTGTTACATAGAATTCAAAGCTGTTTTCGGAACGAATAGCTCGTGATGGCGTAGTCCATCTTGTCTTTATAAAAGCGATGCGCCTCGGTCCGGGCCAGTCCGGACTCGAGGGCGACATATTTGGCACCACTGTCGCGTGCGTATTTATGGACGAAGTGAAGCAACATCTCGCCATATCCCTTCGAGCGATGGTTCACGCACGTCACGAGGTCGTAAATGAAGACGTGTTTCTCGAGATATAGATTGACGCGGAGCTCGATCCCCGCAAGCGAGACGATGGCATCGTCGGCGTATAACGCATATAGTTCATACCCTTGTGGTCGCATGGCGGCGACGAGCTCGCGATAGGCGTCGAGCGTCAGGTCGGTGCGCAGTTGGTTCATGACTGGGAACGATTCATCGAGTTCGTGTGGCGACTCGATTGGTTTGATGGAATAGATGGTCGATGGAATGGGAATCATGCCTCCTTGTGGGGATGTTGTATGTAGATTTCGCTTTCGTAAGTCAGGATTCCTTTCCTTACTTATAAACGGACAGAAGGGACAGATATATCGTGAAACATGCGTTAGTGATCGGCGGGAGCGGGATGCTGGCGGGGACGGTCCTTTGGTTGGAAGAGGTTGGCTATCACGTGTCCATCATCGGGCGGGATGCCGAGAAAATGAGCCGATTGACCGAACAAGCACCCGACCGACTGTCTGCCGTATTGGTCGACTATCGGGACGACTTGCGTCTCAAGGAAGCGCTGCGAAGTTCGATTGCGGATCACGGAGATTTCGACTTGGTCGTTGCCTGGGTTCATTCGGACGCAGCTGACGCCTTAACGTGTGTGTTGTCAGCACTACGAGGGGGAACGGACGTGTTCCATGTTCTCGGTAGTCGCGCCAACTCGAGCGGTGTGAGAAACGGGCTGACGATCACTGAAGACGTCCGTTATCACCAAGTGCAACTCGATTTTCAAGTCGTGAAGGGGGAACGCCGCTGGTTGACGAATGAAGAGATTGCCGGAGGCGTGATTGAGGCGATTCAAGAGAAGAAAACTCATTATGTAGTAGGCTTTGCAACGAAGTGAGGATATTGATTCTAAAAAAATAAATGTGAGAAAGGTGTGCTGTATATATGAAGATTCTGATTGGCCAACCCAAAATGGAGCAACACCTAGAGCAATTCATTCAAGACATCAACGCGAACCCTACAATCGACTTGATTCTGTATCCAGAGGGCTATTGTCAGGTCACGCATCTGGACAAGGTCAAGGAGCTCGCGAAGCGATTCCAGACAGCGGTCGTGATGGGCTATCGGAACGAGCAGAACGTGGACCGGGCCCTCATCATCGACAAGCGTGGGGAGACACTGTTGGACCGTGGCAAGACACCGGAGGCGATGCCGCTGTTCATGCCGTCAACCGTCGTTGACGACGGTCTCCGATACGGATATGTGCTCTGTCGAGAAATCTTCATGGGGCTGGAAGGACTTAAATCGGAAGAACCCATCCAAATCATCTTTAATCCGATCGGAGTCGGCATGTTCAGCGAAGAGCAATACGCGGACTGGTCTGGTGAAGCGAAGAAAATCGCGATGCAACAACGCTCAATCATTCTCGGGACGAGCCATGCCGATGGGTCGTATCGAAACTGTGGCCATTCAATCCCGATCGCGTATTGCTTTGATGAGACGGGCGAGGCGATATTGCTCTCGAAAAACGATATCCGAACTCGAATAGTCGATACGGTTTTAAAGACGATCGAAGTGCTAGATTCGCCTGTCGAAACGGTTCAAAGAGTATGATGAGTTGATTTGAGCACACAAAAAAACCTTGAATGCACACTTCTATCAAGTGTGGATCATTCAAGGTTTTTTTCATCGGATGTATTTTAACTAGTGAACGAAATTTTCGCATTGATTTCATCAACGACCGCTTTTCCATTTTCTCGATTCACATCATAAAACGTATGTTCATGCGTCAACGACATGTGTTCACCGCTTTGGAGTTCGTACTGTTCGAGTAACGGGCGAATCCGGTCATGTACGACGCGGGCGGCCTCAGGGGACGTGTGAGGATAGATGATGGCGAACGTGTCTAGGGCGACGCGGTACTTATGATCCGTTCGTCTCGTGGCCAGATGGAGCTCGTCGCTGAAGTAGTTCAAGAACCATTCATACTCGGTCCGTCCAAACCGTCCCTCGAACCGTCTCAGCTCATGGATTTGAATGAACGAGACCGTGAAGGCGTCACCGTGGCGAATGAGACGATCTCGTTCTGCATTCAAGTCCATTCGAAACCGTTCGGCGTTATCGAGCCACGTCTCAGGATCGACGGCTACGAGCTGTCTGGCCTCGAGCCGTGACAGTTGGGCGTGCTTCACGAGTTGATGAACGAGACCAGACAGAATGGACATGACGAGAAGCAGAATCGTAAAACTGATGCCTCTGGCGTTAAAAAACTGAACGTTTCCTGCTTCGTAAATGGACGCGAACCATCGGAAATAGATGAATAAAAAGAGGAGGAGCGTGACGGACAGAGTCAGCCCAGCTCGCATCCCGAAGATGAGAGAAGAGAGTATGATGGTGGGTAAAATCAAGTAGCCGAGAAGACCGGTGTTACTTTCAGACAAAAGGACGGTATAAGCCATCGTACCGACAATCATACAAGCGATGAGACCGAACAAATAAATCGATTCATTTGTCCATTGCTTCATGTTCACCCCTCCGTCTGTCTTGAATCGGCTCACGATGAGCCACCTCTTCAATTACCCGCTATATATGCGGAATAACCAATCAAAGATGTCCGTCACCTTCATTATAAAACATTAAACTGGAACGACGAGATCGTTTTTCGAATCGGAGCGAGTGCGTTCTTCGGGATTAAGTAAACGACACCACCGACACAGATGCCGGTGGTGTCGTCAGTTATGTAGCAAGGGTGGTCTGGCCATCGTGAATCAACGTGCCGATTGATTCGCCCGAACAGATACGCTTCATCGCGCCCGTCTCTTCAAAGTCGAACACATGGACCGGGAGCTGATTGTCCCGCGCGAGCAGCAGTGCCGATTGATCCATCACCTTCAAGTCGTGGCGCAACACATCGTTATAGTGGAGCGACGTATATTGTCTTGCCGTGCTCGAACGATTCGGGTCGTCCGTATAGACGCCGGAGATTCCGTTCTTGGCGACGAACAGGGCGTCGCAGTGCATCTCGACCGCGCGTTGAACCGCCGGATAATCGGTCGAGACGAACGGCTGACCGTTACCGCCTGCGAAGATGAGGACGTACCCTTTATTCAGATGGGTGAGTGCCTTCAGTCGGATGTACGGCTCGGCCATACTTGGAATCGGCATGGCCGTCATGACCCGAACTTCGCGGTCGGTCTTGCTTTTCAGCACACCGCGTAGCATCAAGCTGTTGATGACGGTGCCGAGCGTGCCGATGTTGTCGGCCTCGACGCGATCGATGCCCCATGCGTCGGCCATGTTGCCTCGGAAGATGTTCCCTCCGCCGATCATCAGGGAGACGTTGATGCCCATGTCGATCAATGACAGGATTTCAGCCGCAATTTGATCGAGATTGTATGCATCGAAATTTGAGTTGTCCTCGCCGGCGATGGCCGCTCCGCTTAATTTGATGAGCACGTTTTGATAATTGTTCAACGCTACACTCCCTTTCGGATTCCAAATCTCCAAAATTATATAGGTTTTCTAATTAATTAGCAATGGTTTTAATAGGCCAATTGTAAATGAAAGGGGACCAATGGACCGTGACATTTTTGAAATGGACTGAATCTTACTTGATACTTTGGAGGATGTAGAACATTTGTAGTTGGAAGAGGTCGAGCTCATTCTCGAAACTTATGAGATGGTTTAGAAAGTCATCTATCAAATAGGTGTCGAGACTCATTAAGTTTTTTGATTATACAAGTAGCCAATCGTGAAGGCCTTCACGATTGGCTACTTGTTATATCCTAAAGCTTCATGACACCTTTTCTTCAACGACGACCGCCTCATACAGTCCTCGTTTCGAACGTTCTAGCACGACCCGAACCGTGACCAAGCCGACGAGTAAGAAGGTGAGCGAGAAGGCGACATACGTCGAGCGAATCCCGACATATTCAGCGAGGAGACCGATGCCGAACGTCAACCCGATAATCAAGACGGACTCCGCTACGTTGATCACCCCGGAGAAGCGGCCCATCAGGTCGGTCGGGACATTGTTTTGATAGAACGACAAGAAGCCGGTGTTCGCGAACGACAAGGCGAACGTGAGCAGGAAGAATCCGACCGCTGCGACCACGAATGACTCGGAGAAGGCGAAGACGAGATAGCCGACAGGTGTTAGGATGGCACCGAAACTGATTAGGAACGGTAACGTCAGCCGGGCACTGAACGTCGCGTTGATGATGGAACCAGCGATAATCCCGGCTCCGGCAACACTGACGAGAAAACCGTAGCGACTCTCAGAAAAGTTGAGCACTTGCGTCGCGAACGACGCCTCGAGCGAGTCGAGCCCCGACATGAAAATCGTCATGACGCAGAATAGGCCATAGACGAGTGTCACGTAACGCATGGTCGATGCGAATCGGACGACCGTTTTCCAATCATCGAGAATCATGCGCAGGTTGAACACTTCGACTTCGTCGCGGGCCGTGAACAACTTCGGTAGTAGGGAGAGGATTCCGACAGACACGAGCAACGCCAGCGCGTTCAATTGTATCGCGAGCGCGGGTGTACCGATCATGAACAACAATCCCGCGATGGCCGGGCCTAAGATGAATCCGGCCGATTGGACGAAATTTTTCATGGCGTTGAACCGTTGACGGTCACCGCTTGGGACGAGCTTGGTCATGTAGACGAGGGAGGCCGATTCGAAGACGGAACTCGCGATGTTCAATAGAAACACGAGCAAGTAGATGAGCGCGAGTGAGTCGATGAAAGCGAGACTGAAGACGACGACGGCGCGGAGCGCATCAAGCCACATCATCAAGCGGCGTGTATCGGTACGGTCGATGACCGAGCCTGACCAAACGTTCGCGCATAGTGCCGCGAGCGGGACCAGAATGTAGAGGACCGAGACGGTGAACGGCGATTGCGTCATCTCGAGAACAATCAAGTTGAGGGCGATGAAATACACCCAGGCGCCGAGGTTCGAGATGCCGACGCCAGTTAGTAAGAGTAAAGTGTGTTTCCAAGTATTCATCGCAATCGTCCCCGTTCAAAGTAGATTTTGAACAGTATGTCACAAAAATGATTGATATACCAGATAAATCCAATCCACTTCAATTTTTTATGAATTTGATTATCCGGCTTGCTCGCTTTCCATAGATTGGACAAAGAGGCTGCGATATACTTTTTGACAGAGCCAGATGGCTCTAGAAATGATTGTTGCAAGCCGAGCAGGTGACTTAACGCGCTGTACCAGCGAAGTAGACTGTGATGGCCTTAGGCACATCCTCGAGCGGTCCTGTCAATTGGACGACATGATTTAGATGATAGAACGTGCTCGTCGTCTCGACATCGTCGAAGCGATTCGTGGCGTCATGGACGAACACGGGAACACCAGCACCGAGGGCAATCCCGAGCTCGATATGGCTGCTGTTGCCGGCCGGCAGTAAAATGATGACGAAGTCCGAAGCCTTGATCGTCTCGAACTCACTCGTGCCGATGGCTCGCAAGTTTTCAAGTGTCGTGGCACGGTCGTTCGTCGTCCAGTCATATGTATGCGCGTGACCTTGCGAGAGTAGGCGATCACGCAGCGCTCTCACTCGTTCGATGTTGGCAAAGCTTGAGCCGATATAGAAGTTCATATGAGTCCTCCTAGCATATGTCATGTCGAGTGATTCATGTTGATGGCAATAACTTACCACAAGATATACAGGGAAATGAGTCCAAGCATCAAGAGTATGCCGATACCAACGAAAATGGACTTGGATCGATGCCATCCTCGATATTTGGAAAGATGCACTGTTAATCCGATTGAAGAGGTTATCAACAATATCATCGTTCCAAGTATCCACACGAATCCTGGCCCAATCCAATTCGGGGAGAACAAAACGTAAACGATGGATATGAAAAGGCTCGTGCCGCTAATCATCACCGCTTGAAAACGACGCGTCACATGACTTCCGTTCATTGTTTGACTCGATCGAATCGTGTCACCGCTACTTCATGAACGATAAGCAACAAAATCGCGATGAAAAAGATGAGCAATGCGACGTATTCCGGATTGACGTTCAGGAAGTAATTGAGCCCGAACAGTGGCGTCACGAATATGATATAGAGCGGATACTGAATCGCAAACAAGGCGTCCAACACCACGATGTCATACATATATGTTTCGAAGCTATTTAATGTGAAGACAGTGACACTTGCGAACAAAATAGCCATGATGAACAGTTTGGCGGCACGGTTTCGAAGTAAACACGTCCCAAGCATGCAAACGAGCAGTAAGCCGGATGCGAAAGCATGAATTGGGTGAATCTCTGCATCAGGAAACATGAAGGATGGAATCAGGTTCACGATGAACGCGAGTATATAGACCGATGACAAGATGACAAGGCATTTCTTTGAATTAGCCATTTCTGAACCCCTTTCTTGATGAGGGTTATATTTACATTTACTTACAAGTGTAATTTTACACTAAAGGGATAGTGTGTCAAGATGAACAGGTGGAGTTAGACCAAAAAAGAAAGGTGGAACAACAATGACAAAAGAGGAATTGAAAGCACTATTGCCGATAGAAGAGGTCGAAATCAAACTCGAAGATGTGGAAGGATTGCCGCGCTTCGCATTCGTTAACGAGCGTGAACGTTTCGAGGAAGTACAGGAGGAGTATCAGGACGACGAGGAGCCATGGCCGGACGGGCTTTATATCATCGGGTATGAGGACTTTTTAGGGGACCCAATTTGTGTGAACATCGAGTCGAATCACGCCATCATCGTCAGTCATGAGACGTTCGAAGTGGATGAGATGTTGTCGACTTCCGTCAAGGATTGGTTACGGTAAGGTGGGCGAGCCATTGTTTGAGCAACAAGTCATCATTTCATCCTTAGGTGAGGAGGAAATGAAGCGTCAGATGTTCACGATAGTCGGTGCTTCAAAAAAAGCAACGCTGTTAACGAGGGCCGACGCTGCACAACTTCGTGCTTTACAAGAAACCGATTTGCGGTTCATCCGCGTTGGTTACGACAGCGTTGGGAGTTGGTTAGCGATCGATTTAGGCAATGGGGAGCTATTTTTTTGTAACGACGAATACAGACCGAGTGATGTGATTCGCACACCGATTGAAACGGTTATGAACTGGGCCCCGACGACAGAGCGACTATTGCTCTTGACGCAACGTTTAAAGCGCGGAGAGTTGTCTGAACAAGAACTTCCTCGAAAACGTTATACCCCGACGTTCGAAGAGATGATCAAATGGGTTTTGTATGTGAAGGAGGGCTTAGTGACGCGGGAAGACGTATCCGATTGGGCCGGACGTGTGCTTCAGCAGTCAGATGACGACCTCATTGTGGGCATGACGACTGATTCACTTGTCTGGTTAAACGGGATCGATTTACCCGACGGAGACAGCGGTTACTTACATGATGAATCGGATCTGGATGAATGGGTCTTGCAACTTGAAAGGAAGATTGATGAGCTTTAGTAAGTTGGAGTCGTAAAAAACGTCCAAACCACACACATCATATGAATCGTCGCAAGTGTATAAAGGACAGCGAGTAAACCGAATAGGCGCGGGTTGTCACGATTCTTGAAATAGCGAATCGTGTATTCTGAAATGATTGCGCTAGTGAGTGGAATCACGGAGAACATCATGAGGAAGGGCAAATACATGAAAGTCTCGAGGTCGATGAGCGCAACGATGAAATGGTCTTGATCGATCAGGACAGTCTCTATATACAAATACTGACGAATGAGGATATAAATCCATGCCACAAACGATAAAATGCCTAGCAGATGAATGCGCAAATTACATTCTCCTTCTTGTTATAAATTGGATATTGATTGAAATGATTAGGCTCATCAGCATAAAGTGTGGTTGACGCATAAAATCCATCAGATTTTGAATTGAACATAGAAAAAAAGCGAAAACCCCGGTATCGTAATTGTTGCCTAGACAAACCACGATTGGAGTTTTCGCTTTGTCCCAACAGTTTATCAAATTACTTCTTCCACTTCCAGACCTTTTTCAGATCCAGATGTCTTCAGACGAAGAACCGAACGTTTTCCCGGTCATCCCGGATCGACACGACATCCCTTGCCCGCTTTGCCAGAGAAAGACAGTCCTGCATTCGAAAAGGCGACGTCGCTTCCGACACGGTCACGCATGGAACGTCGGTATACTCTGGATTGAGCTGGATGTCCCACGTCAAAGATGCTTCTCTTGTGATTTGACGTTCGTGTATGACTACGGTCTCGGGCTCGTCCGCACCTCCACCGAGGTGTTCCGGAAAGGCATCGCAGAACGTTGCCACGGTAGGACGATCTCAGATGTAGCGCGTGAATAGGGATTACCTTACACGACGGTGGAACGATGGTTTTATCGGTACGCCTCAGTAGAGACAGAGAAGCTCGGCAGCTTCGTCTCGCCGAGACGGCTGACGCCCTCCCACAGATTTTGAGAGAGGCCGAAATGGCCTCCTGGACGTATATCGAATTTCTAAGTGCCATCACGAACCATGAACGCGCCAAACGAGACGCTAAAAGTTTGGAGAGACGAATGAAGTGGGCCCGATTCCCGTTCATCAAACCCCTCTCGGAGTTCAATTTGGAGGAACAGACCGCACTAACCGCCCGACAGCTGAAGCAGTTGAAACAGCTCAACTGGCTCGAACAACAGTACAACCTAATCCTCTTGGGCCCTCCGGGCGTTGGAAAGACGTTTTTGGCTGTGGGGCTAGGGATCGAGGCGGTCAACCACGGGTTCAAGGTATACTTCGTCACGATGGGCGAGCTCGTCCAACTGTTAAAAAGTGAAGAGTTTTCAAGCAAGTCGAAGATCCAGTTAAAAAGGTTGCGAGATTCGGATTTGGTCATCATCGATGACTTGATGTACATGGCGATGGACCAACGAGAAGCCAATCTCTTCTTCCATCTTGTCAATCACCTTTATGAGCGCAGCTCGATCATCCTGACCTCGAACAAAAGCCCCGATCAATGGGGCGAATTGATCGGGGACCAGGGCATCACGACTGCGATACTGGACCGCTTACTCCATCGCGTCGAAATCATACATAGTGATGACGACAGTCATCGGATGAGGAACCGGAAATCATTGTTTTCGGCAGAAGTGTAAAAGGCAAACGAGCAAAAAGTGTCAAATTCAACTTGACGTCTACAGTGCCCTACTATGTATTTCAGAAAAGAGCTTTCCAGTTGGCTGGAAAGCTCTTTTCGTTACTCTTTTACGCGCATCAGCCGCAAGCTGTTGAGTGCAACCAGAAGGGTAGCGCCCATATCCGACATGATGGCGATCCACAGGGTCAGCCAACCCGGAATGACCAATAGCAGCGCAATCACTTTGATGCCGATGGCGAACGTAATGTTCGCTTTGATGATATTCAGGGATTTCCGGCTCAATTTCACCGTGAATGGCAGCTTGCTCAAATCGTCGCCCATCAAAGCGACATCCGCCGTTTCCAAAGCGGTATCCGTTCCGGCTCCGCCCATGGCAATCCCGACCGTAGAAGCGGCGAGTGCCGGCGCGTCGTTCACGCCGTCTCCAATCATCGCCACCTTGCCGTACTCGGCCCGTAAGCGTTTGATGACATTCAATTTGTCCTCCGGCATCAGCTCGGCCTGGATTTCGGTGACGCCGACCTCTCGGCCGATGGCCTGACCGGTCGCTTTGTTGTCACCCGTCAGCATGATCGTCTTCTTGATGCCCATGTCGTGCAGCTTCTGGATGACTTCCTTGCTGGAGTCCCGGACTTCATCGGCCACGGCGATGACCGCCAGGATGTTTTGTTCCGTTCCGATGATCATGGCCGTCTTGCCCTGATTTTGAAGAGCTGTGACATTTTGTTCCAAGTTCTTATCCGCACTTGCGGCGCCCAGCTCGTTGAAGAGGATCGGGCTGCCGATATAGTACGTGGTTCCTTCGACGGTTCCTTTAATCCCTTTGCCGGTAATGGATGAGAAGTCCTCGACCAAGACCGAAGAATAAGAAATATTTTCTGCATCCGCTTTTTTCATGATGGCCGAAGCAAGGGGATGCTGTGAGCGGTACTCCAGTGCTGTGACGATAGAAAGCAGCTCTTTTTCACTGATTCCCTTGTTCAGCACTTCAAAGTCCGTGACAACCGGAACCCCTTTGGTCAAGGTGCCGGTCTTGTCAAACGCGATGGCTTTCAGCGCGCCCATTTCTTCCAAATACACGCCGCCTTTTACCAAAACGCCTTTTTTCGCTGCGTTCCCGATAGCAGATACAATCGAAATCGGAGTCGAAATGACCAAAGCACACGGGCATCCTACGACTAGCACAGCCAATCCTTGGTAGACCCAGGTTTCCCAGCTGGCATCAAACAGAAGGGGAGGAACGATGGCTACAAGCGCAGCAACGACCATGATAATCGGTGTATAATATTTGGCAAATTTATCGACAAACGCCTGCGAAGGAGCCCGTTCGCCTTGTGCTTCCTCAACCAGGTGGATGATTTTCGCAATGGTTGTGTCTTCAACCAACTTCGTGACTTTGACTTCGAGCAAGCCTTCTTCATTCAGCGTGCCCGCGAAGACGTCATCGTTCACCGTTTTGGCGACCGGCACGGATTCCCCGGTGATCGCCGCCTGATTGACCGCCGAATACCCGTTGGTCACCGTGCCGTCCATCGCAATCTTCTGTCCCGGTCTGACAATCATGGTGTCGCCCACCACAATGTCGTCTACCGAAATTAACTGTTCTTGGCCATTCCGCCGGACCAGTGCCTCTTTCGGAGCGATGTCCATCAACGAACGGATGGATTGTCTCGCCCGGTCCATGGAATAGCGTTCCAGTGCTTCACTGATCGCAAAGAGGATGACCACGATGGCCGCTTCCGCCCATTCCCCGATAAAGGCTGCCCCGATGACCGCAACGGTCATGAGGGTCTTCATGTCGAAATCCAGGCGAATCAGGTTCTGGAAGCCGACTTTGAAGAGCGAGTACCCGCCAATGACAATCGCCGCCACAAACAGGAGCGACGTCATCAGGTTGTCTTCGCCATTGACGAACTGGGAAATGTAGCCGAACACGATCAAGAGGGTGGAGTAGAGCAAGGTGCTGTGCTTTTGGTAGAACGGCACTTTCTTCTCTGTTCGAGCTGGCGCTGTTTCGGTTCCGGTATTCGTGATAGCTGGACGTCCTGTAATTTCAGGCGCCACCTTCAAGTTTTCAAACGCACCGGCTTTCTCCAATTCGTCGATGGTCGCTGCCCCGTAAACGGAAATTTTTGAAGCCCCGAAGTTCACTTTGGCATCCTGGACACCGGGGATCTGCTTGACGTTGTTCTCAAACTTCCCGGCGCAGTTCGCGCATGTAAAGCCTTCGACCCGGAAGACATTTTTGTCTTCGACGGTCACTTCAGGAGCCGCCTGGCGTTTCGGTTTTTCCGGTGCGACCTTCAAATTCTCGAAAGCGCCGGCTTTTTCCAGTTCCTCGACCGTCGCCTCGCCGTAGACCGCAATTTTCGAAGCCCCAAAGTTCACTTTGGCATCCTGGACACCGGGAATCTGTTTGACGTTCTTCTCGAATTTCCCGGCGCAATTCGCACACGAAAAGCCCTCAACCCGGTAGACCGTTTTGTCTTCTGTTTCCTTCGTTTTTTCAACCAACGGAAACAACCTCCTTCTGATGGATGAAGGCCACTTGCACCAAGTGTTTCACATGCGCGTCATCCAGTGAGTAGTAGACCAACTTGCCTTCCTTGCTGTATTTCGCCAGCCCCATATTATTCAGTAGTCGCAGGTGGTAGGAGGCGGTTGCGGTAGATGAACCGATGATATTCGCAACGTCACACACACACAGTTTGTCCTCCAGCGATAAGGCGTAGGCGATCTTGATACGCGTATCGTCCGACAACGCCTTGAAGATCTTCGCCACTTCCAATGGATTTTGTTCAGACAGTTGCTGCTGGACTCTTTCCACCTTTTCTTCATCTACACAGACCACATCACAAATCTCTTTTGCCATTTTCATTCACTCCTTTTTCTCACTTCTGTTTACTCATTCGTTTTTTCAAGTAAGTGATTTTCTTCTATATAAAACAAAGAGTGCAAAGAATGACTTCAACTCACCAATCCCCAAAGGAATCGGAAAGTCCCATTCTCCGCCATAATCAAGATGCCGAGCCCGATGAAGACAGTCGGCACAATCCACCGTTCCCAATTTTCTATCGTTTCAGAAATCGTTTTAACGGCTGCCAACCGGTAACTGAGGTAACACAAGACGGCGACCAGGATGGCAAAGACAACCAGCATCACCACAGTTTCACTTGGATTCAAGGTTGAAAAGTAGGGTATGTAGACGCCAATGTTGTCGCCGCCAGCCGCCAGGGTAATGACTGTAATGGTGACAAACAAGCGATTGGGGTTTCCGGAAGACAAACGGGACAGGAGATTCTCTTCGTCGTCCTCGTCTTCTTCTCGCTTCCAGACCCGGATGCCCAGGTAAATCGGAATGAGCCCTAGCAAGCCCACCCAGTGGGACGGCACAAGCGTCAGGCTGTACGCAGCCAACAGGCTGACGCCCACCAAGATGGCTGTTCCTAGGTATTGTCCGATGACAATGGATTTTAACTGGCCTTTTTTCATCGTTTGTGAAAACAGGATCAGCAAAATAATGACGTAATCAATGCTGGTCGCCACATAAGCGGCAACCGCGGTAAAAATCGTGGTTAACAGCACCCTCATCTCCTTTACGGATATCCTAGTGTGAAGTGATACCCTCTGATAGTTATAAATTCAAACAAACGTTTGATTAATGCAAGTGTACAAAGATTTCGCTAGATTGTCAATTATATATTCAAATGATTGTTTTAATGTTTGGGCATGCTTGTTAGATTGAACAGGGAGCGACAAGTGGCAAGGCAAATTGAAATTTAGTATGGCCAATGCCTGCATGTCTTGTTAAGCATTCTATCTTTAGAAGAGCTGAAAATGGTATAGAAGAACAATGTGGAGTAGTTGATTGATAAATCATGATAGGAAAGAGGGATAATATGGATAAAAACAATAAGAAGAAACAGTCCGGAATGAAGTTCGCAGTTCTCCTGACACTATTGGCGGTTGGCATTTTAGCAGCAATCGTCGTGCTCACAAACCAGCAATCTGCTTCACCCGTGGAAACAGGAGAAGTAGATATTACGGGCCAGCCAACGCTTGGTGAAAGTGATGCACCGGTCACGGTCGTGGAATTCGGGGATTTCAAATGCCCGTCCTGTAAAGCTTGGGGAGAAATGGTATATCCGCAGCTGGTGGCGGACTATGTCGAGACGGGGGATGTGAAGTTCTCCTACATCAATGTCCTGTTCCATGGCAATGAATCGATGATCGGCTCTTTGGCGTCGGAAGCAGTCTATGAACAAAGTCCGAACGATTACTGGGATTTCCACAAAGCTCTATTTGCGGAACAGCCGGCAGTTGAAAATCACGATGCCCCTTGGCTGACACAGGAAAAAACGGTGGAAGTGGCTTCCCAATTCCCGGCCATTGACCTGGAACAGCTGAAGGAAGACATGGAAAAGCAAACGGCCATGGACAAAGTCAAAACAGATGAAGCGTTGGTGGAAGAACACGGGGTAGCGATGACACCAACGATCGTGGTCAATGGACAGACGCTGGAAGATCCGTTTGATTACGATGCCATCAAAGCATTGATCGATGAAGCGTTAGCGGAGGAAAACTAATGAACGAAACCCATAAAGTATCGGATAAAAGGGGCTTCTTGCTGTACGGAGCTTGGTTCGTCTCGTTGATTGCAACGCTCGGCAGCCTGTACTTCAGTGAAATCAAGGGGTTTATCCCGTGTGACCTGTGCTGGTTTCAGCGGATTTTCATGTATCCGCTTGTGTTGATTTTAGGGATCGCGACGTTCCAGAACGATTGGAAGGTTGTCCGCTATGCCCTGCCCTTATCAGTTATCGGGGGAAGCATCTCGGTCCTGCATTACATGGAACAAAAGATTCCGGGGTTCGGTGGTCTCCGGCCATGTGTAAGCAGCGTTCCCTGTAGCGCAGAGTATATCAATTGGTTTGGGTTCATCACCATCCCCTTCCTCGCATTTATCGCTTTCCTCTTAATCAGTGTGGCGATGGTAATTCTAGTAATGAAGAATAGAGCGAACTGACGGATCGCCCCTAACAATCTATCACGGACTGTCATTTTTACAGAAAGCGGCGATAGGGCAGTTAAGGAACTATACACGTCAATCATCTAAAAGGAGACTGTTCTATGGCTGAAGTAAGTTTATTGCTGGCGTTCGGCGCCGGATTGTTATCGTTCCTCTCGCCTTGCGCGCTTCCACTGTACCCGGCTTTTTTGTCCTACATCACTGGTGTTTCGGTCAATGAGCTGAAAACCGGAAAAGGGGCGATGAAAAAGAGCGCGTTGATCCATACGGTGCTTTTTTTGGTCGGGTTTTCCATCATCTTTCTGGCGCTCGGGTTGTCCACTTCGTTCATCGGCTCTTTCTTTTTTGAGAACGCCGACCTGCTGCGCCAGCTGGGTGCCATCTTGATGGTGTTTTTCGGCTTGGTGCTGACCGGTGTCCTGAAATTCGACTTCCTGCTTTCGGATAAGAAAGTCCATTTTCAAAAACGGCCATCGGGCTATACCGGCTCCGTGGTAATTGGGCTGGGCTTCGCCGCCGGATGGACGCCGTGTACCGGCCCCATCCTGGCCGCGGTGATAGCGATGGGGATCGCCGATCCGAGCCGCGGGCTCTTGTATATGCTGTTTTACGTCCTCGGCTTTGCCATTCCGTTCCTCTTGATGTCGTTCTTCATCGAGAAGATGACTTTCCTAAAGAAACGGAGTGCGCAGTTCATGTCGATCGGCGGAGGCTTGATGGTCATCATGGGTCTCATGTTGTATTTCGATATGATGACGGACGTCATCGCTTACCTGTCGCAGTTCACGGGTGGGTTCACTGGATTTTAATAGACCGGACTTATAATATTTAGAAAGGCGTGACGCTATATGACTGCGAAAAAGAATAAAAAGAAGAACCGTTTGATAATGAGGACAAGCATTTTGCTTGTCCTGGCAGGGGCTATAATCTTTACCATCTACAACGGATTAACAAAAGAGAAAAACGAATTGCTGCAAGTTGGAGATTGGGCACCCGATTTTGCTTTGACGGATTTGAATGGGGAACGGCATCAGCTGTCTGAGTACAAAGGGCAGGGGGTGTTCGTGAACTTTTGGGGTACTTGGTGCAAACCGTGCGAAAAAGAGTTCCCGCTGATGGAAAAGCAGTACCAAGTATACAAGGACCAAGGTGTAGAGATACTCGCTGTCAATATTGCGCAATCCGATTTTGAAGTGAGACAATTTGCTGAACAGCGAAATTTAACGTTCCCGATTGTTATCGATAAGGACAAAAGTGTTATGGAAGCCTATAATATTCGTCCATTGCCCACTACATTGTTGGTCAATCAAGAGGGGAAAATCGAGAAAATCATTACGGGTGAAATGTCCGAAGAGGATATTGCGAGTTATATGGAACAGATCAAACCGAGCTGATACAACTGAGTTCCCCAGAATAGTGCGAGCCACGTATTTTGAAAATTGATGCAAGGAAAAAACGAGAAAAAGACATTTCTTTAAAGTTGACTAAACCACAAGAAAAGCAATGTCAGGTGTAGAAAATTTATAAATAAAAATCAGGCAAAGATCCTCCACCGGACCGATTGGAAGGATTATTCCTTTTGGGTCAATTGTAGAGGGAATGGATTACCTGTTTTGAAATCAAGATATCTGCACAAAAAGTCGAAACTTTTTCGTTAAGCTATAAGAGGTTGATACTTATGGAAAGTATAGAAAATTGACATATTCGGAGGGCATCTACATGAAAAAAAAGAGAATGGGCATAGCGGTACTGTCGGCTTTGCTTTTGCTGGCAGGATGCAGCAACGATACAGCGGATTCATTTGAAGTTCCATTTGAAGGAGAACTGAGACACGTCCACGGTATGGGCTATGCAGGAGGTGGGAACGATTTGTATTTTGCATCACACAGCGGTCCAAAAATTTATCGCGATGGCGAATGGTTTGAAACAGCGGATAATTTTTTCGATTATATGGGCTTTAACGCTGTAGATGAAGGCTTTTATTCTTCGGGACACCCGAGCGCAGATTCGGATTTGCCCAATCCGCTTGGGATTCAGCGGAGTACAGATGGCGGAGAAACCTTGGAAGAGATTGCATTTCAAGGAGAAACGGACTTTCATGCGATGGCTGTAGGGTACACCAGCCATGATATTTTCCTGCTCAATCCAGCAAAAAACTCCTTGCTCGAAGCAGGGTTCTACAAAAGTAACGATATAGGAGAATCGTGGGAGCCGGTCAAAGCTTCAGGATTAGAAGGAGAAGTGATGGCGCTCGCCCTTCATCCGACAGATTCGAACTTCGTTGCTGCAGCTACTTCTACAGGTGTGTATTTCTCACGTGATGGCGGCGAAAATTTTGAGGCGATTACATCGGAAAATGAAACAGGCACAGCGGTGCATTTCACCGAAGACCAGTTGTATTTCGGAAGCTACGGGACAGCGGCGGCTTTGGTGAAGTATACTATGGAAAATGAAGAACTGAAGACGGTGAACATACCGGATCTTCCGCAAGATGCCATCGCTTTTATTGCACAAAATCCGACTGATGAAAGGGAACTGGCGATCTACTCACTCCAGGGCAATGCTTACTTGTCGGAAGACGGATCACAGACCTGGAAAACGCTGCTGGAAGAGGGAAAAACCAAGTAGAAACCAGCTAGCCGTTTGAAAGACGAACCGAATCCAACAGCTTTCGGCAGCAGTCTTTGTCTTGATTGCTGCTAACCAATCGACTTAAAGAGGGATGCCATGTTAAACAGGCTTGCATTGAAAATAGGTTTGCTGTTTTTTGTGTTTATTATCATCATTGAATCGGTTTTGTTTCTAACCCTGTACGTTACTTTTGTCAATGAACGGGTGGATGAAGTCATGACCAACCTGCTTGCAAGAGGGAACACCCACAGCGAAGTATTGGAAGACAGTTTTGAACCGGCGACATTGAACCATGTGGCGTTGATGGAATCGGCCTCCGATTTCATCGTCATCATCACGGATGCAGATGGCAACGAATTGACCCATTCCGATCTGATTGAACCTGAAATGAGGGAAGTGTTGGAACACACCGATTTTGATGAGGTTCTGCAGGGAGGGAAGGTCGTGGAAGAGCGATGGGACAAAAAAGAGTTTATTGCGACGGACAGCCCAATCACCATTGAAGGAGAACATAGAGGCCACGTGTTCATGTTTGCGGAAACCAATCATATCAAAGGGATGGTCAGTCATTTGCGAAACCAATTCCTGATTGTTGGCCTGATTGCTGTCGGGTTGACCGTCATCACAATTTTTCTGCTATCCCGATTGATTACGTTGCCGTTGATTCGGATGAAAGAAGCGACGGAACAGTTAAGCGAAGGGCACCACGAGGTCAGCCTGAATATTGGCCGAAACGATGAGTTGGGAGAGCTGGCGAACGCCATCACTGCTCTATCCAGTGACTTGGAACATTTAAAAAATGAGCGGAATGAATTTTTGGCGAGTATTTCGCACGAGTTGCGGACGCCGTTGACCTATATCAAAGGATATGCCGATATCGCGAGCCGGCCGGATGCATCCGAGGAAGAGAAAAAGGAATACATTGGCATCATCCGGGAAGAGACGGCCCATTTGACGGAATTGATCCGGCAGCTGTTTGAGCTGGCTCAGATGGATCATAACCAGTTCGCCATTCAAAAAGAGGAATTTTCACTGGAGATGCTTTTTGCATCCGTCGTTGCCTTGGTTCGGCCAGCTTTTGACGAGAAACAGATTTCATTGGCTGTCCATTGTGAACATGAGATTGTCGCCTTCATTGATCCCGAACGTTTTCAGCAGGTATTGCTGAATGTCTTGGACAACGCCCGCAAGCATTCTCCTGAAGGAACACAAGTGGTATTACAGGGAGTCCAAGATAAAGGTACCATCACCATAAGCATCCGTGATGAAGGAGAGGGCATACCGGAAAAAAATCTTCCTTTTGTCTTTGAACGATTGTATCGGGTCGATAAATCCAGATCCAGACAGTACGGAGGAAGCGGTCTTGGCCTGGCGATTGCGAAAGAAATCGTCGAATCGCACGGTGGTCTCATGACGCTTCAAAGTGAGTACGGACAAGGGACAACCGTCCTGATAGAATTGAAAAGGGGGGATTCGCTTGCAGAAAGTGCTGTTGGTTGATGATGAACAACGAATGCTGGATTTAGTGGCTTTATATTTGAAGCCGCATCAGTACCTCTGTAAAAAAGCACTGGGAGCTCATGAAGCCCTCGACTATTTGGAATCGGAACCTTTCGATCTCGTCTTACTGGATATCATGATGCCGGAAATGGATGGCTGGGAACTGTGCCGCGAAATCCGGAAATTTTCGGATGTGCCAATCATTATGCTGACGGCGCGGGAACAACAGGAGGATATTGTTAAGGGATTGAATATCGGGGCGGATGATTACATCACAAAGCCGTTTAATGAAGATGAGTTGCTGGCCCGGATGGGGGCGCTGCTTCGCAGGAGAACTCCGAAAAATACCATTGAAGTGGACGGTTTGGTGTGGGACGAAGACCGGTTTGAACTTACGTACGGCAAACATATCATCAAATTGACGCCAAAAGAATTTCTGATGGTGGGCCATCTGATGAAGAATGCCGACAAAGTGTTTACGAGGGAGCAGCTGATCCAGTTAATTTGGGGATTCGACTCAGAGACGGAAGGGCGGACCATCGATTCGCATGTGCGAAATGTTCGGGAAAAAATCCGCCAGTCCGGTTTTCCGGTCGATGATCATTTTCTCACGGTTTGGGGAATCGGCTACAAATGGATCCATGAAGCAGAATGATGCTTGATAAAAGAAAAGGTCCGTCGGAAAATATTTCCGACGGGCCTTTTTGAGTAAGGTTATGCGGCGTTACGGCAAGCTTCTGCACATCTACGGCAAGCTTCCGCACAGCGTCTGCAATGTTCATGATGATCGGCGTGCTTCTCACATTCCTCTGCGCAAGCTTCGCAAATGGTTGCGCAAACGGCTGCCAGTTCGGAAACGAACGGTGAATTGTGAGTAATGGCATGTTCCAAAAATGCACACATGTCCGCGCATTCCCGGTCTAATCGAATGCACTGTGCTAGCATCTTCACATCATCTTCCTGCAGACAAGCGTCAAAACAATGGTTACATTCCGCTGCACAATCATGTAATGCCCGAATCAATTCCTGATGTTGTTCATGAGCCATGTTAAAACCTCCATTTCTTATTTTTGTTTCATTTACTTGATTTCCCTCTCCTTTCCAAACTAAACAGAAATACCGAAACTCCATAGAAACTGCACATTTTATAGACAAGTAATCAAATATTAAAATCAATGGTGCGGTTTTTTTGGGGGGTCATTGTGAACTTCTAAATTAGAGTCATGGAAACAGCGATAAAGTAAAATGATACTAAACACTTGATATACCCTATCGGGGTATGTTAAGTTTAAGGAAATATTACTTTAGGAGGAATAATAATGATTGAAACATTAAAAGTACAAGGTATGTCCTGCGGCCACTGTGCAAACTCGGTTGAAACGGGCGTCGGTGAACTCGAAGGGATTTCATCTGTGACAGTTGATCTTAAAAAAGGCGAAGTGGCAGTAGACTATGATACTGCCAAGACATCATTAAACGAAATTCAGAAAGCGATTGAAGAACAAGGGTATGACGTCGTGTAAGGGTGCTTTCACAGCACACTTTACTTTTAAATGAAATATACCCTCGCGTGGTATATTCGGCAAGAACTTTGTGAATGTTAAGAATGTAAATAGGGTTAAATAGGATAAGAACCACTAGTTTGGAGGAGGCGCACTGAATGGCTAAAAATGATAAAGACCATCACCACCATCAAGACGAACAGGTAGATCACAGTAAAATGGATCATTCCAAACATGTTGGGCATTCGTACCATGAAGACCAAGTGAAAGAAGGCATTCAAGACGACAGCAATCCTGCCAAAATTCATGATGATCATGCCCATCACAATCATGGTGGCCACGATCATAGTGACCATGGACATCACCATCATGGGAATTTCAAAGAAATTTTCCTGAAGTCGCTGCCCTTGGGCATTGTCATTCTATTATTGTCGCCGATGATGGACGTTCGGCTTCCTTTCCAATTTACTTTTCCATACTCGGATATTGTGGTCGCTGTATTAGCAACTATCTTATTGGTTTATGGCGGAAAACCCTTCTATCAAGGTGCAATCGCTGAATTTAAGGAAAAAGCACCGGGCATGATGGCCCTTATTTCATTAGGGATATCCGTTTCCTATTTGTACAGCATTTACGCCGTGCTGGCACGCTACGTAACCGGCGATCACATCATGGATTTCTTCTTTGAATTCGCGTCCTTGCTGTTGATCATGCTCCTTGGACACTGGATCGAAATGAAGGCTATCGGAGAAGCAGGAGACGCGCAAAAATCGCTCGCCGAATTGGTGCCGAAAGATGCACATGTGGTATTGGAAGATGATTCGATCGAGACGCGTCCCGTAAATGAGCTGAAAGTCGGAGACCTTGTACGGGTTCAGGCCGGAGAAAACGTCCCTGCCGATGGCATCATCAAAAGAGGCACCTCGCGGATCAATGAAGCTTTGCTGACGGGGGAATCTAAACCCATTGAAAAAGGAGCCGGAGACAAAGTGATCGGCGGTTCCACGAACGGTGCAGGCATCATATATCTTGAAGTACAGGAAACCGGCGACCAATCGTTCATTTCCCAAGTACAAACCCTGATAAGCCAGGCGCAGGATCAACCTTCAAGAGCTGAAAATCTGGCTCAAAAAGTAGCCGGCTGGCTGTTTTATATCGCCATTGCGGCGGCTTTCCTCGCTTTTGTCGTTTGGCTGTACATTGCTGACATTCAAACCGCTGTTCTTTTTACGGTTACGACATTAGTCATTGCATGTCCACACGCTCTCGGCCTTGCCATTCCGCTGGTTATTGCACGAAGCACCAGTTTAGGTGCAAGCCGCGGGCTGTTGGTGAAAGACCGCGAAGCATTGGAGCTGGCAACTAAGGCTGATGTAATGATACTGGATAAAACGGGTACATTGACTACTGGCGAATTTAAAGTTTTGAACATGGAAACACTGGATGGTCAACATACCGAAGCCGAAATCGCGGCGTTAATGGCAGGGATTGAAGGCGGGTCCAGCCACCCAATCGCCCAGTCAATCGTCCAATACGCTGAGAAACAAGGGATTCAGCCTGTCCACTTTGATTCGATTGATGTTGTGTCGGGTGCGGGTATAGAAGGAAACGCCAATGGCCGCAAATACGAATTGATCAGCCAAAAGGCACTTGGAAGAGATGTAGCGGTGGATGTTCCCAAAGGGGCAACATTAAGTATACTAGTTGAGGACGGGAATCCGATCGGTACGGTCGCATTAGGCGATGAATTGAAAGAAACGAGCAGAACGCTGATACAGGCATTGAAGCATTACAATATAAAACCGATTATGGCTACAGGTGACAATGAAACGGCGGCCCAAGGAGTAGCAGAGGAACTGGGCATTGAATACAGAGCCAATCAATCACCGCAAGATAAATATGGTTTAGTGGAATCACTGAAAAATAATGGACAAACGGTTATCATGGTCGGCGATGGCGTCAACGATGCACCATCCCTTGCAATAGCAGACGTTGGGATAGCAGTCGGTGCCGGAACTCAAGTCGCCATCGATTCCGCTGATGTGATTTTGACTCAGTCGGATCCAGGCGATATTGAATCCTTTATCGAATTGGCCAATAAAACAACCAGTAAAATGAAACAGAACCTCGTGTGGGGAGCCGGTTATAACTTTATTGCCATTCCCATAGCGGCGGGTGTTCTAGCCTCCATTGGGATTACGTTGGCTCCTGCCGCAGGAGCAGTTCTGATGTCCGTGTCCACGGTTATCGTGGCTATCAATGCGATGACATTGAAACTAAGAAATAGAGCTGTTTAACACCGTGTTTAATTGTCGTACACGAAAAGTGCTGCCTCCCAAAAGTTGAATTTTCTTTAACCTTGGGGGCACAGTTTTGTATTAGGTTAAAGTCAAACGGAGGTTTGAAGACTTTGGATAATTAAATATATTTTTATAGTTAACATATGAGATATTATCGGAAGAGAGGAAGCCCAAAAGCTTCTTCTCTTTTCTACTTAAATTCAATTAACACAAAAAAGTTTTCAAAAATTGATCATTCATTCATTAATCGCCGATTGTAAAATTAAGCTAGACAATTGAAAAAGCCATTCGTGGTACACTCACAATGTATTTTCCGACCAAAGAAAAACATAGGAGTGATCACGAATGACCTACACCCATCTTACCACGGATGAACTGGTGATGATAGAATCCTACCACCGCCAAAATATACCTGTAGCGATCATTGCTAAGTTGATGAACCGTTCCAGGCAGCCAATCTACAACGTCATCAATTTCCTGAAATCAGGACATACAGCGCTCGACTTCTACACGCAATACAAGAAAAATAAGAAACGCTGCGGCCGGCGGAAGATTGTCCTGCCGAAGAAACAAGTGGCCTATGTTCAAGACAAGGTGGCGCAGGGCTGGACGCCGGATGTCATTGTCGGCCGGGCAGAAACGGCCATCGATTGTTCCGCGCGCACCATCTATCGCATGTTCAAAAATCAGGTCTTTGACGCCGCCACGCTGCCGATGAAAGGAAAACGGAAACCCAATGGACACCAGGAACGCCGGGGAAAACAGGCGTTCAAACGCCATATTTCCGAACGGGAAGCCGACAACCCGTCGTTCAAAAAAGAGTTCGGGCATATCGAAGGCGACACCATTGTGGGTGCCCGCCACAAAAGTGCGGTGATCACGCTGGTCGAACGGCTGACGAAAGTCATCATCGCCCTGAAGCCTGCAGGACGCAAGGCTTGCGATATTGAAACTGCGTTGAACCAGTGGTTCCAAGGGGTCCCGAGAAATCTGTTCAAATCCATCACGTTTGATTGCGGCAAGGAATTCTCCAATTGGAAACCGTTGTGCAACCGGCACGACGTCTCGATTTACTTTGCGGATCCCGGCACGCCTTCTCAGCGCGCCTTGAATGAAAACTCCAACGGGCTCCTGCGGAAAGACGGCTTGGCAAAGGAAATGGACTTCAACCAGGTGGATCAAACATTCATTTCGTCGGTGGCCGACAAGCGGAATAACATCCCAAGAAAGTCACTGAATTACCGCACACCGTTGGAGGCATTTTTGAGTCACCTGAATGGAGTCGATCTGTCTAGCTTAAATTGACAAACGGAATGATTTAAAGATATCAGTGTACTGCAACTTTTAACTGATACATCTATAAAAGCAGCAAAGGATTTTTCGTCAGCAACCGCCAGGGCGTTAGTCTATCGATTGTTCGACGTGAATGATTGCCTCGAACGGCACATGGATGATCCCTTCCCTTTGATTGGCCAGCTCGACGGTCCGCTCCATGTAGTTCGTCCGGTGCACGAATCCTCTGAATCGTTTCATCTCCCGCTTCTCCACATATTTTACCTCTACCAAATCTCCGCTGAAGATCGCGTCGTTCAGCACATTCTCATAGACCGATAGGACCTGTTCATCGATATCTGGCATCTCAATTTTTTGAATCTCTTTATAGTATTTCGTCAGTAGCGCCTTGTGCTCGGGCATGAGGAATGGGATCCATTTCAATTCGCCCCGATCGCGATACATCGTCATAATAATTACCCCTCTCAATAAAACGAACGTTTGTTCTTATTTTATACCCGATTTGTCCCGTTTGAACAGCCTTTTTCGTGATTGGTAATCCGTGCGTCCTGTTTCCGTACTCTAGCTCGCTGGTCTTCGGTGCAAGGGACGTCAAAAAAATGACGCGCCCTCCGGCCCGTCTTCCTTCGCTTTAGGCTCAAAGCGAGGCTTTTCGCTCGTTGGCTACGGAAGCCTGTCCCTCCGTTTGCTCTACGCATTTTTTTGAGGCTCTCCCTGCGGTCGCCCTTGCACCGTCTCCCGACGCTCGCTTCGTTCCCGTCAACAGGACGCACAACGGTGTTCGTTCTGAGCTCGGCTTATCCGAAAGGGGACAAACCATCATGGAACTTACATCCATCATCGAGGTCATTCGTATCAAACAAGAGATTCGCGAGGAGATGGTCGCTCTCGAGCACGCCATCATCCAATCACCGGACAGTGCCCGACAAATCGGTTCCTCGTTCATCGGGGACGACGACCGTGAAGTGTTCCTCGTCATCATGCTCAACACAAAGAACCGGGTCATCGGCGTCCACCGGGCACACGTCGGGAGCGTCAACTCGAGTGTCGTCCACCCACGGGAGGTCTTCAAATGCGCCATCTTGAACAACGCCTCGTGCCTCATCGTCTGTCATCAGCACCCGAGCGGGGACCCGACGCCGAGCCGGGAGGACATCCTCGTCTCCGAACGGTTACATGAGGCGGGGGACCTCATCGGCATCCCGGTGCTCGACCATCTCATCCTCGGAGCGGACGAGTCGTACGTCAGCATGAAACAGCGAGGTTACATGGGTTGAACGGAATGGAGTGGGGCCGGGGGACCGGTCCCGGTCCGTCCGGTAAGGACAAGGAAGAAAAACGTACGTTTTTCTTTGACTGGATGGGCGACTCGCGTTGCTCTCGCCTGGATCCATAGAGCGGGATCCGGAAAAGGGTCGTTTTCGCATGACGAAAACGCGATGGTTCGTGTGTGAAGGTTGGACGTTGTTTTGGTCTGTCTCGTAAGAAGACTATTTGATGAAATGACAGAAGTGAAAACACGGTTTGTTTATTGAAAATGAGCATGTTTTCTAAACAAGCCCTAGGGCTTACGTGAAATTAGGCGAGATGTTGTCTGCTTGGATGCGAGGTATCATGAGGCTATCAACAGGAGAGGAAGATTCAGATGGACAGTTACCAACTAGATCAACAGACGATGGACGAGATGACGGAGGTATTGCTTCGACTGTATTTTGCAATACAAATGTGGTTCTTACGCAATGTTGGTGAATGATGATGAGCAATCGCCCGAAGGTGGTCGCTCATTTTTTTGGAA